>NZ_MLHQ01000022.1 GCF_001999305.1 Rodentibacter myodis | reverse complement strand
TTTCGGTTTGGTTCGTAAAAGGAAGTTTATCGGTTGTTACTGGATTATTAATATTAAGAAAAGTGGATAAAAGACTTGAAATATTTTATAAAGTTATACTGTTTTCTACGCTTTATCTTTACTCATATACCTAACCAGGTTGATAATTTTTCTATTCCCCAAATTTCCTTTCTTTCCTGATCAATTTCAACTTTTACCCCAAACCCCCTCGCAATATTTTCTTGATTCAGTACCGCTTGTGTTTTGCCGTAGTCAATGATGTTGCCTTGATGTAGCAAAATAATTTCATCGCAGAAACGGTAGGTTAAATTAAGGTGATGAATCACGACTACGCAGGTTTTTGTGGGTGTGAGGAATTTCAGTTTTTCCATCATATCGAGCTGATAATAGGGATCGAGGGAGGCGATGGGTTCATCGGCAAGGAGTAAAGGGGTGTCTTTAATGCAGCAGCGGGCGAGTTGTACACGGGCTTTTTCGCCGCCGGAAAGTTGTGAAAAGGGTTTATTGAGCAAATGTTCAATGGAAAATTGTTGTGAAATCTCGCTGATTTTTGACCGCTCTTTTTCGTCAGACAATGGTTTTGGCAGTCCGAGGGCTATTACGTCATAAACAGAAAGATCCCAATGAATATGAGGGTTTTGAGCAAAATATGCTAACTGTTGGCTTTTTTCTGCGGCGGTCATTTCGCTTAATTTATTATTTTGAAACCAAATTTCCCCCTTGCTAATCGGTAATATACCGGCAAGGGTTTTCAATAGGGTGGATTTTCCCGCCCCGTTCGCCCCCATTATGCCAACCAGTTTACCCTCGGGAATGTGACAAGAGATATTTTTTAAGCCGTAAGGTTGCGAGAGGTTTTCAATTCGTATCATTTTATTTTTCTTCAGTAATTTTCTTTTTCTCTACTATTTCTTTTCTCCGCTTGTGGAGAGAAGCATATACAAGCAATATTATCCGGCGAGTTTTCTTTGTTCGGTTAATAAAATCCAAATCAAGCACGGCGCGCCGATAATAGCAGTTAATGTGCCAATATAGATATGTGAAAAAATCGGGATATATTGCACACAAAGATCGGCAACAAGCAGTAATAACGCCCCAATTAAAGCACTGCTCAAATAAAGCTGTGAGGGGCGTTTTTTAAGTATAATTCGCGCAAAATGCGGAGCGATTAAGCCTATAAAACCAATCGTGCCGGTTTGTGGAATGGTTGCCCCCACCAATAATGCGACACCAAAAGTAGTGATGAAAAAGCTCTTTTGGGGGTTAATCCCCATCGTTGAGGCAGTTTCTTCCCCAAAGGTGAGGAAATCGATATAACGGCGTTGGGCATAAAGACAAAGCATGCCGAATAAAATGAATGGGAGAGAAATCATCAAGGTATCCATTTTCGCCCACATCAACGAGCCTTGTAGCCAACGATAGAGTTCCGCCAACGCCCACGGGCTTTCCGCATTGGAAAGTAACAAAGCCACCGCAGCGGAAAATAACATATTTATCGCCAATCCACTTAAAATCATTGCGGTTGTGCCGTGATTTTTCGCCAAAAAATAAACAAGCATAAAACTCGCTAATGCTCCCAATACGCCACCAAGCAATAAAAAACTTAATGGTATCGAAAAATAATAAAGCAAGAATACGCTTACGGTAGTTGCCCCTGCACTGCTTCCCAGTAAGCCGGGGCCTGCGAGGGGATTTTGGAAAATACCTTGCATAGCATTGCCAGCCAAGGCAAGGCTACCTCCGGTGATCAATGCCAAACCAATACGTGGAAAACGAATATCCCACAAAACAAGAGAACGCATATCGGTGGGTATGCCGTCTGCATTTTTAAGCTGGGCAAAATCGCTCAGTTGGTAATAAAGGGCAACAGCGATAATGAGAACGAGGAGTGAAAAAAGTATTGTGTTGAGTTTTTGTGTTTTTGTCATTGTGATATGAAATGATGTTTCCCTAAGGTGTTTTTTTACTTTGATTATAAATCACTTCCGCCCCCAGCCACACGCCGTGATCGAAGCAATAAGTATATTTCATCGGAATGCGAAAGTGCGGTCGATTTTTGAAAAGATTTTGTAATAACGGATGGCGGAGCAATTCGGCTTGTTCGTTATAACTTTGTCCATCGGAGATTTCAATTAGCACATTAGGTTGAGCAAGCAATATTTTTTCAAGAGAAAAATTTTGTGTGGTTGGCGGTGCTTTAAGGGGGGTTAATCCAAGTAAATTTAACAATGCCGAATACTGAGGGAACGCACTTTCTACAATGCCTGTATCGGATAAGATTAGGGTATCGGTAAACGGTAAATGAAGGCGTGAATGCTGTGATTTTAGCTTACCAACCAATGCCTCTGCCTTTGTTTCATTTCCGGTTAATTTACCCAGTTGTACCATTAAAGCAAACAGTTCATTGGGCGTTTGTGGCGTATCATTAATTGGCACAATTTTTGCCCCAAGTTTTTTTAAATCGTTTGTCAGTTGAGGATAAAAATGCTCATTAATGAGGAATGTTTTATCCAGATAAGGTAACAACGCTGTTAGCTGTGGTTCAACGGTGGGTTTGTCGCGATTGATTTTATCCAGCATCATTAAGGGATTTTTAGAATAAGGCGACTGTGCTGCAATTTGTTCAGAACGAGCCAATTCAGCCAGTAGGCGATCGCTGCATAATGTTAACGAGACAAATTGTTCGGCTCGAATTGAAAAGGAAAGGAAAAGGGAGGCAAGAAAAATTGGCACATTAAAATATTGATATGGCATCTCCCCTCCCTCGCTTATAAATGTGACTTTTTGTGTGATGTAATATTAATTTTACGCGTTTGATCGCAAAAATGCGGTCATTTTCTTGTGAGTTTTTTAGAAATAGAAAAAATAACGCCGTTGATTTTATCAACATTCTAATCACTAACAAGGAAATCTTATGAAATTGATCAAAACGTTAATGAGTTCACTTCTTTTAGGGAGCGTATTATTCGGTTCATCCGCTTTTGCTGAAGAAAAAACCGTAGAGCCGTCCACCGTTCAGACGGTAACAACCGAAAATACTTCTGCGGCGAAAGTGAGTGATAAACTCAATATTAATACGGCAACCGCCGGTGAAATTCAAAAATCTTTAACCGGCATTGGTGCAAAGAAAGCGGAAGCGATTGTGCAATATCGTGAAAAACACGGTAATTTTACGACTGCCGAACAGTTGCTTGAAGTTCAAGGAATTGGCAAGGCGACACTGGAGAAAAACCGTGATCGTTTAGCGTTCTAATGCCTCATACTAAAAAGGTCGCCAATGGCGACCTTTTTACTTAGCAACTATTTACTATGATTAACACAAATAATCTGTGCAGCATTATAGAGTGTTGTGTTTGGGGTTAAACGGATACTATGCTTTCCCTGTTTCTTTGGTGCGGCGCGTAAACCTTCGCCCCAAAATTCATCGTAAAAATCCGTTCTCACCTGCGTTAAACGATAAGTTTTACAATCCAAAATTTTATATTGTCGAACAGAACGTGCATAGCGTTTGGATTCTTTGGGATAAACATATAATCCTTTATCTAAATTCACGACCGTATCGAAATGTACTTCTTTGGGTTCTTCGTTATCAACCCAAATTGAATCTGTATCAACGTAATAATTGACATCTTTCACCAATCGAACAAAGCCTTGACGATCTTGGGTGGGTGGCGTCAGCTTGATTTCTTGGCGTTCCGCCTCTTTTTGTGTTTGAACGGAACAAGCGGTAAGCAATGCGATAGAAAAAGTTAAAATTAGTTTTTTCATTGTTTCTTCCTTCATCTGATACCAAATAATTAGAATTTAACGGTATGCCCATAGCCTTCTAAAATAGACTTGATATGTTCTAAAGATTCACGCGTTGGCGGCATTACATCTTCAAGCTCATAATCAAACCCTAAGGTTTTCCATTTATGCGCCCCTAAACGATGATAAGGGAGTAATTCAACTTTTTCGATATTGTCCATTCCCTCAATAAACTGACCAAGTAAATGCACATCGTGATCGTTATCCGTATAACCCGGCACCACTACATAGCGAATCCAAGTCCGTTGATTGCGTTTTTGTAGATATTTAGCAAATTCCAAAGTACGTTTATTTGGTACGCCAATTAAATTTTGATGTACTTGATCGTTTAATTCTTTTAAATCAAGTAAAACAAGATCCGTTGCATCTAACAATTCATCAATAATGTGATCGTAATGACGAACAAAACCATTCGTATCCAAACAGGTATTAATGCCTTCTTTTTTACAGGCTTGAAACCAATCCCGTACAAATTCCGCTTGAAGAATGGCCTCGCCCCCCGATGCCGTTACACCACCACCGGTAGCATTCATAAAATGGCGATACGTGACAACTTCTTTCATTAGCTCTTCTACGCTAATTTCTCTGCCGCCATCCAAATCCCAAGTATCACGGTTGTGGCAATATTTGCAGCGCATTAAACAGCCTTGCATAAATAAAATAAAACGAATACCCGGACCATCAACGGTACCGCAGGATTCAAATGAATGAATTCTTCCTAAAACAGACATAATCAACTCACTAACAAAAAATATAGCCGAATTCTATCAGAATATCCCCGAATAAAAAATGAGCCTGACTTAAATCAGGCTCATAATCTTATGTTTCCGCTAAAGTGCGGTCAAATTTCACAATGTTTTTACATTGATTGTGTGAAGGTACGGGTGATAACGTCTTGTTGTTGCTCTTTTGTCAAAGAGTTAAAACGCACCGCGTAACCTGATACACGAATGGTTAATTGCGGATATTTTTCCGGATTTTCCATTGCATCTAACAACATTTCACGGTTTAACACGTTTACGTTTAAGTGTTGACCGCCTTCAACGGTTGCTTCGTGGTGGAAGTAGCCATCCATTAAGCCCGCAAGGTTACGGCGTTGTGCTTCCGCATCTTTACCTAATGCATTCGGTACGATTGAGAAAGTATAAGAAATACCGTCTTTTGCGTATGCAAATGGCAATTTCGCTACTGATGTTAATGATGCTACCGCACCTTTTTGGTCACGGCCGTGCATTGGGTTTGCCCCCGGTCCGAACGGTGCACCGGCACGGCGACCATCAGGGGTATTACCTGTTTTTTT
Organism: Rodentibacter myodis; assembly: GCF_001999305.1. Lineage (GTDB taxonomy): Bacteria > Pseudomonadota > Gammaproteobacteria > Enterobacterales > Pasteurellaceae > Rodentibacter > Rodentibacter myodis. The sequence continues at coordinate 62,788 of NZ_MLHQ01000022.1, read as the reverse complement.
ACCATATACCACGTTAGAAGTGATAGTAAGAACAGATTGTGTAGGCACAGCATTGCGGTAAGTTTTGAGTTTTTGAATTTTTTTCATAAAACGTTCAACCAAATCGCACGCAATATCATCTACACGGTTATCATTGTTACCGTATTGTGGATATTCACCTTCAATTTCAAAGTCGATAGCAACGTTAGAGGCAACTACATTACCGTCTTTATCTTTAATATCACCGCGAATCGGTTTAACTTTCGCATATTTAATCGCAGAAAGGGAGTCAGCCGCAACAGAAAGCCCTGCAATACCGCAAGCCATTGTGCGGAAAACATCACGATCGTGTAATGCCATTAATGCCGCTTCGTAGGAATATTTATCGTGCATATAGTGGATGATGTTTAATGCAGTTACATATTGTTTCGCCAACCAATCCATAAAGCTATCCATACGGGTCATTACCGTATCAAAGTCTAAGACTTCATCGGTAATTGGTGCGGTTTTAGGGCCAACCTGCATACCTAATTTTTCGTCAATACCGCCATTGATTGCGTATAACAAGGTTTTCGCCAAGTTTGCACGCGCACCGAAGAATTGCATTTGTTTACCAACCACCATTGGTGATACACAGCACGCAATTGCATAGTCATCATTATTGAAGTCCGGACGCATTAAGTCATCGTTTTCATATTGAACGGATGAGGTATCAATAGAAACTTTTGCACAGAAACGTTTGAAGTTTTCCGGTAATTGTTCAGACCAAAGAATGGTTAAATTTGGTTCCGGTGAAGTACCCATATTGTAAAGGGTGTGTAAAATACGGAAGGTATTTTTAGTTACCAATGTACGACCGTCTAAGCCCATACCTGCGATGGTTTCAGTTGCCCACATTGGGTCACCGGAGAATAATTGATCGTATTCAGGGGTACGTAAGAAACGCACCATACGTAATTTCATTACCAAGTGGTCAACCAATTCCTGTGCTTCGGTTTCGGTAATTTTGCCCGCTTTCAAATCACGTTCGATATAAATATCGATGAATGTTGCTGTACGACCGAATGACATTGCCGCACCGTTTTGTGATTTGATTGCTGCAAGATATGCGAAATACATCCATTGAATTGCTTCTTGAGCATTCGTTGCCGGATTAGAAATATCAAAACCATAGCTTGCCGCCATTTGTTTTAATTGACCAAGCGCACGATGTTGTTCTGCAATTTCTTCACGTAAACGAATTGTCCCTTCAAGATCAATACCGTTTTCAAGATTTTCTTGTAATGAAGTAAATTGAGCGTATTTATCTTTCATTAAGAAATCAACACCGTAAAGTGCCACACGGCGGTAGTCACCAATGATACGACCACGACCATATGCATCCGGCAAACCGGTCAACACGCCTGATTTACGGCAACGTAAAATATCCGGTGTATAAACATCAAACACACCTTGGTTATGGGTTTTACGATATTCGGTAAAGATTTTTTTCACTTCGGGATCAAGTTCACGTCCATAAACTTTACAAGAACCTTCCACCATTTTGATTCCACCAAACGGCATAATGGCACGTTTTAAAGGGGCATCAGTTTGAAGACCAACGATTTTCTCTAAATCTTTATTGATATAACCCGGTGCGTGAGAAGTGATGGTTGATGGTGTGTGTTCATCAAAATCTAATGGCGCGTGTGTGCGGTTTTCAATTTTGATTCCTTCCATTACCGATTCCCAAAGTTTTGTTGTCGCTTCAGTCGGACCGGCTAAGAAAGAATCGTCACCTTCATAAGGTGTGTAGTTTTTTTGAATAAAGTCACGTACATTGACATTTTCTTGCCAATCGCCACCGGTAAAACCGGCCCATGCAACTTTTTGCGCTTCATTAAGTTCTGACATAGTCATTTCCTTTGTTAATTGATAAAAATAAATGATTTTGAATTCGTTAAATTAGTGGGCTTTCGTTAAGTAACGTTGAAATAAGCCAATACAAATTGCTCCACCCACAATATTGCCTAAGGTTACGGGAATTAAGTTTTTCGTAATAAAATGATAAATATCTAAATCTGCGTATTGGCTTGCTTCAATGCCTAACTGTTGCCAAAACTCAGGCGAACTATAATGTGCGGTGATAATTCCCATTGGAATCATAAACATATTCGCCACACAGTGTTCAAATCCGGATGAGACAAATAAACCTATTGGCAAAATCATAATAAATGCTTTATCTATAACCGTTTTACCGGAATAAGATAACCAAACAGCCAAACACACCATAATGTTACATAAAATACCTAGATTGAAAGCCTCAAACCAAGTATGGTGAATCTTATGTTGTGCCGTTGTTAAAATAGTCAAGCCCCACTGACCATTTGCTGCCATAGTTTGTCCACCAAACCAAATAAATGCCGCAATAATTAAGCTACCTGCAAAATTTCCAAAATAGACGGCAATCCAGTTACGAATCATTTGCCAGGTTGTGATTTTCCCTCCAACGCGAGCAATAAAAGTGAGTGTTGATGAGGTAAAAAGTTCAGACCCCAACAAGACAACCATAATCACACCAATAGAGAAAACCAAACCGCCTACCAGTTTGGTTAATCCCCAAGGTGCGCCTGTCGATGCCGTTTGTGTTGTTGTGTAAAAAACAAATGCCAATGCAATACAGGCACCGGCACTAATACCCGACATAAAAGAAAGAAACGGACGTTTTTTGGCTTTATAAGCCGCAGTCTCTTCGGCAAAGTCCGTTGCTTCAACCGGCGTTAATGCCACTGTTGAAGAAGATTTGATCGCTGACATAGACTCCAAAAATGATTATTTTTTTATTAATTTTAGTTTGCAGTATTTTACTCTCTTATCTATACATTGCAAGAAAGCACCATTTTTATTTCAAAAAAATTTGATTTTTTACAAGTTTTGTTAAGTCTTGCTGATTTTTTATAACAAAAAAGGCTTGGATAATACCCCAAGCCTTCTTCTGCAAATAGATAAATTATTCGCCCAAACGCTCTTTAATACGAGCAGATTTACCTGAACGCTCACGTAGGTAGTAAAGTTTAGCTTTACGTACCGCACCTTTACGTTTAACAGCGATTGAATCAACTGCCGGAGAGTGTGTTTGGAATACGCGCTCAACACCTACACCATTTGATATTTTACGTAAAGTAAATGCAGAATGTAAACCACGGTTACGAATAGCAATTACAACGCCTTCAAAGGCTTGCAAACGACGTTTGCTACCTTCAACTACCCATACTTTCACCTCTAAAGTATCACCCGGACGGAAGCTAGGTACGTTTTGTTTTAATTGTTCTTGTTCAAGTTGTTTGATAATGTTAGACATTTTTTTGATCCTTTGATCCTAGATTTAACTGATTAGACTGCTATTTTCCGCTTTCACTTCTTTTAACAGCTTACATTGTTCGTCAGTCAGAGCTAGGCTTTCTAATAGCTCAGGGCGGCGGAGCCACGTTCTTTCCAGCGATTGTTTTAATCGCCATTTACGAATTTCTTCGTGATGACCCGACATCAGCACCGATGGCACGGTTAAGCCTTCCAACACTTCCGGTCTTGTGTAATGAGGACAATCCAACAACCCCTCAGCAAAAGAATCTTCTTCTGCCGAAGCCTGCTTTCCTAGTACACCGGGAATAAACCTTGCAACTGCATCAATTAATGTCATTGCCGGTAATTCCCCACCGGTTAAAACGTAATCTCCGACTGACCATTCTTCATCAATTTCAGTTTGAATCAATCGCTCATCAATGCCTTCATAACGTCCACACACTAAAATCAATTTCTGATTTTGTGCCAACTCCATTACACCGGATTGTTCAAGTTTACGTCCTTGCGGTGAAAGATAAATAACCTTTACACCCTCTCCTGCTGCCGCTTTTGCGGCGTGAATGGCATCCCGCAAAGGTTGCACCATCATCAACATTCCCGGGCCACCGCCATAAGGGCGATCATCCACGGTTTTATGCTTATCAAATGTGAAATCACGTGGATTCCAACATTGCACTTGCAGCAGTTGTTGTTTTACGGCTCTGCCCGTTACCCCAAATTCCGTAATCGCTTTAAACATTTCGGGAAATAAAGTGATTATTCCAATCCACATAATTTAACCCTGCTTAGTTTAAAGTACACCGCATTACGTTTGTGCATACTTGAGATTAGAAACCGGCATCCCAATCCACTTCAATTGTTTTCGTGGTGAGATCGACTCTTTTAACTACTTGTTCATACAAAAACGGAATTAACCGTTCTTGTTTTCCGAAAGCATCTTTAGAATTGGCTTTTACCACCAACACATCATTTGAACCGGTTTCCATCATTTCCGTTACCATTCCCATCGTATAACCTTGAAGATTTATTACCGAACAACCGATTAAATCGTGCCAGTAATAATCACCTTCTTCTAAAGTAGGGAACACCGATAAATCCACACCAATTTCAACATTTGCCAAAATCTGTGCGGCTTCACGATCATCGACACCTTTAAGTTTCACGATAAGTTCGTGGTTATGATGACGCCAGTTTTCAAGTTCGGTTGGCTGCCATTGCCCCTTAATTTTTAAAAACCAAGGTTGATAGTCAAAAATGCTTTCAGCATATTCGGTTGATGAATAAATACGCAACCACCCACGGATACCATAGGTTGAGCCTAATTTGCCCACAACTTCAATGCGTTGTTGTTCCATATTTTTTCACCTATCTCTGTTCAAAAAGTAAAAATTAAGCGGCTTTTTGAACTTCTTTTACCAAACTGGCAACACGATCAGACAATGATGCGCCCTGACCAACCCAGTGATTTACACGGTCTAAGTCAATACGAACACGCTCTGCATTACCTTGTGCGATTGGGTTGAAGAAACCTACACGCTCAATGAAACGACCGTCACGTGGTGAACGGCTGTCGGTTACTACAATTTGATAAAATGGGCGTTTTTTAGCTCCGCCACGAGATAAACGAATGGTTACCATACCCTTCCTCTAACGATTTAATGACTAAAAGAATATTTTAAGGCTCGACAGCCCATTAAAATATAGCTTACTTTTTTCTCTGTATATATAGACAAAAAGCCCGTAGATTTTACACTTTTTGAACAAAAAAGCAAGCCAAAAACGGTAGGCAAAAAATGAAAATCCTATAAAAAATGACCGCACTTTGATATAAAGTGCGGTCATTTTAAAGCCTGTTTTGATGCTTAATACACGCCCTGTGCCAACATTGCATCTGCAACTTTCACAAAGCCTGCCACATTTGCCCCCACCACATAGTTGATGTTTTCTTGACCTTCCACCGTACCGTATTTTTTACAGTTTGCGTGAATATCAAGCATAATGCGGTGTAATTTGGCATCCACTTCTTCCGAAGTCCAATATAAACGTTGTGAGCTTTGCGCCATTTCCAAACCGGAAGTTGCCACACCACCGGCATTGGCTGCTTTACCCGGGCCAAATAATACACCGGCTTCTAAGAAGGCATCCGTAGCTTCAATTGAAGTCGGCATATTCGCGCCTTCTACAACCAATTTCACACCATTTGCAATTAAGGCTTTGGCATCTGCAATTTCAAGTTCATTTTGCGTTGCGCAAGGTAAGGCGATATCCACTTTCACTTCCCAAGGGCGTTTACCTTCCACATATTGCAAGCCAAATTGTGCCGCATAATCTTTCACGCGACCACGTTTTACATTTTTAATTTCTAAAAGTGCGGCCAATTTTTCAGCAGTAAAACCTTCCGGATCATAAACATAACCTGAAGAATCCGAACAGGTTACCACTTTTGCCCCTAACGCCAAGGCTTTTTCAATGGCATATTGTGCCACATTACCGGAACCTGAAACCGACACCACTTTATCTTTAAAGCTATCCCCTTTTTCCGCCAACATCGCTTGGGCGAAGTAAACCAAACCATAACCGGTGGCTTCAGGACGAATCAAACTTCCCCCAAAAGATAAGCCACGACCGGTAAACACACAAGCCGCTTGGTTAGATAATTTTTTCATATAGCCGGCAAGGTAACCTACTTCACGTCCACCCACGCCAATATCGCCTGCCGGTACATCCGTATCAGGGCCGATATGGCGATATAATTCAGCCATTAATGCTTGACAGAAACGCATCACTTCTGCGTCAGATTTGCCTTTCGGATCAAAATCCGAACCGCCTTTACCACCGCCCATTGGCAAAGTCGTTAAAGCATTTTTAAAAATTTGTTCAAAGCCTAAGAATTTTAAAATAGATAAGTTTACGGAAGGATGAAAACGCATACCGCCTTTATAGGGGCCAATCGCACTATTATATTGAACACGGAATGCACGGTTTACCTGCACTTGACCTTTGTCATCCGTCCAAGCCACACGGAATTGGAAGGCACGTTCAGGCTCAACCAAACGCTCTAATAAGGCTTCCGAACGATATTTAGGGTTTGCTTCCAAAAACGGCCAAATAGAAGTGAAAACTTCACGAACCGCTTGTAAAAATTCAGGTTGGTGTCCATCGCGTTGAGCGACTTTTGCTAAGAATGCTTCTAAAGATGCGACTGTTGACATATTGTGTTTCCTCTTAATGGTTGATGTTGTGTATTTATTTTTTTATTTGCCACCGTTTTTGAAAACAGCGTGGACACAATATGCAATGGCACAATTAATATTGCAACGACTTTTTTATGGAAAAAATCAAGAAAAACAAAAAAACGAGAAAATATTTAATATTTTCTCGTTTTTATTAAATTAGATCTAAGCAAGTCAATAAAAAACTATAACTGTTAAAAAATTGTTATTTATTTTTACCTTCCAGATATAGCCATTCCGCTACCTGTTTCGCAAAATAGGTCAAAATCCCATCCGCACCGGCACGTTTGAAACAAAGTAACGATTCCATAATACATTCTTTTTCTTTTAACCAGCCATTTTGAATGGCAGCCATATGCATTGCATATTCACCGGAGACTTGGTAGGCAAAAGTTGGCACGCCAAAATGGGTTTTAACACGATAAACCATATCTAAATACGGCATTCCCGGTTTCACCATCACCATATCCGCCCCTTCTTGTAAATCCAGCGCGACTTCCTGCAAACCTTCATCACCATTTGCCGGATCAAGTTGATAAGTTTTCTTATCACCGCCTTTTAGATTACCTGATGATCCCACCGCATCACGGAAAGGCCCATAATAATTAGAGGCATATTTTGCCGAATACGCCATAATTTGCGTGTTAATAAACCCTTTTTCTTCCAACGCTTGACGAATTCGTCCAATACGTCCGTCCATCATATCGCTCGGGGCAACAATATCCGCACCGGCTTCTGCGTGGGAAAGGGCTTGTTTAATCAAGACTTCGGTGGTGATGTCATTTAATACATAACTTTCTTCATCAATAATCCCATCTTGACCGTGAATCGTGTAAGGATCAAGTGCCACATCGGTTAATACGCCCAATTCCGGATAAGCCGCTTTTAAAGCACGCACTGCACGTTGCACAAGCCCCTGCGGATTGTATGCTTCTTCAGCCATAAGGGATTTTTTATCTTGTCCAATAACAGGAAACAGCGCGATAACCGGTACACCGTATTTCACTAAAAGCCCGGCTTCAATTAATAATTGATCGATAGTTAAACGCTCCACGCCCGGCATAGACGGCACGGCTTCACGATAATTTTCCCCTTCTAAAATAAAAACCGGATAAATTAAATCATCTACCGTCAGTTTGTTTTCCGCCACCAAACGGCGGCTAAAATCGTGTTTACGCAAACGGCGTAAACGGCGGGTTGGAAAGCCTGTGAAAATTTGTTGAGTCATTTTGTCATCCTTTTTATTTACTACTTAATAATGAGAAAGGGGGCATTGCCCCCGTTTGTTTATTCCATTTTGGTTGATTCTTCCGAATTTTCAACCGCACTTTCGTCCTCTTTGGGTTGATAGAAGCGTGCTATCAATAAACCGATTTCAAACAATAAGCACATTGGCACGGCAAGTAAGGTCTGAGAAAACATATCCGGCGGCGTTAAAATCATTCCGATAAAAAATGCCGCGACAATAATATAAGGGCGTTTTTCGGCAAGGGCTTTTACCGTGGTAACACCTGTCCAACAAAGTAAAATAATCGCAATCGGCACTTCAAAACAAACCCCAAAAGCCAAAAATAACGCCAAGGCAAAATCAAGGTAACTGCTGATGTCCGTTGCAATTGCCACACCTTCCGGAGCGGTTTGGGTAAAAAATCCAAACACAAAAGGAAACACCACATAATAAGCAAATGCCACACCGCAATAAAATAAAATGGTACTGGAAATCAGCAGAGGATAAATCATTCGTTTTTCGTGCTGATATAACGCCGGCGCAACAAACGCCCAAATTTGGTAAAGCAAATAAGGCACTGAAATAAACACAGCAACAATTGCCGTTAATTTAATTGGCGTGAAAAAAGGCGTTTGAATATTCGTTGCAATCATTGTTGCCCCTTCCGGCATTACTGCGGTTAAAGGTGCGGCAACGAAGTGATAAATATCATTAGAAAAATACACTAAGGCGATAAACACCACCAAAATGCAAATCACACAACGTAATAGTCGATTTCTTAATTCAACAAGATGAGTGATAAGAGGTTGAGATTCATCCACATTACTCATAAAAAACTCACTATGATGGGGATTTTGGTGTAGATGATGGCGTGATGTCCATATCATCCGGTGGGTAGTAATCCGATAGACGTTCGGTCAATTCCGCTTGTTCGTGGGCTTCAAGTGCGGTCAAATCCGATGTTGTTTTTTCAATTGTTTCTACGCTTTCGGTTTGGGTTTCATTTGAAGATGAAATATGTTCAGAAACTGGGGATTTATCGCCATTTTCAACCGCACTTTTCATTTCTTTAATTTGTTCTTCCACCGTTGTGCCGGCCTCTGCCGCTTTGGCTTCTAATTCTGCCCGCATTTTATCCGCCTGCACTTTTAATTCATCAACGGTTTTACTCAATTCGGGGGAAAGGGATTGTAAATTTAACGCTTCTGCTTTCTTAATGCTCTCTTGCAATTCCTGCAATTTTAGCTCTTGTTTTAATTCATTTTGAACATTTGCCGCCAATCCACGAATCGTTTTCACCCAGCCCATCACGGTTCTAATTGCCACAGGCAAACGTTTAGGGCCTAGTACCACTAAGCCCACAATCATCAATAAAACAAGTTCGGAAAAACCAATATCAAACACAGATTACGCCTGTTCTTTCTCTTTTACGGTTTCAGTTTTTGCAGTATTTGTCGATTCATCTTGAATCGATTTAAATTCCGCATCTTTGGCTTTTGGTTCATCATCCTGCATTGCTTTTTTAAAGCCTTTCACCGCCGCCCCAAGATCAGAACCCGCATTTCTTAATTTTTTTGTACCAAAAACCAATAAAATCACCACCAACAAGATGATCATTTGTGTAGGGGATAAACCAAACATAATAAAAACTCCGTGCTTTAAAAAAGAAAAATTTGGGGCTGAATATACTCTTTTTGCCCACATTGAACAATAGCTAAGGGGGATTATTTTCTTAGGGGGAACAAAAGTGCGGTCAATATTAAGCGTAAATTTAAAAGTTGGAAGAAAAGCAAAAATTGCTATAATCTCCCGCCTATTTTTTATGAGGACAACGAAGAATGAACGAAATTTCTTATTGGCAACGTCTAAAAGTTGCCTTTCAATATGTAATGCCACAGCATTATTTAACCCAATTTGCAGGTTGGTTTGCCAAGCAAAAATGGGGCGCGGTGACACATCTTGCCATCAAGGCATTTGCCAAAAAATACAATATTGATATGAGCATTGCGCAAAAGGAACAATTCAACCAATACGCCAGTTTTAACGAATTTTTCATTCGCCCATTAAAAGAAAATGCCCGTCCGATTAATCAAAACCCAACGGCACTTTGTCTGCCGGCAGACGGTCGTATCAGCGAATGTGGTCATATCGATGACAACCGTTTATTACAAGCCAAAGGGCATTTTTTCCGTTTAGAAGATTTGCTGGCGGAAGATAAAGAATTGATTGAAGCCTTTAAAAATGGTGAGTTTGCCACCACTTACCTCTCGCCACGTGATTATCACCGCGTGCATATGCCTTGTGACGGCACATTACGCAAAATGATTTATGTACCGGGTGAACTCTTTTCCGTAAACCCTTTTTTAGCGCGGCATATACCCAATTTGTTTGCCCGTAACGAGCGTGTCATTTGTGTCTTTGATACCGAATTTGGCACAGTGGTGCAAATTTTAGTCGGTGCAACCATCACGGCAAGCATTGGTACCACTTGGGCAGGGGTGATTAACCCGCCACGTCACAATGAAGTGAAAACTTGGACTTACGAAGGCGAAAGTGCGGTCAAATTATTGAAAGGTCAAGAAATGGGTTGGTTCCAGCTCGGATCTACCGTGATCAATTTATTCCAAGCAAACCAAGTCCGTCTTGCCGACCATTTAAGTGCGGATGAACCGGTGCGAATGGGTGAAATCTTGGCATACAAACACTAATTTTTTTAACAAAGGAAAACAACAATGAGTTTTGAAAACGTAAAATTAGAGAGTATCTCTGAAAAAGGCAGTTACGGCATCGGTTTACAAATCGGTCAACAATTATTAGATAGCCAAATGGACATCGCTGTTGAAGCGGTGGCAAAAGGGATTTTTGATGCCTTAAATCACAACCAACCGGCATTAGACATTAATGATTTAATGCTTTCCGTACAGCAACTTCAACAACAAGCGGCGGAAGCGCAACAGGCGCAATTTAAAGTCATTGAAGAAGAAGGCAAAGCATTCCTTGCCGAAAATGCCAAAAAAGACGGAGTAAACATCACCGATAGCGGTCTTCAATATGAAATCATCACCGAAGGTAACGGGGCAAAACCTGCCGCAACAGATAAAGTGCGCGTTCACTACATCGGTACATTACCAAATGGTACGGTTTTCGACAGCTCTGTCGCCCGTGGTCAACCGGCTGAATTTCCGGTAAAAGGCGTAATTCGTGGTTGGGTCGAAGCATTGCAAATGATGCCGGTGGGATCTAAATGGAAATTAACCATTCCACACGAATTAGCCTATGGTGAACGTGGTGCCGGTGCGTCCATTCCACCATTCTCGCCATTAGTGTTTGAAGTGGAATTGTTAGATATTCTTTAATTTTTAGAATAAAAAGTGCGGTCAAAAATCTTCGTGTTTTTGACCGCACTTTATTATTTCCGCTAAGTCAACTTCTCCATTTATAGAATAATCATATCATCACGATGAAGGGCTACTGCACCGTATTCATAACCAAGAATTGCTTCAATTTCGTGTGATTGTTTGCCCTTAATTAATTGCAATGCCTCATTGTTATAACGAGGCATACCAAGCGCAATATTTTTGCCTGCAAGATTGCGAATTTTTACCACTTCACCACGGGAAAAACGTCCTTCTACAGTAATAATGCCTGCCGGTAATAAGGATTTATTTTGAGTAAGCATTGCCAGTTCTGCACCATTATCAATAGTAATTACCCCTGCGGAAGGAGCGGCAAAGAGCCATTGTTTGCGGCTTTCTAAACGATCTGATTGGTGGGCAACAAATTTTGTGCCAATATTTTGACCGTGGGCTAAATCTACAATCACATTCGGGCAGTTCCCCGGCGCGATAATGGTTTCAATGCCTGAACGGGTTGCCACATCGGCAGCAATGATTTTTGTACTCATCCCGCCGGTGCCAAGATTTGTTCCGCTGCCACCGGCAATCGCACGGATATGATCGGTAATTTTTTCTACCACGGAAATTAATTTTGCATTTGGATTTTTACGCGGATCACTCTCAAATAAACCTTGTTGATCCGTTAATAAATAAAGCTGTTCTGCTTGCACCAAAATAGCAACCAACGCCGATAGATTATCGTTATCCCCCACTTTAATTTCTGCCGTGGCTACGGCATCGTTTTCATTAATCACCGGAATAATTTGATTATCAAGCAAGGCGTGCAAGGTATCGCGGGCATTGAGGAAACGTTCTCGATCTTCAATATCTGCACGGGTTAGCAAAATTTGTCCAATATGAATATCATAAATTGCAAACAATTTTTCCCACGTTTGAATGAGTTGGCTCTGCCCTACGGCGGCGAGCAGTTGTTTAGACGCGATGGTTGGCGGTAATTGTGGATGATTCAAATAATGTCGCCCTGCAGCAATCGCCCCTGAAGTGACGATCACAATGCGAAAACCTTCGTGGTGAAGTTGTGCAATTTGACGCACAATTTCCATCATATGGGAGGAATTTAGCTTTGCTGAACCTTGCGTTAACGTGCTTGTACCAAATTTGACAACAATGGTTTTATTATTCATTTTCTTTCTCTTTTTAATCTGGAAAATGCCGCCCACATTAACACTAAACTTTTTAAAAAGCATTAAAATTATTTAATGCTGTGATATAGTTCCCGCCAATTTAATAAGGGGTTTTTATGACACTCAGTTTAATTGTTGCCACAACACTCAATAATGTTATCGGCAAAGAAAATCAAATGCCTTGGCACTTGCCCGCAGATCTGGCGTGGTTTCGTCAAAACACTACGGGAAAACCGGTGATTATGGGGCGCAAAACCTTTGAAAGCATTGGTCGCCCCTTGCCAAAGCGGGTGAATATTGTGCTATCCCGAAAGCCCTATAAACACGAGGGGATCATTTGGAAAAACAGCCTTGAAAGTGCGGTGGATTTTGTCAAAGATTCGGAAGAAATTATGCTAATCGGTGGGGGAGAACTGTTTAAACAATATTTACCAAAAGCCGATAAACTTTATTTAACCCAAATCCAAGCAGAAATTGAAGGCGATACTTTTTTCCCTACCTTAAATTGGAATGAATGGCACATTGAATTTGAACAATTCCGAGAAAAAGATGAAAACAATTCTTATGATTGCCGTTTTTTGATTTTGTGTAGAAAGTAAAAATGCGCTCAAAATTGACCGCACTTAGGTTAAAAAACAGTGTTGTGTAGGAGTTGCACAATAAACAATTCTTAATGAAACGTTGGGACGCCACACTTAGCGTCCCCATTAAAAATTCAAACAATTTCAATGGATGAATATTCCAAACACCAAGTACCATTCCCTCAAGAATTGTCCATAATACAAGCAATCATATTATTAAACTCCACATCCCCCAACAAGGCGGCATATTTCACTGTATTTGGCGAGGATTCCAAGGCGATTTTTAATGCCATTGTGAGCGGGACGGAAAGAAGCATTCCCACGGTGCCGAGTAACCAGCCCCAAAATAAAAGGGAAAGGAAAACCACAAGCGTTGAAAGCCCAAGGCGTTTTCCCATCATTTTAGGTTCGAGGATGTTGCCGATAATCATATTGATCGCAATCACGCCAATCGCTACCCCAAAGCCGATACCAAAACCGTTTAATAATAACGCCTGTACGATAATCGGAATTGCCGCGATAATCGAGCCAATATTTGGAATGTAATTAAGTAAAAAGCTCAATGTCGCCCATAAAATCGCATATTGTACATTGCAAACTTCAAGCAAAATGAAAATGCCAATGCCGGTCAATAGGCTGGTGATACTTTTTATCCCTAAATAACCGATAACGCCTTGTAAAATGCGGTTAATGTGCCGTTCTTCTTTGGCTATCTCCGTAGGATTGGCACTCATTACCAAGGCGAATTTATGTTTCATTGTCGGGGCTTCGGCAAGCATAAAAATCACCACCAGCACCAATACAAACACATTGCTCACCACACCTGAAAAATTCAGCAATAAACGGCTGACAAAATTCATAATAATGCTTGGGTCAAAATGATCTTGAATGGTTTCCCGCGAGAAATGAATCGGCAGGTTAAAACGTTGAGCCAGTGCCATGACATCATTCACCCGTTCGGCAAGTAGTGTTTTATATTGCGGAATAGATTGGGTAAATTCCCGCACGCTACTGTTAATTAACCCCGCCAAAAAGAAGAAGATTAGGCTTATCAAAACGAAAAGTAGCACCATAGCAAGCCAATGGGGTATGCGGCGATCTGTCATTGATTTAATGATGGGTGAACAAATAATGGCAATAAAAAGGGAAAGTAAAAACGGCACCACAATTTCTGCCGCCAGTTTTATTCCCGCCAAAATGATCACCAATGCCGCCATACTGAGCAAAGTGCGGTGTAAATTCAGGTTATTTTTCACTAAATGGCTTCCTCATTTTCTTCACCGGTACGAATGCGGATCACGCGTTCCACATCGTAAACAAAAATTTTGCCGTCACCGATTTTTCCTGTCTGACAGGTTTCCACAATGGTTTCAAGGCATTGTTCCAATAAATCGTCCGGTACGACAATTTCCATTTTAACTTTAGGCAGAAAATCCACCATATATTCCGCCCCACGGTAAAGTTCCGTATGCCCTTTTTGGCGGCCAAAACCCCGCACTTCCGTTACCGTCATACCGCTAATGCCAATATCGGACAGGTTTTCCCGTACGTCATCTAATTTAAAAGGTTTAATGATGGCTTCAATTTTTTTCATTTTATTTCTCCACGTTTTCCCGTTTGGCTGTTTTTCCATCTAGCTGATTGGGGGCGGAAACTTTCAATAATTTCAGGGTGTGTGTCAATATACAAGCCATTGATAAGCTGTAAACAATAAGGCACGGCACTAAAAATCCCTTTCACTACTACCTTGCCTGTTTGATCTTTCACGCCCTCAAGGGTTTCTTTAATGGCTTTGGGTTGCCCCGGTAAATTTAAAATAAGGCTTTCTTTGCGAATCACCCCCACTTGGCGGGATAAGATCGCCGTTGGTACAAAATGCAAACTGACTTGTCGCATTTGCTCACCAAATCCCGGCATTTCCCGATCTGCCACGGCAAGGGTGGCATCGGGCGTAACATCTCGTTTCGCAGGCCCTGTGCCACCGGTAGTCAGCACCAGATGACATCCTCGTTCATCCACTAATTCTTTGAGTGTTTGTTCAATCATTGGCTGTTCATCAGGAATCAATCGGGTTTCAACCTCGAAAGGATCGATTAACGCCTGTTCCAACCAAGCCTGTAATTCGGGAATACCTTGATCTTGATACACGCCTGACGAAGCACGATCCGAGACGGAAACCAAGCCTATTTTTAAAAGTGCGGTCATATTTTTCCTTATTTTAGAATGGAAAGAAGAGAGGAATTAAAAATACGCTCACCAACATCACAATCAATGTGAAAGGAACGCCTATTTTTAAGAAATCACTAAATTTATAGCCGCCCGGCCCGAGTACCATCGTATTCACCGGCGAGGAAACCGGGGTCATAAAGGCTGCGGAAGCGGCAATGGCAACAACCATAGCAAATGGAATCGGGGAAACATTTAATTGTTGAGCCAATGAAATCGCAATGGGGGCAACCAAGATTGCCGTTGCCGTGTTGGAAATAAACAAGCCCACCACCGCACAAAAACTAAATAACATCATCAGCACCAAATACATTCCCCAATCGCCCACCAGTTGCAACATTGCTTCTACGGCAAGTTGAATCCCACCGGTTTTCTGCAATGCGGTGGCAAAGGGCATCATTCCGATAATTAAAATTAAACTCGGCCAGTGAATGGCATCGTAAGCACTTTTGGCATCCACACAGCGAAAATAGCCCAACATTAAACACCCAATCAACGCAGCAATCACATTCGGCACAATACCCGATACCATCAATGCCACCATCACCAACACAGAAATTAAGGCTTGCGGAGCTTGGCTTTGTGCAGGGGCAACACGTTCTATTTCTTTTGGATAATTCAATACCACGAAATCTTTTGTACGGCTGCGCATTTGTTGGATTTGTTTCCAATCACCAATGACAAGAATTAAATCGCCAAGTTTGTAGGGCGTGCCTGTAAAACTATCGGAAATTAATTCCCCGTCCCGTTTAATCCCCACCACATTTAAACCATAACGAGAACGAAATTCCACTTCTGCCGTTGTTTTTCCGATAATGCCGGAACCCGGTACAAGGGTGAGTTCCGCCATTCCAATGGATTTAGCCTGCTCGTTAAAAGATTGTGATTTAATTTCGGCGGGTTCTAAATGATGGCTTTGACAAAATTCCGTTAAATCAAAATCTTGTCGCCCGATATCAATCATCAAAATATCTTTCTCGTGAATTTCCGATGTGCTAAGGGGCATCGTATAGATGGGGCGAAAACGTTTCCAGCGTTCAATCGCCAACACGTTCAAGCCGTAACTTGCACGCAAATTCAGTTCAATCAAACTTTTACCGATAAAAGATGAACCGGCACGCACCACAAAACGTTTTGTTCGATCACGCAAACCATATTCATCAATCAATTCCGCCATAGAACGTTGTGGGTTTTCCTGATTTTCTGCGCTCATCTTTGCCCCCAACCAACGGCGGATGAGTAACATATAGCCGATACCAAGTAATAAAATCACCAAACCGATAGGGGTAAAATCAAAAAAACGCAGACGTGAACCGGTATCTTTGATCAATTCCGCATTCACCACCAAGTTTGGCGCGGTGGCAATTAAGGTCATCATTCCGCTAATCAAGCCTGCCACACTCAAGGGCATCATTAAACGTTTAGGCGAGAGATTCATTTGCCGACAAATCATCAACACCACCGGAATAAAAATCGCCACCACACCGGTCGAACTCATAAAAGCACCAAGTCCGGCAACTGCCAACATCAATAAAATTAATACTTTTGTTTCACTGTTTCCTGCAAGTTTTAAGATACCGTCACTCACTTGGTAAGCAACGCCGGTTCGCACCAATCCTTCGCCCACAATAAACAATAAGGCAATCAAAATAATATTCGGATCACTAAATCCGGCAAAAATTTCATCGGTGGTTAAAATGCCGCTTAAATAAAATGCCAACATCACCAAGAGTGCCACCGCATCCATTCGCACTTTATTGCGAACAAAAAGCAGCACGGCAACCGTAAGTAACACCAATGTCCAAAACAATGGGCTAACCCAAAGTGCGTTGCTGAAGATGGTGTGCATAATGCTCTCCTAACGATTTTCCAAGGCTTTTTTAACCGGTGCAAAACTACGGCGATGTTGTGGCAATGCCCCAAGTTCTGCCAATTTTTCTAAATGTAATTTTGTGGGATACCCCTTGTGTTGGGCGAAAGCATAATCGGGATATTGGCGATCCAAGTCTTCCATTTCCAGATCTCGTGCGACTTTTGCCAAAATAGAGGCGGCACTAATCTCCGCCACCAAACTGTCGCCCTTCACAATAGCCTGTGCCGGAATATCAAGATCTTTCGGAATTTTATTGCCATCCACCAACACAAAGTGCGGTTGAATTTTTAGGGATTTTACCGCACGGGTCATTGCCAATAAGGAAGCCTGCAAAATGTTTATCTCATCAATTTCATCCGCCTCGGCACGCCCTAATGCCCAAGCCAGTGCTTTTTCCTTAATTTCTTTTGCTAACGCAAGGCGTTTTTTTTCCGTCAATTTTTTAGAATCTGCCAAACCTTCAATAGGATTATTCGGATCTAAAATAACCGCCGCCGTCACCACGGCCCCCACTAAAGGCCCACGCCCGACTTCATCGACACCGGCGATGAGTGTATAACCTTGCGGATACTCAAACATTTTCCCTTCCTTCTAATAAATCAATCACGGCCTGTGCTGCCTGTTTGTCGGCATCACATTGAATTTGTTGGTGTAAATCGGTAAAACGCTGAATCAAAATATGACGATTTTTGACCGCACTTTCTTCTTCTGAAAGGTAGTCTGCAAGTTTTTCCGCCAACAGGGTTGGCTCGCATTGTGCTTGAATCATTTCCGGTACCAGCATTTCATTTGCCAATAAATTCGGTAGTGAAATATACTCGGTTTTCACCAAGCGTTTCGCTAAAAAATAGGTGAGCGGTTTCATTTTATACCCCACCACCATTGGCGATTTACAAAGCATTGCTTCCAACGCCGCCGTGCCGGAAGCCAATAAAGTGGCATTGGCTGCGATCAAAACTTGTCGGGCATTGCCATCAATAAGATGCATTGCTAAATCAGGGGCAACATGGGCTTTAATCGCCTCAAATTGTTGACGGCGTTTTTCATTCACCAATGGCACAAGGAATTGTAAATCGGGGAATTGGGCTTTCAACAATAATGCGGTTTTGAGGAAAGGCTCGGTTAAAAATTCCACTTCCGAACCCCGACTTCCTACCAAAATTGCCAAATAACGTTGCGAAGGATCAATCTTCAGAAATTGACAGGCTTCTAGGCGATTTGGTTTGAGGGGAATGGCATCTGCCATTGTGTGGCCGATAAAACGACAAGGCACATTGAATTTATCGTAAAAAGCCTTTTCAAAAGGCAAGAAAGCCAAAACTTGATTGGTGGCTTTCGCGATTTTATGAATACGATTTTGCCGCCACGCCCATACGGACGGACTGACATAATGAATAGTTTTGATACCTTTTGCTTTCAGTTTCAGTTCAATATCCAAATTAAAATCCGGTGCATCAATGCCAATATAAACATCGGGCTTTTCCCGCAACATTGTTTGAATAACGTTTTGGCGAATTTTAAGTAAACGGGGCAGATGTTTGAGAATTTCAGCCAACCCCATCACGGAAAGGGCTTCCATATCGACCAAGGTTTCACAACCTTCTGCGATCATACGCGGGCCGGCGATACCGATAAAACGCGCTTGAGGGTAACGAACTTTCAGCTGTTGAATTAAACCTGCGCCTAAAATATCGCCCGAAACCTCGCCTGCCACAAGGGCAATGGTTGGATTTTCTTTGCTCATTAAATTTATCCTAAAAAACAACCGCACTTTGGAAAAAAAAGTGCGGTTGATTTGTTCATTGTTTTTTATCCTCTCATTGACAATATTAGGTCGTCTTCATAAGAAAAAATAATTCCGATAAACGGCACTGCGGACGCCAACGTGACATCCCGACTTTTTCCAAGCATTCTTCGCTCATCAATGGCTACATAATATTGCTGATTAAGAGATTAATTGTTTTAACGAATAATCCCGCGTGTTGAACGTTTAAAGAAATCCGTAAAGAAACTGATCGCGGAATCGGTTTCTGCGATTTGTTCAATTTCCGGCATTACTTCATCAAGGGTTTTGCCACTGCGGTAGATCATTTTATACACATTGCGAATGGCGTGCATTGTCGGTTTATCAAAGCCTCGGCGTTTTAAACCTTCTAAATTGACACCAAACGGACGGGCGTGATTGCCTTGCGCCATAACATAAGGCGGTACATCTTGGCTTACCATTGAACCGCCCCCCAACATAACGTGCGCCCCCACCACCACAAATTGGTGAATTGCCGACATTCCGCCGACAATCACGAAATCATCCAACTCAACGTGGCCGGCAAGAGTCGCATTGTTTGCCAAAATACAGTTATTTTTAATTTGGCAATCGTGTGCTACGTGGACGTTAATCATTAATAGGTTGTTGTTACCAATACGGGTTATCCCCCCACCCTGAATGGTGCCACGGTGAATGGTCACGTGTTCACGAATACGGTTAGCATTACCAATAATGGTTTTTGTCGCTTCGCCTTTGTATTTTAAATCTTGGTTCACTTCACCAATGCTGGCGAATTGATAAATTTCGTTATCTTCACCAATAATGGTATCGCCACGCACAACTACGTGTGATTTCAACAGGGTGCGGGCTTTAATTTCAACAGAACCTTCAACAATACAGAAAGGGCCGATAACAACCTCTTCACCAATGATCGCCCCTTCTTCAACAAGGGCGGCTGGGTGGATTTTTGCACTTGGATGGATCATCATTATCCCCTTTATTAGCGGCGTGCGCACATTAATTTTGCTTCACAAGCAACTTCACCGTTGACACTTGCCACACCGGTGAACGCAGTGATTCCGCGGCGTTCTTTAATCACTTGAACCTGTAATTCCATTTGATCTCCCGGTAACACAGGGCGTTTAAAACGTGCTTCATCAATACCGGCAAAATAGAACAATTCTCCGCCTTTTAATTCGTGGGTTTTAAATGCAAGTATCCCCATTGATTGTGCCAACGCCTCTAAAATAAGTACACCGGGTAAAATAGGCTCACCCGGGAAATGACCGGTAAAACAAGGCTCATTCACGCTGATGTTTTTAATGGCTTTTAGCCATTCACCTTCTTTGTAATCAAGCACGCGATCCACTAATAAAAATGGATAACGGTGCGGTAATAAGGTCATAATTTCTTTTGCTTCGATCACTCGGGATTGTTGTTCTGACACGTTAAGATCCTTAAAAATAACTAAAAAATAATGGCGGATTATACGATATTTGCAGTTAAAAACAAAACGCACCACAAAAGTGCGGTGCGTTTTCCAAGAGAATTAGCCGATTTTCTTTTCAAGGGCTTTCAGTCGTTTATTCATCCCATCAATGCCTAAGGTTAAGGCTGCGGTTTTACGCCATTCTTTGTTGGTTTGTAGCGGAATACCTGAAGAATATACTCCCGGTTCGGTGATTGGTCTCATCACCATTCCCATACCGGTTACGGTGACTTTATCGCAAATTTCCATATGACCGTTGATCACACTTGCGCCACCAATTAAACAATAACGCCCCACCGTTAAACTACCCGCCATAATCACCCCACCGGCGACTGCTGTGCCTGTGCCAATATGCACATTATGGGCAATCTGGCAAAGGTTATCGATAATGACATTATCTTCAATCACGGTGGCATCTAATGCGCCGCGGTCGATACAGGTACAGGCCCCGATTTCAACATTGTTGCCGATAATCACCTGCCCTACTTGTGGAATTTTAATCCAACGGCCGCGATCATTGGCATAACCAAAACCATCGCTACCAATGACGGTACCGGATTGAATGAGGCAGTTCGCACCAATTTCAACATCGTGATAAACGGTCACATTCGCCCAAAGTTGTGTACCCGCACCAATTTTGGTGTTTTTACCCACAAAACAATTCGCCCCGATAGTCACGTTATCGCCAAGCACAACCCCTTCTTCAATCACTGCATTTGCACCGATAGAGACGTTCTCCCCCAAAGAAACACCGTCAAAAATGACCGCACTTGGAGCAATGCCTTGTGCCGCTTTTGGTGTAGTGTCCATATACTGTGCCAAAATCGCATAGGCAACATAAGGATCTTTTACGATAAGCAAATTGCTTTCCAGCGCACAAAATTCTACATCGGCTTCCGACACCACTAAAATGCCTGCCTTAGCCTCTTTTAATAACGGACGAAATTTTGCGTTAGAAATGAAAGTGAGTTGATTTGATTGGGCTTTATCAAGGGGGGCGATATTGGTAACAACGACATCGGCGTTACCGCGAACGGTAGCGCCGATTTGATTCGCCAATTCTTGTAAAGAATAGGATTTTTGCATAATGAGAACCTATTATTTTTTCTCTTCTGCTTTAGCAGGTGCAGCGGCTTTTTCTGTTGCCGGAATAGATTTTAATACTTCTTCCGTAATATCTTTGCCCTCTACCGCAAACACCACAGAGTTTGCATCAAGCACATAGGTATAACCTTTTTCTTTTGCAATTTTATTTGTTGCGGTTTGAATGCTTGCTAACAATTTCTCACGTGCTTCTGCTTGACGTTTCTCATTTTGTTCTTGGAACTCGGCAACTTTTTTATCTTGCTCTTGCATTAATTTCGTAATTGCCGCTTCTTCATTTGCCGCTAATTTATTAATTTCCGCTTCACGTTTTTGCAATTCGGAAGGACGTTGTTTAGGATCTTTAGCATCTTTTTGCAGTGCGGCAACTTTTGCTTCTACTTTTTTGCGGGATGCCACAATTTTTTCATCAATTTCTTTTTTGCTTGCAGCTAATTTATCCGCAATCGGTTTAAATTCCGCATCTAATTTATCCGCAATGGCTTGGCGATCCGGATGGTTTTGGAATAAATAACCGGCGTTGATGAAGGCAATATTTTCATCTGCTGCGGCAAAACCGGAAGCAAGGGCAAGACCTAAAGAAAGTGCGGTTACTTTTAAAACATTTTTCATTGAAATTTCCTCGTTAAATTAATTTGTTAATTGGAACTTGCACGACATTTTGTCTGCCGTGCAAGGCGTTGATATTGACCGAATAATTAAAAAAAAGTTCGATTAGAAAGAACCACCAATGCTAAATTGGAATTGCTCTACATCATCGTTGTCATATTTTTTAATCGGTTTGGCATAAGAGAATACCAAAGGCCCAATCGGTGATTGCCATTGGAAACCAATACCGGCAGAAGCACGAATTCGGCTTGGATCACTATAATCCGGTAAATTGCTGAATATTCTTTTATCCTGCTCTGTCCATTTTGTATTCCATACACTCGCTGCATCCACAAAGAGTGAGGTTCTGACCGAATTTTGATTTTTATCTGCCACAAACGGGGTTGGGATAATTAATTCGGCACTTGCTGTGGCAATCGCATTACCGCCAACAATATCTGTGCTTCCGTTGGTATTATATCCCTCTTCATTACGGGCTTGATCTCTCACCCAGTAAATGGCATTAGGGCCGACCGCACCATAGGCAAAGCCACGTAATGAACCGATTCCCCCTGCGGTATAGTTTTGATAGAACGGTAAACGTTTACCGCCAAAGCCATTTGCATAGCCTAAACCTGCTTTACCGGAAACCACCCAACGATGATCACGATCAAGCGGATAATAGCCTTGAATATCGGCATTTAATTTGTAGTATTTATTATCCGAACCCGGAATTGTTACACGCCCACCAATGCTTGCTTTCACCCCTTTAGTTGGGAAATAACCTCGGTTTAAGCTGTTATAATTCCAACCAAACGATAAATCAAAATCGTGTGTTCTCACAGAAAGAGAATCGGAACGTGTCGGATCTAAACCCATTGAGACTAAATAGAGATCACGGTTGTATTCACGAGAGAAGTTACTAATTTTATTGTAGGTATAACCCAAACCGACATAGTATGAATTGTTTTCATTCACCGGGAAACCAAGGGTAACATTACCGCCGTAGGTGGTACGTTTATAGTTTGATGCGGTGTCGCTGTCGGAGTTATCGTAAGTTTCATAGAATACGTTTCCGCCCAGACTCACACCATCTTTTGTGAAATAGGGTTCGGTATAGCCTAAATTAATGGTTGTGCCGTAGTCATTGCGTGAACCCGCTAAACTGACTGCCGCACCTGTTCCCAAAAAGTTATCCTGTTTTACACTGGCTTGGTAACTGATACCGCTTTCCGTACCATAACCTACACCAAAGTTGATACTACCGGTATTACGTTCTTTTACTTTGTAAACAACGTTAATTTCATCATTTGTGCCTTCGACAGGATCAATTCGGCTTTCTACGCTTTCAAAAAAGCCGGTTCTGTCTAAACGAATTTTACCCAACTCAACCAATTGTGAGTTATACCAAGAACCTTCTTGTTGGCGCATTTCTTGACGCAAGGTACTATCGGCTGAAACCGTATTACCTTCAAACTGAACTTGGCGAACGGATAAACGGCGACCGGCATCTACCACAAAAGTTAATGCCACGGTTTTATTGGCTTCATCAAAGGTTGGTGCAGTCGTGACTGTAGCACTACCATAGCCACGCTCACCCAATCTTGCTTTAATAGCCCCTTCAACTTCCAATACATCGGCTCGGCTAAAAGTATCATTTAAATGGAGACGATTTAATAATGGCTGTAATTCATTTGCCATACCACCCACATTTCCTACAATACGTGCGCTACTTAAATCGTATTTTTCGCCTTCATTAATATCAATCACCACTTCGGCTTTGGTTTGATCATCATTTAATTGAACATCGGTATGCGTGATACGGGCTTTGGCATAACCATTGTTTTGATAATATTCTTGGATTGCCTGTAAATCTTTATCAAACTGGCTACCGTCAAATTTATTGCCCCAAAGTTTCCACCACGCATCCGGTTGCAATTCCATTTGTTCCTGCAACGTGCTACTTGAAATGGCTTGGTTACCGTTAAAAGTAATGGAGGCTAATTTTGCCGTATCATCTTCATCAATTTGAAGGGTGATTTCCGCACGATTATTTGGAAGTGTGTTCACAATGGCATCCACTTTGGCATTATAGCGACCGACACTTTGATAATGCTCTTTCACCCCTTTTACAAATTCATTCAATTTGGCACGATTAAGCACATCGCCGGATTTAAAACCGTTTGCATCCAAATTTTGTTTGAGGGCTTCCGTTGGAATTAATGAATTACCTTTAATATGTACTTCTGAGATGATCGGTTTTGCAATTACGCTCACCACTAACGCATCACCTTCTTGGTAGGCTTTTACATCATCAAATCGACCGCTTACGAATAAAGTACGAACAATATTCGCCACATCATTATCCGTGACACGTTGACCCGAACGAACCGGTAAACTCGCAAGAATTTGTTGTTCTAAATCCCCTTGAACGCCATCCACACGAATGTCTTTTGCCACAAAAGGTGCCGCAAATACGCTTGCTGTCGTACCGAATAATAAACTTGCGATTAGAAGTTTTTTCATCGATTTTGTCCTATTAAATAATATTTATAAACGTAAGAAATCATTGAACAGCGCAAAAACCATTAAGGTTAATAGCAGTGCCGCACCAATGCGATAACTTAAATTCTGAACCCGTTCCGAAACGGGCTTTCCTTTAATTGCTTCCGCCGCCAAGAACACCAAATGACCACCATCTAATACCGGCAACGGAAATAAATTCATAATGCCTAAATTTACACTAATAAGTGCCATAAAGCTCAAAAAATATACCAATCCAATACTTGAAGAAGCACCCGCACCTTTTGCAATGGAAATCGGCCCGCTTAAATTATTCAGGGAAAGATCACCGGTAAATAATTTACCGATCACTTTAACCGTCAACCAAGATAACTGTACGGTTTTTTCTACGCCTTTAGACAGGGCGTCAAGAATACCATATTTTAATTCGGTTCGATACTGCTCGCCTATATTTAAAAAAGTAGGGCTGACCCCAACAAACCAACGTTTATCTTTCTGTTCCGGTTGCAGGGTTTTGTCAAAAATTTGTCCGTCCCGTTCGAGCTTAATTGTAAAAGGCTGCCCTTGTTCGACCTGTTTTATAAAATCCTGCCAGAGAAGTGCGGTCAAATTTTCCGTTAAAATTTTATCCCCCACCTGCAAGCCTGCTTTTTGTGCCGGTGAATTTTCAACAACTTTGGATAAAGTCATTTCAACTTTTGGACGAATCGGATTCATTCCTAAGGATTCAAAGGCACTTTCTTTTTCCGGATCAAATTTCCAGCCCGACAAATCCAATTGTTTTTCATAAGTAACATTGGAACCAAAAGGGGAAAATGTCATCTCCACTTGATCATTCCCCAGCTTTGCCGCAAGCAACATATTAATGGTTTCCCAATCTTCTGCCGCCTCGCCGTCAATTGCGATAATTTGTGAGTTCGGCTCAATTTTTGCCTGTGCCGCAATGGAATGTGGTGAAATATTTTCAATCACCGGTTTAACACTCGGGACACCAACGGAATAAATTACCCAATACGCCATCATCGCAAAAATAAAATTGGCAAATGGCCCTGCGGCAATAATAAAGGCTCGTTGCAGAATGGATTTTTGATCAAAGGCTTGTGATTTTAAGTCGTCCGGTACATTTTCCACCCGCCCATCAAGCATTTTGACATAGCCACCAAGCGGCATTAAGGAAAGCGCAAATTCAGTTCCTTGTTTATCGGTTCGCCGCCAAATCACCTTACCAAAGCCGATAGAAAAACGATGTACTTTTACACCGCACTTTCGTGCAGCCCAAAAGTGTCCAAATTCGTGAACTGCCACTAAGACAGAAATAGCAATAAGAAAAGAGCCAAGCGACCACAAAAATGACATCAACAATCCTTACAACATAAAGAAATAGAAATAAGTGAAAAACGGTACTGCCGCCGTTAAGCTGTCAATGCGATCCAAAATACCACCGTGTCCGGGAATAAGTTGACTGCTATCTTTAATGCCGGCTTCCCGCTTAAACATACTTTCGGTTAAATCCCCTAAAACGGAAATTGCCACCGTTACCACAGAAAGTACCACAAAACCTGCCATTGCACGGTTTCCCAATAAACTTTCGGCGGCAAAATGAATAAATACAAAAGCAAGCACTGCCGCCGTGATTAAACCGCCTAACACCCCCTCCCAAGTTTTACCGGGGGACACTTTCGGCGCAAGTTTATGTTTACCAAAAGCCCGACCGGCAAAATAAGCACCGGAATCAGCCGCCCAAACCAACACAAATACGTAAAGTAATAAGAATAAACCGTGATGAGGATCAAGCGTGTAATTATCTAAACGCAGGCGGAGTACCGCGGCAACAAAAGGGATTAATGTGGAAAAAGCAAAAAGTAATTGAAGTGGTTTATTTTTACGCCAATACTTCGCCGAGTTTGGATAAGTGACCACCAACAACAAGGCAAGTCCCCACCAACCGACCGAATTAATTAATAAAAGCGGGAGATAACTTTCAAATACTCTTCCCGCATCAAGATAATTGCCTTCGGTAAAAAGCCATAAAAAGATAAAAGCACCAAGAAATGCGGCAAGACATAGGCGAACCAAAGGCTGTTTAAAATGCGCAAATTGTGTCCACTCCCATACGCCTAATACCGCAATCAAGCCTAATGCCAACGCAAAATAGAAAGGGGTAAATAAAAATAAGGCACATAGCACCAATGCAATCAGTACAATTGCTGATAATACACGTTCTTTAAGCATAAAATCTCCGCATTATTCTGTCCCGCCAAAACGGCGATGACGTTGTTGATAATCGGCAATCGCCCGATTAAATTCTTTTTCACCAAAATCAGGCCACAACACATCTAAAAAACAAAGCTCTGCATAGGCAATTTGCCAAAGTAAAAAGTTACTAATACGTTGTTCGCCACTGGTGCGAATTAACAGATCCACCGGCGGTTGATTCTGTGTCAGTAAATACTGTTGGAACATCTGTTCTGTAATTTCTTCCGCCGATATATCGCTGTTTTTCACTTTTATGGCAAGTTGTCGGGCGGCTTGAACAATATCCCAACAACCACCGTAATTTGCTGCGATATTTAAGGTAAGTGCGGTATTTTTTTCCGTTAAATGTTCAGCCTTTGCAATTTTTTCTTGCAGTTTTTCGCTAAAACGGGATGTATCGCCAATAATGTTGAGCCGAATATCGTTTTTGTGTAATTTTTTTACTTCGCGATCGAGTGCCTGTATAAAAAGCGTCATTAAGGCATTCACTTCTTGTTCAGGCCGGTTCCAGTTCTCGCTACTGAAAGCATAAAGCGTTAACACTTTCACCCCCACCTCTCGGGCATAACTCACCGCTCGGCGTACGGCGGCAACACCATTGGTATGCCCAAAGATGCGTAATTTATTCCGTTGTTTTGCCCAACGCCCGTTGCCATCCATAATAATAGCAACGTGTTCGGGAATATTATTCTTATCGAGTTCTAACATAAAATAAGAGGATTTATGACCGCACTTTTAATGGCGATCAATCAGTTGTTGTGCAATGACACGTGCCTGAGCATCGACCGCTAATACATCATCAATCGCAGAAATTGTAATACGTGGTATTTTTGCTATGGTTTCTTGATTAATGCGTGCAATATCCATAAAGGAAATTTGACGATCTAAAAAGGCTTGTACGGCGATTTCATTTGCCGCATTCATTGCCGTTGTCGCATACTGCCCTTCTGCAAAGGCATCCATTGCAAGTTTTAAATTAGGATAACGGTTGAAATCCGGTTCAATAAACGTCAATTCTTTGATTTTAAAGAAGTCTAAAGGTTCAACGCCGGCAAGAGTACGGTGCGGATACGCCATCGTTTCTGCAATTGGTGTTCGCATATCCGGATTGCCCATTTGTGCGATGACCGAGCCATCCACATAACGCACCATTGAATGAATGATTGATTGCGGGTGAATAATCACTTCCATTTCATCGGCATTCGCATTAAACAGCCATCGTGCTTCAATATATTCCAAGCCTTTATTCATCATTGTGGCAGAATCTACGGAGATCTTTTTCCCCATTGACCAATTCGGATGTGCCACCGCTTGTTCCGGTGTAATCGTTGCAAATTCATTTAATGGCATATAACGAAAAGGCCCGCCTGAACCGGTCAATATAATTTTACTGATTCCCAGTTCACCTAAAGGGCAAAAACCGATTTGTTGTTGCGCTTCAGGTGGTAAGGACTGAAAAATCGCATTGTGTTCGCTATCTACCGGTAACAACCTTGCCCCATATTGTTTTACCGCATCAATAAAAATCTGCCCACAAGTGACCAAGGCTTCTTTATTGGCTAATAACACGCGTTTACCGGCTTTTACGGCAGATAATGTCGGGAGCAAACCTGCCGCCCCTACAATCGCCGCCATCACTTGATCCGCCTCAGGATGTGCCGCCAAATCACAGATTGCTTGTTGTCCGGCTAATACCTCGGTGGCAACGCCGTGAATTTTGAGTTTTTCACGCAATAGATGCGCTGCATTCAGATCATCAAGTGCAGCAAAGTGCGGTCGAAATTTCACGCATTTTTCAAACATTGTTTCCACATTTTTACCGCCAACCAAGGCAAAAGCGTGGTACTTTTCAGGATTATGTTCAATCACCGATAAGGTACTTTGCCCGATAGATCCGGTAGCCCCCAGAATCACTATATTTTGTTTTTGCATAAAATATCGACCGCACTTTTTAAATAAGAGAATAGAACAAGGGCAGACACGCCGGTCTGCCCCAATAATCGGTTCAGAAATTAGAAATCCATTAGTTCTTTTTCTTTATCCGCCAAAATTTCATCCACTTTTTTGATGTATTGATCGGTTAATTTTTGGATGATTTCTTCTGCTTTATGCTGATCGTTTTCACTGATTTCTTTATCTTTCAATAAGGCTTTGATTTTATCATTGGCATCACGGCGCACATTACGAATTGCCACTTTGCCTTGCTCGCCTTCGCCTTTGACAATTTTGATTAAATCACGGCGACGTTCTTCCGTTAATGGTGGAAGTGGAACACGAATCGTTGTACCCGCAGAAGACGGATTCAACCCTAAATCGGAAGTTAAAATCGCTTTTTCTACCGCACTAATTAATGAACGATCGAACACGGTTACCGCTAACGTACGGGCATCTTCCGCCACCACATTGGCTAATTGGCGTAGAGGGGTTGCCGCACCATAATATTCCACTTGAATCGCATCTAACAAACTTGGTTGCGCACGACCGGTACGGATTTTTGCGATATGCCCTTTTAACGCTTCAAGGCTTTTTTCCATACGCTGTTCGGCATCTTGTCTAATTTCATTAATCATTGAGTTGTCCTTTTATATTTGGCAAAAATAAAACGGGGTGATTTTACTGGATTTTTTACCGTTTTTGAATTGTTTTATTTAGAAAGCATTAAACCCAAATTGATGTTTAATTTTGTCGATTTTCACGATCTTTGCCGCAAAATTTGCAAGATGAAATTGAGGCAATCGATAAGGCTAAGTTATCTTAAACAAAAATGAGATTTAGGATAATGATGATGTGGGATCTTTTTAAACGTCCAATTAATAAAGACAGTCTAGAATCTTGGGTGAAAATTTTGGATGATATTGCCAAAGTTGCAATTTTAGCAATGCCTGTTATAGTGTACGGCGAAAAGTCGATTTTATTTAAAATAACAAATGTCATCTTGTTAGTAGTAACAACCTATCTATTACTCTTTATCTCAAATGTATTGAGAAAAAATAAACAATCCTTAACAGAGGAGAAATGAAAATGGATATTATGATTGGTTTGTTAGTTATCATAATGCTTCTACTTGCATTTAATTTTGCAATTCAACGGGCAATTAAGGAAGCGGAAAAAGAAAAATCTCAAAAATAATAAACAAAACGGCAGAACCCAATTCTGCCGTTTTTACATTTAATATCCGATTAACAAATCGTTGTCCCTTCATCTGTGCCTAACACCACATTGCGTAACGCACCCGGTCTTCCCATATTAAACACGCGAATCGGCATACCGTGATCACGCGCTAAAGTAAACGCAGCTAAATCCATCACTTGTAATTCTTTATCAATCACTTCTGCATAAGTCAGGTTTTTATAAAGTTTTGCATCGGTATTTTTTGCCGGATCGCAATCATACACGCCATCTACTTTGGTTGCCTTCAATACCACATCCGCTTCAATTTCAATACCGCGTAAGCAAGCGGCGGAATCGGTGGTGAAAAATGGACTACCCGTACCGGCGGAGAAAATCACCACACGTTTCTCACGTAACATTTTGATCGCTTCAGACCAGTTATAAGTGTCACAAATCCCGTTTAATTGAAATGCCGACATTAATTTGGCATTCACATCCGCACGATGTAGGGCATCACGCATTGCCAACCCATTCATTACCGTTGCAAGCATTCCCATATGGTCACCCACCACACGATTCATTCCGGCTTTAGCGAGTTTTGCACCACGGAATAAGTTACCGCCACCAAGTACAACGCCCACTTCCACGCCCATTTCCACCAGCTCTTTAATCTCTAATGCCATACGATCAAGAATGGAGGGATCAATGCCAAATCCTTCCTCACCCTGTAATGCTTCACCACTTAATTTCAATAAAATACGTTTATAAATTGGTTGGCTCATTGTCTTTTCCTTTTTGGGGTTAAAAAATTGTCTTATTTTATAGAATAAGCGTGCAAGAGTGAAGAAGTTAAGGATGGAAATTCCAATTAAAAAAGGGATAATAAGCGCGTTTATTTTTAGCAAAGAGAGAATATGAAAACACAAAAAACTCCGCCAATTTTGACCGCACTTTTTATTATTGTTTGTGCGGCGGCTGCCGGCTACTTTATGTTGATTGGCTCAGGAATGTTTCCCCACCCCAATATTGAGCTAATTTTACTTGCCACCACTATTATTCTTTTATTAAGCAGTAGCAAAAAAATCTTCTACATTGTGCTGCTTCCGCTTTCCTTTGTGTATGCGATTTACACGCCAACAGGATTAAATTTTGGTGCACCGAGTTATCAGTATATCGCCTCCCTTTTCGCCACAGATATGTTGGAAACCAAAGAATTCTTGTTGCAAATTCCGCTGAGCAGTTACTTCATCGCGTTGGCTATCCCTCTTTTGGTATTTCTGCAATATAAAAGTGCGGTCAAATTCGGCGTTAAATTTTATCGCAATAAAACCTTCATTGCCGTTGCTGCCCTGCTTTTCGCTTACCATCTTCCACTTGCCGATCCATTGAAAGAAACCATTAATTCAACGGCAAAAATTTACGATGAAATGAATAAATTAAAACAAATGTCGCAATCGGATAATTGGGGAAAATCCACCTTAGAAAACAGTCGGTACGATGATTATGTGATTGTATTGGGGGAAAGTGCGCGCAGTGATTATCATCAGGCTTATGGTTATCCCATTGAAAATACGCCCTTTATGTCAAATGCAAAAGGCACGTTGATTAATGGCTTTCGCTCCGCCGGAACAAACACCGTGGCTTCGCTACGCCTAATGCTCACCCTTCCCAACAAAGAAAAATGGGAACCCGACTATGAACTCAGTTTAGTGGATTTAATTAAATCGGCAGGCATCAAAACCTATTGGCTTTCCAACCAAGGATTTTTAGGGGAATTTGATACACCGGTTTCTTCCCTCGCCTCAAAATCGGATGAAACCGTTTTCTTGAAAAAAGGCGGCAGTTTTAACTCTAACAATTACAGTGATTTTGATCTCTTACCCAAATTCGCTCAAGTATTGGAAGCGCCAATTCAGGGAAAACGCTTTATTTTGTTACACCTTTATGGCTCGCATCCACTGGCTTGTGATCGCTTGGAAGATTACCCCAAAATTTTTAACGAAAAAGAAATTGATCCCAAATTCGGTTACTTAAATTGCTATATTTCTTCCATCAAAAAAACCGATGAATTTTTAAAGCGAGTGTATGAAAAACTGCAAGAAAACGGGCAAAAAACGCACCGCACTTTTTCGATGATTTACCTTTCCGATCACGGTTTATGCCATCAGCAAGATGAAAAACACAATGTACTGTTATTCAATCAAAACTGTTTTAGTCGTGAACATCATAATATTCCATTGTTTAAGATTTCTTCCGATGATACCGAACGCCGGGAATATAAGGTGTTTAAATCCGGTTTAAATTTCTTGGAAGGCATTGCAAATTGGATAGGCATAAAAAATCCTAAACTTACACCGGAAGAAGATTTATTTTCTAATGAATCGGACAAGGATGACTTTGGTTTGCAAAAACGAATTGATGAAAAATATCGTCAAGATGATGATCCGGCGATAGATATTCGCCCGGCACAAAAATAGAAAAGCAAAAATAAAAAAACAAAAAAGCCGATAAATATCGGCTTTTTTATGATTCCACAAAGGAAAGAATTAAGCGTTACCGCCGGTGATTTTTGCCACTTCTGCTGCGAAATCTTCTTCCACTTTTTCAATACCTTCGCCCACTTCTAAACGAATAAAGTTGGTTACTTTGGTATTAACAGATTTTAAGTAATCGCCTACAGTAACGGAAGGATCCATAACGAATGCTTGACCGGTTAAAGAAACTTCGCCGGTGAATTTTTTCATACGGCCTTCAACCATTTTCTCAGCGATTTCTTTTGGTTTACCGGAGTTGATTGCAATATCAATTTGGATTTGACGTTCGTGTTCAACCACTTCGGCAGACACATCTTCCGGATTCACAAACTCAGGTTTAGATGCCGCAACGTGCATTGCCACTTTACGTAATTCTTCTTCAGAACCTTCACCTGCAACCAATACGCCAATTTTCGCACCGTGTAAGTATTGTGCGATCACTTGACCGTCTAAGTAAGCAACACGGCGGATTGTCATATTTTCACCAATTTTTGCCACTAATGCCGCACGTTTTTCTTCAAACTGTGCTTGTAATTGCTCAATTGTTGTACCTTTGTTTGCCGCTGCGAAGTCTGCTACTTCATTTGCTAAACCTAAGAAACCGGCATCTTTTGCTACGAAGTCGGTTTCACAGTTCATTTCAACCAACACACCGAAACCTGCGCCAACACGTGCAAGGATAACACCTTCAGCCGCTACACGACCTGCTTTTTTCGCCGCTTTTGCTTGGCCTGATTTACGCATATTGTCGATGGCTAACTCAATATCGCCGTTTGCTTCAACTAATGCTTTTTTACATTCCATCATACCTGCGCCGGTACGTTCACGAAGTTCTTTTACTAATGACGCTGTAATTTCAGCCATTTTAAAAATCCTCAGTCTTAAAGTGCGGTCGTTTTTGCCACACTTTTTTAGATAAAATAACAGGGACTAAATTTAGCCCCTGTGCCAATTAATCGTCTTGATTAATAAGGGCTAAGCCTTATTTCGATAACTTGAATTATTCTGCGTCTGCCGCTGATTCTTCAGCAACTTGTGCTTCGTTACCACGACCTTCTTTCATCGCAGCCGCTGCCGCCGTTAAGTAAAGTTGGATTGCACGGGTTGCGTCATCGTTACCCGGGATAACAAAATCCACACCAGCCGGCGTAGAGTTGGTATCAACGATAGCAAATACAGGAATACCCAAGTTGTTTGCTTCTTTTACGGCGATATGTTCGTGGTCGGCACCGATAACAAATAATGCATCCGGTAAACCACCCATATCTTTGATACCGCCAAGGCTTAATTCAAGTTTTTCCATCTCACGGCTACGCATTAACGCTTCTTTTTTGGTTAATTTGTCGAAAGTGCCGTCTTGAGATTGTGCTTCTAAATCTTTTAAACGTTTAATTGATTGACGAACCGTTTTCCAGTTAGTCAACATACCACCTAACCAACGGTGGTTTACATAATATTGTTGACAATCTAATGCTGCCGCTTGAACCGCTTCAGACGCTGCACGTTTTGTACCCACAAATAAAACTTTACCGTTATTGCTCGCAATGCGGGTTAATTCTGCTAATGCTTCATTAAATAAAGGTAAGGTTTTTTCAAGGTTGATGATGTG
The DNA here is from genome assembly GCF_001999305.1 of Rodentibacter myodis. GTDB lineage: Bacteria > Pseudomonadota > Gammaproteobacteria > Enterobacterales > Pasteurellaceae > Rodentibacter > Rodentibacter myodis. Next base: position 28,807 of record NZ_MLHQ01000022.1, on the reverse strand, counting down.
AACACCATTACGCGCACCAAAAATGAAAGGTTTCATTTGTGGGTTCCAGTAACGTGTTTGGTGTCCGAAGTGTACGCCCGCGTTGATCATATCGCGCATTGAAACTTGTGCCATAATATTTTCCTTTTAATTGGGGTTGAGCCTCCACATATCAGCCCATCGACCGTTTGGCACCCCGATGAAGCCTTGATGATATGTGTGTGTTGTTTAAATTAAAAATTTACTCTTTTTTAACGGCAAAAGAGCGGTGCGTTTTATATCACAAAGTGCGGTCGGATTCCAGCTTATTTTTAACAATTTTCCGCAGCACGCTGTTGCAAATGGCGTAATGTCGTCATTGCAAGATCAGCCTTTTCGTAGGGAACAAAAATATGATCGTGAAAATTTCCCGCCACCACATTGCAACTAATATTGACTTCGCCTAAGGCTTTCGCAAAAGCGGCGGTGAGTCCTACCGCCGCCAAATCAGAATGAACGGTTAAAGTAATCCACGCGGCTTTAAATTGCGCCTCTAATTTATAATATTGAGCCGTTTCTTCTGTCACCACCACTGACAAGCCTTCTTCTTCACGAATGGTTGCGATTAAGGCTGAAAGCGGTAAATCTTGTCCGTTTTTTAATGTCGCAAAATAATAAATGCCCTCATTTAAAGTGGGTGCCATTGAAGCTAATAACACCTCAAGATCATTAATAGGATTGGTCATTTTTTCTCTCCAATTTTGTTGCTTTCACAAATAACAACACCGGACGATGCTGTAAATCTTTAAATTCTGCGTGCCACTCGGGTTGCGCTGTGAGCATTGGTTCGGCAATGTGATCAATATGAAAACCTGCCGAAATCAAATCATTGAGAATAGTCGCCATCGTGCGGTGGTAGGTTTTGAAAGGCTGTTTAAACCAATTTCTATCACGTTCCCCTTCATCACGATAATAATTAAGGCGATATGCCACTTGTTGTTTATTTTCGTCTTTTTCCCAACGTTCGCCCGTTTTATGGCAGGTCGTGATGGGATGTTCTTGAGAAAAAATTAACGTGCCGTTTGGCGCAAGTTTATGGAAAATTGCCGCTAACAATGCCGGAAAATCCTGCACATAATGGAAAGCAAAAGAACTTGTGATGACATCAAAATTGCCATTCGGCAGATCAGCAAGTTTTTCCATTGGCAGTTGATACAATGAAAAACGCCCTTGAAATTGACCGCACTTTTCCAGATCGGCTTTCGCCTGTTGGAGCATATTGGCAGAGAGATCGATCCCCGTCACTGTCTCCGCTCCTCGTTCTAAATAAAGCTGTAAATGCCCACCCGTACCGCAACCCAGATCAAGTAATTTTTTATGATGAAGATCGGGTAAAAGTGAAAGCATTGTCGGTTTTTCCACAATTTCATTCAGACTGATAGGGTTTGAACGCAGTTTTTGGTAAAGGGTAAAGAAGTTTTCTCTGTCGTAAACACTGGTTTGATGGGTCATTTTATTCTTCCAAAATATTCCCTCCGCTTAGGGAGAAAATAACCCAAAACGGAGGGAAGAAAAAGTGCGGTTATATTGATAAGCGTTTTTTATCTTTAAACAGAAAAAACGAAAATTAACCGTTAAAACTTGCAAACCAACCTAAGTTTGCCCCAATTTGCGCCACAATATTTAATACGCCAAAAAGAATAATGAAACCGATCATAAAATTACCACCATAGACTTTATAGGTCGCCTTCGGAAATTTTTGGCGACTGGCTCGGGCAAGCAATGCCGGTACGATTGCCGCCCAAATGGTGGCGGCCAATCCTGCATAGCCAATTGCAATCACGAAGCCATAAGGGAATTGAAGGCTCAATAATAATGGCGGTAAGAAGGTGACTAAAGTTGTTTTGGTTCTGCCTGACAGGCTATCGTCAAATTTGCATAAATCCGCAATATAATCGAATAGCCCCAAGGTTACACCTAAGAAGGAACTGGCAATCGCCATATAAGCAAAGAAATTCAAAATCACAGCGATATAATCTGTTTCAATATAATGATGTAACGCAGCCAACAGAGCGGAAACATCGCCCCCTTTTTCAATCACCGGCGCGAATTCGGCACGCGGTAAATTACCTTGAATGGCAAGCTGCCACAAAATATAGATCACCAATGCCAATCCTGTGCCGATAAAGATCGATTTCATCACACGTTTGCCGTCACGATTATAATATTTCACCAAACTTGGCACATTGCCGTGAAAGCCAAAAGAAACCAAACACACGGGAAGTGCGGTCAATAAATAAGGTAAATATTGTTGTTCGCCTTGTGCAAGGGTGTTGAATAACACATCGCTTTTAACCGAACCCAATAATCCTGCGGTAGAAAGGAAAAAGGCAATCACCATTCCGCCAATTAAAATGGTGGTGAAGCGATCCACGGCTTTGGTCGAAAACCATACAAACGCCGCCAATACAATACAGAAAATTAACGATCCGACCGTTCGCCCAATATCAACCGCACTTTCTGCCGAACCCAAGGCTTGATTTAATAAATTTTGTGTAATGCCACCGCCGGAGGTGATATAAGCATAGGTTAAGATATAAAGCACAAATGCAACAGATAAGCCGTTCACCGCATTCCAGCCCTTACCGAGCAAGTCTTTTACAATTGTGTCAAAACTTGAACCGGTGGGATAATGCAAGTTTGCTTCTAAAATCATTAAACCGGATGTGGTCATACAAAACCAAGTATAAATTAAGGCAAAAATGGAGCCGATAAACCAAACACCGGCAGTAGAAGTGGGGTTAGCCAGCATACCGGCACCGATCGCCGTGCCTGCGATAATCATTGCGCCGCCAAGTAAAGAAGGCGTTTTTTGTTGTTCCATAGGTCGTCCCTGAAAGTAAAAAAAGTTGCACTATTATAATAGTGCAAATTCAAAACTCAATTGTTTTTTATTAGACAAATAAAGTCGGTTTTACTTATAATTCGGTAGCTTTATTCCTTTAATCTTCACGAGAGAATCTCACAATGAAAAAACAAATTAAATCCTTTGTCTTAGCGGCGATGACCGCTTTTGTTCTCAATGCCTGTGCCGATTCGGCATCTATTAATCAACAAGCGGCTTCAAGCTATGCTCAGGAAATGAATAAAATCCGTAGCCAAGGTGCGGTTGATACTTCCTCCCTAACCGCCCAACGTATCCACCGTGTTTTTAACAAAATTGTGCCTTATGCCAACAAAGAAAATCAAACAGGCCAGCCATTCAACTGGCAAATTACGGTGATCAGATCAAAAGAATTAAATGCGTGGGCAATGCCGGGTGGGAAAATGGCGTTCTATACCGGACTGGTTGATACATTAAAATTGAATGATGATGAAATTGCCACCGTGATGGGACACGAAATGGCACACGCTTTAAAAGAACACGGCAAAGCGAAAACCAATTTCGGAATGGTAACAGGCATTGCCGCTCAATTAGGCCATATTGCACTTTCTACCGTGGTTGGTTCTGATTTAAGTGGTGTGGCAATTAGCCTCACCAAAGACTATGCCCTCGATAAACCCTATTCCCGCAGTGCCGAAACCGAAGCCGATGAAGTGGGGTTACTCTTAATGGCAAAATCGGGCTTTAATCCGCAAGCCGCACCGGGGTTGTGGGATAAAATGAAAAAAGCCTCCGGGGGTTCTAAAGGGGCATTGGATGCACTTGCTTCCACCCACCCAACCGATGAAGATCGCCAAGAAAACTTACGCCGTTTACTACCTGAAGCGATGAAATATTACGAAGCATCAAAAAAATAGTGATAAAAATGACCGCACTTCAATGTGCGGTTTTTATTTACTTTTTCTGCTTAAAACAAAACCGCACTTTCGTTTCCAAAAGTGCGGTTAAATTTTAAGGTGTTTTATTAATGTGCCGGTTTCGTTTCGCTTTCTTCAAATTCCGGCAATGGTTTGTGTTCGGTTGCAACATAGCTGTAAATCACCGGTAACACAAAGAGGGTGAAAATCGTACCGATTGATAAGCCCGCTACGATAACGATACCGATACTGAAGCGGGATACCGCCCCTGCGCCGGTAGCATAAAGCAATGGAATCAAACCTGCCACCATTGCACCGGTTGTCATCAAAATCGGGCGTAAACGCACTTTTGCCGCCGCCGTAATGGCATCAATACGGCTTTTACCGTGCAATAATTGTTCTTCTTTTGCCACTTCACACATCAAAATACCGTGTTTGGTGATCAATCCCACCAGCGTAATCAACCCAACCTGAGAATAAATATTCAAGGTTGTGCCTGAAATACCGAAGAAGGATAAGAAGTTGAGTGTTAATAATGCTCCACTCACCGCCAATGGTACGGAAATCATAATCACCATTGGGTCACGAACGGATTCAAACTGAATCGCCAACACCAAGAAAATAATGATAACCGCTAAAGCAAAGGTAACCACCAACGCATTCCCTTCTTGAACCAACTGACGGGATTCCGAACGGAAATCGTATGTATAACCTTGCGGTAATGTCGTATCGGCGTGTTGTTGTAACCACGCCACCGCATCACCGGTTGATGTTCCCGGCATTGGTACGGCTTGAATTGTCGCCGAATTCAACTGACTAAAACGCGGTAACGAAGTCGGTTGGGTTTCAAGTTTCATCGTTACCAAACTGCTTAACGGAATAGATTCACCATTACTTGCATTTAAATAGTAATTTTTGAAACTTTCCGGTGATAAGCGATCATCACGTTTTACTTGTGAAATTACTTTATACGCACGTCCGTCCACATCAACACGGGTAATGGTTGCACCGGAGAGGAAACTTCCCAAAGTGGTACTAATTTGCTGCATCGTAATGCCGTAAGTACCGGCTTTTTCTTTATCCACAGAAATGGTCATTTGTGCCGTGTCGTATTTTAAGTCAAGGTTGGTATAAACAAACTTGCCTGACGCACGCATTGCCTCTAAGAATTGTCCTGCGGTATTCGCCAGTGCGTTATAACCTTCAGCGGTTTTTAACACGATAGAAACCGGCGGCCCTTGTTCCCCGGTATCAATCTCCGGGAAGTTAAACGCAGAAACAGACACTTCCGGTAATTCTTTTGCTTTGGCGTTGAGTTCATTCATTATTTCCGGTTGTTTGCGTGAACGTTTTTTCCAATCTTCCAAGGTAATGATATTCAATGATTGATTAGAATTTGGCGCACCGGCAATACTCATCCCAAAAGAAACTTCCGGCGTATCCATCACCGTTTTCATATAAGGTTGCATTGCATCTTGAATGTAATCCAAATTCACATTAGACGGTGCCGTCCCCATTGCAATAAATGCCCCTTTGTCTTCATTCGGCGTTAATTCACCGGAAAGTGAATTAAACAAGAATGGCAAGGTTGCAAAAATTGCGACAGCAAACACCACCATTGATTTGCGATTCAACATCACAATATCGAGCATATAGTTATACACATTATTCATTTTAGATAATGTATGCTCAACTTTACGCTCTAACCAAGAAGGCTCCGCATTAGATTTGAGTAACTTACTCGACATCATCGGAGAAAGCGTTAATGCCACAATCCCTGAAATAAATACCGCCCCGGCTAGGGTTAATGCAAACTCTTTAAAGAGTGTTCCGGTAATTCCCCCCATTAATGCCATTGGCGAGTACACCGCAATCAAAGAGATGGTCATAGAAATAACCGGTAAGGCAATTTCACGTGTACCAATAATTGCAGCACGGAATGGGGTTTCGCCTTCTTTAATATGACGGTCAACGTTTTCAAGTACCACAATCGCATCATCCACCACCAACCCGATAGCGAGAATCAACGCCAGCAATGTCATCAAGTTAATGGAGAAATCCAAACTTTGTAGCATCATCAATACCCCGATCAAGGAAATCGGAATCGTGATAACCGGAATTAAAATGGCGCGGAATGAACCGATAAACATCAAAATCACCACTAATACGATAACGGTCGCTTCAAAGATCGTTTTTACCACCTCATTGATTGAACTGTTGATGGCGATCGTGCGGTCATAAAGAATATCGGTTTCCATACTGTCCGGAAGTTGCTTCTTAATGCTTTCATACAACGGACGAATTTTTTCTGCCACCGTTAAAGGGTTTGCCGAAGAGGTCGGGTTTATCCCTAACACCACAGAATCCGCACCGTTTGCCGTTGCACGTGAGTTATCGCTCTCTTTGTTAAGCTCAATGGTCGCAACATCACGTAAACGCACTAAACTGTCGCCATTGGAAGCCACAATGAGGTTACCTAACTGCTCAACCGATTTTGTGGTGGTTTCCACTTTGTTGCGGTAAGACACATAATAGCCGTTATCGCTCCCTGCTGCCGTTTGAATATTATTGGCAGAAAGTGCCGACATTACTTGCGAAGCGGAAAGGTTTTGTCCCGCCATTTTTTGCGGATCAAGCCAAATACGTAAAGCATATTCCGCCGCACCGAAAATTTGAACTTCCGCCACCCCTTCAATGGTGAAGAACTGCGGTTTTACAATACGGTTGATATAGTCCGTTACTTGGCTGGAATCTAATTTTTTCGAGCGGAAACTAATATACATAATCCCCGTTCCCCCCGATGAGGAAGCCACGGTTGGATCTTCAATCCCGCTTGGCAATTCGGAACGTACCGCATTAACTTTTGCCAATACATCCGCCAACGCCCCCGCAGGATCGGTATTTAATTTCATTTTAACGGTAATAGTGGACGAACTTGGCGCACTTGAGGAGGACATATAGTCAATATTATCCGCCTGCGCGATGGATTCTTCCAACTTTGAGGTAACGAATGCCTGAATTAAATTGGCATCAGCCCCCGGATAAGCTGTCGTGACGGTGATTACCGTCGTTGTCATTTTAGGATATTCACGCACTGCCAATTTCGAGATCGCCTGCAAACCTAAAATAACGATAAGCAAGCTGATCGAAACCGCTAAAACAGGGCGACGAATAAATATATCGGTAAATTTCATTCGCTTTTCCTAAGTGATTACAGATTGGTTTTCTTCGCCGGTGCTGTGCCGCCAACGATATCTTTCTTAACCCACTCAACAAGGCTACCGTTACCGATGCCTTGTTGGCCACCGGTAATAATCTTGTCACCTACTTTTACTTCATCGCCTTGTAATTGAGAATAAATACCTTGGCGATCTTTAGTAAACACGGTGATTTGTTTTGCACGATAAAGTGAATCCAATTTCGGATTATTTGCCAATTTTTCCTTGTCTTCTTCAGAAAGCGGTTCTAACAAATAAGCGATTTCACCATACATATTGTAGCTTATCGCCACTTGTGGCACGACAATCTGATTGGTTTCCGTAGGCAATGCCACACGCAAACGTGAGAACATACCGGAAAGCAATTTACGACCATCTTCCGGCTCAAAGGTTGCTTGAATATCGACCAAACCGGTAGAAGAATCAATCGCCGGTTCAATTGCTGTGATGCGGGCAGAGAAAGTCTCGCCTTGACGGGCATCAGTTGTGGCGGTAACACGCTGACCGATTGTTAATTTATCCAACTCATTTTGTGAAATGGCAAAATCGATTTTCATTGCGCTGGTGTCTTCTACACGCACAATTTCTGTACCAACATTCACATATTGCCCTACGTTCACCTTCACAATACCGGTTTTACCATCAAAAGGTGCCACAATTTGACGGCGTTCAATGGTGGCTTTTAATGACTCAATATTTGCCACTTGTGCATCGTAAGCCGCTTTGGCATTGTCTGCTTCTTGGCGGGAAACCGCATTACTGCTTAACAAACTTGCATAGCGTTGATAAGTTTGGCGTAGTGCAGGTAATTGTGCTTGTGCCGCCTGCAAACTTGCACGTTCCACAGAACTATCAAGCTCCACCAACAAATCGCCTTTTTTCACGTTTTGCCCGTTTGTTACCAACACTTTAGAAACCGTGCCGGCATTTTGTGAGCTCAACATCGCCCCTTGATTCGGACGAACAAGCCCCGTGGTGTTAATCACCGGTGTCCACTCCCTTGCTTTCACTTCAAGCGCAGTAACCGGACTTGAAGATTCCGGCATATTGGCTAATGCCTTCCCGATCATAATGCTACGAAAGACGTTAAAACCGATAACGCCGGCAAAAATTAAGACGAACACCGCTAAAATAATTTTCATAAAGAAAACGTGCGAGCGTTTTGGTCTATTCGTTTGAGTCTGACTCATCTTTTTTAAAGCTCCGTTAATGTTAAAAAAGTAAAGTTACTTCTGAATTGCCCGCCAAGTGCGTTCAATCACAGATTCTAAAATTTCGGTGGTTAATTCCACCTTTAAAAATTTGCTTCCCGATGCAATCGTAATTGCCGTTTTTAATCCCAATTGAAAGAGAATATCATTCGGCAACTCAACCAATTCACCGGCAGCTTTTGCCCGCTGACAAAAATTATCCCAACAACTGTGATCAACCGATTTACATATTTCTGCCAAATTAGGTAGAAGCTCGTATTGATTCAAATTCGACAACATTGTGGGATTGTCCTGTAAAAACCGCCAAATGTTCCACCACATTTGCCGATATTGTTCAAAGAAAGAATGAGATTCATCTAAATCTTTCTCAACTGCCGCCATAAATATGGCAAATAAACGCCTTGCAAATTGCTCTAACAATTCCTCTTTATTCTTAAAATAAAGATAAATCGTTCCTGCCGCTACATTCGCTTCTTTTGCTAATTTGTGCATAGAAAGGTGGTGTAACCCTTCTTTTGCCATTAAGCGATCCGTCGCCATAAAAATTTGCTCGGCCAAATCCGTTTTAGAATGCCGCATAAAATTTTAGATTAAGTAAAAATGAAATGAAAAAAGACGATCAGGCTTGATCGCCCCGAATGAACGGGCGTTCATTTTAGACATTTTTATTTTTTTCGCAAGTCAAAAGAATAAAAAAAGTGCGGTTGTTTTCACCACACTTTTTAGGAAAATCATCAATACTATTTACATTCCAATAATCACACAACCTGCGATGGATTTTGCTTTGTCTTGTGCTTGGGCGGCACCATCACGGTTAGGAAACGGCCCTACGCGCACACGGTTCCATTCACCGGCGACTACCACCTGCGCATTAACACCGGACATCACTAAACGTCCTTGTAGATTTTCGGCTTGTGCGCGGTTTTTAAATGCGCCACATTGCAAGCCAAAACGTTTGCCACTTGCAGCCGTTTCTGTCGATTTTGTTTCAGTTGGTTTGGTTTCTACCGGTTTCGCTTCCACTTTTTTCGCTGTTTCGACTTTCGCCGGTTCAGGCTTTTTCGGCGGTTCCGTTTTTTTCACCGTTGCCACCGTTTTCTTCGCTTCTTGTTTTGATGTTTCAACCTTCGCCATTTCGAGGGATGGCTGCTGCGCCTTGGCGGCTTCTTCCGCTTTACGCTGTTCTGCCAATTTACGCGCTTCTTCTGCCGCTTTTTGTTCTTTTTCCATTTGAATTAGCACTTGGCGTTGTTCTTCCGTTAAACGCATATTTTTTTCCACGCTGGAAGGCTTATCATCCACCGGTACAGTGCGGGTTTCCAAAGCTTTGATATAGCTCCACACTTCCTCCGGACGGTTTGGCAACACGCTTTTCGGCTGTTGTTTTTCAGGTTGGGCAACGGTTTTCGGAGCAGGCTCAGGGGTTTTGCTTTTCAAAAAATAAAGCCCCACACCAAAGGCAAGTAACACAACCAAAGCAACACCAATTAACAAATTTTTATTTGCTTTCTTCTTTTTTTTCTTGTTTGAACCGCTGCGGGCGGCAAAATCTCGATGAGCCACGATAAAATCCTAAACTTTAATGATTTCTAAATTATTTTGGTAAAACTTGGCAATTCTACTGAAAAATACGCTTTTTTTCTAGCTCAAATCCTGCGGATCCACGTCCAAAATCAACCGCACTTGGCTGTTTTTTTCTAAATTGGCGAGTTGATAATCCCGTAATGCTTTTTGCAATAACATCCGCAGTGGATGCTGTAAAAGCAGTTGCCAGCGGAATTGTCCTGCTTTTTTGCTAAAAGGGGCAGGCATAGGGCCTAATATTTGCAGTCCCGTTATATTTTTTTGCCGAAAAAAATCCGCAATTTGCGACAGACACTGCTCCGCTAAATCGGAATGTCGTGCCTGCGCTTTAAATAAGGCTTGAAAACTAAAAGGCGGCAAGTCCATTGCGTGGCGTAAACGTAAGGTTTCTTCCGCAAAAGCCTGATAGCCTTGCCCCAATAAAACATTCAACAAAGGATGATCGGGATAATGGGTTTGCAACACCACCTCCCCTTGTTTTTCCGCCCGTCCGGCACGGCCTGCCACTTGCATATAAAGCTGTGCCAACCGTTCTTCCGCCCGAAAATCCAAAGAAAATAACGCACTGTCCACATTCACCAGTGCCACCAAAGTGACATTCGGGAAATGATGTCCCTTGGCGAGCATTTGTGTACCAATCAGGATTCGGCTTTTCCCCTGTTGGATGTCGTCTAAATACCCCTCCAGTTTACCTTTGCGAGCGGTGCTGTCACGATCAATTCGTGCAATAGGATAATCGGGAAATTGTGCTTTTAGCGTTTCTTCCAACTGTTCTGTGCCAAGTCCGGTGGTCACCAAGTGGGTTGAGCCACAATCGCCACATTGACGAGGAATGGTTTTCTGCGAACCACAATGATGACAACGCAATGCACGTTGATGTTGATGATAGGTATAAGGTTTTTCACAATGCGGGCATTGAGCAATCCAACCACATTCGTGACAAAGTAAAACCGGCGCAAATCCTCGGCGGTTTAAGAAAAGCAACACTTGATTACCTTTCTCAAGATGATTTTTCATTCGTGCCAACAAAGGTTGCGACAAGCCGTTTTGCACGTGTTGATTTTTTAGATCAATGACAAAATGACGAAGTGCGGTCGCATTTCCCGCTCTTTTTGATAGCACCAAATGTTTATATTTGCCATTTCGCACATTATTAATACTTTCTAAACTTGGCGTTGCCGACCCCATCAATACCGGAATGGCCAATTTTTGTGCCAACACAATCGCCAAATCCCGCGCGTGATAACGCCAACCGTCCTGCTGTTTGAAAGAGGCATCGTGTTCTTCATCTAAGATAATCGCCCCTAAATCGGAAAACTGCGTGAACAACGCCGAACGGGTGCCGATCACAATGGCACTTTGTCCCGAACGGGCGCGTTCCCACACATTTAATCGTTGCGTATCCGTCAAATTGGAATGAAGTACATCTATTTCCACATTAAAACGGGCATTAAAACGCCGTACCGTTTGTGGCGTTAATCCAATCTCCGGCACCAGCACCAGCACTTGCTTACCGGATTTTAAAATTTCTTCAATATATTGCAGATAGATTTCTGTTTTGCCCGATCCCGTCACTCCGTCTAACAACCACACATTAAAATCACGCTGAAACATCAACTGACTAAATGCCAACGCCTGTTGTTTGTTTAAGGTTAGGCGATTATCCACATTCACTATCGGCTTATCGCCTAAGGCTTTTTGCCAAGGCTGAGGCTTGATTTCAACCGTGATTTCTTCCACGAAATCTTTCGTTTTCAACGCTGCCCAAACCGCTGTATTAAAATCGTTATTGCCTTTTTCGAGATCTTGCTCAAGCAAACATTGCAAAGCCTCAACCTGTTTTTTAGCGCGTTTTAACTCCCCTGAAGCCAAGGCATTTTTCCCCGCCGCATTAATTCGCCAAAAAGTGCGGTCATTTTTCACCGCACTTTCACCATTGCGCAATTTCACCGGCAAGGCTTGAAATAACACCTCGCCCAATGCCCCTTGATAATAATTCGCCGCCCAATGCAACCAATCCCAATAGGGCGGCATAAAAAGGGATGCCGTATCAAGGGCAAGGATAACGGCTTTCATTTTATCCGTTGGAATTTCCGATTTCTCAGGCAATTCCGCCACTATCGCCACCCGTTTTTGCGAGCCAAAAGGCACAAGCACACGACTTCCCACCGCCAAGTACACATCATCGGGTGCAAGATAATCAAATAATCGGGGAAGCGGCACCGCAAGTGCCACACGGACAATTTTCATAGAAATCTCAGGCAAAAAATTTGGCTTATTATACGGGAAAAGCGGGGATTTCGTGTATAATCGCCGCCTATTTTTTAGCACCGAATAAGACAGATTTATGACACAAACCTTTGCCGATCAAAAACGTAAAACCGTGGAAACCGCAGAATTTACCGAGGACGGTCGCTATAAACGCAAAGTACGTAGCTTTGTTTTGCGTACCGGTCGCTTGAGCGAATTTCAAAAAAATATGATGAATGACCATTGGGGCGAACTCGGTTTAGATTATCAAACCACACCTTTTGATTTTGCCTACATCTATGGCAACAATCATCCTGTGGTATTGGAAATCGGTTTTGGTATGGGAAAATCTTTAGTTGATATGGCGCTTGCCAATCCTGATAAAAACTACCTTGGCATTGAAGTTCACACCCCCGGTGTGGGTGCGTGCATTGCCTATACGGTGGAAAAAGGCGTGAAAAACTTACGTGTAATTTGCCACGATGCCACGGAAATCCTACGGGACAGTATTGCGGATAGTTCACTCGGCGGTTTGCAATTATTTTTTCCTGATCCTTGGCACAAAGCAAAACACCATAAACGCCGCATTGTTCAACCGCACTTTGTGGAGCAGGTAGTGAAAAAGCTAGCCAATAAAGGTTTTATCCATATGGCAACCGACTGGGAAAACTATGCAGAGCAAATGTTGGAAGTGCTAAGTGCCAATACAAATTTGATAAATACTGCAGAAAGCGGAAATTATATCCCCCGCCCAAATTTCCGTCCCCTCACAAAATTTGAAGCCCGTGGGAATAAGTTAGGACATGGAGTGTGGGATTTGTATTTTATTAAAAAATAAAATTCCTTTATTTTTGAAAAATTATCTTTTTAATAGAATATCTAAATCGTGTTTCGTCGATGCCCAAAAAACAAAATTAATATAAAATACCCCTCAATTCCAACTAAAACAGGAGAAAAACCAAATGTCCAAATCCTACAACCAACGCCAACGCAAAAAACTTCACCTCGCAGAATTCCAAGAGCTTGGTTTTCTTGTCAATTTCCAATTCGCCGAAGGCACTGCCATTGAAACCGTAGATGAAATCGTAGATCGTTTTATCAGCGAAGTGATTCAACCAAATGGCTTGGCTTATGAAGGTAGCGGCTATTTACACTGGGAAGGCTTAGTGTGCTTAGAAAAAATCGGCAAATGTGACGAAAGCCACCGTGAAACGGTGAAAAAATGGCTTGAAGCGAACGGATTACAACAAATTGAAATCAGTGAATTGTTCGATATTTGGTGGGAATATCCGGCAAATAAACCATAATTTAACAAGATAAAAAACAGCGTGAAAACCATTCTCACGCTGTTCTTTTTTCAAAAACTTACCAAAAATCGACCGCACTTTAGAAAAACTTTTCCATTCAATCATTTTTCTATTTGAAATGAAAATTATGTTATCCGTCTACCCGATAACAAAGCATTATGATTTCTCAAAATTCCCCCCTATCCCACTTTCCTTGATCTACCACAACAAAAGTTCAAATTTTTATCAATCTACCTATTTTAGGTAGTTCTTATCCTTTGCGGAGCGTGCATAATTCGCAGCCACTAAAAAGAGTGAAAATCGGTTCTAAGGGCAAATAAAATGACAGTTGAAAACTTACCACGCAGGCAGTTTTTACGGGGTAAATTTTTAGCATCATTGCACACGAAAAAAGAGCAAATTCAAGGCTTTGAAGGGATTCGTCCACCTTGGTCGGTCGCAAATAATGAGTTTATTGCACAATGCACCCGTTGTGGGGATTGTGTTGATATTTGTGAAACGCAGATTTTGGTGAAAGGCGAGGGCGGTTTTCCGGAGGTACGATTTGACAAAGGTGAATGCACCTTTTGTGGAAAATGCGTTGAAATCTGTCAGCAGCCCATTTTTCGTTCGTTAACAGGACTGCCTTGGGAACATAAAATTGAAATCGGTGCAAGCTGTTTGGCGCAACGGCATATTGAATGTCGTGCTTGTCAGGATAATTGTCCGCAAAATGCCATTCGTTTTCGCTTGCAAATGGGGGGCGTGGCTCAGCCCATTGTGGATTTGGAAAGCTGTAATGGCTGCGGGGCTTGTGTGAAAACTTGTCCGGTGGATGTGATAAAAATAAGTAATACAAAATGAATAATACAAATTTAACGGCGGAAAACGCACAAGATTGGCACGTGGTGGGGTTAATCGTGCAGGGAAATCCTGAAAAAACAGCCTCAATTCAGACCGCACTTTTAGCCATTGAACATACCGAAATTCCGACTTTTGATGAAAAAACGGGAAAAATTGTCGTGGTGATGCAATCTTATGATCCGCATATTTTGCTCGACAATATGGAAAGCGTGAAAGAGATTGACGGCGTGATTAATGTGTCGTTGGTTTATCACGAGCAGGACGAAAAGAAATAATTTATATCATCTAAGATCAACGTTTAACTTGGGGGAAATACGATGAATGTAAGTCGCCGAGACTTTATGAAAGCCAATGCGGCAATGGCTGCGGCTACGGCAGCAGGATTAACAATTCCGGTCAAAAATGTGGTTGCGGCAGAATCCGAAATTAAGTGGGATAAGGCGGTATGCCGTTTCTGTGGTACGGGTTGTGCCGTTTTAGTCGGTACGAAGGATGGACGTGTGGTGGCATCGCAAGGCGATCCGGATGCCGAAGTCAACCGCGGTTTAAACTGTATTAAAGGGTATTTTTTACCGAAAATTATGTACGGTAAAGACCGTGTTACGCAGCCTATGTTGAGAATGACAAACGGCAAATTCGACAAGAACGGGGATTTTACACCGGTTTCTTGGGATGTTGCTTTCAAAACTATGGCGGAAAAATTTAAAGAAGCCTTCAAAAAGAACGGTCAAAATGCGGTGGGAATGTTTAGTTCCGGTCAATCCACTATTTGGGAAGGCTATGCGAAGAACAAACTTTGGAAAGCCGGCTTCCGTTCTAACAATGTTGACCCCAATGCCCGCCATTGTATGGCATCTGCTGCGGTAGCATTTATGCGTACTTTCGGAATGGATGAGCCAATGGGTTGCTATAACGATATTGAACAGGCGGAAGCCTTTGTGCTTTGGGGGTCAAATATGGCGGAAATGCACCCTATTTTGTGGTCACGTATTACGGATCGCCGTATTTCTAATCCTGATGTAAAAGTTGCCGTCCTTTCCACCTTTGAGCATCGTAGTTTTGAGCTTGCCGATTATGGATTGGTGTTTACGCCGCAAACCGACTTGGCAATTATGAACTACATCATTAATTACCTTATTCAAAATAATGCGATTAACTGGGATTTCGTCAATAAACACACTAAATTTAAACGAGGCGAAACCAATATCGGTTATGGTTTACGCCCTGAAAATCCATTAGAAAAAGACACAAATCGCAAAACCGCAGGCAAAATGTATGATTCCAATTTTGAGGAATTAAAACAGCTTGTTTCTGAATACACGCTGGAGAAAACACACGAATTATCCGGTGTGCCGAAAGATCAACTTGAGCATTTAGCCAAACTTTATGCCGATCCGAAGAAAAAAGTGGTGTCATTTTGGACAATGGGCTTCAATCAACACACCCGTGGCGTGTGGGCGAACCACTTAATTTATAATATTCACTTATTAACTGGCAAAATCTCCATTCCGGGTTGTGGGCCGTTTTCACTAACCGGTCAGCCGTCTGCTTGCGGTACCGCGCGTGAAGTGGGGTCATTCCCTCACCGTTTACCTGCCGATTTAGTGGTGACCAACCCTAAACACCGTGAAACGGCAGAACGCATTTGGAAATTACCGGCAGGCACCATTTCTGAAAAACTCGGTTTAGACACCATTGCGCAAGATCGTGCCATGCACGATGGCACAATGAATGTATTGTGGCAGATGTGTAATAACAATATGCAGGCAGGCCCGAATATTAATGCAGATCGCTTACCGGGGTGGCGTAAAGAAGGCAATTTTGTGATTGTCTCCGATCCTTATCCAACGGTTTCTGCATTATCTGCCGATTTAATTCTTCCAACTGCAATGTGGGTAGAAAAAGAAGGCGCATACGGCAATGCAGAACGCCGCACCCAATTCTGGCGTCAGCAAGTGAAAGCACCGGGGGAAGCAAAATCCGATTTATGGCAGTTAATGGAATTTGCCAAATATTTCACCACCGATGAAATGTGGACGGAAGAATTATTGGCACAAATGCCGGAATATCGTGGTAAAACCCTATACGAAGTGTTGTTCAAAAACGGTCAAGTGGATAAATTCCCACTCAGCGAACTTGCCGAAGGTCAATTAAACGATGAATCGGAACACTTTGGCTACTACGTTCACAAAGGTTTATTTGAAGAATATGCCGAATTCGGACGTGGACACGGCCACGATCTCGCCCCATTTGATATGTATCACAAAGCACGCGGTTTGCGTTGGCCGGTGGTGGACGGCAAAGAAACCTTATGGCGTTATCGTGAAGGCTTCGATCCTTATGTCAAAGCAGGCGAAGGGGTGGCGTTCTACGGTTATCCGGATAAAAAAGCGATCATTCTTGCCGTACCTTATGAGCCGCCTGCGGAATCACCGGATGCCGAATTTGATTTATGGTTATCCACCGGTCGTGTGCTTGAACACTGGCATACCGGCACGATGACCCGCCGCGTACCGGAATTACACCGTGCGTTCCCAAATAATCTCGTGTGGATGCACCCACTGGATGCCGAAGCACGCGGTTTACGCCATGGTGATAAAATTAAGATTTCATCACGCCGTGGTGAGATGATTTCTTATCTTGATACCCGTGGACGCAATAAGCCGCCTCGTGGCTTGGTTTACACCACTTTCTTTGATGCCGGTCAGCTTGCAAACGCCTTAACCTTAGATGCAACCGACCCGATTTCAAAAGAGACGGACTTTAAAAAATGCGCCGTAAAAGTGGAAAAGGCAGCGTAAAAACAAGGTAAAAATCAACCGCACTTTATCTTCTTCATTTCCCTTCCGGCAGTTTAGAGAGGGAAGAAAATTGAAAAAGTGCGGTCAAAAATCAAAAAGAAAATGAAGAAACCAATAGGCAATCCTGAACGCAGACGATTTTTAAAAGAGACGGCACGCACCGCAGGCGGTCTTGCCGGCGTAGGGATTTTGTTAGGGTTACAGCAAAAACAAAGCCTTGCTCGTGAAGGTGTGCCATTACGTCCGCCTTTTGCCCTGCAAGGTGCCAAAGCCTTTTCTGCGGCTTGTATTCGTTGTGGCCAGTGCGTGCAAGCCTGCCCTTATGAGATGTTGCATTTGGCTTCATTGTTATCATCGGTAGAAGCCGGAACACCTTATTTTATCGCACGTGATAAACCTTGCGAAATGTGCCCCGATATTCCTTGTGCGCACGCTTGCCCAAGTGGTGCGTTAGATCGCAATGCAAGCGACATCAACGAATCACGAATGGGGCTATCGGTGTTATTGGATCACGAAACCTGCTTAAACTGGCAAGGATTGCGTTGTGATGTGTGTTATCGGGTTTGTCCGCTTATTGATAAAGCGATCACACTGGAAAAACAACACAACCCACGTTCGGATAAGCACGCCTTGTTCATTCCAACGGTACATTCCGATGCCTGTACCGGTTGTGGCAAATGCGAACAAGCCTGCGTGTTGGAAGAAGCGGCAATTAAAGTGCTACCAATGGATTTGGCGAAAGGAATGTTAGGGAAGCATTATCGTTTAGGCTGGGAAGAAAAAGCGAAAGCAGGTCATTCTCTCGCACCGAAGGATATGATTTCCCTACCAATACGCACTCCCGAAACCACAGTACAGGAAGCGACTGATCCTGTTTTAGCACCGGTATTAGGAGGAAAATAATGGCAAATGCACCCAAATACGCCGGTAGAGAATCCCGTGAAAAATGGGGTTGGTGGTACGCCAATCGCTTTTTATTTTGGCGGCGATTAAGCCAGTTCGGCATTCTTGCGATGTTTCTAAGCGGGCCTTACTTCGGTGTATGGATTTTAAAAGGCAATTATAGCGGCAGCTTGTTGTTTGATACGATTCCGTTAAGCGATCCTTTAATCACCGCCGAAAGCCTTGCCGCAGGGCATTTGCCCGATATGATCACCTTAATGGGGGCAGTGATTATCGTGCTTTTCTATGCCTTGCTCGGCAGTAAAGTTTTTTGCGGCTGGGTTTGCCCGTTAAATATCGTTACCGATATTGCCGCTTGGTTACGCCGTAAATTAGGACTTCGCCAAACGGCAAAACTTTCCCGTCATTTACGTTATGGCATTCTGGCAATGATTTTGTTGGGGAGTGCGGTAAGCGGAATGTTGTTATGGGAATGGATTAATCCCGTTGCGACACTGGGGCGTGCTTTTGTATTCGGCTTAGGGGCGACAGCGTGGCTCATATTGGTGATTTTTCTTTTTGATTTCTTGATGGTAGAACACGGCTGGTGCGGGCATCTCTGCCCCATTGGCGCAGCTTATGGACTGATTGGCGCAAAAAGTCTTATCCGAATTAAAGTGATTGATCGCAAAAAATGCGACAACTGTATGGATTGCTACAATGTTTGCCCTGAAGCCCAAGTGTTACGTTCACCTTTGCACGGAAAAAAAGACGAAAGCCTGCTTGTGCTTTCCAAAGATTGTATTAGCTGCGGACGTTGCATTGACGTTTGTGCAGAAAAAGTTTTCAAATTTTCAACCAGATTTGATCATTCAGGGGAGTGATGACGATGACTAAACAGGTATCTAAAATTTTAATCGGATTAATGACCGCACTTTTTACCGGTTCTTTAATGGCGACAGATGTTCCACCAATCGGGAAAGATTTAACCCAATCACCGGAAGACATAGCACCGGCATTTCATAATGCACCACGCCAAAGCGAATTACCGGCATTAAACTATGTTAATCAACCGCCAATGGTGCCGCACAGTGTGGCAAACTATCAAGTAACAAAAAACGTGAACCAATGCTTAAACTGCCATAGTCCGGAAAATGCCCGTTTGAGTGGGGCGACCCGTATCAGCCCAACTCATTTTATGGATCGTGATGGCAACGTAGGATCAAGTTCCTCACCACGCCGCTATTTTTGCCTCCAATGTCACGTTTCTCAATCAAATGTCGATCCTATCGTACCGAACGATTTCAAACCAATGAAAGGTTACGGCAACTAAGTAAGGAAGGGTTATGTCAGAGAAAAAAACAAATTTTATCGTTCGCTTTTGGCACTGGTTTCGTAAACCAAGCCGCTTAGCCGTTGGCACTATCATCAGCCTTGCATTTATTGGCGGGATTTTATCTTGGGTCGGCTTTAATTATGGATTGGAAAAAACCAATACAGAGGAATTTTGTGCAAGCTGCCATATGCAGGATGCCTATCCGGAATACTTGCATAGCGTGCATTACCAAACCCGTACCGGCGTGGGGGCAAGCTGTCCGGATTGTCACGTGCCGCACGAGTTTATTCCAAAGATGAAACGTAAAATCATCGCAGCAAAAGAAGTCTATGCTTATTTCACCGGCAAAGTGGATACGTTGGAAAAATTCAATCAACATCGCTTAGAAATGGCAGAAAATGAATGGGCAAGAATGAAAGCCAATGATTCACAAGAATGTCGCAACTGCCACAATGTTGATCGTATGAATTTTAATGACCAACGTTCTGTCGCAGCACGAATGCACCAAAAAATGAAAACGGAAGGCAAAACCTGTATTGATTGCCACAAAGGTATCGCCCACCAATTACCGGATATGAGCGGTATTGAATCAGGCTTTAAAGACGAGCCGAAAGAAGCGAAAAAATAATCCGTATTTTGACTGCACTTTCATCCGGTTATCGGCACGTTTAGTGCCGATTATTTTTGAGCTTAAAAAATCCTTTCGTAAAAATTTGTGAACGTTGTCGAATGTTATTTACACATAACGTTTTAAATGAATATGGGTTTCTGAAGTATGAATTGCTTTGATGGAACGAATTCGTTCAAGTGCCTGTCCGAGTTCCTCCAATGAGGGGGCGATTAGTTCAACGAGAATATCCCAACGTCCATTTGTGTCATAAATGGCATTAATACAAGGCTCTCCACGAAGCGTTTGAACCACTTCAGCCGTTGCACCGCCATCAACAATCACCATTGTCCAGGCTTTAATCCTTTGCGTTTTTACCGTTGAGTGAAGTTCCACCCGATAGCCTAAAATAATGCCTTCTTTTTCCAACCGCGCAATGCGATTGGTGACAGTCGCGCGGGATACTTTTAATTTCTGGGCTAAAAATGCAATAGGATAGCGTGCATTTTCCCGTAATAAACTCAGCAATTCCTGATCGGTTTTATCTAAAAGTGACATTATGCAAACTCCTTCTGACAAAATGTCTAAATTTTGCCAAAACCTTAACACATTTCACTATTTTAATTAACAGAAAAATCTTGCATATTAGGGATGTTGCAACGATTTATTAACATTTCATTAACCACTGGAGAAACGCTATGTCATACACCTCATCTATTGCAGGAAGCCTGCCAACTATCATCATTAGCCCACAAGACGTTGCAAACATCATTAAACGTCAAGGTATTAAGGAAACGCTGGAAGGAATGAGAAATTATATTTTGGAGGATTATCTCAACTGGGACGCTTTCGATAAAACACCCCGTATTTCTAATCACGTGCCAAACGGTGTGTTGGAATTAATGCCGATCGCCAACCAAAAACAATATAGCTTCAAATATGTAAATTGCCATCCGAAAAATCCGAATGAGGGGCTTTCTACCATTTTAGCCTTTGGGGCGTTAATCAGTAATGATACCGGACAGCCTGATGTGATTAGCGAATTTACGCTTAGCACCGCATTACGCACAGCCGCCACTTCCGTGCTTGCCGCGCAGTATCTTGCCCGCCCAAATAGCAAACGAATGGCAATTATTGGTAATGGCTGTCAAAGTGAGTTTCAAGCCTTGGCATTTCACCATTTATTAGGCATTGAAGAACTCGCTTTATTTGATATTGATCGCAAAGCAAGTGAAAAGTTGGCACGAAACTTAGCAGATACCTCGTTAAAAATTGAAATTTTTGATACGGTAGCACAGGCGGTTAAAAATGCCGATATTGTGACGACTGTCACGGCAGAATATTCAAAAGCGAATATTATTACACCTGAAATGATTGAGGCGGGAATGCACATCAATGCGGTTGGTGGCGACAACGTGAATAAAACGGAGTTGCATGTAGATGTGGTGAAAAATGCCCGTGTATTTGTGGAGTTTGAACCACAAACCCGCATTGAAGGCGAATTGCAAAATATGCCTGCCGATTTTCCGGTAACGCCATTATTTGAAGTATTCCAAAAAGGTGAATCCGCACGTCAATCGGAACAGGAAGTCACATTATTTGATTCTGTGGGTTTTGCTATTGAGGATTTCTCGGCAATTCGTTATATGAATGATGCGGCAATAAAATTAGGTTTGGCTCGTCCTTTATCGCTTACGCCTGATTTGAAAGATCCAAAAGATTTATTCGGCTATCTTTCAGATTATGCCAATATTTAATGCTAAAACTCAATTAAATAAGGATATATGCAATGATGCATTAATCATATTTTTCAGCAAATAAGTACGATTCTCCCACCGGAATCGTACTTCTTAAAAGGAGAACCGTATGCCAAATACAACATCCAAACAATTCGATCAACAAATCAATATTCCTTTCTTTTATGCCTTACTGCCGGTTCTCGTTATGGTGGCAACAATGGCGGTTTCCATCATTAAATTTGAAGCCTCGCCGCACGTTCCCCTTATTATTGGGGCAATTACTGCAACCTTGGTGGCAATGAAATTTGGTTATCGTTGGAATACCATTGAGCAAGGTATTTACAGTGGTATTAAAATGGCACTGCCCGCCATTGTGATCATTATTATGATCGGGCTGACGATTGGTGCTTGGTTGGGTGGTGGAATTGTGGCAACAATGATCTACTATGGTTTAAAACTGATTTCCCCTTCACTTTTCCTGTTTACCATTTGTATTATTTGCGGATTGGTCACCCTTTCTATTGGTAGTTCTTGGTCAACAATGGGGACGATTGGCGTTGCCGCAATCGGCATTGGATTAAGCATTGGCATTCCCACGCCAATGGTCGCCGGTGCGGTGATTTCAGGTGCTTATTTCGGCGATAAAATGTCACCACTTTCAGACACCACCAACCTTGCCGCCGGTATTACCGGTACGGATTTATTTGAACATATCAAACATATGTTCACCACAACATTACCCGCCTATCTTATTGCATTGGGGTTCTACTTATATATGGGAATGCAGTTTGATTCTTCACAAACCAATCTTTCCCACATACAAAGCGTAATGGAGAACATCGCACAAAATTTTGTGATTAGCCCTTGGTTATTACTTGTACCGGTGATCGTTGTTTTATTGGTAATGAAAAAAGTCTCCGCCATTCCGGCATTAACAATTGGCATAGTACTTGGCACGCTTTGTCATATTTTTGTGCAAGGTAGCGACATTGGAACGGCGGTGAAAACCTTACACGATGGGTTTAAAATTCAAAGTGGACACGAGATCATAGATACCTTATTCAATCGTGGCGGTATTGAATCAATGATGTACACCATTTCATTGACCATTGTCGCAATGAGTTTTGGTGGCATTGCGGAAAAAACAGGAATGTTGAGATCCGTTGTTTCTACTATTTTACATTTTGCCCGCAATGCGAGTATGTTGATTATCGCCACTATCTTTTCTTCCGTTATCACAAACTGTACCACATCAGAACAATACATCTCTATTTTGCTGCCCGGTAGAATGTATGTTACCGCCTATAACGAACGAAAATTACATTCCAAAAATCTTTCCCGTGCATTGGAAGACGGTGGTACTGTGACTTCAGTACTTGTGCCGTGGAACACTTGTGGGGTTTATGCGTATTCAATGCTTCAAGTCAGTGCCTTTGAATATGCACCTTATGCGATTTTTAACTATACCGTGCCATTACTTGCCATTCTCTTCGCACTATTTAATTTCAAAATTGAACGAATTGAATAAGGCTCCGTTATGTAACAAAAAGCCGACAGTATTGTCGGCTTTAAAAACATTGAAAAATTGACCGCACTTTTCCGTGCCTATTTTGCAAAATACCACTTGGCTAATAACACACCGCTATTCACCGCGATATTTAAACCGTTTTTTAAGGGATTACTCAAGGATAAACGCACATTTAAATCTTGTTTTTCCCGCAAATCGGTGGTGTTGCCTTCACTGAGTAAAAATACCACTTTATTGCCAAACTGTATCTGATTTAACCCAATGCCCTCTTTGCCTTGGGCAATATGTACAATTTGATACCCTGCTTGACGGAGTTGTTGCAATGCCAATTCCACATCCAAACATTCCAATAAACGAACGTACTCCGCCCCGCCTTCCGCCACACGCATTGCCGCCGCTGAATAAATCTTATCGGCATTTTCGGTAACAAGGTGTTTTACACCATAAAATGCACAAGTACGCAATACACCACCAATGTTTTGGGCGTTATTAACATTATCCAGCAACACGAGTGCATCTTCTTGGCGTGGAATATCCAGATAACCTTGTAGTGTAAAAGGACGTTGTTTTTTAACCAGCATACAAATGCCACCGTGGTGTTCCGTGCCACTTACCAAGGTTAATTCTTCCTGATCTACCACGTGATACACTTTCTTGTTTGCGGCTAAGTAGCCGAACATTTCGCCGATTTTGTGTGACATCTGCACCGTAGCCCACACCCGAACAATACTTTCCGGACGTTGTGCGAACAATTCCAGACAAGCATTTTCACCATAGACTTTCATTTCTTCCGCACGATTTTGTTTAATTTTTTCCGGCGCACGAGGCGACAAAGGGCCTGTTTTCTTTTCCTTCGGTTTATACGCAATGCCTGTACTTTTCACCATCACTTTCACATTGCCCTGTTCACCATTGGCTTTGTTTAAAGAAAATTGCGTAATTTTCGGCTCGCGAACTTCCTGTTGAAAACGGCGATTTACACTGCGTTCATCACCTTTTCGCGCAAAGTGCGGTCGATTTTGAGAACGTTTTTCCTGCGATTGACGATCATCAAAACGGCGTCCTTTTACATTGTTAGAAGGTTGTTTGGGGCTACGTTCTTGGAAAGATTTCGTGGCGGGTTGTTGAAAAGTCGGTTTGCGTGAATTTGTCATAGGGGTTCTCAATAAAAATTGGCGAATAATTCGCCGAAAAATTCAAAATTTTGTGAGCATTATAACGAAAAAAAACCTTTTTTCTATCAATCCCTCAGGGAAATATTGTAAACTAGCCCCTTCCTAAAAATTGCAGAGATCAATTATGTTAATCAATAAATTAAAACGTGCCGAGCATAATCTTAAAAATTTGCCTTTCCTACCTTTGGAGAAAGAACAAATTGAATTTTTGTTTGACCCGTCTGAATTTAAAACACAGATTATTGAATTAATTAAAAATGCGAAAAAACGCATTTATGTGACCGCACTTTACTGGCAAAAAGATGAAGCAGGACAAGAAATTCTTGATGAAATTTATCGTGTGAAACAAGAAAATCCAGATTTAGATGTCAAAATTCTTGTCGATTGGCACCGCGCTCAACGCAATTTATTAGGGGCAGAAAAATCGGACACCAATGCAGATTGGTACTGCGAGCAACGCCAAACCTACCAACTTTCCGATGATCCGAATATGTTCTTCGGCGTGCCGATTAATACCCGTGAAGTCTTTGGTGTTCTGCATATTAAAGGTTTTATTTTTGATGATACCGTGCTGTATAGCGGGGCAAGTATCAATAATGTTTATCTCAACCAAAATGGTAAATACCGTTACGATCGCTATCAAAAAATCACCAATGCCGAGCTGGCAAATTCAATGGTGGATTTTATTAATCATTATTTATTAGATTTCACTGCGGTTCACCCCTTGGATGTGAGCAATCGTCCCCGTACAAAAGAGATTCGTGCGGCAATTCGTGCTTATCGTAAGAATTTAGCCAATCACGCAGAATATCAATTACAAAGTGCGGTCAATTATTCCGATGTTTTAAGTATTTCCCCTTTATTTGGCTTGGGTGCATCGGGCAATGAATTAAATCAAGTGATTGAAGATTTGTTTTTACAAGTGCAGGAAAATTTGGTGATCTGCACACCGTATTTTAATTTCCCTCGTACCTTGCAAAACAAAATCGCACAATTATTAGAAAGCGGCAAGAAGGTGGAAATCATTGTCGGTGACAAAGTCGCAAACGATTTCTATATTCCACCGGAACAGCCCTTCAAAATCGCCGGTGCATTGCCTTATTTGTATGAAAGTAACTTACGCCGTTTTTGCGAGAAATTCCAACAGGAAATAGACCAAGGACGATTAGTCGTGCGTTTGTGGAAAGACGGCGATAACACCTATCACCTAAAAGGGGTTTGGGTGGATGATAAGTATATTTTGCTCACCGGTAATAATTTGAATCCTCGTGCGTGGCGTTTGGATGCGGAAAATGGTTTATTAATTCACGATCCGAAGCAGGCATTACGCCTTCAAACGGAGAAAGAATTGAGCCATATTCGCCAGCACACCCAAATTTTAGCCCATTATTCTGAATTGGAAGAATTGGCACAATATCCCGAACCGGTGCAAAAATTGCTGAAAAAATTCGCACGGGTTAAGGCGGATAAATTAGTCAAGATGATTCTTTAATATTGAGGGGAAATACAACATTTCCCCTTGTACCTTTTATTCAACCCCATTTTTATCAATATTATGCGTGTTTCAGATTTCTACTTTGATTTACCCGATGAACTTATTGCCCGTTATCCAAAAGAAGATCGCACCTCCTGCCGTTTACTGCAATTAAATGGCGAAAACGGCGAAGTTTTTCACCGCACTTTCACCGATGTTTTAGCATTAATTAATGAAGGTGATCTTCTCATTTTTAACAATACGCGCGTCATTCCGGCTCGAATGTTTGGACGTAAAGCAAGCGGCGGTAAAATTGAAGTGTTGGTGGAGCGGATATTGGATGAACATCGTTTCCTCGCTCATATTCGCTCCTCCAAATCCCCTAAAGAGGGTGCGGAGTTATTTCTTGGTGAAGATAAACTCGGTGAAAATAACGGCATTAAAGCCGTGATGATGGCACGCCACGGGGCATTATTTGAAGTGGCATTAAGCGATAAATCCACCGCACTTTTAACCGTGTTGCAAGAAATTGGTCATATGCCGTTGCCGCCCTATATCGATCGCCCCGATGAAGAAGCGGATCAAGAATGTTACCAAACGGTTTATGGCACAGTGCCGGGGGCGGTGGCAGCTCCCACAGCAGGGCTGCATTTTGATGATGCCTTGTTGGAAAAACTCCGCGCCAAAGGCGTCAATTTTGAATTTGTTACCTTACACGTGGGGGCAGGTACATTCCAGCCGGTTCGGGTAGAAAATATTGAAGATCATATCATGCACGCCGAATACGTTGAACTTTCACAAGAAGTGTGCAACGCCATTATTGACACTAAAAAAGCAGGAAAACGTGTGATTGCCGTGGGGACAACCTCTGTGCGTTCCATTGAAACCGCTGCGTTATCGGCTGAAGAAAACGGTAATCCCGATTTAATTGAACCTTATTTTTCCGATACCGCTATTTTTATTTATCCGGGAAAAAAATTCCGTGTGGTTGATGCGCTTATCACCAATTTCCACTTGCCGGAAAGCACCTTGATTATGCTAGTTTCTGCTTTTGCAGGGTATCAAAACACAATGAATGCCTATAAAAGTGCGGTCGAAAATCGCTATCGTTTTTTCAGTTATGGCGATGCGATGTTTATTACCAAAAATCCTCAGGTGAAAGGATTGGAATAAGTCGTTTGACTAAAAATCACCTTACACCTACAATGAAAACTTCACAAAATAAGGGCGGTACGCCTTCCCTTGTGATAAGAACGACAACAAAGCCTGTCAATCCAAACAGGCTTTTTTATTAACCAAAACCCTCGAACTGTTTATTCGTTGGAGCAAAAAATGAAGTATGAACTTGATAAAACGAGCGGCAATGCACGCCGTGGTCGTTTAGTGTTTGAACGTCCGCAAGGCACGTTTAGTGTAGAAACGCCGGCTTTTATGCCGGTAGGAACTTATGGCACGGTGAAAGGAATGACACCGGAAGAAGTGCGTGCGACCGGTGCAGAAATCTTATTGGGTAATACCTTCCACTTATGGTTACGCCCGGGACAAGCGGTAATGCGTAAACACGGTGATTTGCACGATTTTATGCAATGGCATCGTCCTATTTTGACCGACAGTGGCGGCTTCCAAGTATTTAGTCTTGGTAAACTTCGTAAAATCACCGAAGAAGGGGTGAAATTCCAAAATCCAATTAATGGTGAACGCATTTTCTTATCACCTGAAAAATCAATGGAAATCCAATATGATCTTGGTTCGGATATCGTGATGATTTTCGATGAATGTACGCCTTATCCTGCCACCTTTGATTACGCCAAAAAATCAATGGAAATGTCGCTACGTTGGGCGAAACGCAGCCGTGATCGTTTTGACGAATTAGGCAATAAAAACGCCCTATTTGGCATTATTCAAGGTGGTGTATTTGAAGAATTGCGCAAAGCCTCTCTGGAAGGCTTGGTGAATATCGGCTTTGACGGCTATGCGGTAGGCGGTTTAGCGGTGGGCGAACCGAAAGAAGATATGCACCGTATTTTGGAATACATTTGCCCGCAAATTCCGGCGGATAAACCACGTTACTTAATGGGGGTGGGTAAACCGGAA
Source organism: Rodentibacter myodis (assembly GCF_001999305.1). Taxonomy (GTDB): domain Bacteria; phylum Pseudomonadota; class Gammaproteobacteria; order Enterobacterales; family Pasteurellaceae; genus Rodentibacter; species Rodentibacter myodis. The sequence goes on along the minus strand of NZ_MLHQ01000022.1, from coordinate 999 downwards.
GATTTGGTGGAAGGGGTACGCCGTGGCATTGATATGTTTGATTGCGTAATGCCAACCCGTAATGCGCGCAATGGTCATTTATTTGTCACCGATGGCATCGTGAAAATCCGCAATGCAAAATACCGTGACGACACCGGTCCGCTTGATCCCCATTGCGACTGTTACACCTGCAAAAATTACACCAAAGCCTATTTATATCACTTAGACAAATGCGGTGAAATTTTAGGCGCACGTTTAAACACTATTCATAACTTGCGTTATTACCAACGTTTAATGGCAGAAATTCGTCAAGCCATTGAAGAGGATCGTTTTGATGATTTTGTGGTGGAATTTTATGCCCGTATGGGAAAACCCGTGCCGCCTTTACAATTAGAATTAAGCCAATCTACCGAAACCCAATTATCGGCATAATAAGCAATAAAGTGCGGTGATTTTTGACCGCACTTTCTACATTAAGGAAAGATAATGCAAATTCTATCACCTCAACAATTCGCCACTTGGAATGAACCCATTGAAATGCTTTATGCCTGCCATAGTAAAGTGAAACGTTTTTGTCATCAGCTCAGAATCCTCCCCGCTTATTTAGAAAAAAACGGTGTAAATCAAGCCGTGCTGAATGATGTCAAAATTATTCTGCAATATTTCAACCAAGCCGCGCCGTTGCACCACGAAGACGAAGAAAAGGATTTCTTTCCGGCGTTACTCGCCAAAGTGCCGCACGCCAAAGCCGATGTGGAAGATCTCGCACACCAACATACCCACTTACACGAAAGTTGGCGTTTACTTTCCGAACAATTAAATGCGCTGATTGCCCATCAACGCAATGAGGTTGATGACGAATTAATCCAACGTTTTGTACAGGCTTATGATAAACATATCGCCATTGAAGAACCGCTTTTTGAGCTGGGTAAACAATATTTGTCTGAATCGGAATTGCATAGCATTGGTGAGATAATGTCAAAACGCCGTCATTCTTAAGTAATGAATTATCAACTTGAT
>NZ_MLHQ01000021.1 GCF_001999305.1 Rodentibacter myodis | reverse complement strand
GCGTACTTGGCGTACTTGGTGTGTTTGGTGTTGGTTGTGCAGGCGTTTCCGGATTTACCGCACTTTGTGAATCGGCAAGTACCCAGTTATTTCCTTCTTTCGTTAAGAAATATTGATACGCACCTAAATCCACACGATTATTCGGATTTGTCAAACTGAATGCACCATTCCCACCTTTGGTTTCAACTAACGTGAGTTTGCGATTGGCAACATTTGCCCCTTGGTTGGTAACACCAATTTTATGGTTACCTTCAGCAGAGCCTTGCACAATGATTTTATCGCCTTTATTTTCAGCAATATTGGTGTTGAGGTTAAATGTGCCGGAACCGGTGAGGTTGTTAAAAATAGTCAGTGTTTGGAAATTATCGTTTTTTTCTAAGGTGACGACACCATTGTTTAAGTCGAGGTTGGTTACACTTGGGGTGATGGTAACGGTTGTGTTATCTTCATCCTCAAAGGATAATGAATTAGTTGTCCAAGAGGAATGATCAAGATTGAGCGATATTGTGCTTTCTTCATCATTGTCCACAGCGATTAATCCGTTTAATGTACTGCTATTCTTTGCTGTGAGACTGTGATGTTCGTTTAATTTTACTGTATGACCATTTTCTAAATATTTATCAGAACCTGCTAACAAGAATATTGGGGCTTGTAAACTTGAATTATCGACTGTAATCGCCAATTTTCCCACAGTATCGTTTTGCACATCCCATCGCACATCAAGTAATTCAAAATGGCTATTGATCTTAGAATTGGTAATCTTTACAACAGAATTTGAATTATTCGAGGCATCATAAATGATAGGACTGGCTTCATTTGTTGCGGTTAATGTCACATTTTCTAAATTAGCCGTACTGTTTTCTTCTAACGAAATACCATCATTGGCTATACCATTTAGTGAAATTTGAACATTTTTGGCATTTAAGGTTGAATTTATTAAACGAAATGCTTCAAGGGTATTTCTGTTTGATGTCGTTGTATATTTCCCACCATTAATATTGACGGTTGAGTTAGTCATTTCGATACCAATGCTGCTCCCTCGAGTCGGATTACTCGCCGACAGCTCAACATTGTTTAATGTCGCACTAGCATCTTTAACTCTTATACCGCTCCATTCATCGCCTGAAATGGAGATTTTTGAATGATTGATAGAGACATCTTGACTATTCGTTACATTGATTTTGGTGAGGTAATATTCCTTTTGTAGTGGCTGGGTTATCACACAATTGTTTAATGTTGCGCCATTTTGATTGTTTATTGAAACACCCGTTGCAGTGTTACACTGCACCTCGGCTGCCCAAGCCTGATTCGCTAGCCCTAATGCCGCAGCAATCAAACTTATCTTAAAAGTGCGGTTAAATTTTTCATTGTTTTTCATTTTTGATTTCTCGTTCGGATAATAAAAAAGCCGGTTTGTAAAAACAAATCGGCTTAAATTTTATTCAATTAATGATTAACCCGCAACTGCGATACGTTTCATATCCGTCATATAACCACGTAATTCTTGACCGATTAATTCTACCGGGTGATTACGGATTGCATCGTTTACATCGCGTAAAGTGATGTTGTCGATTTCCACGGTTGGAGTCGGTTCGCCCAAGTCGCCTTTTTGAAGATTTGGGATAATTTCGTTGGCTAGAATTGGGGTTGCTACGTTAGAGAATAAGTAGTTACCGTATTCAGCCGTGTCAGAAATCACCACATTCATTTCATACAAGCGTTTACGTGCGATTGTATTGGCGATTAACGGTAATTCGTGAAGTGATTCATAATAAGCGGATTCTTCATAAATACCGCTTGCCACCATCGCATCAAAGGCAAGCTCAACACCGGCTTTCACCATTGCGATCATTAATACGCCGTTGTCGAAGTATTCTTGCTCGCTGATTTTGCCATCATATTTCGGTGCATTTTCAAAAGCGGTTTTACCGGTTGCTTCACGCCACGCGAATAAATCTTTATCGCCGTTTGCCCAGTCAGCCATCATCGTTTCAGAAAAATGACCGCTGATGATGTCATCCATATGTTTGAAATATAAGAAACCTAATTTTTCTTTGATTTGTTCGGAAAGCTCGAATGCACGTAATTTCGCACTATTTGATAAGCGATCCATCATTAATGTGATACCGCCTTGTTTTAGGGCTTCGGTGATGGTTTCCCAACCGTATTGGATTAATTTCCCTGCATAAGCCGGATCTTTACCGTCTGCCACCAATTTGTCATAACACACGATAGAACCTGCCTGTAACATACCGCAAAGGATGGTTTGCTCACCCATCAAGTCGGATTTTACTTCTGCAACAAAGGAAGATTCTAATACGCCGGCACGATGACCACCGGTTGCCGCCGCCCACGCTTTTGCAATTTCCATTCCCTCGCCTTTCGGGTCATTTTCAGGGTGAACCGCAATAAGTGTCGGCACACCAAAACCACGTTTATATTCTTCACGTACTTCTGTACCCGGGCATTTTGGCGCAACCATTACCACCGTAATATCCGGACGAATTTGCTCGCCCACTTCAACAATATTGAACCCGTGAGAATAGCCGAATGCGGAATCTTTTTTCATTAATGGCATTACATCCGCCACAACTTTTGAGTGTTGTTTATCCGGTGTTAAGTTAATCACTAAATCGGCAGTTGGGATTAATTCTTCATAAGTGCCTACTTTGAAACCGTTTTCTGTTGCACGTTGGAATGAGGCACGTTTTTCGGCAATGGCTTGCGGACGCAATGCATAGCTAATGTCCAAGCCTGAATCACGCATATTTAAACCTTGGTTTAAACCTTGCGCACCACAGCCCACAATCACGATTTTTTTCCCTTTTAAGAAGTTAGCTTCATCGGCAAATTCTTCGCGATCCATAAAACGACAGCGACCTAATTGATCTAATTTTTGACGTAAATTCAATGTGTTGAAATAGTTAGCCATATTTTTTCCTTTGTGTAAGGGTGAATAATTGTATGATGTTGTGTTTGCATATTTTTTGTTGTGTGGGGGGATTATAGCGTTTTGTGTGATTGCGTAAAGTGATATTATTGATATTTATTGTTGCGTATTTTGCAATTATGATTGTTTTTTTGTTTAATTTACTTTCGTATTTCGTTCGATGAACGACTTACTTTCTTTTTCTTGTACAAAAGAAAGTAAGCAAAGAAAAGTACACCCTGCTTTTCCTTCTTTCCTTTGTTCCATTGAATTTGTTTGACGGAAATTTTCTGAACTCGCTATGCTCAAACAGACGAAAATTTCCTACAAATTCAATTCTACAAAGGCGGAAAAGAAGGGAAGCTGAAGGTGCATTATTTGGAAAGTGCGGTTGATTTTAAGGTTATTCTTTCGCTAAAACTATCCCCAAATCAACCGCACTTTTTAAATAACGCTCTCGTAAAACTGGGCCTCATATAAATTGCCTTTGCGACTTTCAATTTTTAGGCATTTTAGTCTGTTTGAGCCACAAAGTAGCGAGTTCAGAAAATTGCCGTAAAGAAAATTGAAATAAAGCAAAGATCAGCAATTTAATTGGAGTGTGTTTTCTTTGCCTACTTTCTTTTACACAAGTAAAAGAAAGTAGGTCATTATAGGAATAATGATGAATTTTCAAGATCTTTACCTTTTTATCAAACTGGCAGAAACCCAAAACTTTGCGAAAACTGCCACCCAAAACCATATGTCACCCTCAACACTTTCCCGCCAAGTACAAAGGATGGAGGAAGAAATAGGGCATTCTCTTTTTATTCGTGATAATCGCCAAGTGCGATTAACGGAACAGGGGGAAACGTTTTATCAATTCGCCAAAAATGAATGGCAAAATTGGCAACAATTTAAGCAACAACTTAAAAATGAATCGGATGTATTAAGTGGTGAGCTTAAATTGTTCTGTTCCGTCACTGCTTCTTATAGCCATTTGCCGCAAATATTGAAAGCATTTCGTCAGCGTTATCCAAAAGTAGAAATTCAGCTGACTACAGGCGATCCCGCTTTGGCGGTGGAGTTGATTCAAACCCAACAGGTGGATCTTGCCATTGCCGGAAAGCCCAATCATCTGCCGGCAAGTGTTGCCTTTCACAAAATTGATGATATTACCCTCTCACTGATTGCACCCCGAGTTGCCTGTTTGGCAACGCAACTATTGCAGGAAAAACCGATTAATTGGCAGCAAATGCCTTTTATCTTTCCTGTGGAAGGACACGCACGGCAACGGATTGAACAATGGTTGCGGGAAAAAAAGATTAAACATCCCAAAATTTATGCCACCGTTGCCGGACACGAAGGCATTGTGCCAATGGTCGGGTTAGGCTTTGGACTGGCAATGTTGCCCGATGAGGTGATCAACAATAGCCCGATGAATAATCAAATTTCCCGTTTAAATTTGGATGTGCCGATTGAACCCTTTGAATTGGGCGTTTGCACGCAGAAAAGAAATTTAGAGCACCCCTTAATCCGTGCATTTTGGGCGATGTTGGAATAGAATGACGCCTAATTTTATTAGGGGGTTCTTATGTTCAAAGGCATTCTTGTTTCATTACTCGCCTCTTTTTTGTTTGGCTATATGTACTATTTTTCTACGCTGCTTAAACCTCTGAGTGGCACGGATATTTTCGGCTATCGAATGATTTTTACTTTCCCATTCGTTGTACTTGCCGTTTTTTTGTTTAAACAAAAACAAGCGTTGCTTATTCGCCTAAAACACCTCAAAAAACAACCGCACTTCGCCCTTTCTTATGTACTTTGCGGGGCATTAATGGGGTTTCAAATGTGGCTTTTTCTTTGGGCGCCGAACAACGGCAGTTCCCTTAGCGTTTCTTTTGGTTATTTGCTCTTGCCCATTGTGATGGTGGCAGCCGGTCGGCTCATTTTTAAAGAACGTATTTCCACGTTTAAATTTATCGCCGTCATCATTGCGGCGATTGGCGTGATTTCAAATATTGTTATTAAAGGCGGATTATCTTGGGAAGCCATTGTGATTTGCGTGGGATATACTTCTTATTTTTCTATCCGAAAAGCGTTGAAAAATACCGATCTTGCTTCCTTCTGCCTCGAAATGTTGAGTTTAATTCCAATAAGTATTTATTTCGCCTTGCAAACGGATTTTGGGTTGGTGGAACAAAGCAATCCGAACATTTGGGAATTGCTCGTCTTACTTGGGCTAATTAGCGGCACGGCATTAATTGCCTATGTCATCGCCAGTAATATGTTACCGATGAATTTGCTTGGGCTGTTGGGTTATGTCGAAACCATTATGATGGTATTTGTTTCATTTTTTATTGGTGAAAAAATTGAGGCGGAAAGCTATCCGCTTTTTATTTGTTTAGTGTTGGCGATGAGCCTTGTGATTATTGACGGCGTGTACAAACAGCACGCCAAAGGAGCTTTATAATGTCATTTAAAGAAATTACACCACAACAAGCTTGGGAAATGGTGCAACAGGGGGCAATACTCGCCGATGTGCGTGATGCCGGGCGTTATGCCTATTCTCACCCCAAGGGGGCATTTCATTTAACCAATCAAAGTTTTTTACAATTTGAAGAAAAGGTAGATTTTGACTCTCCGATTATTATCAGTTGTTATCACGGTGTCAGTAGTCGCAGCGTAGCAACATTCTTGGCAGAGCAAGGCTATGAAAATTTATATAGCGTGATTGGTGGTTTTGACGGTTGGATGCGGGCGGAATTGCCGATTGAGACGGCATATTAGTTTTTGTTGAATACTGTTTTTAGGAGAAAAGTGCAGTTATTTTTTTGTGGGTGGTATTGTTGTAGCAAACGTACAAAGAAAAAATGACGAAATGAGTAGAGACGCGCCTCGGTGTCTTTCATATTAACCTACTGAAATTATTTGAATTTTGACCGGGATGCCAATCAGACATCCCGACTTTTTCTAAAAAATCCGTTATGGTGCAAGCATTGCATAATATCGGTTTTTTGCTATTAAGCGACTGCTTTTAATAATTCCTCTGCGGCCAAAATACCAAGATTATTAGAGGCAAGAGGACTATCGCCCGTGAGTAATTTACGATCTTTATTCACTTGACCGGTAATGCCTTCGTTTAACACTTTCACGCCTAAGTTTTCCAAACGTTCGGCAAGTAGCCATTGTAAATGTCCCGGAATATATCCAATATCAACGTTTGCACCTTCATCTAATGCATCAGGAAAAACGCAAATTTCATAACCTTTAAACGGATAATCTTCCGCTTTTTCACCCACACCGGCAGCCAATAATGCGGCAGGGCCGTGGCATAGGGTAATCACATACTTATCTTTTTCCAATGCCCAATTTAATACCGCTTTCATATCGCTACTGAAAGGTAAACCGTGTAATGCAGCCTGTCCGCCGGGAATTAATACCGAGGTAAGGGGAATCTTCCGCAGTAATTTGCGGCAAAATATCGGCTAATTTGTGAGGATTTTTAAATTTAGGCAAGTAAAGATTGTAAAAATCCGTCACTGCTTTATCTTCTGTTGGCATTGCCCACATTTCAAATTTCACCGAATTGCCCGATAAAGTCGCCACTTCAATGTCAAAACCGGTGTGATGAATGTGTAGCATTGGCAATAATGTTTCAACCGGGTGATTGCCCGTTGAAAATAATTTACCGTTTTTCATTTCAAGATAACGCTCATCCGAGGCAACCATTAATACTTTATATTTTCCGCCGGTATAAGGTTTGTCGAATTTAAACCCATCAAAATCAGTAACTTTTGCCACATATTGGCTTAAAGAATATGCCGATGGAAAAAATACATTATGTTCTGCACGATCTGCGACAGGGCTTTTTAAATCAGTCATTTTTGCTCCTATGAATTGGTTGTAATGATTTAAGGCGGGGCGAATTATACGTTGATTTTTGGTTTTTTAAATAGATAAAATGGGAATAATCTATTCTTAAAAAAGGAATAATAATGAATAAACTCGATGCGTTACGGTATTTTTGTTCTGCTTGTGAAACCCTAAATTTTCGCGAAACGGCACAACGATTGGCGGTTTCACCGCAGGTGGTTACCCGAATGATTGCCGATCTTGAAGCCTTACTCGGTGAGAGTTTGTTTAAACGCAATACACGTAATATTAAACTCACTGAATTTGGTGAACAGTTTTTACCCAAAGCCGCACAATATCTTGCCGAAGGCGATCGTTTATTCGCCTCCTCTAAATTAAATGATAAAGCAATGCAAGGGGTTGTGCGTATTACCTTACCGCCAATGCCTTATAATGATGAAATTTTGTTTGAATTATTGACCGCACTTTCTCCTTATCCGGACATTGTGATTGATTGGCAGGTGGGGATTGATAAGCTCAAAACGGTAGAAGATCAGGTGGATATTGGATTGCGTATTTGCCTTGAACCCGAACCGGATTGGATCGCCCAACCAATTTGTACGTTTACAGAAAAAATTGTGGCATCACCACAATTAATTGAACGCTTAGGCTTACCAAAGGATTTGGCGGATCTCGCCCAAAATTATCCATTGAGCGGGTTGATTCACCCTAAGTTTAAACGAATCTGGCAATGGCAAATTAACGCACAACAATGTTTTCTGCCAAACCGCACCTTGTTTTTAACCTCGGATATGACAGCCGAACTGCAATCGGCACTTGCCGGCAGAACCTGTTCTTATTTAATCAATAGTCTTTGCGATCCCTATCTTAAACAAGGCAAATTAGTGGAATTATTTCCCGAAATGGAAAAGCAAAAATGGCAGCTTTATTTGTATCGCCCTTATCAAACCGTTGTGGCAGAACGTGTGGTGTGGGTTTATAACAAATTAAAAGAAATTTTATTAAAGCAAGTAATGTAAAGATGGCTAGGATTACCCCAGCCATTTCAATTATTATTGTTTATCGACAATTTCTTTTAGCATTGTGTAGGATTGATGTTGTTTTTGCTCATCAAAAATATAGCTTACCGCCATTATTTCATCAAAATGAACTTTTTGGCGGAGCTGTTTTAACTGAAATGCCACGGTTTTCGGATCACCAATTAAAGAACAGGCTGTCATTTGTTCTACAATAGCCCGTTCTTGGTTATAAAGAGGAATATCTTCAAAATCAACAGGCCCAAAATGTGGTTTGCTTTGGGCTTTAATTTGGGCTTTCCATACCTCGTTATCGGAACTTAATGGCGGTTGTAAATTTTGCTGTGCATTGGTGACAACATTTAAGAAAAATTGTGTTTGTGTGGTAGCAAGTTGCCGTGCTTCTTTATCACGCTTTGCCACAATTGCATTCACGCCCAAAATCACATAGGGGGCGGCAAGGTGTTGGGAAGGTTTGAAGTTTTTACGATAAATATCTACTGCCATTTCCATCATTCGCGGGGCAAAGTGAGAGGCAAAAGCATAGGGTAATCCTAATTCAGCCGCCAAATAGGCACTTTCAGTACTTGAACCCAAAATATAAAGTGGCACGTTTAAGCCTGCCGAAGGGTAAGCCGAAACCGGATTGCAATCTTCAAAATAACCGCGTAGCTCGGCAATTTCAGCCGGAAAATCAAGGCTGTTTTGCCTACGTCGTAATGCTGTGGCGGTTTGCATATCCGTACCGGGCGCGCGCCCTAAGCCGAGTTCTACCCGATTGGGATAAAGCGTTTCCAAAGTGCCATATTGTTCTGCCACTATATATGGACTGTGGTTGGGCAACATTACACCGCCTGATCCTACGCGTAATGTTTGGGTATTTGCCAGTGTGTGTTGAATCAAGAGTGCGGTGGCAGAACTCACCAAATTTTTCATATTATGATGTTCCGCAATCCAATAACGCTCAATACCAATTTGCTCAGAATGTTTTGCAAGGGAAATCATTGAATCGACTGCTTGTGCATAAGTTTGCCCTTCCCGAACCGGAACGAGATTTAAAATTGAAAGTTTCATTTTGCACTCCATACATTTTTTAACGGTTGGCATTATAAAAGCCCCCTCTCGAATCAAAATGAATAAAATAGGAATAGACTGTTCTGAAAAAACGAATAATCAATATGATTTACGTTAAATAAAGAGGAAAGCTACAATAAAATTTTTGTATCTGACCCATAATGTTGCAAAATAATGCCAAATTGAGAGCTATCTTAGAAAAATGATTGTATTTAATAATATTTCCCTAAAACGTGGGCAAACGGAATTGCTGGAAAATGCTACGGCAACCATTAATCCGAAACAAAAAGTGGGCTTGGTGGGGAAGAATGGTTGTGGTAAATCTTCTCTGTTCGCTTTATTGAAAAAAGAACTTCAACCTGAAGGGGGCGAGGTTACGTATCCGTCAAACTGGGCGGTGTCGTGGGTGAATCAAGAAACGCCGGCATTGGATATTCCCGCATTGGATTATGTGATTCAAGGGGATCGTGAATATTGCCGCTTGCAGTCGGAATTGGCACGTGCGAATGAACGCAATGACGGCAATGCCATTGCCCATATTCACGATAAACTTGATGCCATTAATGCGTGGACGATTCAATCCCGTGCGGAAACTTTGTTGCACGGTTTGGGGTTTACACAGGCGGAAACCACACACGCCGTAAAATCTTTTTCCGGTGGGTGGCGAATGCGGTTGAATTTGGCACAGGCATTGCTTTGTCCTTCGGATTTATTATTGCTTGATGAACCGACTAACCACTTGGATTTAGATGCCGTGATTTGGTTGGAACGTTGGTTGGTGAATTATCAAGGCACATTGGTGTTGATTTCTCACGACCGTGATTTTCTCGATCCGATTGTGAATAAAATTTTGCATATTGAACACCAGAAATTAAATGAATATACGGGGGATTATTCCTCCTTTGAAGTGCAACGGGCGACTAAATTGGCACAGCAAGCGGCGATGTATCGCCAACAACAGCAAAAAATCGCCCATTTGCAAAGCTATATTGATCGTTTTAAAGCCAAGGCAACCAAGGCAAAACAGGCACAAAGTCGTGTAAAAGCGTTGGAACGTATGGAACTGATCGCACCCGCTTATGCGGATAATCCGTTCACCTTTGCTTTTCGTCCTCCCGCTTCTTTGCCAAATCCTTTAGTGATGATTGAGCAGGCAAGTGCAGGTTATGGCAGCGGTGAAAGTGCGGTTGAAATTTTAAGTAAAATTAAACTAAATCTTGTGCCGGGGTCGCGAATCGGTTTATTGGGAAAAAACGGTGCGGGGAAATCAACTCTCATTAAACTTTTAGCCGGAGAATTGACCGCACTTTCCGGCACGGTTCAATTGGCGAAAGGGGTTCAACTCGGCTATTTTGCCCAACATCAGCTCGATACCTTACGTGCGGATGAATCCGCATTATGGCATATGCAAAAACTGGCACCGGAACAAATAGAACAGCAAGTGCGTGATTATCTTGGCAGTTTTGCTTTTCACGGCGATAAAGTTAATCAACCTGTCGCCTCGTTTTCCGGGGGAGAAAAAGCCCGTTTGGTTTTAGCCTTGATTGTGTGGCAACGCCCAAATTTACTGTTGTTGGACGAACCGACCAACCATTTGGATTTGGATATGCGCCAAGCCTTAACGGAGGCGTTGGTGGATTATGAGGGATCATTGGTGGTGGTATCGCACGATCGCCATTTGCTCCGCAACACAGTGGAAGAATTTTACTTGGTACACGATAAACAGGTAGAAGAATTTAAAGGCGATTTGGAGGATTATCAGAAATGGCTGATGGAACAAAATAGCCGGTCTTCCACCAAATCGGCGGAGGAAAGTACAGTTGTTGAAAACGCTCATTCCGGACAACATCGTAAAGAACAAAAACGCCGTGAGGCGGAATTACGCCAACAAACCGCGCCATTGCGTAAAAAAATCACACAGCTTGAAGATAAGATGAATCAATTTTCCGAAACCCTTGCAACAATTGAAAACAAATTGGCGGATTTCGATCTTTATCTGGCAGAAAATAAAGAAAAATTGACCGCACTTTTGGCACAGCAGGTGGAAACCAAAAAAGCCTTGGAAGAGGTGGAAACGGAATGGATGCTGTCACAAGAGGCGTTAGAAGAAATCTTGAACGCTTAACTTGAAAAAAATGCAACTTGTGCATACAATGGGCAAGAAAGAGAGCGGAGTGATCCGCTCTCTTGGTTGGCTTGCTACCTAACGATAGTGGTGTCCGCGGTTAGCAACAGGATAATGATTAAGATTAGAATTAATCTAAAACATTTCATTCACAATCACCTCCTTAGATCGGTAAGATTTGGGAGGATATAGCTAACCTGAGTGCCAGTCGGGAAAGCTATACACCCGACCAACTGGAACAAATAGTATCATAGAAACCGCCTTCCGGCGGTTTTTTTATAACAACCGATTATATCAATATAAAAATGAGCCAATCCCTTTTTCAGCATACAAAACAAGAAGAATATTGCCCGCAATGTGGTTCGATTTTGCAAATGAAACAAGGTAAAAAAGGACTGTTTTGGGGGTGTAGTAGTTATCCACAATGTGATTATTTGAAACCTTTACAACGTGTGGAAACGAAGGTGTTGAAAGAATTGGAGGAAATCTGTCCCCGGTGCGGATCCGCATTACAATTAAAACAAGGGGCATTCGGAATGTTTATTGGTTGTCGTGCTTATCCCGAATGTGATTTTATTGTCCACGAAGAACAAAAAACGGAAACGCCAATTCCTTGTCCGGAATGTCAAAACGGGCATTTGGTGCCACGCCGTGGGCGGCAGGGCAAAACCTTTTATGGCTGCGATCATTTTCCCCATTGTAAATTTTCCCTTTCGGCAAAACCTGATGAAACCTCTTGCCCTCAATGCCATTTTCCGCTTGCTTTACTAAAAAGTGAAAATGAGCAGGTTAAAATAATGCAATGTGCGAAAAAAACGTGCCGTCATATTTTTGAGATTTCCCAATGAAGTTACAACAGATTACCGCTATTTTGCAGCAAAATCAGGTGATTGCTTATCCCACTGAAGCCGTATTTGGTTTGGGTTGCAATCCATTTAGCGAAAGTGCGGTCAAAAAATTGCTTGATTTAAAACAACGCCCCATAGAAAAAGGCTTGATTTTGGTCGCACCAAGTTTGCGTTATTTTGACGCTTTTATTGATTTTTCCCGATTGAATACAAGTCATCTTGATTTATTAAAAGGCGAATATGACCACCCGATAACTTGGGTTGTGCCGGCAAAATCGGATATGCCAAATTTTCTAACCGGAAAATTTGAGGGCATTGCGGTGCGTTTGAGCCATCACCCCTCCATTAAAGCACTTTGTGAAGCAACAGGTTTTGCCCTCACATCCACCAGTGCCAATTTAACGGGGAAGTCGCCGTGCAGAACGGCGGACGAAGTGCGGTCACAATTTGGCGGGGATTTTCCCGTTTTGGATGAGGCAGTTGGCGGGGCAAAAAATCCGTCCGAAATCCGTGATTTGCTGACTAACCAACTATTTAGACAAGGATAATATATGGATCGTTATGCTGTGTGGGGCAATCCTATTGCGCAAAGTAAATCTCCGTTGATTCAAGGTAAATTTTCCGAACAAACCCAACAAAACATAGAATATGTGGCGAAATTAGGCGATCTTGACGACTTTGAGCAACAACTTGCCACATTTTTTGCGGAAGGCGGAAAGGGTTGCAATATTACCGCACCATTTAAAGAACGTGCTTATCAATTTGCCAATGAACGGAGTGAACGGGCAAAATTGGCACAAGCCTGCAATACCTTAAAAAAATTAGAAGACGGTAGATTGTATGCCGATAACACGGACGGCATTGGCTTAGTGACGGATTTAACACGTTTAAATTGGATAAAACCGAATCAACGTATTCTTATTTTAGGCGCAGGGGGGGCAACCAAAGGCGTGTTGTTACCACTTTTACAGGCGCAACAAAACATTGTATTGGCAAACCGCACTTTAGCCAAAGCCCAAACCCTCGCCGATAAATTTCAACCTTATGGCAAGATTTTGGCGGTGGCAATGGATGCCATTCCTCCCCAATCTTACGATCTCATCATTAATGCCACTTCCGCCGGATTAAGTGGCAACACTGCACCGATTTCAGCAGATATTCTTAAACTCGGCAAGGCTTTTTACGATATGCAATATGCCAAAGGGGCAGATACGCCATTTATCGCATTGTGTAAAAGTTTGGGATTGATGAAGGTCAGTGATGGTTTTGGAATGTTGGTGGCGCAGGCGGCACATTCTTTCCATTTATGGCGTGGCGTAATGCCCGATTTCAATGGGGTTTATGCCGAACTCAAAAAGGAAATGCGATGACAAGATGTGCGTGGGCAGGTGAATTGCCGATTTATATTGCTTATCACGATAATGAATGGGGCAAGCCTGAATTTGATAGCCAAAAATTGTTTGAAAAACTTTGTTTGGAAGGGCAACAGGCAGGGCTTTCTTGGATCACGGTATTGAAAAAACGCGAAGCATATCGCAAGACATTTCATCAATTCGATCCGAAAAAAGTGGCAAAAATGACCGCACTTGATATTGATGAATGTATGAAAAATGAGGGGCTGATTCGTCATCGGGCAAAATTGGAGGCTATTGTCAAAAATGCCAACGCGTTTTTGGCAATGGAAAAGTGCGGTGAAAATTTCAGTGATTTTATTTGGTCTTTTGTCAATCATCGCCCCATCATCAATGACATACCGGATTTGTCTGTTGTGCCGGCAAAAACGGAAATTTCCAAAGCAATGTCAAAAGCCTTGAAGAAACGGGGCTTTGTGTTTGTGGGGGAAACCACTTGTTATGCTTTTATGCAATCGATGGGATTAGTCAATGACCATATTAATGGTTGTTGTTGTAAATGATCTTCCAGTATAATCGCCCCAATTTTATCGCCGAAAGAACTGAATTATGAACAAAAAATATACATTAATTTCACTTTCTATTTTGACCGCACTTTATAGTCAAACCACTTTTGCGGACTTGCGTTCACAATGTTTGGTGGGCGTACCGCATTTTTCCGGCGAGGCGGTTTCCGGTAATCCGAATGATTTACCGGTTTATATTGAAGCGGACAGTGCGGAGATCAACCAACCGACAAGTGCAATTTACAAAGGCAATGCGGATTTGAAGCAAGGTAATCGCCATTTGATTGCCGATTCGGTGGAAGTGAGACAAACCGGCGAGGGCGCGGCACTACAACGGTTTGCTTATGTAAACGGCGGGTTTGATTATAAGGATAACCAAATCAATTTATTGGGGCAAAGTGCAGATTTTGATCTTGATTCCAAGGACGGTAATGTTACCGAAGCAGATTATCAATTAGTGGGGCGTCAAGGGCGTGGTAAGGCGCAGAATATTGTGTTGGGTAATGATACCCGCGTAATGAAAAATGCCACATTCACCTCTTGTTTGCCGGGCGATAAAGCGTGGGTGGTGGATGCGTCAGAAATAACCCAACACATTAAAGAAGAATATGCAGAAATGTGGCACGCCCGTTTTAAAGTGCTTGGTGTGCCGATTTTTTACACACCTTATTTGCAGTTGCCGATTGGCGATCGCCGCCGTTCCGGTTTGTTAATGCCGAGTGCGGGGAGTTCAAGCCGTGACGGTTATTGGTTTGCGCAACCGATTTATTGGAATATTGCCCCGAATTATGACGCAACAATCACACCAAAATATATGTCGCACCGCGGTTGGCAATTAAATGGTGAGTTTCGTTATTTAACACCTATTGGCGAGGGCAAAATCGCCGGTGAATATTTAGGAAAAGATCGTTACGATGAATATTACAGCGATAATCGTAAACGCCATTTATTCTATTGGAATCATAGTTCTTCGTTCTTGCAAAATTGGCGTTTAAACGTGGATTACACACGTGTGAGCGATAAGCGTTATTTCACGGATTTTACCTCTGATTATGGTAACAGTACGGACGGTTATGCCGATCAATTTGCGAGAATTGCCTACTATCAGCCAAACTACAATTTGGCGATTTCTGCCCGTCAGTTCCAAATTTTTGATGAAGTCCAAATCGGGCCTTACCGTGCCTTACCGCAAATTGATTTTAATTATTACAAAAATGATTTAGCCAACGGCCGGTTGGATTTCAAATTGTTTTCACAGGCAGTGCGTTTTGATAACGACAGCAGCCTAATGCCAAAAGCGTGGCGTTTTCACCTTGAACCGAGTTTGGCAAGTTCAATGTCAAATAAATACGGCAGCTTAAATATTGAAACCAAACTTTATGCCACCCGTTATCAGCAGAAAAAAGGCAGCGGAGCGGGTGCGGAAGAGGTTCAACGTACGGTAAACCGTGTGATTCCGCAGGTCAAAGTAGATTTACAAACGGTTTTGGCACGCAATACCACCTTCTTAAAAGACTATACGCAAACCTTTGAACCTCGTGTGCAATATTTGTATCGCCCGTATCGTGATCAAAGCAATATCGGTTCAAAATTAACCAATGACTACCTTGGCTTTGGTTATGATTCCGCACTGGTTCAACAAGATTATTACTCCTTATTCCGTGATCGCCGTTATAGCGGTTTAGACCGAATTGCCTCCGCCAATCAAGTGACCGTGGGGGGAACAACCCGTTTTTATGATCGAGATTCTGAGGAACGTTTTAATTTATCGGCAGGGCAAACCTATTATTTAACGGATTCCCGCATAGATAATAATCCGTCAAATAGTACCCAACGATCTTCTTCCTCTTGGGCGTTGGAATCTAACTGGAAACTCAATGATAATTGGAATTGGCACGGGAGTTATCAATACGATACCCAGTTGAAGAAAACTTCCTTGGCAAATACCGGTATTGAGTACAATCCGGAAAAAAGTAACCTTATTCAGCTCAATTATCGTTATGCCAGCCAAGCCTATATTGACCAAAATTTAGGTCGCTCACTCAATGCTTACAATCAGGATATTAAACAACTGGGTGTTGTCGCCGCGTGGGAAATGACGGATAACTGGGCAGTGGTTGGAAAATACTATCAAGATTTAGCCTTGAAAAAACCGGTAGAACAATATCTTGGCGTGCAGTACAACAGTTGTTGTTGGGCAGTGGGTGTCAGCGCAAGACGCTATGTCACCAGTCGCCAAAATCAAAGCCAAGATTCCGTAGTGTATGATCATAGCATTGGCGTAACCTTTGAACTTCGTGGTTTAGGCAATAATGATCACCAAAGCGGCATTCAGGAAATGCTTGAAAAAGGTAAATTGCCTTATATTAAAGCGTATAGTTTATAGCTAAATTTGGTGCGGTTGAAATAACAATATTTTTAATCGCACTTTTTATGCGCTTAATCTTTTTTATAGTGTTCAATATATTTTAACTAGATTTCCTAAGTCGTTGAATTTCAGTTTTTTTGTTAGTAAGATGTGAGCGCTTTATTTACTTGAGGAGCTTAATTTATGAAAAAAACACTTATTGCGGCCCTTGCGGTGAGTTCTTTACTACTCGTAGGTTGTGCAACGGAAGGTTCTCGTACCGTTCAAACTCAAACGGTTGAAAGCTATAATACGGTATATAGCGGTGTCAAAGCGCCAATTAGTGTTGGTAAATTTGATAACCGTTCCAGCTATAACAACGGTATTTTTGCAGATGGTCAGGATCAGTTGGGAGGACAGGCGAAAACGATTTTAGTCGCACATTTACAGCAAACAGGTCGTTTTAGCGTATTAGATCGTACAAATTTATCAGAAACGGCGGCAGAAGCGAAAATTAAAGGTAAAAAACAAACATTAAAAGGTGCAAATTATGTCATTACCGGTGATGTTACTGAATTTGGTCGTAAAGTTGTGGGAGACCATCAATTATTCGGTATCTTAGGCAAAGGCAAAGAGCAAATTGCTTATGCAAAAGTAACCTTAAATGTGGTGAATGCCCAAACTTCAGAAGTGGTTTATTCTGTACAAGGGGCCAGTGAGTATAGTCTTTCTAATCGTGAAGTGATTGGCTTTGGTGGCACTGCAGGATATGATTCCACTTTAAATGGTAAAGTGCTTGATCTTGCAATTCGTGAAGCTGTAAATAAGTTAGTTACGGGCGTGGAGTCTGGTTATTGGCAGCCAACTAAGTGATATAGAGGGAAAAAAATGAAGACGTATTATAAAGTGGGTGTTTTAGTTTCGGCATTACTTCTTGCGGCTTGTGGAAGTAACAATCAAATTTATAATTGGGGTAGCGGTGCTTATTCCAGCTCCGTGTATCAATCCTTAATTCAAGAAGGTGATCCGCAGGCTCAACTGACCGCATTGGAAGAAATGACGCAATCGACTAAAGGTAAAAAAGCCCCTCCGGGTTTATATGCTCAAATAGGATTGCTTTATAGTCAGCTAGGTGATACTTCAAAAGCGAAAGATGCCTTTGACATGGAAACACGGTTATTCCCTGAGTCTAAATCTTATATTCAATTTTTATTGACGAAAGGAATGAGAGGAGGGAAAAAATGATGAAAAAATTAATGGTGATTTCAGCCTTATTCGGTAGTTTGGTATTAACCGCGTGTTCATCGCCGCAACCCTATGATTACACGGCATTTAAAGAAAGTAAACCGCGCTCGATTTTAGTGATGATGCCGACGGATATGACTAATGAAGTGAAAGCAGCGCCGGCTGTGCTTGCTCAATCGGTTGTACCGCTTGCAGAAGCAGGATATTACGTTTTTCCTGTTGCTTTAGTAAACGAAACTTTTAAACGTAATGGTTTAACTCAGGCACAAGAGATCCAAAATGTTAAAGCATCGAAGTTACAAGAAATTTTCAATGCTGATGCAGGTCTTTATCTCAACGTAAAAGAATATGGTGTGAATTATCAAGTATTCAACAGCGTTACTAAAGTTGCTGTTGAAGGTAAATTAATTGATTTACGTAATGGGAAACTTTTATGGGAAGGCGAAGCGGAAGTTCAAGATGATGGTGGTCGTATTAATTCCAGCAATCCACTGATTGATTTGATCGCCGTTGCGGTGAAACAGGTTGTCAATCAAGTGTCTGATAACGGTTATAATGTATCGGCATTAGCAAATGCTAAATTACTTCAAACCGGTGTAAATAAAGGTTTGTTGTATGGACCTTATCATCCTAATTATGGTAAAGATCCACAAGTTAAGTAATGAAATGATGAAAAGCGACTTTATGGTCGCTTTTCACTTTAATAACAAGTTATGTACTTTCTGAATTAGAATAGTGCCAATTTTTTCAAAGAATGATATAAATGAAAAAACAAGCAATTTTGACCGCACTTTTTGGCGCGGTGGTTTTAACCGGTTGTGCGACAAAGCCCGATGGCGAACGCAATGATCCAATGGAAGGTTTCAATCGTACAATGTGGAATTTCAACTACAATGTGATGGATCGCTACGTGTTGGAGCCTGCGGCAAAAGGGTGGCGTGATTATGTGCCAACACCGGTAAGCAAAGGGCTTTCTAATGTGGCGAATAACCTAGATGAGCCGGTCAGTTTTGTAAACCGTATGATTGAAGGCGAACCGAAAAAGGCTTTCGTGCATTTCAACCGTTTTTGGATTAATACTGTATTTGGTATTGGTGGTTTGTTTGATTTCGCCAGTGCCAGTAAAGAACTTCAGGTTTATGATGAACGTGGGTTTGGTGAAACTTTAGGCAGTTATGGGGTTGATGCCGGGGCTTATATGGTATTACCAATTTACAATGCCACTACACCACGTCAATTAACCGGTGCCGTAGTAGATGCGGCTTATATGTATCCGTTTTGGAATTGGGTTGGCGGCCCTTGGTCGTTGGTGAAATATGGCGTTCAAACGGTGGATACCCGTGCAAGAAACTTGGATAATGCGGAATTATTGCGACAGGCCCAAGATCCTTACGTCACATTCCGTGAGGCTTATTTCCAAAATTTAGAATTTAAAGTGAACGATGGAAAAGCAAAAGAAGGTTCACAAAAAGAACTTTCCGATGATGTATTAAAAGAAATTGATTAATAAAAAATGCGATTGATTTTGACCGCACTTTTTGGCAAGAAAAGGAAATCATAATATGACAAAAATCATTCATACCGAAAAAGCACCTGCCGCAATCGGGCCTTATGTTCAGGCGGTGGATCTCGGAAATTTAGTGCTGACTTCAGGACAAATTCCGGTTAATCCGGCAACCGGTGATGTTCCCGCCGATATTGTGGCACAGGCACGTCAATCTTTAGAAAACGTAAAAGCAATTATTGAGCAAGCCGGATTGCAGGTTGCCGATATTGTGAAAACCACCGTTTTTGTGAAAGATCTCAATGATTTTGCCGCTGTGAATGCAGAATATGAACGTTTTTTTAAGGAAAACCATCATCCGAATTTTCCGGCTCGTTCTTGTGTTGAAGTGGCACGTTTGCCGAAAGATGTTGGCTTAGAAATTGAAGCCATTGCGGTTAGAAAATAAAGATAAAGTGCGGTTAAAATTTGCGGAATTTTTCA
Source organism: Rodentibacter myodis (assembly GCF_001999305.1). Lineage (GTDB taxonomy): Bacteria > Pseudomonadota > Gammaproteobacteria > Enterobacterales > Pasteurellaceae > Rodentibacter > Rodentibacter myodis. The sequence goes on along the minus strand of NZ_MLHQ01000021.1, from coordinate 47,267 downwards.
ACAAAAGGCTTTACAAGCAACGGATTAGTCCCTATAATCCCGCACCTATTTACGCTTAGCGTAAGATTTCTGGTTGGTGCTTGACCTATTCAAGCCTCGTCCAAGACCGTAGGGGATGAATATCTTAATAATCCTACGTAGATGGTGTACAGAATAAGAATTTTTCTTGCTTCTGGGCACCGAAGTCGTCCTAGTCTTTCGATTAGGTAAATTAATTCCGAGAAATCGGAGTGTATTCAGGAGCTAAAAGCCAATGGCATTAAATCTTCAAGACAAACAAGCAATTGTTGCTGAAGTAAATGAAGCAGCCAAAGGTGCACTTTCAGCGGTTATCGCAGATTCTCGCGGTGTAACTGTTGATAAAATGACTGAATTACGTAAAGCAGCCCGTGAAGCCGGTGTAACAATGCGTGTAGTACGTAATACTTTATTACGTCGTGCGGTTGAAGGAACGGATTACGAATGCTTAACAGATACGTTTGTAGGTCCAACACTTATCGCCTTCTCTAACGAACACCCCGGTGCTGCGGCACGTTTGTTCAAAGAGTTTGCTAAAGCAAACGATAAGTTTGAAATTAAAGGTGCAGCCTTTGAAGGTAAAATCCAAGATGTTGAATTCTTGGCAACCTTACCAACTTACGAAGAAGCGATTGCACGTTTAATGGGCACAATGAAAGAAGCGGCGGCAGGCAAACTTGTTCGCACTTTTGCGGCATTACGCGACAAATTACAAGAAGCGGCTTAATTGTTAAGCGTTTCTTACTTCATTTAACTTTATTTACTTTAGGAATTGATTGTTATGTCATTAACTAACGAACAAATCATTGAAGCGATTGCTTCTAAATCTGTAACTGAAATTGTTGAATTAATCGCAGCAATGGAAGAAAAATTTGGTGTTTCAGCAGCGGCAGTAGCAGCAGCGCCGGCAGCAGGCGGTGCAGCAGCGGCAGCAGAAGAGAAAACTGAATTTGATGTAGTTCTTGCTGAAGCAGGTGCGAACAAAGTAGCGGTAATCAAAGCAGTACGTGGTGCAACAGGTTTAGGCTTAAAAGAAGCGAAAGACTTAGTTGAATCTGCACCGGCTAACTTGAAAGAAGGCGTTTCTAAAGAAGAAGCTGAAGCACTTAAGAAAGAACTAGAAGAAGCGGGTGCAAAAGTAGAAATCAAATAATTTTGATCTACTTATTGTCCTGTTCTTCAGGCTTAATGGCTGGTGGTTTACCATCAGCCATTTTGTGCTATCAAAAAAGCATAAAAAAATAGGTAATTATTTTCCGTTTAATAGTGCCTATTTCCACTTGAGTTAAAAATAGCAGTTTTAATTTGAGTAGCCCACTACAGAAGTAAGGTTCAGAGTGCGGTTTCTGAAAACGGTGTCCATACTTTGATGTAAGAAAATGTCATTAAAAATGACCGCACTTTTCTTGTATCAACTCAGTCTCACTAAAATTGATAGAGGAAAACCAACCAATGGGTCTCTCCTATTCTGAGAAAAAACGAATTCGTAAAGACTTCGGCAAACGTCCGCAAGTTTTAAATGTACCTTATTTATTAACTATTCAATTAGATTCGTTTGATAAATTTATTCAAAAAGATCCTGACGGTCAGCAAGGTTTAGAAGCGGCTTTCCGTTCAGTCTTTCCTATTGTTAGCAACAACGGCTATACCGAATTACAATATGTAGATTATCGTTTGGAAGAACCGGAATTTGATGTACGCGAGTGTCAAATTCGCGGTTCAACTTATGCGGCAGGCTTACGTGTTAAATTACGTTTAGTGAGCTACGATAAAGAATCTTCTTCACGCGCTGTTAAAGATATTAAAGAAAACGAAGTGTATATGGGGGAAATCCCATTAATGACAGATAACGGCACCTTTGTTATCAATGGTACTGAGCGTGTTATCGTTTCACAATTACATCGTAGCCCAGGCGTATTTTTTGACTCTGACAAGGGTAAAACCCATTCTTCCGGTAAAGTGCTTTATAACGCACGTATTATCCCTTACCGTGGTTCTTGGTTGGATTTTGAATTTGATCCAAAAGATAATTTATATGCCCGTATTGACCGTCGTCGTAAATTACCGGCAACCATTATCCTTCGTGCATTAGGTTACACCACTGAAGAAATTTTAAATTTATTCTTTGATAAGGTGACTTTTGAAATCGCCGATAATCAATTATTAATGACCCTCGTGCCGGATCGTTTTCGTGGAGAAACTGCGTCTTTTGATATTGAAGCAAACGGCAAAGTGTATGTTGAACGTGGTCGTCGTATTACTGCCCGTCACATCAAAGCATTAGAAAAAGATAAAGTAAGTCAAGTAGTGGTGCCTACTGAATACATTGTAGGTAAAGTGGCAGCGAAAGATTACGTGGATTTAGATTCCGGTGAACTTATTTGCCAAGCAAACGGTGAAATTTCTTTAGAAGTTTTAGCGAAATTGGCTCAAGCCGGCTATAACGTGGTTGAAACGTTATTTACTAACGATTTAGACTACGGTCCGTATATTTCTGAAACCTTACGTGTTGATCCGACTTACGACAAGATCAGTGCTTTATTCGAGATCTATCGAATGATGCGCCCGGGCGAACCACCAACACCGGAATCTTCAGAAGCCTTATTCAACAACCTATTCTTCTCAGTAGATCGTTATGATTTATCTGCGGTAGGCCGTATGAAATTTAACCGCTCTTTAAATATTTCTGAAGGTCAAGGTAGCGGTATTTTAAGCAATGAAGACATCATTTCTGTGATGCGTAAACTCATTGATATCCGTAACGGTCGCGGTGAAGTGGACGATATTGACCACTTAGGTAACCGTCGTATTCGTTCTGTAGGGGAAATGGCAGAAAATCAATTCCGTATTGGTTTAGTGCGTGTGGAAAGAGCAGTGAAAGAACGCTTATCTTTAGGCGATTTAGATGCGATTACCCCACAAGATTTAATTAACCCGAAACCAATTTCTGCGGCAGTAAAAGAATTCTTTGGTTCTTCACAACTTTCGCAATTTATGGACCAAAACAACCCGTTATCAGAAGTGACACATAAACGCCGTATTTCGGCATTAGGGCCGGGCGGTTTAACCCGTGAACGTGCAGGTTTTGAAGTGCGTGACGTACACAATACCCACTATGGTCGTTTGTGTCCGATTGAAACCCCTGAAGGCCCGAATATCGGTTTGATCAACTCCCTTTCAGCTTTTGCACGTACTAATGATTACGGTTTCTTAGAAACCCCATATCGTAAAGTGGTTGACGGTCAAGTAACCGAAGAAATCGAATATTTATCTGCGATTGATGAAGCCAACTACATCATTGCGCAGGCAAACTCAAACTTAGATGAAAACAATCGTTTTACCGATGCTTTTGTTACAGCTCGTGGTGAACGTGGTGAGTCCGGATTATATAAACCGGAAGATATTCACTACATGGACGTTTCAACCCAACAAGTGGTGTCTGTGGCGGCAGCGTTAATTCCATTCCTAGAACACGATGATGCGAACCGTGCATTGATGGGCGCGAATATGCAACGTCAGGCAGTTCCAACCTTGCGTGCGGATAAACCGTTGGTGGGTACCGGTATGGAAAAACCAATCGCTCTCGACTCCGGCGTGGCGGTTGTGGCAAAACGTGGTGGTACGGTTCAATACGTAGATGCTTCACGTATCGTGATCAAAGTAAATGAAGACGAAACCATTGCAGGCGAAGCAGGTATTGATATTTATAACTTGATCAAATACACCCGTTCTAACCAAAACACCTGTATCAACCAAATTCCTTGTGTGAATTTAGGCGATCCGATTAATCGTGGTGAAGTCTTGGCAGACGGCCCTTCAACCGATTTAGGTGAATTGGCATTGGGTCAAAATATCCGCGTGGCGTTTATGCCGTGGAATGGTTATAACTTTGAAGACTCAATGTTAGTGTCTGAACGTGTTGTTCAACAAGATCGCTTTACCACCATTCACATTCAAGAACTTTCTTGTGTGGCACGTGATACCAAATTAGGTTCGGAAGAAATTACGGCGGACATTCCAAACGTGGGTGAATCTGCATTAAGCAAATTGGATGAATCCGGTATTGTTTATGTGGGGGCAGAAGTGAAAGGTGGCGACATCTTAGTAGGTAAAGTGACACCGAAAGGTGAAACCCAACTTACACCGGAAGAAAAATTGTTACGTGCAATTTTCGGTGAAAAAGCCTCTGACGTAAAAGATTCTTCATTACGTGTGCCAAACAGCGTAACCGGTACGGTAATTGACGTACAAGTCTTTACCCGCGATGGCGTGGAAAAAGACAAACGTGCATTAGAAATTGAAGAAATGCAATTAAAAGAAGCGAAAAAAGACCTTTCTGATGAATTAGAAATCTTAGAAGCAGGCTTATTCGCGCGTGTGCGCAATCTTCTCATCTCCGGAGGCGTAGATGCCGCACAGTTAGATAAATTAAATCGCACCAAATGGTTAGAACAAACCATTGCCGATGAAGAGAAACAAAACCAATTAGAGCAACTTGCCGAGCAATACGAAGAACTTCGTAAAGAGTTTGAACATAAACTTGAAGTGAAACGTAAGAAGATCATCAAAGGTGATGATCTTGCACCGGGTGTGTTAAAAGTGGTGAAAGTTTATCTTGCGGTGAAACGTCAAATTCAACCGGGTGATAAAATGGCGGGTCGTCACGGTAACAAAGGTGTTATCTCAAAAATCAACCCTGTTGAAGATATGCCGTACGATGAAAATGGTCAGCCGGTCGAAATCGTGTTGAACCCGTTAGGTGTTCCATCCCGTATGAATATCGGTCAGATCCTTGAAACCCACTTAGGTTTAGCGGCGAAAGGTATTGGTGATCAAATCAATGCAATGCTCAAACAAAAACAAGAAGTGGAAAAATTACGCAACTATATCCAAAAAGCGTATGACTTGGGTAACGGTTCACAAAAAGTGGATTTAAGCACCTTCACTGATGAAGAAGTGTTGCGTTTAGCGGAAAATCTACGCAAAGGTTTACCGGTTGCCACACCGGTGTTTGACGGTGCGGACGAAGCGGAAATCAAAGAGCTATTAAAACTTGGCGGTTTACCGACTTCAGGTCAGATCACATTGTATGATGGTCGTACCGGTGAAAAATTTGAGCGTCCGGTAACCGTAGGTTATATGTATATGCTCAAATTGAACCACTTGGTTGATGACAAAATGCACGCACGTTCAACCGGTTCTTACAGCCTTGTTACGCAACAACCGTTGGGTGGTAAAGCACAATTCGGTGGTCAACGTTTCGGTGAGATGGAGGTATGGGCGTTGGAAGCATACGGCGCGGCTTACACCTTACAAGAAATGTTAACCGTGAAATCCGATGACGTGAACGGTCGTACGAAGATGTATAAAAACATCGTAAGCGGTAATCAGCATATGGATCCGGGTACACCGGAATCTTTCAATGTAATTATGAAAGAAATCCGCTCACTTGGTTTAAATATCGAGTTAGACGAAGAGTAATAAAGGTAGGGGAAAAGTTTTCCCTACCAAAGAAAATCGCCGAAGTGCGGTCAAAATTCAATGAGATTTTCAACCGCACTTTAAACCTTTAACTCCGACAGGAGAACATTTGTGAAAGACTTAGTTAAGTTTTTAAAAGCGCAATCAAAAACCAGTGAAGATTTTGATGTGATTAAAATTGGGTTAGCCTCACCGGATATGATTCGTTCGTGGTCATTTGGTGAAGTGAAGAAACCTGAAACCATTAACTACCGCACGTTCAAACCTGAGCGTGACGGTCTTTTCTGCGCACGTATTTTCGGGCCGGTAAAAGATTACGAATGTTTATGTGGTAAATATAAACGTTTAAAACACCGTGGTGTGATCTGTGAAAAATGTGGTGTTGAAGTGACCCAAACCAAAGTTCGCCGTGAACGTATGGGACACATTGAGCTGGCCTCTCCGGTAGCACATATTTGGTTCTTAAAATCACTTCCATCCCGTATCGGTTTATTGCTTGATATGCCATTACGCGATATTGAACGTGTACTTTACTTTGAAATGTATATCGTGACCGAACCGGGAATGACGGATTTGGAACGTGGTCAATTATTAACGGAAGAACAATACCTTGATGCGGAAGATCGTTGGCAAGATGAATTTGAAGCAAAAATGGGGGCGGAAGCCATTCAAGATCTCTTAAAAGGAATGGATCTTGAGGTGGAATGTGAAAGATTACGCGAAGAGTTGCAAGAAACCAATTCTGAAACCAAACGTAAGAAAATCACAAAACGCTTAAAATTATTGGAAGCCTTCTTACAATCCGGCAATAAACCGGAATGGATGGTTATGACCGTATTACCGGTACTTCCACCGGATTTACGCCCATTGGTACCGCTTGATGGCGGCCGCTTTGCGACTTCGGATTTGAACGATTTATATCGCCGAGTGATCAACCGTAATAACCGTTTAAAACGTTTGTTGGATTTAATTGCGCCGGACATTATCGTACGTAACGAAAAACGTATGTTACAAGAGTCTGTGGATGCGTTGTTGGATAATGGTCGCCGTGGTCGTGCGATTACCGGTTCTAACCGCCGTCCGTTGAAATCCCTTGCGGATATGATCAAAGGTAAACAAGGTCGTTTCCGTCAAAACTTACTGGGTAAACGTGTGGACTATTCCGGTCGTTCGGTAATCACCGTAGGGCCATACTTACATCTACATCAATGTGGTTTGCCTAAAAAAATGGCGTTGGAATTATTCCGTCCGTTTATCTATGCGAAATTAGAAAGTCGTGGTTATGCCACTACCATTAAAGCGGCGAAGAAAATGGTTGAGCGTGAAGACGCAATCGTATGGGATATCCTTGCGGAAGTCATTCGTGAACATCCAATTCTATTGAACCGTGCGCCAACACTTCACCGTTTGGGTATCCAAGCCTTTGAACCGATTTTGATTGAAGGTAAAGCGATTCAGTTACACCCACTTGTTTGTGCGGCGTTTAACGCAGACTTCGATGGTGACCAAATGGCGGTTCACGTACCATTAACCTTGGAAGCGCAATTAGAAGCACGTGCGTTGATGATGTCAACCAACAACGTTCTTTCGCCGGCAAATGGTGATCCGATCATTGTTCCGTCACAAGACGTGGTATTGGGTCTTTACTATATGACCCGTGAAAAAGTGAACGGCAAAGGCGAGGGAATGTTATTGCAAGATCCGCGTGAAGCGGAGAAAGCATATCGCACCGGTCAGGCTGAATTACATTCTCGTGTGAAAGTGCGTATTACCGAATATGTGAAAAATGAAGCAGGCGAATTTGATGCGAAAACCACACTCACCGATACCACAATCGGTCGTGCCATTTTGTGGATGATCGCACCACAAGGTATGCCATATTCATTGTTCAACCAAACATTAGGCAAAAAAGCCATTTCAAAACTGATTAACGAAGCCTATCGCCGTTTAGGTTTGAAAGAAGCGGTAATGTTTGCCGACCAAATTATGTACACCGGTTTTGCTTATGCGGCACGTTCAGGTTCATCCGTTGGTATTGATGATATGGTGATTCCTGAGAAGAAATATGAAATTATTTCTGCGGCAGAAGAAGAAGTGGCGGAAATTCAGGAGCAATTCCAATCCGGTCTTGTTACTGCGGGCGAACGTTACAACAAAGTGATCGATATTTGGGCGGCGGCGAATGAGCGCGTTGCAAAAGCGATGATGGAAAATCTTTCTACGGAAGAAGTGATCAACCGTGAAGGTAAACCTGAAAAACAAGCCTCATTTAACAGTATCTTTATGATGGCGGATTCCGGTGCGCGTGGTTCTGCGGCACAGATTCGTCAGTTGGCAGGTATGCGTGGCTTGATGGCACGTCCGGACGGTTCGATTATCGAAACGCCAATCACCGCGAACTTCCGTGAAGGTTTGAACGTATTACAATACTTTATTTCCACCCACGGTGCGCGTAAAGGTTTGGCGGATACCGCATTAAAAACAGCGAACTCCGGTTATTTGACTCGCCGTTTGGTGGACGTTGCACAAGACTTAGTGATCATTGAAGACGACTGTGGCACGCACGAAGGCTTGGTGATGACCCCATTAATTGAAGGGGGGGATGAAAAAGTGCCACTTCGCGAATTAGTGTTAGGTCGTGTCGCGGCGGAAGATATTTATAAACCGGGTACGGAAGAAGTTTTAATTGCACGTAACACATTGTTAGATGAAAAACTTTGTGATGTGTTAGATGAAAACTCTGTAGATAGCGTGAAAGTGCGTTCCGTTGTAACCTGTGATACCGATTTTGGTGTCTGTGCGAAATGTTACGGTCGCGACTTGGCACGTGGTCACCTGATCAACCAAGGTGAAGCCATCGGGGTTATCGCGGCACAATCAATCGGTGAGCCGGGTACACAGTTAACGATGCGTACGTTCCACATTGGTGGTGCGGCATCTGCGGCAGCCAAAGAATCAAGCGTACAAGTGAAAAATACCGGTACCTTACACTTAACCAATGCAAAATTCGTAACGAATGATGAAGGTAAATTAGTTTTAACTTCACGTAACACTGAATTAACCATCACCGATGCATTCGGTCGTACCAAAGAACACTATAAAGTGCCTTACGGTGCCGTGTTAAGTAAAGCAGATGGTCAAGAGGTAACAGCTGGCGAAACCGTGGCAAACTGGGATCCGCATACTATGCCGGTAGTCTCTGAAGTTGCCGGTTTTGTGAAATTCATTGATATTGTGGACGGTTTAACCGTAACGCGTCAAACCGATGAATTAACCGGTCTTTCATCCATTGTTGTACAAGACGTGGGTGAGCGTGCAACGGCAGGTAAAGATTTACGTCCAACCATCAAATTGGTGGATGCAAACGGTAACGACATTTTCTTACCTGAAACCGATGTGATCGCACAATACTTCTTACCGGGTAAAGCCATTGTTAGCTTAGATGACGGTGCCGCGGTAAAAGTTGGTGAACCATTGGCACGTATTCCACAAGAATCTGTGGGAACGAAAGATATTACCGGTGGTCTTCCACGCGTAGCGGATCTTTTTGAAGCACGTAAACCGAAAGAACCTGCCATTTTGGCAGAAATTTCCGGTGTAGTGTCATTCGGTAAAGAAACCAAAGGTAAACGCCGTTTACTTATCACGCCGGTAGAAGGTGAAGTGTACGAAGAAATGATTCCAAAATGGCGTCAGCTCAACGTATTTGAAGGTGAGATGGTACAACGTGGTGATGTGATCTCAGACGGTGCGGAAACCCCACACGATATTTTACGTTTACGTGGTGTTCGTGCCGTAACCGAATACATCGTAAATGAAGTGCAAGATGTTTACCGCTTACAAGGGGTAAAAATCAATGATAAGCACATCGAGGTTATCGTTCGCCAAATGTTGCGTAAAGCAATTATCACCAACGCTTATGACTCCGAATTCCTTGAAGGGGAACAAGTAGAAGTGGCGCGCGTGAAAATTGTCAACCGTAAACGTCAGGCGGAAGGCAAACCACCGGTTGAATTCGAGCGTGAATTATTGGGTATCACCAAAGCTTCCCTTGCAACCGAATCCTTCATTTCTGCGGCATCGTTCCAAGAAACAACCCGCGTGTTGACGGAAGCGGCAGTGGCAGGAAAACGTGATGAATTACGTGGTTTGAAAGAAAACGTGATCGTTGGTCGCTTAATTCCGGCGGGTACCGGTTTTGCTTATCACCAAAACCGCATTAAAAACCGCCAAAAAGCAGCGGAATTAGCCGTGGAAGCGATTGAAGAATCACCGGTTTCCTCTTTTGCAAGCGATGCGGATATTGAAGCGGAATTTGAATTTGTCGCTGACGATGCAACCCAAAGCCTTGCAGCATTATTAAATTCAGAAATGGAAGATTAATCCTCCAATATGAATAAACGAAAAGCCCCGAAAGGGGCTTTTTTGTTGGGTAATTTTAGATGAGCCAAGCCTAAAGTGCGATCAAAAAATTTGGTATTTTAATATAACGACATAATGAATAGTTCCTAATGAAAGGTAGACATAGACAGCGCTGACATCCTTAATATTAAAAAATTAAAGAGATTTTTGACCGCACTTTGTTTTTTGACAAAAATTTGAGACTTTTAGAAAAGTCGAATTTTTTTCTTTATGCTAGACTCGCAAAAATTTTTTAGTGCAAGGATAAAACAATGAATACAACCAAACCATTCCCTTTACCCACCGGTTATTTCGGTATTCCGCTTGGATTAGCGGCGTTATCTCTTGCCTGGTGGCACTTAGTGCATTTTTTCTCTTGGGCGCAAACTGTGAGCGACACATTAGGCATTATTGCTATTGCGATCTGGATAGTTTTTATCGCTATGTATGGCTATAAACTTCGCTATTATTTTCACGAAGTACTGGAAGAATACCGTTGCCCGATACGTTTTTCTTTTATTGCCCTAATCCCAATTACAACAATGTTGGTCGGTGATATTATTTTTCGTTGGTATCCCGTTATTGCCGAAGGAATGATTTGGCTTGGCACAATCGGGCAGTTATTATTTTCTTCCATAAGAATCAGCGAGCTTTGGAAAGGCGGTGTTTTTGAACAAAAATCTACCCGACCACCTTTTTATTTGCCTGCGGTTGCCGCGAATTTTACCAGCGCAAGTTCGCTTGCTTTACTCGGCTATCAAGATCTTGGTTACCTCTTTTTCGGCGCTGGCTTAATCGCGTGGATTATCTTTGAGCCGGTATTGCTCCAACACCTACGCATTTCATCTCTAGAACCGCCTTTCCGCGCTACAATGGGCATTATTCTCGCCCCGGCTTTTGTTGGCGCATCGGCGTATTTATCGGTGAATCACGGCGAAGTGGATACTTTCGCCAAAATCCTATGGGGCTATGGCTTTTTGCAAATGTTCTTTCTATTGAGAATTTTCCCTTGGATTATCGAAAAAGGCTTAAACATCGGTTTATGGGCATTCTCATTCGGATTAGCCTCAATGGCAAATAGTGCGGTTGCGTTTTACCATAATCAAGTGCTATCCGGCATTGCCATGTTTGCCTTTATTTTTTCTAATTTAATGATAGGATTGCTTGTGTTGATGACGTTGTGGAAGTTGGTGAAGGGGGAGTTTTTGTCTAGGTAGTGTTTTTTACTTTATTCTTACCAAGCAATCTAAAGTTTTATTGCATTATCAAATTCTGAGATAGAAGATTAATTTTGCAAAAGAGATAAAGAAAAGCCCCGAAAGTGTTTTTTTATATCTGTAATAAGGTAATATACAGAATACAGCAAAGTTAATTAAAGGAGATTATGTTATGGATAGTAAACAAATTGGAGCTTGGCTTATCCATCATACAAATAAGCTTAATTCAATAGAAAATAATTATTCATTAGAATATGATGATATACAAACCGCTGGAAAAGCAGGATTGTTATTATCATCTCTTTCTGCTAGTGAGGAACAGACCATATCTATCGACAATGCTCGAAAATTAGCCAGAATCGCAAATATAGGCAAATTAGAACTCGACTCCTTACTTAAAATATTAAAAGAATGTCAGTTGATAGATATAGATACATCATATAAAGAAATTGCAGTGCTGGGATTAACTAATCATTCTATATTACAACACACAACAGATATTTTCAGACGAGATGGAGAAAAAGAATTACAAGAAGCTGCCATTCAGTTAGCAGAAGATGTATCTATCTCCCCTAAATTAGAAAAAGAAATCTCACAGAAAATATCAGATCAATATCATTTGAGTGAGGCTCAAACAGAAAACTTATTTAAGGATTCAAAATCTTTTGGTTTTGTTGATTATGAACATATTGATAGCTCTAATAATCTGATATTTAATGGTAACTTGTTTAAACGAGATACAATTGAGAAGTCTACAAAAATTTTAAGTACTCTCAATGTAGAAGAGGCAGCTAAAATTAATGAGTTAAATAGTAAATTGGACACTTATGGATGTATTCATCATGATGAAGCTACTCAAATATTAGGAGATAAGTTATATGAAAAAGTTATTTCGATAGGATTATTTGATATTAGTTTTATATCTAATGAAAGTGGTAGAATTGGTTTTATAACTAAACCATCAGCATTTCAAAAATTTGGTAGTAATTCCATGCTTGATGATACTTTTGATTTAGCTAAGGCATTTATTAGTTCAATAACTTATGGTATGAAAAATAGCACTTATGCCCGTGGTAGAATTAATAATGTAGAAGCGTTATTGAAAAAATTAATAGGTGGAGGTACAGTTGGTCCGGTAGAGGCAATAGGACAGGATTATAAATTATTAGAGCTTAGAGGGGTTGTAAAAATAACACCTACTATTAATTATAATCAAGAGGTATTTTCTATGAAACTCTTGAAGAAAGAGATTGGTGAATTAGCATTAAATATATTAACAACAGGTTCAGCTAATGAATATTCATTAAATTTACCAAATATAACAGGTAGTATGAATAATTTTGAAGCTCCAGAACAACATCGTGTCACAACAAGAAAAAAACAAGTTGAATTGAATCCTCAAATTACGCACGATATATTGTTAAGTCTAAGAACAGGTGGTGTATAATGGCTTCAAATACAAAAAAACTCAATAAAGGAGCTCAGGCAGAAGAGTTATTGAGATTTTATTTTCTGAAAGCCGGATATTATGTTATTCGAAGTATACCGTACAGCTATGAGAATTTTGACATTACAGATATTGATTTATTTTTGTATGGTAGAGTTTCCGCTTTATCTAGAGAGAAAACCATTGTTGATATAAAAAATAAAAAAACACCTCAGGCGTTAGAGAGAATTTTTTGGGTAAAAGGCTTGCAAGCGGCATTAAAAATGGATCGTGCTGTTGTGGCAACAACTGATACTCGTCCTGCAGTTGTTAATTATGGTAAGGAACAAGGTGTTATCATAGTTGATGGACATCTACTAAAGAGACTTGAGAAGTTATCGTTAGAGTATAAATATAGATTAACGGATAATGAATTTCTAGATTTAATAGATGAGTACCCTTTCCAAAAAATTGATGGTGGGTGGAAAAATAGGATAATAAATTCTAAAAGGATGCTTATATTAGGGATGAACTTTGATCATATTAATTTTTGGATTGATAATGGATATTTTTTTGCAAGTCAGGTTATAGATAATCCAGATTATAAACAACATGCATTAAGATGCTTGTATTTAATGTGTTCATTTGTATTAATCGGAATTGATTTTCAAATGAAAGAAGTTTCGTCCATGGATTATTCAGAGAGAATAGATTTCATGAATGAAGGTTTTACGTATGGGGCGAAAGGTAGGAATGGTACCAATAATGCAGTAAGAAATATATTAACTCTGCTTAAGAGTGTGCCTCAAGGTGGGGGGCTAGCTAATCAATTACAACTTAGCTTAGATAAAGGATTTGAACAACTTAATTCTAATATTCTATCCGAATATTTTTCTAAAACAGAAATATCTAAATCATTATTTGATTTGGCTAGAGAATTTGAAGTTTTAGCAATGAATAAAGAGTTTATTCATCATAGTTCTCAACCTAATTTGGCTCTTAAGAGTGTTTTATTTTGTTTACTAGACTATTGGAAGATACAAAGATCCTTATTTGAAGAACTATCCGTATAAATAGATAAGAATATTTAACTTCTATATATGACAAATGGCAGGGTAAATCCTGCCATTTTTTACATCTTACTTAATTGTAATATCCCTCAAAACCCTCACCAACACCTCCCAATAAGTCTTCACTGCGGAGATCTGCACTTTTTCATCCGGTGAGTGGGCATTGCGGATGGTTGGGCCTAAAGACACCATATCAATATGCGGATAATGTTCTTTTAACAAACCACATTCAAGACCTGCGTGGATCACTTTGATTTCAGGGTCTTTGCCTAATACTTCGGCATAATGTTTTTTCGTTAGGTTGAGAATGGCGGAATCGTTCACCGGTTTCCAGCCCGGGTAAGGGGCGGAGAATTCGGTTTTCGCACCGGCTAAGGTGGCAACGGAGCTTAATAGTTCGGTTACATAAGCCTTACCGCTTTCAATTAGTGAACGCACTAAAATCGTGCCTTTTACTTTATCACCTTCGGTTTTCAACACACCGATACTGAGCGAGCTTTCCACTACATTTTTAATCACATCACTGTTACGAATCACACCGTTTGGTAGGGCATTGAGCAAGTGAATGACGGTTTTTGTGCTTTGTGCGGTAAATACGGTTTCGGCTTTGGCAGTCGGTTCAACAAAAAGAGTTAAATTCGGTTCGGCAATCGCCAATTCTTCTTTTAGTAAAACATCAAGATTTTTGACCGCACTTTCAAGGGCATTAGGATCACCATTGAATGCCAGCACAGCCGCCGCTTCACGGGGAATTGCATTACGAATTGAACCACCATGAATTTCCGCTAAAGCAAAGTGCGGTTGATTTTGCGAAAGTTTTGCCAACACACGGGCAAGCAACTTAATTGCATTCATTCTGCCGGTATGAATATCACAACCGGAATGCCCACCACGCAAGCCCTTTAAGGTGAGTTGAAGGCAATGCTCGAAAGCATTATTTTCTCGTTCTATAGGTAATTCCAAATTGGCATTAATGCCGCCGGCACAACCGATATAAATTTCACCGATTTCCTCCGTATCCGTATTAATGAGAATTTCAGATTGCAGCCAGTTGTGGCGAAGATTCAATGCCCCATCCATTCCTGTTTCTTCCGTCATCGTGAGCAACACTTCCAACGGCGGATGTGCCACATCATTGCTTTCCAGCACGGCAAGGGTGGAAGCCAAACCAATACCGTTATCCGCCCCTAGGGTTGTGCCTTGTGCTTTCACCCAATCGCCATCAATATAAGGTCGAATCGGATCTTTGGTGAAATCGTGGGGATTGCCCTCATTGGCTTGCGGCACCATATCCAAATGCGCTTGCAGTGCCACAGGCGTGCGGTTTTCCATTCCTGCCGTTGCAGGTTTGCGAATTAACACGTTGCCGGCTTCATCACGTTCCACAAAAAATTGTTTTTCTTTCGCCCAATTTACAATGAAATTTGCCAATTCTTCTTCATAGTGAGAAGGATGAGGGATAGCACAAATTTGATCGAACCATTTCCATAATAATTGTGGTTGTAGTGTTTTTATTTCAGACATATTTGTTCCTTTTTACGAAAAATTTCACGAAATCATAGCATAAAACCCTGTTTCAGGTTATCCTTACGCATTTTTTATTTATCGACAAATTTTAAGGTTTAACTATGAGCGAAAAATATGTGGTGACTTGGGATATGTTCCAAATGCACGCCCGCAAATTATCAGAACGTTTACTCCCAGCCTCTCAATGGAAAGGCATTATTGCGGTGAGCCGCGGCGGTTTATTTCCGGCAGCGGTGTTGGCACGTGAATTAAGCATTCGCCACGTAGAAACCGTTTGTATCGCCAGTTATCACGATCACACAAGCCAAGGCGAACTCCAAGTTTTACACGCCGCAGATGTGCCAAATGGCGGTGAAGGGTTTATCGTAGTGGATGATTTGGTGGATACCGGCAACACCGCGCGTGCCATTCGTGAAATGTACCCGAAAGCAAAATTTGTCACCGTTTTCGCCAAACCGGCAGGGGCAGAATTGGTGGATGATTATGTGATTGATATTCCACAAAATACCTGGATTGAACAACCTTGGGATTTAGGCTTAGTGTTTGTTCCCCCTCTTGCGAGAAAATAATTTAAATCATAATGCATAATGAAAAAGAAAAGTGCGGTTAAATTTAACCGCATTTTTTGTTTGATTGAGCCACAGAAAAAATACGATTAAAATAGACCGCACTTTAGCCTTTAAACTGTAAGGATTCCAATGACCCAGCCCCGTTTTGTTCATCTTCGCACACACAGTGATTTTTCTATGATTGATGGGATCGCCAAGGTAAAACCGCTGGTGAAAGCCTGTGCGGAAAATAATATGGTGGCAATGGCGTTGACGGATTTCACCAACTTTTGTGGCGTGGTGCGGTTTTATGGTGAAACCCTTTCTTCCGGTATTAAACCGATTATCGGCGCAGATGTACGGGTGCGAAGTGAGTTGTGCGGTGATGAATTATTTGAACTGACCTTACTGGCAAAAAATAACACAGGTTATAAAAACATCACCTTGTTGCTATCAAAAGCCTATCAACGCGGTTATGAAGATTTGCCTTATATTGATCAAGATTGGCTGGTG
This sequence comes from Rodentibacter myodis, assembly GCF_001999305.1. Lineage (GTDB taxonomy): Bacteria > Pseudomonadota > Gammaproteobacteria > Enterobacterales > Pasteurellaceae > Rodentibacter > Rodentibacter myodis. The sequence continues at coordinate 31,066 of NZ_MLHQ01000021.1, read as the reverse complement.
GAACATCGTGAAGGGGTGATTATTTTATCGGGCGGTACAAAAGGCGATGTGGGGAAAAAATTGTTGAAAGAAAATACCGCCGAAACGGAAAGTGCGGTCAAATTTTATCAAGAATTTTTTCCCGATCATTTTTACCTTGCCTTAACACGCACCGGCAAACCGGACGAAGAACGTTATATTAAAGCCGCCTGTGAACTTGCGGAAGAAAAAGGGTTGCCCTTGGTGGCGACCAATGATGTGGTGTTTTTAAAAGCAGATGATGCGGAAGCCCACGAAATCCGCGTAGCAATTCACGATGGCTATACGCTGGACGATCCCAAACGCCCAAAACTTTATACGGCACAACAATATTTTCGCAGCGAAGAAGAAATGTGTGCCTTGTTTGCAGATATTCCTTCCGCCCTTGAAAATACCTTATTGATTGCGCAACGTTGTAGCGTCACATTACGCCTCGGGCAATATTTCCTGCCTCAATTTCCAACGGGCGAACTCAGCACGGAAGATTATTTGGTCAAAAAAGCCAAAGAAGGTTTGGAAGAACGTTTGGCGTTTTTATTTCCCGATGAAAAAGTACGGGCGGAAAGACGTGGTGAATATGATGAACGTTTGCAAGTCGAATTGGATGTGATTAACCAAATGGGTTTCCCCGGTTACTTTTTGATCGTAATGGAGTTTATTCAGTGGTCGAAAGATAACGATATTCCTGTCGGCCCGGGTCGGGGTTCCGGTGCGGGATCGCTTGTGGCATACGCATTGAAAATTACTGATCTCGATCCGTTGGAATTTGACCTACTTTTTGAACGTTTCTTAAATCCGGAAAGGGTGTCGATGCCCGATTTTGATGTGGATTTCTGTATGGATGGGCGTGACCGCGTGATTGAACACGTGGCGGAAACCTACGGACGGGGTGCGGTGTCGCAAATTATTACCTTCGGTACAATGGCGGCGAAAGCGGTAATTCGGGATGTGGGTCGGGTACTCGGACATCCTTACGGCTTTGTGGATCGCATTTCAAAATTAGTGCCACCCGATCCGGGAATGACCCTTGCCAAAGCCTTTGAAGTCGAGCCGCAACTGCAAGCCGCCTACGACAGTGATGAAGAAGTGCAAGCGTTAATTGATATGGCTCGCAAATTGGAAGGGGTAACGCGTAACGCCGGTAAACACGCCGGCGGCGTGGTGATTTCGCCCACCCTGATTACGGATTTTGCCCCTCTTTATTGCGACAGCGAAGGGCTGCACCCCGTTACCCACTTTGATAAAAATGATGTGGAATATGCCGGCTTGGTAAAATTCGACTTCTTAGGGCTACGTACCCTCACTATCATTAAATGGGCATTGGATATGATCAATGCCCGTACGGAACGTGAGGGCAAACCAGCGGTGGATATTGCCTCCATTCCCTTAGACGATCAAGCCTCTTTCGATTTATTAAAACGATCCGAAACCACTGCGGTGTTCCAGTTGGAATCCCGAGGAATGAAAGATTTGATCAAACGCCTCCAGCCGGACTGTTTTGAAGATATTATCGCGTTAGTGGCGTTGTTCCGCCCGGGGCCGTTGCAATCCGGTATGGTGGATAACTTTATCGACCGTAAACACGGACGGGAGGAAGTCTCTTACCCCGATGCCAACTATCAACACGAAAGCCTTAAACCGATTTTAGAGCCGACTTACGGCATTATTTTGTATCAAGAACAGGTAATGCAAATTGCACAGGTGTTGGCAGGCTACACCTTGGGTGGGGCGGATTTGCTACGCCGTGCAATGGGTAAGAAAAAACCGGAAGAAATGGCAAAACAACGTTCCGTCTTTGAACAAGGGGCGGTGAAAAACGGTGTGGATGGCGAACTTTCGATGAAGATTTTCGACTTGGTAGAAAAATTCGCCGGCTATGGTTTTAATAAATCCCACTCCGCCGCTTATGCCTTGGTGTCATACCAAACTTTGTGGCTGAAAACCCACTTTCCGGCAGAATTTATGGCGGCGGTGATGACCTCGGAAATGGACAACACCGACAAAATTGTCGGCTTGTACGATGAATGTTTGCGTATGGGGTTGAAGGTTACGCCGCCGGATATTAATGTGGGAAAACATCATTTCAGTGTGAATGAAAACGGCGAGATCGTTTATGGCATTGGGGCAATTAAAGGCGTGGGCGAAGGCCCGATTGAAGCCTTGGTCAAAGCACGTAATGAAGGCGGATTTTTTAAAGATTTATTTGATTTATGCGCCCGTGTGGATCTGAAAAAAATCAACCGCCGAACCTTTGAAAGTCTAATTATGTCGGGCGCTTTTGATAAACTCGGGCCACACCGTGCCGCCCTTGCGAAGAATTTGGAAGATGCCCTTAAAGCCTCAGATCAACACGCCAAAGACGAAGCAATGGGGCAGGCGGATATGTTCGGCGTGCTGACGGAAACCCACGAAGAAGTGGAAAACGCTTATGCCAACACACCACCTTATACGGAAAAACAAATTTTGGACGGTGAACGGGAAACCTTAGGGCTTTATTTAAGCAGTCATCCGGTGAGCCGTTATTTGAAAGAGCTTTCCCATTACAGTTCAACCCGCTTGAAAGAACTCACGCCAAATCGCCGTGGGCAAATCAGTACTGCCGCAGGGCTGATTGTGGCATCACGCATAGCCATCACCAAAAAAGGTAACCGGTTGGGGATTGCCACCTTGGACGATCGCTCCGGACGGTTGGATATTACATTATTCGGTGAAAGTTTGGAGCAATTTGGCGAAAAATTGCAGAAAGATACCGTTGTCGTGGTTTCCGGACAAGTCAGTGCCGATGATTTTTCCGGCGGTTTAAAAATGACCGTGCGGGATATGATGACCTTAGATGAGGCTCGTTCACGCTATGCCAAATCCCTTGCAATTAGCCTTTCGGACGAACAAATCACCCCGAGATTTATCAAGCAATTAAAAGAAATGCTCACACCGGTGAGTGGCGGCACATTACCGATTAACCTGTATTATCAAAGCCCGAAAGGCAGAGCGTTATTGCGACTGGGGATTCAATGGTCGATTACCGCAACGGACGAAATTCTCACCGACTTAGTGAATTTTCTCGGCGAAAGTGCGGTTGAATTGGAATTCGGATAATTTAAAACCGCCTTCAATAAGGACAGATTAGGCATCCTATGCTACAATCCGCTGCAATTTTTAATGAAAAAATAAGAGAAATTATGACCGCACTTAATGTATTAATTTATCCTCACGACCATTTGAAAGTGGTGTGTGAACCTGTTGCTAAAGTGAATGATGACATTCGCCAAATTGTGGACGATATGTTCGATACAATGTATCAACAAGAAGGCATTGGCTTGGCAGCGCCGCAAGTGGATATTTTACAACGCATTATCACCATTGATATTGAAGGGGATAAACAAAATCAGTTGGTTCTGATCAATCCGGAAATTTTGGCTTCGGAAGGCGAAACCGGCATTGAAGAAGGTTGCTTATCCATTCCCGGTTTTCGTGCGTTAGTACCGCGTAAAGAAAAAGTGACGGTGAAAGCGTTAGATCGCAACGGGAACGAATTTACCCTAAACGCAGAGGGGTTGTTGGCGATTTGTATCCAACACGAAATCGATCACCTAAACGGCATTTTGTTTGTGGATTATCTTTCCCCACTCAAACGCCAACGCATTAAAGAAAAACTCGTAAAATATAAAAAACAGATGGCGAAGCAGTCATAAAAAGTGCGGTTAATTTTGACCGCACTTTCAATATGATGTTGCCGTACACAATAAAGGATTCTTAAAAGTAGGGACGCCACGCTGGCGTCCTCAGTATTAACTTATTGAAATTTGTTGAATTTTAATAAGAGCGCCAGCGTGACGTCCCTACGACAGGGTATTTCTTCTTTGTGTTATATCATTCTCTCCAACCACAACGCAGAATATGATGAAACCACTCAATATTATCTTTGCCGGCACACCGGATTTTGCCGCACAGCATTTACAGGCATTACTTCACTCTCAACACAACGTAATTGCCGTTTACACGCAGCCCGATAAACCGGCAGGACGGGGCAAAAAATTGCAGGCAAGTCCTGTGAAACAACTTGCCGAACAGCATAATATTCCCGTTTATCAACCCAAATCCTTACGCAAAGAAGAGGCTCAAGCCGAATTAAAAGCACTTAATGCCGATGTAATGGTGGTGGTGGCGTATGGGTTGATTTTGCCGAAAGCCGTGTTAGAAACGCCACCTTTAGGGTGCTTAAATGTTCACGGCTCTATTTTGCCCCGTTGGCGTGGTGCTGCCCCGATTCAACGTGCCATTTGGGCAGGTGATACACAAACCGGTGTAACCATTATGCAAATGGACGAAGGGTTGGATACCGGTGATATGTTGCATAAAGTTTATTGTGATATTTTGCCCCAAGAAACCTCAACCACCCTTTACCACAAATTGGCGGAACTCGCTCCCCCTGCGCTAATTGAGGTGTTGGATCATTTAGAAAAGGGCAAATTCACCGCCCAAAAACAAGATGACAGCCAAAGCAATTACGCGGAAAAACTTTCTAAAGAAGAAGCCAAGTTGGATTGGTCGTTACCTGCCGTCCAACTTGAACGCAATATTCGCGCCTTTAATCCTTGGCCGATTGCCTATTTCAGCACAGAAGATAAAGATGGCAATGCACAAACGTTGAAAGTGTATCAAGCGGAAGTGTTACCTCATCAAGATAAACCGGCAGGGACGATTTTGGCAGCCGATAAAAACGGTATTCAAATTGCCACAGCAGAGGGTGTGTTGAATTTACAACAACTTCAACCGGCAGGGAAAAAACCGATGTCGGTGCAGGATTTGCTTAACGGCAGAGCGGAATGGTTTCCAATTGGCAAGGTGTTAGCATAATGAAAAAGTTTCGTTCACCTAAAAAAACGCCTTCAAAAACACCCTCAAAATTGACCACACTTTCAAGCCGCGCCATTGCCGCACAAGTAATTTTGCAAGTGCTGGACGAGGGAAAATCCCTTTCTGCCTTGCTACCGGAAGTGCAATCTGAGGTGAAAACCCAAGATCTCGCCTTATTGCAAGAAATTTGTTTTGGTGTGTGCCGTGTGTTGCCACGTTTGGAACAGATCATTCAACGTCTTGTGGATAAACCGCTGAAAGGCAAAACACGCATTGTGCATTGTTTGTTGTTGGTGGGCTTGTATCAACTGCTTTATTTACGTGTGCCGGCACACGCCGCAGTGGATGAAGTGGTGAATGCCACCAAATTGCTGAAAGTGGATAGTTTTCGAGGATTAGTAAACGGCGTATTGCGCCGATTCTTGCGTGAACAGGAAGACATTCTTGCCATTGTGGACAAGCATTGGCAAACGCTCCACCCTGAATGGTTTGTGAATAAATTAAAAAAAGCCTACCGGAATTGGCGTGAAATCATTGAAGCGAATAATCAAAAGCCCCCGATGTGGTTGCGGGTGAATTCACAAAAAAACAGCACGGAAAATTACCGCACTTTATTAATGGACACGGAGATTTCTGCGGAAATGGGCGTACATCCCCAATCTCTCCGTTTGGCGTCCCCTGTTGCGGTGCAAAAATTACCACAGTTTGTGGAAGGGGCAGTAACGGTGCAGGACTTGAGTGCGCAATGGGCGGCAACCTTGCTTGAACCGCAAAATAGCGAATGGATTTTAGATGCCTGCGCCGCACCGGGGGGCAAAACCACCCATATTTTAGAACTTGCCCCACAAGCCAAGGTGATTGCCTTAGATGTGGAAGCACACCGCTTAAAGCGGGTAGAAGAAAATCTTGCACGTTTAAATCAACAAGCCATTGTAGTGTGCGGTGATGCTTCTCAACCTGATGATTGGTTGGGGGAAATTGAGCAAAATACGGTAAAAAGTGCGGTGAAATTTGACCGTATTTTATTAGATGCCCCTTGTTCTGCCACCGGTGTGATCCGCCGTCATCCCGATATTAAATGGCTTCGCCAAGAAACGGACATTGCCCAACTTGTCGAATTACAAAAGAAAATTCTTAACGCCTTATGGGCAAAATTGAAACCAAACGGCATTTTACTTTATGCCACTTGCTCCGTTTTGCCCGATGAAAATAGTGATCAAATCAAAGCCTTTTTGGCAGAACACGCCGAGGCGGAATTATTGCCGTTGCCTTTTGATGACGATCAAAGTGTGGTCGGTTTTCAGTTTATTCCACAAGAAAAAAGCGGCGATGGTTTTTACTATGCCAAATTACGTAAACGGGCATAACCCTAGGTGGCAATAATGTTTCCGAATATTGATGTCATTATCCCCTGTTACAATGCGGAAAAAACGCTGGTGCGGGCGGTGGAATCTGTACTAAATCAACGCTATTTAGGCAAAATCTGGTTGATTGATGATGGCTCGACAGATAGCACGCGGGCATTGGCAACGGCTTTAGCGGAACGCTATCCGAATCGTATTTATGTGGAATCAATGCCGAAAAATAGTGGAGTAGCAAAAGCAAGAAACTGGGGCGCATTGCAATCCGGTAACGAATTTATTGCCTTTTTAGATGCAGACGATGCCTATGAACAAGGTGCGTTAGAAGTAGCCGCGGCAACTTTTCATTTTCAGCCCGATACCTCAGTCGTGCGGCTGGCACTAAAACCAATTGGCTTGTCAGCACATTATGCACAACACCCTGATTTTGATTTTGCGTGGCAACATATGCGAATGACTTGTGGGGGGAATGTTGTATTTCGCCGTGCGTTCTTTTTAGCCTGCGGCGGTTTCCCACAAGATGATTTATTTCGTGAATTAGGCGGTGAAGACGGTGCATTAGGCATTGCCACAACAAAGGTTGCAAAAGTTGCCACATTGTTTGATGAAGTAGGCGTATTGCATTATTGCCGTAGCGGTATGCACGCCGAGCGATTATTGGATGCCATTTTATTCCAAAAAATGCCATCAAATGTGACCGACCAAAAAATTTCACAAGCGAACGCCGTGACCGATGAAATCTGTCGCCAAATTGAAACCTTAAAGTGCGGTCTAAATTCAGCACAAATTGGTATCCGACCACTGACATTAACAAGGAGTGAAGAATGAAAATTATGATTCTTGGTGCAGGGCAAGTGGGGACAACCTTGGCGGAAAATCTTGTCAGTGAAGATAATGATATTACGTTAGTTGATGAACAATCACCGCAACTTCAAGCCTTACAGGAAAAGCACGATTTACGCGTTGTACAAGGTTCTCCCTCTTCCCCTAAAGTGTTGCGGGATGCCGGGGCGGCGGATGCGGATTTAATGGTGGCGGTCACCGCTTCTGATGAAATCAATATGGTGGCGTGCCAAATGGGTTATACCTTGTTCAATACGCCGACCCGCATTGCCCGTATTCGTAATTTGGAATATTTACGGGAAAAAGACAAGCTGTTTAATGATGAAAATGTGCCTATTGATCATTTGATTTCGCCGGAAAATCTTGTCACGGAAGAAATCACCCGTCTAGTGGCGTATCCCGGTGCGTTGCAAGTGGCACATTTTGCCAATAATCGTATTAGCGTGGTGGTGGTAAAAGCCTACTACGGTGGGGCATTGGTGGGCTATGCTTTATCCGCCTTCAGAGAACATATGCCACATATTGATTGCCGTATTGTTTCGATTTTACGTAACGATAAAGTCATTCGTCCGCAGGGTTCAACCATTGTGGAAGCCGGTGATGAAATCACCTTTATTTGTGCCACAGAACATATCAAAGCCGTGATGAGTGAACTACAACGCCTCGAAAAACCTTATAAAAAAGTAATGATTGTGGGCGGGGGAAATGTGGCAGCCGGGGTGGCAAAGCAACTCGAACACACCTATTCGGTAAAATTGATTGAACGCAATATGGAACGGGCGCAAATCTTAGCCGAAAAATTATCCAAAACCTTAGTTTTTCACGGCGATGCTTCCGATCAAAATTTACTGTTTGAGGAACATATTGAAAACATTGATGTGTTTTTATCATTGAGTAGCGATGATGAAGCCAACATTATGTCCGCCCTCTTGGCAAAACGCCTTGGGGCAAAAAAAGCGATGGTGCTGATTCAGCGTATGGCGTATATCAATTTGATTCAAGGCGGCACGATTGATATTGCGGTTTCGCCACAACAAGCGACTATTTCCGCCTTATTGGGATATGTCCGCCGCGGTGATGTGAAAAATGTGGCGAGTTTAAAGCACGGCATTGCAGAAGCCATTGAAATCGTCGCACACGGCGATGTGAATACTTCAAATATTGTGGGAAGAACCATTCGGGATCTTCGCTTACCGAGCGGTTGTATTATCGGGGCAATTTTGCGGGGTAAAAATGTGATCATCGCACGTAAAAATGTAGAAATTCAGGATGGCGATCACGTTGTTATTTATTTGAGCGATAAAAAAGCGGTTTCCGAAATCGAAAAGTTATTCCAACCGAGTTCGTTCTTCATTTAAAGGTTTACTTTTTGAGGGAACGCCATATAATGCGGTTTTCTTGAGACAAATATTTAAACAAAAGGAAAATTTTATGAGCTTTATGAAAGAATTTCGTGAATTTGCGATGCGTGGTAATGTTGTTGATATGGCTGTCGGTGTAATCATTGGTGGAGCGTTCGGTAAAATTGTAAGTTCACTTGTCGGTGATGTTGTTATGCCTGTATTAGGTATTTTAACCGGTGGCGTGGATTTCAAAGATTTAAAATACATTTTAGAACCTGCAAACGGTGATATTCCGGCGGTAACGTTAAACTATGGTATGTTTATTCAAAATGTATTTGATTTTGTTATCATTGCATTTGCTATTTTCTTAATGGTAAAAGCGATTAATAAACTTAAAAAACCGGTTGAAGAAGCACCGGCAGAACCATCAAACGAAGAGAAATTACTTTCTGAAATTCGTGATTTATTGAAAAAATAAAATTTCTCTAATAAAAAAGTTGGCTGATGATGCCAACTTTTTTATTTTATGGATTATAAATTTTGAAAAAATAGACGGTTGAGTTAGTTGTCTATTACCCTTTCGTTTTTTTTTAGCTTAATCCTTTCTTCTAAAGCTCTGCTGATTTCTGTGATCACGTTATTCCATTCTGTGGATGCCCAATTATTTCTGAAAGAAATCATATTGTTGTACCACATATTGGTCTTTTCCGTCATTCCCCAACGCCAATCTGTTATATAAGGTAACATTAAGAACGTCGGCACGCCTAATGCACCGGCAACATGTGCAACAGAGGTATCTACGGCAACCAAAAGGTCAAGGTTTTTTAGCATTGCCGCCGTGTCCAGAAAATCACGGCTGTCTTTTGCCACATTTGGAATGGTGTATTTTTCCAATAACGCCGTTTCTTCTTCATTACAGGCTTTTTGTACACAGTACCAATCAATGCCTTTTAGGTTGAATAAGCGTTCGATGTAATCCAAATTATGAATAGAACGCAGTCTATCATTTTCGTGAGTTGGGTCGCCACGCCATACAATGCCAACTTTAAGATTATCACTATCACGGAATAAATATGCACTGTCTGCAATTTTTTCTGTCGGCGCGAATAAATAAGGCAAGCGTTTAGGCAGATCCCGAAACGGTATCTCTACGTATGCCAAAATTTCGTGTGGGTAAGCCCAGTAGTCAAATTCCCCTAAATTTTCCACTTCATCAATACTTATCACCCGATCAATATCAGGATGAGATTTGGCTAAGGAAAGAATCGGATTTTGCACCATCCAAACCGTTGTTGCACCTTGGGTTTTCAGATAATGGGCTAATTGGGCGAACATAATTTCATCGCCTAAGCCAAATTCGCTCCATACCACCATCGTTTTATCGGCAAGAGATTCCCCTTTCCAGCGTTTAGGTAGCCATTCTTCTTTTGGAGGAACTTTTGTCCGGCGGGCGTGGGCGTTGCCAAGTAAGATTTCCCGTTCTTTGAAGCCCCGTTGATAGTCACCATCAAGTAAGAAACCTAAAGCCTGATATAATGGCCCGAGATTAATGGGTATTCTGCCTGCATAATTTTTCCAAATATCGTAAGAGGAAGCACCCTGTGCTTTCAATTTATGTCGGACAAAGAATGAAAGAGAGTGGTTCGGGGCAAGCATTTCATAATTTTTCACTGCCGTTAGGGTGGCTTCTAGGGATTGTTTTTCCGTCACTGATTGACGGAGTCTGTTATACACCTGATCCGAATCTTGCTTCACATTTTTGAGTAAAATCCATACATCTTTATTTTTGTTAGGTACAAATGTAAAGATGGACGCAAATTCAAGGACTATTTGCTCAATTTTGCGTTCTAAGGTGGCTTCTAAAACCAACAGGCTTTTATTTTTCAGCACTCTTGACCAACACAAAATGGCTTCATCTGAGTAGAAAATATCACTGCCGACAAACAGCACATCCAGACTATTTTCTTTGACGAAGTTAAGTCTATTTTTGGCACCGTGTTCCTTTTTCCATGGTACGATTTCTAAATCGTCTAAAAATTCCTTTTTAATATTTTCTTGTACAAATTCATCAGCGCAAAGTCTGAGAGCGAGATTTTTTTCTTTCATAATGATTAAATAAAATGACGAAATATAATGGTTATTTATTAAAAGGAAGGGATTATCCCACTTTTAAAAATGCAACATCATATCGAAAAAATACGGCGTTTTTCAACCGCACCTTTGCTCTTTTGTGTGCAAACAGTATTGGGCTGTATGTTATACATAAAAATGCTTATTTTCAAAGAAACATGATGATCATAATTTTGATGAAAAGCCAAAAATCGTTTTTTTGCAAAAACTACCAGATATATTGAAGATATTTCTATTTCCCGCTATCACTTAAATTTCGATTTATGGTATGGTAGCGCACATCAATCAAGACAAGGAGAATACAATGACGACTCAATTAGACTCACTTCGTAATATGACTGTGGTGGTTGCAGATACCGGCGATATTGATGCCATCAAAAAATACCAACCACAAGATGCCACCACCAACCCTTCCTTAATTTTAAGTGCTTCCGCCCTGCCTCAATATGCCCCATTAATTGATGAAGCCGTTGCTTATGCGAAAGCACAAAGTAACGATAAAGCACAACAGCTTATTGATGCGGAAGACAAATTGGCGGTGAATATCGGTTTAGAAATTTTAAAAATCGTGCCGGGACGTATTTCGACCGAAGTAGATGCCCGCCTTTCTTACAACACGCAGGCAACCGTTGAAAAAGCACGTAAACTTATCGCTCTTTATAATGCCGCAGGCATTGCTAATGATCGTATTTTGATTAAAATCGCTTCAACGTGGCAAGGTATTCGTGCCGCAGAAATTCTTGAAAAAGAAGGCATTAACTGTAACTTAACTTTACTCTTCTCCGAAGCACAAGCCCGTGCCTGTGCGGAAGCCGGGGTGTATCTCATTTCGCCATTTGTGGGGCGTATCCTAGATTGGTACAAAGCCAATTCCGATAAAAAAGAATACGCGCCGGCAGAAGATCCGGGCGTGATTTCTGTGACCAAAATTTATAACTACTACAAAGAATACGGCTACAACACAGTGGTGATGGGGGCAAGTTTCCGCAATGTTGGCGAAATCACCGAGCTTGCCGGTTGTGATCGCTTAACCATTGCCCCGGCATTGTTGAAAGAATTACAAGAAAATTCGACCGCACTTGTGCGTAAACTTGAATTTAAAGGCGAAGTGAAAGCGAAACCTCAACCGCTCACCGAAGCCGAATTCTATTGGCAACACAATAGTGATGCGATGGCAGTAGAAAAACTGGCAGAAGGTATTCGCAAATTTGCCGTTGACCAAGAAAAATTAGAAGCAATGCTTGCCGCAAAATTATAATTTTTCTAAATTAAGTCCAACCTACGGTTGCTATTTAAAATAGCGACCGTTTTTTATCCTCATATCAGTGGCTACATCTTTTTAGGTAGAAAATTGAATTAAGGCTTGACTGGCTTATCAAATTGGTGAAAAATTCGCTCCCACCTTTACCCTGAAAGATTGACGCTCCACTTTGCAATAAGAGCAAATAAAGTATCAATAAATGGGTAAAATTCCGTACCGCACCTCATAAAGAAAGTGCGGTTAATTTTTTCAACATTTTCGGAGCAAAATATGTCAGGTATTTTTACTCAAACTCCACCAAATCGCCGCCGTTATGGTGTCGCAATTTTTGTCGGTATTATCGCCGGCCTCATTTCTGCCTTTGTAAAATGGGGTGCCGAGCATCCTTTCCCACCACGCAGCCCAATCGATTTCTTTGCGGCAGCCTGTAAAGTGGATATTAGCGGTTTAACACAAGATCAAATTTTCCAAGTTTGTTCCCGTGCATTTTTAAACCCACCACACGTTTTCTTACGTGATTATTTAGGTATCGACCCAACCCAAGCGGCATTTACCTTTGCCGACCACGGTTTTGACTGGATTGGTGTTACTCACATTACTTTCTCACTGGTGTTTGCCATCGGATATTGTTTAGTGGCAGAACGTTTCCCTAAAATCAAATTCTGGCAAGGTATTGGTGCAGGTTTAATCGCCGATATTTGTGTACACTACATCTCTTTCCCATTACTTGGTTTAACCCCACCGGTGGCAGAATGGCCGTTATATGAGCATATTTCTGAATTAGTCGGTCATATTTTCTGGTTCTGGACAATTGAAATTATCCGCCGTGATTTACGTAACCGTATTACCGGCGAACCTGATCCGGAAATTCCCCTAAAAAATGCAACGGAATAATCCGCTAAAAGAAAATGCCACCTTTCGGTGGCATTTTTGTTATATAAAAAATTTCATCACAAAGAAGAATATTCTAAGGCGAAAAATCTAAATTCCTCACGCCTCTTCAGCTTTATCTGTAATACTGTTCTAAATATCTCACAATAAAAGGTAACGCGGCGCCACATACCGTTGCGTGTTCTTGCAGTTTGGCGATTTTGATAAATTCAGCGTGAATTGGGAAAGGGGAAATACGGCGGACGGCATTTTGTAAGTTATCCACATCCTGTTTGGTTAGATAGGGGGCGATATCGCCGCCTAAAATAATATCCCGCTCTTGCAGTAAATAAACGGATTTCAACCCCTGTGCCAGATGTTGTAAGAAGTGTGTCCAGCGTTGATTGGCTTGGGCTTCGCTACGCCGTACGGCGGCAAAAAAGTCTGCAAGGGATTCATTTTCATCCAGTAATGCCGAAAGAGAGCAATAGGTTTCAAGGCAGCCTTTTTGTCCGCAGTAACAAGATTTTCCCTCTGCATTCAGTTGTAAATGTTCCAATGCCCCGGAAAATCCGTTTTTACCCTGTTCAATTTTATTATTTAAGATTAACGTGCCGCCTAAATGCTCACTAATAGAAACGTAAAAGGCATCATTGATATTTTGCGTTTGCCAAATTTCCATACTTGCCGCACATTTCACATCGTGTAGAAGATAAATGGGGGAATGAAACTGACTTTGCAGTTGATGAATATTCAGTTGTTCAAAGTGGAGAATTTCGCTGTATAAAATAGAACGGTGATCGTTGGCGACAATGCCCTGAATTGAGATACCGATCCCTAAAATGCGTTGTTCGTCATAACGATGTTTGGTGATAAATTGTTTAATGATTGTGCCAAGTTGGCGATCGTAATCTTCCGTATCGGAAAAATGATAGCTTTGTTCTTCAAGGGCGATCATTTCGGTTTTGAGATTAAGTGCGGTCAATTTTAGCCTTGTTTTTTGAATTTCCACGCCAATCGCAATAAAGGCATTTTTCACTAATGAATAAGCAGTCGCCGGCCTTCCGCCTTGCGATTCCAACATTCCTTGTTCTTGAATTTTTCCCTCGTTTTCTAATTTGTTTATGTTATGAACAACGGTCGGTAGGCTCAAATTAAGTAACTGAGCAATTTGTGGTTTAGAAAGTAAGGAATGGGCAAAAAAAAGTTGATAAATATTTTGATAATTTGTCTGTTTTATATCAATTACGTTGTTTGTGGTGTTTTTCATTAATTTTTCCTTTTCCCATTCATTACTAAATTGTGACGTACTTCACAAATTCAGCAAAAAGTCAGATATACAGCGGGGTATTGTAATGAACCTGCTTGATAAAAACAAATTATCGCAATAACATATCCTTACTTTTATAAAGTCGTTTTATTAAAGTTTTGAATCATTTGTTTAGAGAGAAAATGAACTGAGGAGGTTCACGATGGGTATTTTAGAAAAAATGCGTTTAGACGGTAAAACTGCGTTTGTTACCGGTGGTGCGAGAGGCATAGGAAAAAGCGTGGCGATTGGCTTTGCTCAAGCCGGTGCGAATGTGGTGATTGCTGATTTGGATATTGCCGAAGCGGAAAAAACCGCCCAAGAAATCGCACAAGCGGAAAAGGTGAAAACCTTGGCAGTGCAAACCGATGTAACCAGCCCTGAGAGTGTGAATGCATTGATGGCGGCAATCAAACAACATTTCGGTCGTTTGGATATTGCGTTCTGTAATGCGGGGATTTGTATCAATGTACCTGCGGAAGAAATGAGCTTTGAACAATGGCAGAAAGTCATCAATATCAATTTAACCGGCGTATTTTTAACCGCACAAGCTGCAGGGAAATTAATGATTGAGCAAGGCGGTGGTGGCTCAATTATCAATACCGCTTCAATGTCGGCACATATTGTGAATGTGCCTCAACCACAATGTGCTTATAACGCCTCTAAAGCCGGTGTGATTCAATTAACCAAATCCCTTGCCATTGAATGGGCGAAACATAATATTCGTGTCAACAGTTTGAGCCCGGGCTATATCGGCACGGAATTAACGTTAAATTCCAAAGATTTACAACCGTTAATTAAAACTTGGAATGAAATGGCACCATTGCACCGCTTGGGTACACCGGAAGAATTACAATCTATCTGCGTTTATTTAGCCGGTGATACCAGTAGCTTTACGACCGGTTCCGACTTTATCGTAGATGGTGCATTTACCTGTTTCTAATTGATCCAAAGCCCGTTTGAACATTTACTCAATCGGGTTTTTTTTAACGGCAAAAAAGCGAGGAATATGTGATGAATAATGTAACGGCAGCAGAAAAGATAAAAAATGGGGAAACCTATCTCGGTATTGAACTGGGTTCAACCCGCATTAAATCGGTGTTAATTGATGCACAAGGGGGGATTTTAGCGAAAGGGGGTTATGAATGGGAGAACCATTTTATCAATGGCATCTGGACTTATCCGTTAGATGAAGTTTGGACGGGCGTGGCGAGAAGTTATCAAGATTTGTGTCAAAACGTGCTGGCACAGTACGGCGTGAACATTACTAAACTGGCGGCGTTAGGGGTCAGTGCAATGATGCACGGCTATTTGGCATTTGATCAACAAGGCAAGCAATTAGCGGAATTTCGCACTTGGCGGAATAATACGACCGCTGTGGCGGCGGATAAGCTCACTGAAGCCTTGCAATATAATATTCCGCAACGTTGGAGTGTGGCACATCTTTATCAAGCGGTATTAAATCAAGAAAATCATACCAAAGAGATTGATTTTATTACCACCCTTGCGGGCTATGTGCATTGGCAATTAACCGGACAAAAAGTGCTTGGCATTGGCGATGCTTCCGGTATGTTCCCGATTGATTCAGTCACGAAAGATTATGATAAAGCAATGATCGGCACCTTTAACGATCTGATTGCCGAATACCATTTTGATTGGCAGCTCCAAGATATTTTACCGACCGTGCTTGTTGCTGGACAAAATGCCGGTACGCTCACGGAAAAAGGGGCGAAATTGTTGGATGCAAGCGGTCAGTTGCAAGCAGGTTGTCTCTTATGCCCGCCCGAAGGCGATGCCGGTACGGGAATGATGGCGACCAACAGTATCAAAGTGAAAACCGGTAATGTCTCCGCAGGGACATCGGCATTTGCAATGGTTGTGTTAGAAAAACCGCTTTCCAAAGTTTATCGCGATCTGGATATGGTAACGACACCCGCGGGTGATTTGGTTGCGATGGCACATTCACAAAATTGCAGTTCCGATTTAAATGCGTGGTTTCAATTATTTGGTGAAGTACTCAAAACCTTTAATGCGAACGTTAGCACGGACGAACTTTACGGTCGGTTATTTGAGCAGGCATTGCAAGCTAATCCGAATGGTGGCGGTTTATTGTCTTACTGTTTCTATTCCGGTGAACACGGTGTGGATTTAGTTACAGGCTGTCCGTTATTTGTTCACCCAGCCAACGCAGAATTTTCCTTGCCAAATTTCATTTTAGTGCAACTTTACACCGCATTTGGGGCAATGAAGTTGGGAATGGATACCCTCACCAAAACCGAAAAGGTCAACATTGAGAAAATTTTTGCTCACGGCGGTTTATTTAAAAGCAAAGCGGTGGCTCAAAAAGTGTTGGCTGCCGCCCTTGATGTACCTGTTGCACTTTTGGATACCGCCAGTGAGGGCGGTGCTTGGGGTATTGCATTATTAGCCGCCTATACCGCCCATTCCCACCGTTCATTAACCGATTATCTCGATCAGGTCATTTTTGCTGACAGTGCCGATAATGTGGCTAACCCTGATCCGCAATGGGTTGCAGGTTATGAACAATTCATTCAGCAATATAAAGCCGGCTTGCCGATTGAACGGAAAGCGGCACAATTTGCCGATCAATTTGATACAAACCATTAAAAGGATAATGTTATGAAAGAGAATAGATGGCTTAAACGTATTGGCTACGGTTTTGGCGATTTCGGCTGTAATTTGGTATTTGGCACAATGGCATCTTATTTGATGTTCTTTTATACCGATGTTTTTGGCATTGAAGCGGCGATTGTGGGGACAATGCTACTTTCCACCCGCTTGATTGATGCCGCAACTGACGTAATTATGGGCTTAATTGTGGATCGCACCAAAACCCGTTGGGGTTCCGGTCGCCCTTATTTCGTCATCGGTGCGATCCCCTTTGCCCTGTTTACCGCGCTGACCTTCTATGTGCCGGATTTCGGACAAACAGGTAAAATTATTTGGGCGTATGCCACTTATACTATGCTTTCTACCGCTTACACGGTTGTGAATATTCCGCTCAATACTATCGTGCCTCGTTTAACCTCCGATATTCACGAACGCAACATACTTGTTTCCGGTCGTATGGTGTGTGCCTTATTGGGTACCGCAGTGGTAATGAGTATTACCCAGCCTTTGGTGGAATTTTTCGGTCAAGGCGACTATGAAAAAGGCTATTTTTGGACAATGAGCCTATACGGCGTATTGGCGATGTTTATCTTTTTCTTTACCTTTAGCCAAACAGAGGAAGTTGTACCGCCGACCGTAGAAAGAAGTGCCGGTAGCTCCGTATGGGACGATTTCCGTGGTTTAACCAGCCAAACTTGGATTCTAGTGTTAGTGAATTTCCTTTATTTTGGCTTATATGTGGTGCGTAATACTTCAGTTATCTACTATTTTACCTATAACCTCCAACAAACCGATTGGTTAGTGTTTGTCGGCTTTTTTGGAATTTTATCCGGCTTACCTATTTTATTTGTCCTGCCAAAATTACAAAAAATGTTTCCGCAACGCACATTGATTATCGCTTGTGCGGCACTCTACATTCTCGGCGATTTAGTCGCTTATGTTGGCAAAGATTCCGCAACAATGGTGATCATTAGCTTGGCAATTACCGGCTTGGGAATGTACGGCATTTTCGGCGTAACTTTCGCCATTCAACCCGATGTGATTGACTATTCCGAATATGAAAAGAACCGCAGTATTCCGGGAATGATTGCCTCTTTACAAGGTTTCTTCGTAAAATTTGGAATGGGCGTTGCCGGTGCCTTAATCGGTTGGATTTTAAAATCCGGCGGCTATCTCCCGAATGTGGAACAAACCGACTCTGCCTTATTCAGTATTGAAGTGTGTTTTATCTGGATTCCGTTGATCATTTGCGTGGCGGTTATCGTGCTGATGTCGTTCTATCGTCTTGATGCGATCCGTGGCAAAATGACCGATGTCTTAGAATTACGCAGAAAACAAATGGCGTATGCCGCTCAAAACTAACGAAACAGAAGGAATATTCAATGTTAAATGAACAATTTATTATCCCGATGACAGGATCATTGCTTCACTTGGAACAAGTTCCCGACAAGCACTTTTCCGATAAATCCTTAGGCGAAGGCTTTGCGATTAAATTAAGTGGCGAAGTGGTGGTGAGTCCCATTTCCGGTATTGTCATCGCCGCTTTTCCCAGCGGACACGCCTTTATTATCCGCCGTGAAGAAGACGGCTTGGAAGTTTTAGTACATATTGGCTTGGATTCTGTACGCCACGAAGGAGCTTTCCGTCCGCAAGTACAAAAATACGCCCGTGTTAAACAAGGCGATGTGCTAACCTATGTGGATAAAAGCAAATTCACCGATAATGAAAATGCCCTCATCTCACCGATTGTGTTTTCAAACCCGAATATTCAAATTTCTCTGCATACTGAAAATAAAGAAGTCAAAGTGGGTGATGAAAATATCATCGGCGTGAAGCTCTAACCACTAAAAGTGCGGTCAATTTCTCGTTTGTTTTTGGAATGATTTGAAAACGCACAATGTGGAAATAATGTCATAGGTAGGGACATCAGTGGGGTGCCCCTATTTTTCGCAGATAAACAAAGGAAAAAATGGAACTACGTCGCCCAACCTTGCAGGATCAAAATGCCGTTATTGAAATGATGGATGAATTTATCAGCTATCAATCCAAGCACGATAGCGGTTTTTGGGATAAAAATCAGTTTGATTATTTGACTTGGTTGCAAAATAATCAGGATGCTGAACAGGGACGAAACTTGCCTGAAAATTTTGTTCCTGCCGTTCAATTGGTTTCCTTTGATGAAACAGGACGAGCCTTGGGTTTTCTGCAAATTCGCCTACAACTCAATGATTTTTTACGACAACAAGGTGGGCATATTGGCTATTCAATCCGTCCTAGCGAACGTCGCAAAGGGTATGCGAAAGTTCAGTTACATCTCGCCCTCCCCATTGCCCGCAGCCTAAAGTTAGAGCAGGTACTCATCACTTGTCATTGCGATAATGCTGCCAGTAGGGCAGTTATTTTGGCTAATAGTGGCGTTTTAGAAACAATATCTAAAGGAATAGAACGATATTGGATAGATTTAAAAGCAATTTCTTAAAAAGTGCGGTCGATTTTTCAAAAGAAAAACCGACCGCAAATTTAAACCGCCACTAAAAATGATGACAAAATCAACGAACTAATGGCGTATTCGTTTATGGCAATTAATGCCCGCCACAACCACAGCCGCCGTGATCGTGACCGTGTTTATGACCACCGCCACAGCAACCGCCGTGTTCGTGTTCGTGATGGTGATGACCACCGCAACCGCAGCAGCCTTCTTCGTGATCGTGATGATGATCGTGCGCACCGTGAACGTGACCGTGTGCAATTTCTTCTAAGGTTGCTTCACGTGTTGCCACCACTTCAACCGTAAAATGTAATTCTTGACCGGCTAACATATGGTTGCCGTCAACCACCACTTCATCACCGTCAACTTCGGTAATCACAACGGGAATCGGGCCAATATCGGTATCCGCTAAAAAACGCATTCCTACCACTAATTCATCAACGCCTTGGAATACCTCTTTTGGCACACGTTGAACCATATTTTCGTTATATTCACCGTAACCTTCTTCCGGTTTTACACGAACTTCAAATTTATCGCCAACCGCTTTGCCTTCTAAAGCATTTTCAAGCCCTACGACTAAATTGTTATGACCTTGTAAATATTCTAAGGGTTGATTTGCCGGTGCTTCATCTACTAATACACCATCTTGTGTACGTACTTGGTAAGCAATGCTTACCACCACATTTTTTGCTACATTCATTGGTTTTTCCTTATTGTGTGAAAAATGTTGCCATTGTATAGAATAAAAAAGAATTGTATAGAAAATTAATCTTTACCAAATTCAATTCGTGCATTTGCCCGCACGCGAACACGTTCTTTACCGTTCTCTAAAAATGCCTGATCTGTCGCTTCCGAAGAAAGCATCGCCATTTTTGCCGACCGTGGTGCGGCATAGGCACGAATTGGCGCTTGCTCATTAACGGATGAAATATCCAAATCAAGAATGCGATAATCTTTCATTTTTAATGAATTTTGAATTAATGCGGCTTTTTGCTTGAATTTTTCAATGACGGCTTGGGTCAATTCATTTTCTACGTGCATTAATTTTTCGGAAGAAATGGAAGCACTCACATCTTCCACCGCCATCACATCATCTAATGTGGCGATAACTTGAGAGATAGCTTGGAAATCTTGGCTTTCCAACACTAATTCGGCACGGGCAATCCAACCGTTTTTCTTGCCTTGTGCATCATAACGAACGGAAGTATTGCGGGAATTGCCTTTAATATTGACCGCACTTTGTGCTTTGGCGATTGCCACGGCTTTATTTAAACGTTCGGAAATGGTTTTATTTAAATCCGATAAATTTTTACCGTCAACTTGGTAAAACAGATGAACCTGTAATAAATCGCGATCAATTTCAGTTTCGACTTCCGTATTGAACGACACCACTTGAGAAGGCGTTGTAGCGGTATTTTCCGCAAGTGCGGTAGTGCTAAAAGGCAAGGCTAGAAGGGCAAGACTAAGGGTTTTCAATTTCATAAATTTCTCTCAAAAAAATGACCGCACTTTCGCGGTCGTTATGGGGGAAAGTAAAGGATAAAAATTAGTGTAAACGTGGTTCTTCGACCTCGTCTTCATCAAAAAATTCCCCATCGTTGCCATATTCGTCTTCATCGGAATTTGGATCTTCAAAATAAGTTCCCCAACCGTCATAAATGCCTTTGTTTTTTTCAATTAAAGGTAAAATTTCTTTTTGTTGGGCATCAATAATTTCTGCCTTTAATTCCACTTCGCTAATGATGTCAAAACAAAACAGCGGTTTACCGTTATCATCTTCAAATTCTTCCGCTTCGGACACTTCATAGCCGGCTTTGAACGCATCTACGGCGATTTTTTCCAGCAAATCAAAGTCGTAGTGGGCAACGTGATGTTCAATAATATAAAGTGCCGCAGGGTCGCTACCGTCATTGAGTAAGTCAGAGATAATTTCGCGGGTTTCGGTTTGAAGTTCGGCAAAATCAGTCATTATTATTTCCTTAATTGGCGTGAAAAGTGCGGTTATTTTAGTGGATAAATCCACAAAAGTCGCATAGAATTTTGCACCATTATTTTCTCACAAAACATTGCCCACATTATGTTTGAACAACTCCCTTATCTCGCCTTAAAAACACCGCCAAAATCAACCGCACTTTTAAAACAGGAATGTGCCGATTTTATCGTTAAAGAAGTGCTTGGCTACGAAATGTCGGGCGAAGGGGAATTTGTGGCATTAAAAGTGCGAAAAACCGGTTGTAATACCCTCTTTGTGGGGGAAAAACTGGCAAAATTTGCCGGCGTGTCGGAACGCAATATGGGCTATGCCGGTTTAAAAGATCGCCAAGCGGTGACGGAACAATGGTTCTGTTTACAAATGCCGGGGCAGGAAACGCCGGATTTCAGCCAATTTGAATTGGAAGGCGTTGAGATCTTAGCCGTCACCCGTCATCACCGTAAAATCCGCACCGGTAGTTTGCAGGGCAATCATTTTGAGATTTTGTTACGTGGTGCGATAGAAACGGACGAACTCAAAGTGCGGTTAGATTTTGTCAAGAAATTCGGTTTTCCTAATTATTTCACGGAACAACGATTTGGAAGGGATGGGCATAATCTCACGCAGGCATTGCGTTGGGCAAAAGGCGAGATTAAGGTGAAAGATCGTAAAAAACGCAGTTTTTACCTTTCTGCCGCCCGCAGTGAAATTTTTAATTTAGTAGTGGCGGCACGTATTGAACAAAATATGGCAATGCAGGTTTTTCCGAATGATATTGTGCAGCTAAGCGGTTCGCACAGTTGGTTTAAAGCCGATGAAACGGAGGATTTGGCAGCATTGCAAATGCGGCTGGAACAGGGCGATATTTTGCTCACTGCCCCCTTAATCGGTGAAGAAAATCTCACTGCTTCAGCGATTGAAAATACCATTGTGGCACAACACGATGTTTTTGTCCCGTTGATGAAGCAGGAAAAAATGAAAGCGGCACGCCGTCCGTTATTAATGCAGGCGCAATATTTTCATTGGCAGTTTACCGAACAGGGATTAAAACTGCATTTTTATTTGCCGGCAGGTTCTTACGCAACGGCATTGGTTCGAGAATTAGTGAATTATAAGGAAGCATAATGCGAATTTTATTAAGTAATGACGATGGTTTTCACGCAGAAGGAATTCAGGTTTTAGCGGCGGAATTACGCAAAATTGCCGATGTGGTGATTGTGGCACCGGATCGCAATCGCAGTGCGGCATCCAGTGCGCTCACCTTGGTTGAGCCGTTGCGTCCCCGTCATTTAGATAATGGTGATTATTGCCTCAACGGCACACCTGCCGATTGTGTGCATTTGGCGTTAAACGGTTTTTTATCGGGACAGGTCGATCTGGTGGTATCAGGCATTAATGCCGGTTGCAATATGGGGGATGACACGATTTATTCCGGCACGGTGGCGGCGGCGTTGGAAGGCCGTCATTTAGGTTTGCCGGCGATTGCGGTTTCTTTAGACGGGCGTTTACACTATGAAACCGCGGCACGGGTGGTGGTGGAGCTGATTCCAAAATTACACAATCAATTATTAAATCCGCGTGAAATTATCAATATTAATGTGCCGGATGTGCCTTATGAAGCACTGAAAGGCTATAAAGTTTGCCGTTTGGGTTATCGATCTTCTGCGGCAGAAGTGATTAAGCAAACAGATCCACGTGGCGAGCCGATTTATTGGATTGGCCCTGCAGGCTTGCCTGAAAACGAACAAGAAGGAACAGATTTCCACGCGGTGAAACAAGAAGGAACAGATTTCCACGCGGTGAAAAACGGTTATGTTTCCATTACGCCGATTCAGGCAGATATGACGGCACATCACGCAATTCAATCTTTACAAGATTGGTTGGAACGTGAATAATGTGGCGTTTTGGCGAATTGAGAAACAAAAGGTGATGAAATGAATATTTTTGGGGCGATGTATGATAAAACAATGGCGTGGTCAACACATCGTTTGGCGGCGTTTTGGTTATCTTTTGTGAGTTTTATTGAAGCCATCTTCTTTCCGATTCCGCCCGATGTAATGCTGATCCCAATGTCAATGTCAAAGCCAAAAAGTGCGGTCAAATTTGCCCTTTATACGGCGATAGCTTCAGTGATTGGTGGAATCGTGGGATATGCCATTGGTTATTTTGCAACGGATTGGGTGCAAGGTATTGTGCAACAATGGGGCTATGGCGAACATTGGGCAAAAGCCATGAGTTGGTTTGAACAATGGGGCGTGTTGGTTGTTTTTGTTGCCGGATTTAGCCCGATTCCGTATAAAGTGTTTACCATTTGCGCCGGTGTGATGCAAATGGCATTCTTCCCCTTTGTACTCACCGCATTTGTTTCACGTGCGGCACGCTTTTTATTGGTGGCAAAATTAGCCGCTTGGGGCGGTGAAAAATTTGCGGCGAAATTACGCAAATCCATTGAAATTATCGGTTGGTCGGTTGTCGCGCTTGCGGTGGCGGCTTACTTTATTTTGAAATAATAGGATAGATTATGAATAAATATTTATTTGCGTTGTCTATGACGTTGGTTTTAGCGGCTTGTACTTCCTCTTCCGAGGTCAAAGTAAAAGATCCAAATGCATTGCCGGACGGTATTATGCAACCGGTGGAAGGAACAGGCGCTGTTGCCGGCGGCAGTTTTATGCCGGAAATTGAACATCAGGCTATGCCAAATACAATGAAATAAGAAGGAAAAATAAATGAAAAAATCGTTTTTATTATTACCCTTGAGTGTTGCCATTTTGAGTGCGTGTTCATCAAATACACAAGCACCGATTGAAAACGCTGACGGCTCACTCACCCCGGGCATTATGCAGCCTGTTGGTGGAAATAGCGGCGGTAGCTGGCAGCCTGAAATTCAACAAAATACAATGCCAAATTCGATGGGATCAAACACGGCGGGTAACAGCGTACAAGCCGGCGTTCAAACACCACAACCTAATTTTCAACCGATTCAGCCTGCCGTAACCACACCTGTCACACCGGTACAGCCACAGACAAAAACGGTGACGAAAACTATTTCGGATTGTACCAATTCGGCAGTGGTTAATGTTCCACGTAATCCAAATACCAATGCACCGGATTATAGTCAAATTCAAAA
This sequence comes from Rodentibacter myodis, assembly GCF_001999305.1. Classification (GTDB taxonomy): domain Bacteria; phylum Pseudomonadota; class Gammaproteobacteria; order Enterobacterales; family Pasteurellaceae; genus Rodentibacter; species Rodentibacter myodis. Next base: position 6,853 of record NZ_MLHQ01000021.1, on the reverse strand, counting down.
AGGTTCTTATAAAGGCAGCACCTATAAAGTAAACAAAGGCGATACGATGTTCCTGATTGCTTACTTGGCAGGAATGGACGTGAAAGAGCTGGCGGCAATGAATAATATGTCCGAGCCTTATAGTTTAAGCGTAGGCCAAACCTTAAAAATCGGTAAATGCACCACGAAAACCGTAACAACAACCGTACCGGTCAATACAACCACAACTGCTTCGAGTGTGAAACCGACCGAACCGGCGGTGACTTACACCGCCGGAGCAAATGGTACACAGATTGGCTCTGATGGTACGGTGATTGGCCCGATTAAATCAGGGGCAGGCGTGCCTTCCGCTACACCAAACTACAATACTTCAACCAATGTCCCTGCAACGCCTACCACCACAGTGAATACCACACCGGTAAACGCCAATGTGGTTGCACCAATTGCGTCTAATGTGGCGTGGCAATGGCCGGCAAGTGGCAATACTATTCAAGGCTTCTCAAATGCCGATGGCGGTAATAAGGGAATTGATATTTCCGGCTCACGTGGGCAAGCGGTGAAAGCGGCGGCGGCAGGCCGTGTTGTGTACGCAGGTAACGCATTGCGCGGTTATGGTAACTTAATCATCATCAAACATAATGATGATTTCCTCAGTGCCTATGCCCATAACGATAGAATTCTTGTGAGCGATCAACAAGAAGTGAAAGCCGGTCAAGAAATTGCCAAAATGGGTAGCACCGGAACAAATGCTGTAAAACTTCACTTTGAAATTCGTTACAAAGGTAAATCGGTTGATCCGATTCGTTATTTACCAAGACGATAGGAATGTCTAAAGCATTATCAATTAGATCAAATCGGTTAGTTTTAAAAACTAACCGATTTATTTATGCGTATTGAAAAAGGAATGAACGCAATAAAAAAAGTGGTCAATTCGACCACTTCAACATTGAATTGAAATCTATAAGGTTTTTAATTTTCGACAAAGTTCAATGCCGTTTCAACAACCTCAATCCCTGCCCCTTGCTTGAAGGCATTTTCGCTTAAATAACGCCGCCATTGACGCGCCCCTTTACAGTTTTGGAATGCCCCAAGCATATGACGGACAATATGATTTAAATAAACGCCTTGGCTCAGTTGTTGTTCGATATAGGGCAACATTGCGAGAACCGCTTCCCGTGGGGTAATAATAGGGGCATTTTGATCAAATAATGCGTTGTCAATCATCCCCAGTAAACTTGGATTTTGATAAGCCTCACGCCCGACCATTACGCCATCCACATATTGTAGATGTTGTTTCATTTCCTCTACGGTTTTAATGCCACCGTTTATGGCAATGCTTAAATGGGGGAAATCACGTTTGAGTTGATAAACCCGTGCATAATCAAGGGGAGGAATTTCCCGATTTTCTTTTGGGCTGAGTCCGGAAAGCCAAGCCTTACGGGCGTGGATAATAAATTCTTTGCAGCCTTTATTTTGCACCTTCTCAATGAAGTCGCATAAAAATTCATAGCTATCCAGTTCATCAATGCCAATACGGGTTTTTACCGTTACCGGAATATTGACCGCACTTTGCATTTGTTCCACACATTCGGCAACCAAATCAGCTTTTGCCATTAAACACGCCCCGAACATTCCGTTTTGTACCCGATCGGAAGGGCAGCCTACATTCAAATTAATTTCGTGATAGCCCCGTTCTTCGGCTAACTTTGCACAATGTTTAAGTTGAGTGGGATCACTTCCGCCTAATTGTAAGGCAACGGGGTTTTCACGCACATCAAAATCCAGATGATCATATTTGGCGTGAATAATTGCAGGGGCGGTCACCATTTCCGTGTAAAGCAACGCCTGTTTAGAAAATTGGCGATGGAAATAACGACAGTGGCGGGTTGTCCAATCAAGCATTGGTGCAACGGAAAAACGACCACAATAAAAGTGCGGTTGATTTTGAGGCATTTTTATTTCTCTTGGTTATCGCGGGTGAGATCTTGAATTTGAAGTTCTTGCATACGCTGACGAAAACGTCCTGCCGCGAAATGATAAAAAGGTTTCGGATTAAACTGGCGCGAGATTATGGAGGCGATGATACTGGAAATCAAGAGCCAGATGAGAACGGTTTGCGCACCGGTCATTTCCATTACAACCACACTGGCGGTAACCGGTGATTGTGTTCCGCCTGCCAAAAATGCCGCCATACAGAGAAGAACAAGGAAACGTTGATCAACCATTCCGCCGCTGATTTCCCATAACATCGAGCCAATTCCGGCACCGGTGGTGAGGGAAGGGGTGAAAATGCCGCCGGCAATGCCATTCCAATAAGTGGCAACCGTGGCAAAAAGTTTGAGAATACCTATTTCAGGATCAACGGAATCACCTTCTAATGCACGTGCCACCACATCATAACCCGTGCCATAGGTTTGCCCTTTGCTATAAGTGCCGATAGCGGCAAGCAACAATCCTAATAATAACGCAACATAAATAGGATGACGGCGAATCCAGCCACGCCATTTTTCAGGGGAGATGCCTGCGATTCCTTTCGCTAACAAACGCCCAAAAATACCGCCTAACACACCACAAAGGATACCGCAGGCAATAAGCCATAAATAAAGATAAGGCACATCTGTCGCCCCTTTGTAAGTGGGAAAATAAGGGCTGTTCCCTTGAATCGCCACCAAAATAAAACCTGCCGCCAACACGCCCATTAAGACGCGGCGTTCCCAACGTAACATCACACCACGACCAAGTTCTTCAATGGCAAAAATTACCCCTGCCAAAGGGGCATTGAATGCGGCAGCCAATCCACCGGCGGCACCGGTTGCCATCAGTTCATTTGTGCTTAATCCCCTAAAGGCGAAGTTGTGTTTACGGCAAAAATTTCCCCATGCCAACATCACGGCGGCCCCCACTTGGACGGAAGGGCCTTCACGCCCAACGGAGGCTCCGATAAGCATTGCTAAAAAGGTGAGCGGAATTTTCCATAGGGTCTGTCCAAAGGCAAGTAGTTTAGTTTTGTAGTTGCTGTGGGGAAGGTTAATTGAGGCAATCACTTGCGGAATACCGCTGCCACCGACATAAGGGGTAAATTTAGCGGTAAACCAAGTGAGGGCGGCAAGCCCAAGAGGAAGAATAAACCAGACCGCAAGGGGATAGCGTGCCGACCAATGGGCGTTGAGTTCCAAGCCTGCATCGGCTAATTTGGCAAAACCTAAGGAAAAAAGGGCAACAAGCGTTGCGCCAAGAATCAGGCAGGCAAATTCTAAGGTTTTGCGTGAAATGCGGTGGGTTTGACGAAGTTTTTTGTGATAAAAATAGCGGGTTTTTACGCGGATTGTTCGTAACATTGATTGAGTATTTTTCGGTGATTTTGGCGAAATTATAGAACGAGGAAAGAAATCGGGCAATCAATGAGGGTTATTTCACAAAAAAATGGCTTATTTTTGACCGCACTTTGGCGATCTATGCGGATCTTCCCATCGGATCTTCAGGATTGTTTGCTTATTGACAAGCCGCTATATAACGATTAGAATTCGCCGTCTATTTCTGTATGGAAGTAGAATTTTTGAACAACATTCTATTATTGAATAACATTTAAACTGGAGCTTTTTAATGGCAACTATCAACCAGCTAGTACGCAAACCGCGTGTGAAAAAGGTTGTAAAAAGCAACGTTCCTGCATTAGAGGCTTGCCCGCAGAAACGTGGTGTATGTACTCGTGTATATACTACAACTCCTAAAAAACCTAACTCAGCGTTACGTAAAGTATGTCGTATTCGCTTAACTAACGGTTTTGAAGTAACTTCTTATATCGGTGGTGAAGGTCATAACCTTCAAGAGCACAGTGTTGTATTAATCCGTGGTGGTCGTGTTAAAGACTTACCGGGTGTGCGTTACCACACAGTACGCGGTGCATTAGACTGCGCAGGCGTGAAAGATCGTAAACAAGGTCGTTCTAAATACGGCGTTAAACGTCCTAAAGCTTAATGGTTCTCCGTTAAGTAAGGCCAAACGTCTAAATTAGCAAAACAATTTAAACCATAAACTCCAGTCAAAAAGTGCATTTGCACTGCAAAGTTTCTCAATGAGAAATATTGCTGATGGGTTTTGGATATCCTGAAGATTAAAATACGGAGAAATCGCAATGCCACGTCGTCGTAGTGTTGAACCACGCAAGATTCTTCCAGATCCGAAATTCGGTTCAGAATTACTTGCAAAATTTATTAATGTAATTATGGTTGACGGTAAAAAATCCGTTGCCGAATCAATTGTTTATGGTGCTTTGGAAACCTTATCCCAACGTACCGGTAAAGAAGCTTTAGAAGCATTTGAAATCGCCCTTGAAAATGTACGCCCAACCGTTGAGGTTAAATCCCGCCGTGTTGGTGGTTCGACTTATCAAGTACCGGTTGAAGTGCGTCCGGTTCGCCGTAACGCATTAGCGATGCGTTGGATCGTTGAAGCGGCACGTAAACGTGGTGATAAATCAATGGCTTTACGTCTTGCAAATGAATTATCGGATGCTTCCGATAATAAAGGTGCAGCTGTGAAGAAACGTGAAGACGTTCACCGTATGGCTGAAGCCAATAAAGCATTTGCTCACTACCGTTGGTAATAAGCTTTTGAATTTTAGAGGCTTCATCATTGATGAAGCCTTACCCTTATATAAACAGATATTAAACTAAACAAGGTTATAATAATGGCACGTACAACTCCTATTGAAAGATATCGCAATATCGGTATTAGTGCGCACATTGATGCGGGTAAAACAACTACTACTGAACGTATCTTATTCTATACAGGTGTAAGCCACAAAATCGGTGAAGTACACGATGGTGCGGCAACAATGGACTGGATGGAACAAGAGCAAGAGCGCGGTATCACCATCACTTCTGCGGCAACCACCGCATTCTGGTCCGGTATGTCACAGCAGTTCCCACAACACCGTATCAACGTAATCGACACTCCGGGACACGTAGACTTTACTGTTGAAGTAGAACGTTCTATGCGTGTTCTTGATGGTGCGGTAATGGTTTATTGTGCGGTAGGCGGTGTTCAACCACAATCCGAAACCGTATGGCGTCAAGCTAATAAATATGAAGTTCCACGTATCGCGTTCGTAAATAAAATGGACCGTACCGGTGCAAACTTCTTGCGCGTTGTTGATCAATTAAAAACCCGCTTAGGGGCGAATGCCGTTCCACTTCAATTGCCAATCGGTGCCGAAGATAGTTTCACCGGTGTTGTTGATTTGATCAAAATGAAAGCAATCAACTGGAATGAAGCCGATCAAGGTATGACATTCACTTATGAAGATATTCCTGCCAATATGCTTGCAGACTGTGAAGAGTGGCGTCAAAACCTTGTTGAAGCTGCTGCTGAAGCATCAGAAGAATTGATGGAAAAATATCTCGGTGGTGAAGATTTAAGCGAAGAAGAAATCAAAGCCGGTCTTCGTCAACGTGTATTAGCAAACGAAATCATCTTGGTTACTTGTGGTTCAGCGTTTAAAAACAAAGGTGTTCAAGCAATGCTTGATGCTGTTGTTGAATATTTACCTGCACCAACCGATATTCCTGCAATTAAAGGTATCAACCCTGATGAAACCGAAGGTGAGCGTCACGCAAGCGATGATGAACCATTCTCTTCATTAGCATTTAAAATTGCGACCGACCCATTTGTTGGTAACTTAACATTCTTCCGTGTTTATTCCGGTGTAATTAACTCCGGTGATACTGTGTTGAACTCTGTACGTCAAAAACGTGAACGTTTTGGTCGTATCGTTCAAATGCACGCAAATAAACGTGAAGAAATCAAAGAAGTTCGCGCAGGTGATATCGCAGCCGCAATCGGTTTGAAAGACGTTACTACCGGTGATACTTTATGTGCGATTGAAGCACCAATCATTCTTGAGCGTATGGAATTCCCTGAGCCGGTAATTTCTGTTGCGGTAGAACCAAAAACTAAAGCAGACCAAGAAAAAATGGGTCTTGCATTAGGTCGTTTGGCACAAGAAGACCCTTCATTCCGTGTTCACACCGATGAAGAATCCGGTGAAACCATTATTTCAGGTATGGGTGAGTTACACTTAGATATTATCGTTGACCGTATGAAACGCGAGTTCAAAGTAGAAGCGAATATCGGTAAACCACAAGTATCTTATCGTGAAACAATCCGTACCCGCGTTAACGATGTTGAAGGTAAACACGCAAAACAATCCGGTGGTCGCGGTCAATATGGTCACGTTGTTATCGACTTGTATCCATTAGAGCCGGAAGGCCCGGGTTACGAATTTGTTAACGAAATTAAAGGTGGTGTAATCCCTGGTGAATACATTCCTGCCGTTGACAAAGGTATTCAAGAACAACTTAAATCCGGTCCATTAGCAGGTTATCCGGTAGTAGATATCGGTGTTCGTTTACACTTCGGTTCATACCATGATGTGGACTCATCAGAATTAGCGTTTAAACTTGCAGCGTCTTTAGCGTTTAAAGCAGCGTTCGCAAAAGCAAACCCTGTTCTACTTGAGCCAATTATGAAAGTAGAAGTTGAAACCCCACCTGAGTATGTGGGTGACGTAATCGGTGACTTAAGTCGTCGTCGTGCAATGGTTAATGGTCAAGAAGCGAATGAATTTGTTGTGAAAATTGATGCAGAAGTACCACTTTCTGAAATGTTCGGTTATGCAACAGACTTACGTTCACAAACTCAAGGCCGTGCCTCATACTCAATGGAACCGTTAAAATATGCTGAAGCACCAACAAGTGTTGCTGCTGCAGTTATTGAAGCGCGTAAAAAATAATTTTTGTAAACCAGCGGTATAAAACAGCGTTGTTTTATACCGCACTTTTAGGAAACATTAGCAATGTCTAAAGAAAAATTT
>NZ_MLHQ01000020.1 GCF_001999305.1 Rodentibacter myodis | reverse complement strand
GCGGCAGCCATTGCCCGCGCGAAAGCGAAAAAACAGGCACAAACTAACGGAAATGCCCCTGTTGAAACCCAAAGTGCGGTAGAAAAAACGGTAGAAAATTCAACCGAACTTGCCCCGAAAAAAGCAGCGGTTGCAGCAGCCATTGCCCGCGCAAAAGCGAAAAAACAGGCTCAGGCTCAACAAAAATTAGAAGAATCTCAGGAATAAAAAATGTTTAAAATGGTCAGCTCCCCTCACACCCATTCGGGGAAATTAACGGCACGTATTATGCTGTGGGTTATCCTTGCAATGATGCCGGCTTTATTTACGCAAATTTATTATTTCGGCTTAGGTGTACTCGTTCAATCCGCTTTGGCAATTACGGTCGCCATTCTTGCGGAATTTATCGCAATAAAATTGCGTGGTAAAAAACCTCGCGCCTATCTTTCTGATTTCAGCGTGGTATTAACTGCCTTAATTTTAGCGATGGCTATTCCGCCTTATGCCCCCTATTGGATCATTATCATCGGCACGCTTTGTGCAGTATTACTTGGTAAGCATATTTACGGCGGTTTAGGACAAAATCCGTTTAACCCTGCAATGGTCGGCTATGTGGTGTTGCTTATTTCCTTTCCGTTACAAATGACCGGTTGGATGCCGCCAATTCATCTATTGCAAGAGCCGCCGACTTTCTCCGATTCAATCTCATTGATTTTTTCAGGTTTTACGACCGATGGCTTCAGCCTATCACAACTCACTCATAGTATTGACGGTATCACGCAAGCCACGCCGTTAGATAGTGCCAAAATCTTTTATGCTCGTCATCAAGCATTAGACGATTTTTATCAACTGATCAAAATGCCGATTTTTATGGGAAATGGTACAGATTTTGCACAAGGTTGGTGGCAAGTAAACATTGCCTTTTTAGTTGGCGGGATCTTCCTGATTTTAAAACGTACGATTCATTGGCAAATTCCTGTCGCAATGTTAGTAACGTTTTTCTGTTTAGCCGCCATTACTGCCCTAGCCGGCGGCACACATTTAAGCGCAATGAGCCAAATGCTAAGTGGAGCAATGATGTTCGGTGCATTTTTCATTGCAACAGATCCGGTTACCGCCTCCATTACACCACGGGGAAAAATCGTATTCGGTATGCTTGTTGGCTTACTGGTTTACCTCATTCGCTATCACGGCAATTATCCTGACGGTGTCGCATTTGCGATTTTATTAAGCAATATTTGCGTACCACTTATCGATCACTACACCCGTCCGCGTGTGGCGGGCTATAACGCAAGAGGAAAAAAATAATGGGTATAGCAAAAATCACCTCGCGCTTTGGTATGCTTTTGGGGTTAGTCGCCCTACTTTGTACGCTTATTTCAGCTGGTATTTTCTTTCTCACCAAAGAAAAAATTGATCAAGCTATGGCGACACAACAACGAGAATTGTTATTGCAAGTTATCCCTCAAGATTATTTTGATAATAATTTGGTGGAAAGTGCGGTGATTCCAAAAGATGAAAAATTGAAAGGTATTCAAAAAATTTATTTTGCCAAAAAAGAGGGGCAAATTTCGGCTTATGCCTATGAAACCACTGCGCCCGATGGATATTCGGGCAATATTCGATTGTTAGTAGGCTTGTCTCCGCAAGGGGAAGTGTTGGGCGTTCGTGTTATTGAACATCACGAAACGCCGGGTTTGGGGGATAAAATTGAGTTGCGTATTTCCGATTGGATTTTAAGTTTTACCAATCAACCGATTAACGAAAATAATTTAAACGATTGGGCGGTAAAAAAAGACGGTGGAAAATTCGATCAATTTTCCGGCGCAACCATTACACCACGCGCCATTGTAAATCAGGTTAAAAGTTCCACATTGGTAATGCTTAATCATCCATTGGTTCTCCAACAACTCGCCACCCAACAGGGGCAATAAAATGACAAATTTAACGGAAAAAACAACCGCACTTGATGAAAATATACCTCAAAGTGCGGTGAAAAATCAGACAGAAAAATCCTTATGGAAAGACATTTTTACCCAAGGTATTTGGAAGAATAATCCTGCGGTCGTGCAGTTGCTTGGGCTTTGTCCTTTATTGGCGGTTTCCGGCACGGCGACTAACGCCTTAGGCTTAGGCCTTGCCACAATGTTGGTTTTAACCTGCACGAACACGGTCATTTCACTCTTTCGCAAACACATTCCGCACGAAATCCGTATTCCGATTTATGTAATGATCATTGCCACCACCGTTACCGTGGTGCAATTATTAATGAATGCCTACACTTACACGCTTTATCAATCCCTGGGTATTTTTATTCCGCTTATCGTCACGAATTGCATTGTGATTGGTCGTGCAGAAGCCTTTGCGTCTAAAAACAGCCTTTTACATTCCACTTGGGACGGTTTTTCAATGGGATTCGGTATGGCATTGAGCCTCACTGTATTGGGTGCGCTGCGTGAAATTCTCGGACAAGGTACTTTATTTGAAGGCATTGAAAACCTTTTCGGCGAACAGGCGAAATTCCTCACCCTACATATTTACCACACCGACAGCAGTTTTTTACTCTTTATCCTGCCACCGGGTGCGTTTATTGGATTAGGATTACTCCTCGCCCTAAAAAACAGAATTGATAATTATCAACACAAAGTGAAAAAGTAACCCTTTAGCTCCGTCTAATTTGCCTGCGCGACTTAGGATTTTTAGGAAAATTTTTCTTGTCTGAGCGTAGCGAGTTAAAAATTTTCCGTTAAGAAAATCCTAACCAAGTGCAGAAAGCAAATTAGTCGGAGTGTGTTTTTGCTACTTTTTGCACAAGCAAAAAGTAGAGGAAAAAAATTATGAACCAAAAGAAAAGAATTGAAATATTAACCCGATTACGGGATCAAAATCCCCACCCAACCACCGAATTACAGTATAATTCGCCCTTTGAATTATTGATCGCAGTCATTTTATCGGCACAAGCCACCGATAAAGGGGTGAATAAAGCCACAGAAAAACTGTTTCCTGTCGCCAATACACCGCAAGCTATTTTAGATTTAGGTTTAGAGGGGTTAAAAAGCTATATCAAAACCATCGGGCTGTTTAATAGCAAAGCGGAAAATATCATCAAAACCTGCCGTGATTTAATTGAAAAACACAACGGAGAAGTACCGGAAGATCGCGCCGCTTTAGAAGCCTTAGCCGGTGTGGGCAGAAAAACCGCAAACGTGGTATTAAATACCGCATTTGGTCATCCCACCATTGCAGTGGACACCCATATTTTCCGCGTCTGCAACCGCACTCATTTTGCACCGGGTAAAGACGTGGTTAAAGTGGAAGAAAAACTGCTTAAAGTCGTGCCTGATGAATTCAAAGTGGATGTGCATCATTGGTTAATTTTGCACGGTCGCTACACTTGTGTGGCGCGCAAACCACGCTGCGGTTCGTGCATTATTGAAGATCTCTGTGAATATAAAGATAAAACCGATTATTAACTTTTTGCGTTCAAAATCCTTTATTTTCTGACCGCACTTTTGATTTAAATAGGACAAAAAATGACAACAAAAAAACAACAACGTCAAACTTGGTCGAGCCGACTAACTTATGTAATGACCGTTGCCGGTGCCACCGTGGGCTTTGGTGCAACCTGGCGATTCCCTTATCTTGTGGGTGAAAATGGCGGCGGTGCTTATGTAATGCTGTTTTGTATTGCAATGATTGTGATCGGCATTCCGATGATCTTAGTGGAAAACGTGATTGGTCGCCGTTTACGGGTAAATTCTATTGATGCTTTCGGGGACAAATTGCACGATAAGGGTATTTCTAAGTATTGGAAAATCCTTGGCTATATGGGCTTACTCGGCGCATTCGGTATTATGGCATATTATATGGTGCTGGGCGGCTGGGTGATTTCTTACATTGTCAGCCTGATAAATGGCACATTGGATATTGCCACGCCGATTACCAAAGAAGTTGCCAAAAATTTCTACGATCTCCACATTGGTAACAACCCTTGGGAAATTGCGGCTTATACCCTCTTATTCGTGATCGTAAATTACATTATTTTGGCAAAGGGCATTATTGGCGGTATCGAACGTTCGGTAAAATATCTAATGCCTTTGCTTTTTATCTTCCTGATTGGGATGGTGATCCGCAATGTTACCCTACCGGGGGCAATGGAAGGGATCACCTTCTATTTAAAACCGGATTTCAGCAAAATTACCCCTAAACTCTTTATTTTTGTGTTAGGACAAGTGTTCTTCGCCCTCAGTCTCGGCTTTGGCGTGCTTATCACCTTATCCAGCTACTTAAACAAAGAAGAAAATCTGATTCATACCGCAATCATCACGGGTTTTACCAACACCATCATTGCCGTATTGTGCGGTTTTATGATTTTCCCCTCCCTCTTCACTTTTGGAATTGAGCCGAACGCAGGGCCAACCTTAGTATTCCAAAGTTTACCGATTGTGTTCTCACACCTATGGGCAGGCAAATTCTTTGCGATTATTTTCTTCGGCTTATTGCTTATCGCGGCTCTTACCACCTCTCTAACCATTTATGAAGTGATTATCACCGCATTACAGGAAAAACTGAGAATGCGCCGTGGCAAAGCCATTGCCCTCACTTTAGGCGGAATTTTCTTACTTGGTAACCTACCTTCTATTTTAGGTGATAGCCTTTGGAAAAACGTCACCTTCTTTGGTAAAAGTATTTTTGATACCTTTGATTTTGTCAGCGGTAATATTCTCTTTATGCTCACCGCACTTGGCTGTGCCGTTTTTGTCGGTTTTGTGCTAAAAGACGAAGCTAAAAAAGAACTTTCACCAACACCTGATTCTACATTTACAAAAGTTTGGTTTAACTATGTAAAATTTGTTGTACCGATCATTATTTTGGTGATTTTCCTCAGTAATTTATTTTAACTGACAAAAAAACCGAGCTTTTGCTCGGTTTTCTTTTTTAAACTCACTTTACTTCGCTTCTGCCTGATTTTTCTTTTCCTCCAATTCCTCCCAACGTAAAAAAGCAGTTTCAAGTTCGGCTTCTATATCGGCAAGGGATTTTAATTTCACATCAGTGATCTCGTGAGGCTGTTGAAAGAAAGACGGTTCAGCAACCTCCGCTTGAAGTGCGGTCAATTTTTCTTCTAATTCTTCCAATAATTGTGGAAGTTGCTCCAATTCACGTTGCTCTTTATAAGAAAGTTTTACCGCTTTGGGTTTAGAAGTGCGGTCATTTTTAACAATGTTTTCTTGTGGTTTCGCTTCTGTTTTTTTATTCTGAGCCTGCTCTTTTTGTTCGGCTTTTAAGGCAAAATAATTTGCCTGCTGTTGTTTTGCATCAAAGAAGCCGCCCACATATTTATTCAACACGCCATTTCCCTCAAACATATAACATTCCGTTGCCGTGTTATCGATAAATTGACGATCGTGGCTCACAATTAACAATGTGCCTTGATAATCTGTCAGAATTTCCTCTAATAATTCCAAGGTTTCCACATCCAAATCATTGGTCGGTTCATCTAGAATCAGTAAATTATTTGGTTTCAACAATAATTTTGCCAACAATAAACGATTACGCTCACCACCGGATAAGGCTTTCACCGGTGTCATCGCACGCTTTGGCGGAAATAAAAAATCTTGCAAATAACCTAATACGTGGCGTTTCACCCCATTCACTTCAATATCTTGTTTACCGTCTGCAACATTATCCATTACGGTTTTCTCAGGATCCAGATCGGCACGATATTGATCAAAATAAGCAATGTCTAACTTTGTCCCACAACGAATTTTACCGCTTGTCGGTTGAATTTCGCCAAGCAATAGCTTGATAAAGGTTGTTTTACCACAGCCGTTTGCGCCGACTAAGGCAATTTTATCGCCACGTAAAATAGTGGTACTAAAATCCTTCAATAATTGTTTGCCGGCAACTTCGTAGCTTACGTTTTCCATTTCAAATACGATTTTACCGGAACGGCTTGAGGTATCGAGCTGTAATTTCGCCGCCCCAATTACTTCTCGGCGTTGTCGGCGTTCTTCCCGCATTGCTTTCAATGCTCTCACCCGCCCTTCGTTACGGGTTCGGCGGGCTTTAATGCCTTGACGAATCCAAACTTCTTCTTGCGCCAATTTTTTGTCAAATAATTCATTTTGAAGGGCTTCTACCCGTAAATTTTCTTCTTTTGTGGTGAGATACAAATCATAGTTGCCCGGATAAGAAACCAATTGCCCGCGATCCAAATCCACAATGCGGGTTGCCATTTTGCGAATAAACGAACGGTCGTGAGAAATAAAAACAATACTGCCGTTAAATTCTAATAAGAAATTTTCCAGCCATTCAATGGCTTCTACATCCAAATGGTTAGTCGGTTCATCCAACAATAAAACATCAGGATCACACACCAAAGCCCGTGCCAATGCCGCTTTACGCAACCAACCACCGGAAAGTGCGGTCAATTTTGTATTTGGATTTAATCCTAATTTGAGTAACACTTCATTTATCTTATTTTCAAATCGCCAACCATCTGCATATTCCAATTTGTTTTGAACCTGCTCAAGCCGATTTAAAATTTGGTCGCTATAATTTTCTTCCAGTTGAAGGGAAATATGGTGATATTCTTTTAAGAGATCCGTTAAATGCCCCACGCCTTCCGCCACATAATCAAACACATTGCCTTCAGCATTACGGGGCGGATCTTGTTCCAAACGGGAAACCACTAAATCTTTTTCATACTGAATTTTGCCATCATCCAAGACGACATCACCGGCAATAATTTTCAGTAATGTTGATTTACCCGCACCATTTCGCCCAACCAAACAAACCCGTTCATTAGGTTCGATATGTAACTCGGTATGATCCAATAACGGTGCATCACTAAAAGAAAGGTAACCATTTGTTAAGCTAATTAATGCCACAATAACCTCGTAAAAAATTCAACTAAAAACAACCGCACTTTTATGCGATTCAGAAATGCGAAAGAAAGATAACGATAAGAAAAAAGGACGCCTTTCAGCGTCCTCATTCTCTAAACTTTAAAAATTAAAGTGCAGATTTTGCTTTTTCAACCAATGCAGCAAAAGCCACTTTGTCGAATACGGCGATATCGGCAAGGATCTTACGATCGATTTCAACAGACGCTTTTTTCAAACCGTTGATGAATTTGCTGTAAGATAAACCGTTTTGACGAGCCGCTGCGTTGATACGTGCAATCCATAATTGACGGAATTGACGTTTACGTTGACGGCGGTCACGATATGCATATTGACCGGCTTTAATTACCGCTTGGAAAGCAACGCGATACACGCGTGAACGCGCACCATAATAACCTTTAGCAGCCTTAAGAACTTTCTTATGGCGTGCTCTTGCAATAACACCACGTTTTACACGAGCCATTATTTAATCTCCTATGTAATATTTTACTAAATGAACTAATCGTACGTTTTGCTTAAATAACGGCTTATGCGTATGGTAAGCAAGCTACTACTAAAACTTGGTCTGCTTTCGCAACCATTGATTTATGACGTAAATGACGTTTACGTTTAGTTGTTTTTTTAGTCAAAATATGACGTAAGTGAGATTGTTTACGCTTGAAACCACCTGAAGCAGTTTTTTTGAAGCGCTTAGCTGCGCCGCGTACTGTTTTGATTTTAGGCATTGTTAAAATAACTCCGCATTTTTCGTTTAAAACAAGATAATCAGGCGAACTTAAACGTTACTTGGAGGCACTGATTATTTCCACCAATAGGCAAATTAAATTGCCCTTTCAAAAGCAGTTAGGCTGCGTAGTTTGCCTAACCTGCAGTTGTCTTTTCATCTTAATACATCAGAATGAAAAGATTTTATCGATGCCGAAACATCGATAAAAATTCTTATTTTTTCTTCGGTGCTAACACCATAACGGCTTGACGACCTTCCAATTTACCCGGTGCAGATTCCACAACCGAAATCTCGGCTAAATCATTTTTCACACGTTCCAAGACATCTAAACCGATATTTTGGTGCGCCATTTCACGCCCACGGAAACGCACAGTGATTTTAGCTTTATCGCCATCTTCCAAGAAACGGATAAGGCTACGTAATTTAACTTGATAGTCACCTTCGTCTGTACCCGGACGGAATTTTATTTCCTTCACTTGTACGACTTTTTGTTTTTTCTTCTGCTCTTTGGCGGTTTTACTTTTTTCGTAAAGGAATTTACCGTAGTTCATAATGCGACAAACCGGCGGTTCGGCATTTGGGCTAATTTCAACAAGATCAAGCTCTGCTTGCTCCGCCATATCTAGCGCCTGTTGAATAGAAACAATGCCTGCCTGTTCACCATCTTGGTCAATTAAACGAACTTCTTTGACACGAATTTCATCATTAATGCGATTCGGGCGATTTACTGCCGGTGCTTTTTTTACGGTTTTAATAATCGTATTCCTTCTATTGATTTCAGTAAAAACCTTTTACCCACAAGGCAAAAGATTGCAAATTTTATTGCCCATAGCAACGAGCAAAAACAGCGGGATTTTATAGTATCCACCAATTTTATGCAACAAAATTTAACCGTTTACACCAATTTCTACGCTGATACTTTCACCAAACGTCAATAATTGATGAATACGTGCGGTTTCCACACACACCATATTCAAATATGCCTTCTCGCTCATTGCACTTGTGGCTTTATGCCAAGGATTCCACAGTACAATTTGGCTGGCATTATGATGTTGTAATTCAATAGTACGTTGAAATGCCTCATCAATAATTTGATTTTGTGTGTTATCCACCGAATAAATACAATCTACATTTTCACCAATACGGCGTGGAGACGGCACATTTTCCTGTGTTTGGGTCAAGCTGTTAAAACAAGTTTCCGGTAAATTTGCCACTTCCACCTGCGTAATATCGCCGACATTAAAATAACTATGCAATGCCACCTGTGCCGGCTGCTCGCCATAATGCGTGAAAGTGACTTGGCATTTATCGGAAAACGCCATCTCAACTTTCGCTTCAATAATGTTTAAATCGGAAAATAATTCAAATTCCAACCGCACTTTTTCTGCCGAAATCGCATACCGACTTAAATTCCATAAACGAATCCGAGCCGTACCGTGTGCAGGCTGTTTAGCACTTCCAAACCAAGGATAACAAAGGGGAATTCCACCACGAATCGCCGACCCCGTTTGAAAAGGCTCAATTTCACTCAACCATAACACATCCCGTTCAACACCTTTTGGCGTCCAACTTAATAATTGCGCACCTTGCAGGGCAATTTTTGCCGAACCAATATCGTGCTCTAAATGCAAAACGGGAATTTCATTGTGTTGAACTAAATAAAGCTCGGGAGTAAGTTTTTTAAATAACGTTATTTTCATATTTTACCTACTATTACGATTAAAAAAGAGCGTACAAGATATTTAGCCATATAAATTTAAGTGTTTGACTAAATCTCGTCAATCATCTCATCGTCAAATCTCTTTAAAACCAATACGCTTAAAGCAATAAAGCACGGTTAAATTTAACCGCACTTTGAGTTCGCTATAATTTATTAAATGTCAGTAACATCGCATTTTGAGGATCTAATACGGGAATAGTTAATCCAGCCTTAGCAAGCCATTCACCACGAATCGTAACCAATTTTTCATCAAAGCAATCTCGAAGCCATTGTGGAAAAATTTTCATTAAATGTCCGGCTTTACCTTCTCGAATATACTCGGGAATGGCAACGACATTCACTTGATAATAAGCATTAGTATTCAAGTATGGCACTCGAAGCTTGCCCATCTGCTTGTAATCCGGCATATCGGATTGGCTAATCAACACAACCGCTTGTGACTTATCTTTTGCCACAACACCATGCAAAATAGTGTTTGGTTCGTGATAATCAAGACGGAAAACATCACCACTATGCAATAATGGACGAAGTTGTTTGTGCAATGCAATATATTTCGCAAAGCCTACGCGTTCTTCCTCGCTTTCCCTAACAGGATCAAGCTCTACTCCCATGTGACCAAATAAAGCCGTTAAACCACGATAATCAATAGAAAAACGGCGCTGTGTAGTTTGGCAAGGTGAACTGCCGATATGCGCCCCGATGACTTCCGGTGGATAAAAATAACTCATACCGCGGTGGATTTGTTGACGGGTGAAAACATCAATATTATCCGATGGCCAAAAACGCTGTGAACGTTTAAGTATTTCATAATCCACGCGTCCCCCTCCTGAGGAACAACTTTCGATTTCCACATTCGGATAGCGTTTTTGCAACTCATCAAATAAACGATAAGCTGCTTTTGTTTGTTCCGTTAGGGCGGCACGTCCGCTACTTCCCGGTTGGACAAGGCGACGATTATGATCCCATTTAATGTAGTCAATATCATGATGACCAAGCAACCAGTCCATACGTTCAAGCAAATAATTAAATACCGCCGGCTTGGTGAGATCCAGCACATACTGATGACGCTCTTCAGGCTGATCATATCCCTCTAGTTGTAATAGCCAATCCGGATGGGCTTGATACAGTTTGGTCGGTTTATTCACCATCTCTAATTCCACCCAAATGCCAAATTGCATACCAAGTTTTTTTACCGTACTGATCACTTCATCTAAACCATTTGGGTATTTTTCTTCATCCAAATACCAATCACCTAACCCACAAAAATCATCATTACGGCCAATAAACCAACCATCATCAATAATAAAACGTTCCACTCCCATCTCTGCCGCTTTTTTTGCCATAGCAATAATATGAGCCGGTTGATGATGAAATGTTACACCTTCCCAAATATTTAAATGTACCGGACGGTCTTTATGTACAAAATGAAGAATATGTTCACGCACATGATGATGAAATTGACGTGACATACCATTCAATCCTTCGTCCGAATACACCGAATACACCCACGGAGTACTATGACTTTCCCCTTGTTTCAATTGAATCTCCCCCGGGAAATAAAGATTTTCCAATTGAGCAAAACGGCGACCATCAATCAACACATCGGCACGAATACGATGATTTCCTGACCAAGCAAGATGGAACCCCCACACTTTGCCTTGCTGTTGGCTAAAATGTGGTGTACCGATAATCAGGTTAGGCGCATATTCGTGAGAAGTCCGTCCATGACGATTTTCTTGTGTAAATGCGCCATGTTTAAGTGATAGGCGATTTTCATGAAGTTCACGACACCAGCGACCATAGAAACTCAATACTTCATCGGCATATTCCGGCACGGGTAAGGTAACCGCTAAACGATTAACGGTAAATTCGCCCTCGCCTAAATTCGTTAAGGTGTTACGAAATTTAAACACGCCATTTTCATCAGTTTCAATTTCTGCTTTAAATCCTAATTTTGCAATGGAGTCTTCCATTTCTAACACTAAAGTGCGGTCAGTTTTGATAATGTTTTTCGTCACAAATACCGGCGCCCAATCATAGCCGTCACGATGCCCTTCCACACCAGCAACACCAAAATAACCTCGCCCATTTTCAGCCGCTAAAGTAATCGGAATATCAATATCCAAACTCCCATTTGCCACACCTCGTTCAATGCTTATAACATCGGTTTCGGTAATTTCATCGAATGCTAAACATTTGCCAAAATAAAGGATCTCCGCAGGTTCTGTGCGTAAAATCAAATCGGTATCTTTGCTTTGTAAACGAACTAATTGTGAAGTCATAATCAATCCTCTTGATGTTAATTTTCAACTTTACGATATTTGTCTAGTAAGGTGATGTTTACTTTGGCAAGTAAATCACCATGTAATTTGTAATAACGGAAGTACACAAATAATTTGATGGCATAGAAGAAAATTGGCAAGCCGATCATAATTACTTTCATCCAGAACAAGGTGGTTTCGCTTTGTGGTGCGTTTGGTACATAATCAATCGCAGTTAATAATATGCCGATTAAGAAAGCAGACACCGCAGAACCGGCTTTCACCACCATGGTTTGTACCGCATACGCAATACTCTCGGAACGAATACCCAGTTTATATTCACCATAATCCACAGTATCCGCCACCATAATCACCTGTAAAGTCCAAAACAACGCACTGCCAATTTGCATAAAGATACCGGCAAGAATAATCAAGAAAATACTGTGATGATCCGCAAGACCGGTATAAGCCAAAATCGAACAACTCATGATGGAACTTACCGAAATACTGATCCATAAAGTACGGCGGGAAAAGATTTTTGCTAGGCGGGCAAACAAGATGATAATCGCAAGATTCGCAATACCGGCATAAGACATGTAGTAAGGGAACATTTCTTTATCACCGACTACATAAGTAAAATAATAAATAGCAAAACCTGAAATAATGTTGCCAGCAATGTTGTAACAAAGTGCCATAATAAGCAGGCTTGAAAGCTGATCATTACGCGGAATAAGTGATACCAACGTTTTAAGCGGTACTTTTTTCAGTACTTCGCCCGTTTCAATCGCATCGGAAGAGTATTTTTCTTTAACATTTACAAGCGTAATGATGGTCGAAACAACAAAAAAAGTGATGATCACCAAAGTGAACATTCTGAATCCAAAGCCTTTATCATCGCCCCCAACCGAGTCCACAAACGGCATACATGCACCAGCAGTAACAAATCCGGCAAGGCTTGCAAAAAAACGAGGATAAGGCACAAGTTCTTCGCGTTCCCTTTGATCAAGCGTTAAAGTCGGTGTAAGCGACCAAAACGGAATATCCATTAGGGTATAAGTCATTCCCCATAGAATATAAGTTATCGCAATATAAACGATGAGTGCAGTACCGGAAAAATAATCGGCACAAAAAAGTGAGAAAAGCGAAACGGAATTAAGAATCGTACCAATTAGAATCCAAGGTTTAAATTTTCCCCAACGTGATCGCGTATTATTTACAATCCACCCCATAATAGGATCATTTAACGCATCCCATACACGTGCAACCATAAAGATCGTCCCTACAATTGCACCGGATACGCCCAATACATCAGTGTAATAATACATCAGATACATATATACAATGCCAATAGCAAAATCTTTGCCATAAGCGCCCAAGCCAAAACTGATCTTGGTTTTCATTGATAAACTCATAATGAACTCCTTAATTACTCTCCTTTAACATCATCATGGCAAAAGCAGAATAATTTTCCTATATCGTTTTCTCATACAAAATTCCTGAAAACTCATTTTATGAGATCTTGATATTAAAAAATGAGATTTCAGGAAAAACTGCTAAGAAAATAGGAATAAATTAAAAAATTCGCTATAATTCCAGCGCACTTTGATTGATAATGCTTAATCGATAATATATGAAACCTGAAGATCTGGCTTTAGGGGATTTTGATTCGGAAGATTCCCTTGGTAGCAAAACAACCAGCCCGCTTTCTTTACCTTTAGAAAAACAATCACTCCGAGTAAAACTTTGGCAACCACCGGTAAATATGCCCGCTCACCACTGGCACGGACATATTGAGATTAATATTCCCTTTAACGGCGATGTGGAATATTTCTATAATGGTTCGCTACTTACCATTAAAGAAAATCATATTGCCGCTTTTTGGGCTTCTATCCCACACAGTTTAGTCAATCGACAAAATTGTACAAAAATGGCAGTAATTGATATTCCTATTCACCAATTTCTTTCTTGGAAACTATCGAATAATCTTGTTACCCACATTACACACGGCGTGGTAATTCAATCTCAAAATACCGCCCTTGCTGGAGATTTTGAAATTACCCGTTGGGAAAACGAACTGGAAAAAAATGATAACAATCGCAATCAGTTGGTTTACAACGAAGTACAATTATTGCTAAAACGATTAGAGCTTGATGGTTGGGAAGTACTCGCAAAAGCTCACTACGAACCCAATTTAGGCGGAAAATCTTCGCGTCATACGCAACATTATGTTATTGAAATGCTCAACTACATCGGCAGCCATTTCAATCAAGCCTTGACGGTTTCACAAGTGGCTAATGCGGTCGGTTTAAATACGAATTATGCAATGGGGCTTTTTCAAAACATAATGCAATTAACCATTAAGCAATACATCACGATGATGCGCATTAACCATGCAAAAGCCTTATTAAGTGATACCGATAAAACAATGCTGGATATTTCACTCACGGCAGGTTTTAATTCGCTTAGTCGATTTTATGAAAATTTCCAAAAATACACCGGCTCATCACCGATGAGCTATCGTAAAAAAATGAGAGGTAATATGTCAATTCAGCGCTCCTCTTACGAAAACGGGTGAAAAACTCACCGCACTTTTTATAAGGAATTTTATGCTACTCCCTATGCTACAATCTGCAAAATTAATTCGCCGCTATAAACGCTTTCTTGCCGATATTGAATTACCAAACGGCGAGGTAATGACAATTCACTGCGCCAATACAGGGGCAATGACAGGCTGTGGAGAAAAAGGCGATATCGTGTGGTATTCCCATTCCAACAACCAAACCCGCAAATATCCGCATTCTTGGGAACTCACCCAACTAGCCAACGGACAACTTTGTTGCATTAATACACACCGTTCTAACCAACTTGTCTTTGAAGCATTGCAGAATAAGCAAATCAAAGAGTTAGCTATGTATGATGAAATTTATCCTGAAGTGAAATACGGGGAAGAAAATAGCCGTATTGATTTCTTACTGAAAGGAAAAGATTTACCTGATTGTTATGTGGAAGTGAAATCAATTACCTTGGTAAAAGACGAATTAGGTATGTTCCCCGATGCCGTCACCACACGCGGGCAAAAACACGTACGTGAATTATTGGCGATGAAAAAGCAAGGACACCGCGCAGTGGTACTTTTTGCTGGATTGCATAATGGTTTTAATCGTTTCAAAATCGCCGAATACATTGACCCTGAATATGATCGACTCTTGAAAGACGCAATGAAACAAGGTGTAGAAGCCTATGCCTACGCCGGAAAATTTGATATTTCAGAGGGTGTTCCAACCGCACTTTTTTTGACAAATGCGGTGGATTATATTAAATAGTTTTTGAGAATTATTTTCATCTAATTATTGACTTTATTATTGCGAATTATTATCATCTAAGCATTCCAATAACAACAGTGCTTCTTCATTTAAAGTATGCACAAGATAATCACTCCAACATTCCCGCCTATTTCCCCACAAATAGGCGTTTTTTTTATTCACAAATCATTCAGAATCCCTATAATAATGCCTTTCAAAAAAACACAGCAGGAAATAAAGATGACTGATATTAATACCGTTCTCGCGGAACTTAAACGCGGTACTGATGAGATTCTTTCAGAAGCCGATTTAATCGAAAAACTGAAAGAAAATCGCCCGTTAAAAGTAAAATTAGGTGCCGATCCCACTGCGCCGGATATTCACTTAGGGCATACGGTGGTGTTAAATAAATTACGCCAATTCCAACAACTTGGTCACGATGTTTATTTCTTAATCGGCGATTTCACCGGTATGGTGGGCGATCCTTCCGGTAAAAATACAACACGTCCTCCGCTTAGTCGTGAAGATGTGCTACGCAATGCAGAAACCTACAAAGAACAAATTTTCAAAATTCTTGATCCGCAAAAAACCAAAATTGTCTTCAATTCCGAATGGTTGGGTAAATTAGGCACGGAAGGAATGATTCGTTTGGCAAGCAATTATACGGTTGCACGAATGTTAGAACGTGATGATTTCAAAAAACGTTTTTCCAATAATCAACCTATCGCCATTCACGAATTTATTTATCCGCTATTGCAAGGTCACGATTCCGTTGCTTTAGATGCCGATGTGGAATTAGGCGGCACAGACCAAAAATTCAATTTATTAGTTGGACGTGAATTGCAAAAATCTGCCGGCAAAAAACCACAAGTCGCCATCACCCTTCCGCTTTTAGTCGGCTTAGACGGCGAGAAAAAAATGTCCAAATCCCTTGGCAATTATATTGGTGTAACCGAAGCACCAAACGAAATGTTTGGTAAAGTAATGTCTATTTCCGATGACTTAATGTGGGATTGGTACAATCTGCTTTCTTTCCGTCCGTTAAGCGAAATTGCGCAGTTAAAAGCAGAGGTTGAAAACGGCAAAAATCCACGTGATGTAAAAATTCTGCTCGCGAAAGAATTAATCGCCCGTTTCCACGATGAAGCGGCAGCCAATGCAGCAGAACAAGCATTTATCAATCGTTTCCAAAAAGGCGCAATGCCGGATGAAATGCCGGAATTTACCTTTGCCGGTGAAATCGGTTTGGCAACCTTGTTAAAAGAAGCCGGTTTAGTATCTTCCACTTCCGAAGCCATTCGTGCCGCACAACAAGGTGGCGTGAAAATTAATGGTGAAAAAGTAGATGATGTGCGAGCCAACGCACCAGAAGGCACAAATATTTACCAAGTGGGTAAACGTAAATTTGCCCGCGTGACGGTGGAATAAAAAACATAAATAAAAATGACCGCACTTTCTCCAAAGAGCGGTCATTTTTCAGAGCGATCTCAAGAGATTTAAAAAGGAAAAACAATGAGTCAAAAAATTTGGGTAACCGGTGATGCCGTGGTGGATTTGATTCCGGACGGTGAAAATCATTATTTACGTTGTGCCGGCGGTGCGCCTGCCAATGTGGCGGTGGGTGTAGCACGTTTAGGCAGTCAAAGTGCCTTTATTGGTCGCGTGGGAAATGATCCTCTCGGTCAATTTATGCAAGAAACCTTGAACGCTGAAAACGTGGATACCAAACATATGATTTTAGATCCGCAACATCGCACTTCAACTGTCGTGGTTGGCTTAGATAATGGCGAACGTAGCTTCACCTTTATGGTGAATCCGAGTGCGGATCAGTTCTTACAAACCACTGATTTACCCCCATTCCAAGCCGGTGAATGGTTACATTGTTGCTCTATCGCCCTCATCAATAATCCATCACGAGAAGCCACTTTTGAAGCCATTCGCCGTATTAAAGCCGCCGGCGGATTTTTCTCATTCGATCCAAACCTACGCGAATCCCTTTGGGCAAGTTTGGAAAAAATGAAAAGCGTGGTAATGGAAGCCGTTACCCTTGCCGATGTATTGAAATTCTCAGAAGAAGAACTCACACTCTTAACCAATACCGATAGCCTTGAAAAAGCTTTCGATAAAATCACCGCACTTTATCCTGAAAAATTGATTATTGTCACCCTAGGCAAAGACGGGGCGTTGTATCATCTTTCCGGTAAAAAAGAGGTAGTTGCCGGTAAAGCCTTAAAACCGGTGGATACCACGGGTGCAGGTGATGCCTTTGTAGGCGGCTTATTGGCTGGACTTTCTCAACATCCAGATTGGAAAATGAATGAAGTGTTGGTACAAATTATCCGCCAAGCCAATGCCTGTGGTGCATTAGCGACCACCGCAAAAGGCGCAATGTCCGCACTCCCGAACAAAGCTCAGTTGGCAGAATTTTTAGCTAATTGACATTTGCATTACAAAAAGTGAAAAAATTTTGTGAAAAATAACCACACTTTCCCCGCCTCCGCCTACGGCACCTCCATCCGTAAACAGAGAGAGGGAAAGAAAATTGGGTATTTTTAAACATCTCACGCAAGTTACCTTCGCACCCTCCGTTTACGGAGGGTGCCGGGCGTAGTCCTGAGGGTAGGATTGCAACATAGTTGCAAAAAATTTGGCGAAAAATAACCGCACTTTTCCCTCCTTTCGCCTTCGGCACCTCAATCCACAAACGGAGAAAAGGGAGGGAGATTAGGTATTTTTAATCTCACGTTATAAAAAATTTTGCTGTATTTCGTTATAACCACACAAAACCCCAATAACGTGATCGTAGAGACGCGACGCTCGCGTCCTTGCCAAAAAGCGGATAATTTAAATGAATTAATATTAAGGACACCGGCATTCTTACCCCGAAATCAAATAACCATTTCACTCATTGCACCAATATGTTAAGGAGTTTTCGATGAAACTATGGTATTCCACCACCAGCCCTTACGCCCGAAAAGTCACTGCGGTCGTTCACTATCATCAACTGCAAAATAAAATTGAATTTCTGCAAGCCACCAGCGGATTAGATAAAAATTCCCCCCACAATCAAGACAATCCCCTTGGTCGCCTACCCGCTCTACAACTTGAAAACGGTGAATGGTTGTACAATAGTTCATTAATTGCCGAATATCTTGATCACTTAGGCGCACAGCCTTCACTTTATGGCAGTGGTGAACAGCGTTGGCAAATTTTGCGTTTACATTATTTAGCCGATGGTATTTTAGAAAATGAGATTTCCGTCATTCCGGAAAAACGTGCGCGTCCTCAAAATGAATGGTGGCAGGATCGCCACGCACAAATCTTCCAACGTACGGCAAAAAGCCTTATCGAACTGCAAAAATCCATTGAGTTTTTTGGTGATGAATTAAATATCGGCACGCTAAATGCAGTATGTGCCATTGATTTTCTGCTTTTCCGTGATAGTTGGACGCACGCCACAAAACATTCCGCCATTGAGCCATTAACATTATGGGCGGAAAAAATGAATCATCGCTACCCTTGTTTAACCGAAACTTACCCAAAATAGGATCACTATGATTATCTTCAATAACGGCAAATACAAAAGTATTCTGGCTGCAGAAGCGGGCGAACTTGAGTCAGTACGCCAATGCGTGGAAAGTGATAAAAACTTCTACCCTGTTTATCACCTTGCACCACCAACGGGATTATTAAATGATCCAAATGGCTTGATTTTTGACGGTGAAAAATATCACCTTTTTTATCAGTGGTTTCCTTTTGATGCCTTACACGGAATGAAACACTGGAAACATTTTATTACCCGTGATTTTCAAACCTATCAAGCTGCCGATGATTTAATTCCCTGCGAATTATTTGAATCCCACGGTTGCTATTCCGGCGGAGCATTAAAAGTAGGCGATAAATTGGCTATGTTCTATACCGGCAATACCCGCCGACCAAGCGATAACCAACGTGTGCCTTATCAAAATTTGGCGATTTTTGATTTAAACGGCAAACTCATTAGCAAACGCCCGCTCATCGAAAATGCCCCACAAGGTTATACGGAACACGTGCGCGATCCCAAACCTTACTTCACTCAAAATGGAAAAATCCGCTTTGTGTGTGGCGCGCAACGTGAAAATCTCACCGGCACCGCCATTATTTTTGAAATGAATAACTTGGAAGATACGCCCCGTTTAGTGGGGGAACTGTCCATTCCTGATTTCAACAATCAAAACGTGTTTATGTGGGAATGTCCCGATTTACTGAAATTAGGCGATAAAGATATTTTTGTCTGGTCGCCACAAGGCAAAGATCGTGAAGCCCATCAGTTCCAAAACAATTATCACGCCACTTACGCGCTTGGTAGATTAAACGGTAATATTTTGGAAACCCAATCCATTGCCGAACTCGATCAAGGCTTTGACTTCTACGCCCCACAAACTTTTGGAGGCTTAGATAATCAACAAAGCACGATAATGTTTGGCTGGATTGGTCTGCCGGATTTAACCTACCCGACCGACAAATTCAAATGGCATTCTGCATTAACAATGCCACGGGAAATTCGCCTTGAAAATAACCGTTTATATCAACGCCCAATCAAAAAAATCTATGAAAATATGACCGCACTTTCTCCGCTAACCTTGCAAGGAAAAACGGTGATTCAAGATTTAGATCGGGCTTATTTGAAATTTAATGCACAAAATCAGCCGTTCAAACTGGATTTCTTTACCAACGAAAAAGGCGAAACCCTAAGTTTGTCTTATAAAGACGGCTTGGTTTGTTTAGACAGAACGCACTCTGTCCAAACAGAATTAATGGAAAAATTTGGCGCACAACGTTATTGCGAAGTGAGAGAACTCCATTGCGTGGAAATTTTCTTTGATCGCTCTATTATGGAAATTTTCTTCAATCACGGGGAAAAAGCGATGACTTCACGCTTCTTTATTGAAAAGAGGGAGAATGTTGTCATCACAAAGGGCATATCAAATATTGAAATCGGTTTTCCAAAACCCATTCAGTACATTTAATTAAAAATTGGGTTCTATCCATTTGGCAGAACCCAATAAATCAAAACTAAAATCACGATGATAAAAAAACAACCTTATCCGCAAAATCTTGTTGCCTTTAACTTTCTTCTTATCGCCTTTCTCACCGGCATCGCCTCCGCATTTCAAACGCCGACTTTAAGCCTCTTTCTTTCACAGGAAATTCAGGTTTCACCGTTTTTTGTGGGCTTGTTTTACTCCGTCAATGCCACCATCGGCATTATTCTCAGCCAAATATTGGCAAAATATTCCGACCGACAAGAAGATCGCCGAAAAATAATGATTTATTGCTGTTTAATTGCCGTTGTCGGCTGCCTTTTATTTGCCTATAACCGTCATTACACGGTTTTGATTTTACTCGGCACAACACTGCTTGGATTAGGATCGGCAGCTAATCCCCAATCTTTCGCCTTAGCACGGGAATATACGGAAAGTGCCAATAAAGAGGCGGTGATGTTCAGCACCATTATGCGAACGCAAATTTCCCTTGCGTGGATTGTCGGCCCGCCGCTCTCATTTTTTATCGCACTAAACTGGGGCTTTGATTATATGTATTTAGTGGCAGGATCGGCATTTTTGCTTTGTGCCGGTGTCAGCCGATTGTTACCTAAAATTCCACGCCAAAGTGCGGTCAAAAAATCCGATGTTTTAGCCACACCACCAAGAAAAAGTGTGATGTATCTGTTTATCGCCAATTTACTTTTGTGGACTTGCAACAGTATGTATTTAATCAATATGCCGTTATTTGTCATTCACGAATTACACCTAAGCAAAGAACTTGCCGGCACATTAATGGGAACGGCAGCAGGCTTAGAAATTCCGGTAATGCTTATCGCCGGTTATCTCACCCAATATTTCACCAAGAAAAAGCTGATTGCCTTCGCATTATTTGCCGGTTTTGTCTTTTACCTCGCAATGTTATTCGCCACCCAAACGTGGCAATTAGTCGCATTACAATTACTCAATGCAATTTTTATCGGCATTGTCGCCACCCTTGGTATGGTTTATTTCCAAGATTTAATGCCAACCCAAATGGGATCGGCGACCACCCTTTTTAGCAATGCCGCCAAAGCCAGCTGGGTTATCGGCGGCCCACTTGCCGGCATCATTGCAGAAATTTGGCATTACAATTCGGTATTTTATGTTGCCACGGTATTCATTCTGATCAGTCTGTTTTGCTTAAAAAAAGTGAAATCCGTATGACATATTCCCCGCTTACTCAGGCAACAAAAACAGGATAAAATAACGCAAATTCTAACTTAAAGAGGAAAAAACAATGGTAAAACTCAGCGCAAAAGAAGTGGTTGAATTGCTTAGTCAACGTAGCTCCACCCGCTATTACGATCCCAACAAAAAAATCAACGAAGAAGACTTTAACGCCATTTTAGAATGTGCCCGTCTTTCTCCCAGTTCGGTGGGATCAGAACCTTGGAAATTATTGGTGATTCAAAACCAAGCCTTACGTGAAAAAATCAAACCATTTAGCTGGGGAATGGCAAATCAACTGGATAATTGCAGCCACGTGGTGATTCTGCTTGCCAAGAAAAATGCCCGCTATGACAGTCCGTTTTTTGTGGATGTAATGGTGAGAAAAGGCTTAAACGAAGAACAGCAACAGCAGGCGTTAGCAAAATATAAATCACTACAAGAAGTTGAAATGAATTTGTTGGAAAGCGACCGCACTTTGTTTGACTGGTGTAGCAAACAAACCTATATCGCCCTCGCCAATATGCTAACCGGTGCCGCCGCATTAGGCATTGATTCTTGCCCGATTGAGGGATTTAACTATGAATTAATGAATCAAACACTGGCAGAAGAAGGCTTGTTTGATCCAAATGAATACGGCGTATCCGTTGCCGCCACTTTTGGCTATCGCGCACGAGATATTGCGAAAAAATCCCGTAAAACAATGGATGAAATTGTCACTTGGGTTGAGTAAATATTTCGCATCCGCAATATCAACATTTCTTTTTTAATCAGGATGCCAAACGTGGCGTCCTTACTTTATGCATCAATTCAGCTGTTTACTTTCTTCCATTAAACTATCACATTCCCAACCGATGTATTCCCCCATAAATTGGGTTGCCAGTTTTTCAAATTTTTCCACCAGTTCAAAAATTTCGCTGTTATCAAGGGAAATTTCTTGTTCAAGTTTCACCAAATAATAAGGCTCGTCATCTTCGTTAAAGCGAATTGGTTGTGCCGAATATTGCAAAGTAGTAAAGGAATAATTGCCAAGGCTCACTTCATCCATAAAGGGAAACATTTTTTGTTCTTCATCGAAGTGAAAACTGTGTTCTACCAAATAAGTATCGCTTAAATTACGCCCTTTACTTTGCAACAAACCAAGCAATTCTTCTGTGGCATTCATTTTAATTTCAAGGGGAGAAGCAAGAAGAAAGTCAAAATAAATGTCCCAATTGGGATCATCTTGCACGCTAATTTCTTCTATAAAATTAATCTGCGACAAGGTTTCCAACACAATCTCGGGATGTTCGCAATAAAAATGCATTTTTGCCTGTCCGTTACAAATAAAATGGCCGGCAAAAAATACATTCGGCAGGGCGGTCAGTTGTGCCAAAATTTTGAAGACCCGATTAATTAACTTGTCGTATTCTTCCTCAGAGGGTAAGCCAATGCCATCACTTTCATAATGAATGGCGAACTGCACGATTTTGTTGCAGTTCTTGCCGTGAAATTGATCGACATCCTCAATATTTGCGGTAAACACGGCAGGCATATCATTCACGTTGGAACGATAATTCTGCCAATTTGCCATATCCATATTTTTATCCTATTTAAATTCAGCCCAAATCGGCGCGTGATCCGATGGCTTTTCCATTGCCCGAATATCCAAAGCAATGCCGACATCCACACAACGTTTCGCCAATTCGTGATTCACTAAAATATGATCAATGCGTAAGCCTCGGTTATCATCAAACCCCTTAGAACGGTAATCAAACCACGAAAATTTATCATTTGCGGTGGGGTTTAATTTACGGAAACTGTCTTCCAAACCGTAATCATACAAACGTTGATACCATTCGCGCTCTTCCGGCAAGAAAGAACATTTGCCGGTACGCAACCAACGTTTGCGATTTTCTTCACCAATGCCAATATCCAAGTCGCTTGGGCTAATATTCATATCGCCCATAATCAAAATGGGGTTGGCTTTATCGTGATCTTGTTCCAAATAGCGTTGAAGATCGGCATAAAATTTCTCTTTTGCCGGAAATTTGGTTTCGTGGTTACGGCTTTCACCTTGTGGAAAATAACCGTTAATCACCGTTAATAAACCAAATTCTGTTTCCAAATCCGCCATAATAATGCGTTTTTGGGCTTCTTCGTCATCTGTTGGAAAACCACGGCGAACGGCTTTTGGTGCTTGCTTGGTTAATAACGCCACACCATAATGCCCTTTCTGTCCGTGATGAAATACGTGATAACCTAGGTTTTCGGTGATTTCATAAGGAAATGCCTCATCTGCCACTTTGATTTCCTGTAACCCAATCACATCCGGTTGATATTTTTCGATCACAGCCTCAAGTTGATGAGGACGGGCGCGTAACCCATTAATATTAAAAGAGATAAATTTCATTGAAATTCCTATTTATAAGATAATTTGAAAAAATTGCGGGGCATTATACAGGATCTCGTGCTATTTTCTGAAATCCGTTCAGTTAAATTTCCATTCCTTTTCGTAAAGCACTTTGCACGCCGGCTTTCTGCCACCATTCCCCTTCTTTTGGATCAGTGAAAACCGCGATCTTTTCACCTTTAAATTCAAACGCCAGTTTGGCGGCGTGTAAGTAAGTGCGGTCAATTTCTGTCGTGTTTTTGCCATACAATCCATCGCCTAAAATTGGGCTGCCAAGGCTTTTCATTGCCACACGTAATTGGTGGGTTTTGCCGGTTTGCGGTTTAAGAATAAATAAACGTAAATTCGGCTCACAACTGACACTTTCAAATCGGGTAATTGCCGGATTTTCTTTGCTTTGGCACAATTTCCACGCCCCATTACGGGCTTTTTGCATATCGCCAATGATTAGTCCCTGTTTCTTTTTCGGCTTTTGATTGCTCAAGGCAAGGTAGGTTTTGTGGATTTTGTGTTCGGCAAAAAGTCTTGAAAATTCAGCCGCACTTTCAGCATTTAAAGCGAGGATCAGCAAGCCTGAGGTGATTTTATCCAAGCGGTGAACAAGCCATACTTGCGACACGCCAAGTTGATTCGCCAGCAATGTGGTTAAACCAAGCTTGGCATTATCTTTATGCACGCTGATACCACAAGGTTTATAAATGATGATAAAATCGCGGTGTTGATAAATAATCTCGAATTTCATAAGTGCGGTTAAAATTTTATGGGTTTTGAACACATTATACTGGTTTATATCATTCCTGTGTTGGCGTGGCTGACGATTATCTCGGTTACCCTTCGTCTTTTAGTAAAAAAACAATCCTCCTCTGCCACCCTTTCTTGGCTTATGCTCATTTATCTCGTTCCGGTCATCGGCGTGTTGGCTTACTTGATTTTTGGTGAAGTGAAACTGGGGACAAAACGTGCCAATGCCTTCAAAAAATTGCACCCCAAATATAGTGGTTGGCTTACCCATTTATCGCAACAGAAAGATCTCGTCAGCATACAAAAAAACCTGCGATATCGACCGCTCTTTGATCTGAATTATCGCCGTTTGGGTATTCCTTGTTTGAAGGGAAATGAATTGCATATTTTAGACACACCGGAAAGCATTATTCGCCAAATCATTGCCGATATTCATCTGGCACAATATTCGATCAATATGGTGTTTTATATTTGGTCGGATAAGGGGATGATAGAAGAAGTCGCTCAAGCCTTGTTAGAAGCCAAACAACGTGGAGTAAAAATTCGTATTTTGCTGGATTCCGTGGGTAGTCACCCTTTTTTGAAAAGCCAAACCTGCCGTGATTTACGAAAACAAGGCATTGAAATTGTCGAAACCTTGCACGTAAATTTATTTCGGATGTTTTTCAGCCGGATTGATTTACGGCAACATCGAAAAATCATTGTCATCGATAACCAAATTTCCTACACCGGTAGTATGAATATGGTCGATCCCGCCTTTTTTAAACAAGACAGCAAGGTGGGAAATTGGGTGGATATTATGGTGCGGGTGAACGGTGCGGCATCTGCCGTGTTAAATAGCCTGCACGCGTGGGATTGGGAAATTGAAACCGGCGTTGAACTGCCACTTTCGTTGCCAAGCAGCCCAACCATACGGGTCGATGAAAACGATACCCACTCGGTGCAAGTGATTGCAACCGGCCCTGAATTTCCTGACGATCTCGCCCCGCAAACATTGGCGTTGGCAATTTATGCCGCCAAAGAAAGCATTGTCATCACCTCCCCTTACTTTGTACCAAGCCACAGTATTGCCGAAGCCTTGCGAATTGCCGCATTACGGGGCGTGGAGGTTTCCTTAATCTTACCGAAGAAAAACGATTCTCTAATGGTGGGTTGGGCAAGCCGTACATTCTTTGATGATTTACTCGCCGCCGGTGTGAAAATTTATGAATTTAAAACCGGACTTTTGCATACCAAAAGTGTGTTAATTGATAACAAACTCGCCCTCGTTGGCACAATGAATATGGATTTGCGTAGCTTTTTCCTAAACTTTGAACTTGCCTTAGCGGTGGAAGATAATGCTTTTGCCAATGAAGTGGCGATTTTGCACGAAAGCTATATCGCCAATGCGGAATTGCTCGATCGTGAAAAATGGTTCAACCGCCCTTTTTATTATCGGATTATTGAGCGATTGTTCTTTTTATTTAGTCCGTTGCTGTAATCCTTGCTTCAGGTTTGAAATAAGAATAGTTTTCATATAGAATCCATCCAATTTTAATGTTTCTCACGGATTATTTGTGTTTCAACTTCAACAGGTTTCATTTTCTATTCCGCAACGGACATTACTTCATCCCTTATCCCTCAGCTTTGAGGCGGGAAAAATTTATGGCTTGATCGGGCATAACGGCTCGGGCAAATCGACCCTCATCAAACTAATGGCACGCCAACACCCCCTTTCCCAAGGGGAAATTTTATTGGATAACAGCCCAATCAAACACTGGAATGGGCGTGATTTTGCCAAGCAGGTAGCATATTTGCCACAACATTTGCCACAAGCCACCAATATGACGGCAAAAGAACTGGTGGCAATGGGGCGTTATCCTTGGAAGGGTTTATTCGGGCGGGAAAACCAAGCGGACAGAGAAGCGGTGGCAAATGCCTTGCGCCTTACCCACACGGAAAAATTTGCCGAACAATTGGTGGATACCCTCTCCGGCGGTGAACGTTCACGCATTTGGCTGGCAATGCTATTGGCACAACAAAGCCAATTTTTATTGTTGGATGAACCTCTCGCCGCATTGGATATTGCCCATCAAGTGGAAGTAATGCAACTATTGCATCAACTCAGTCATGAATTACATTTAGGGATCGTTATCGTGATCCACGATATTAACCTCGCCGCCCGTTTTTGTGATCATTTAATCGCCCTGCATAGCGGAAGACTTTTGGCGCAGGGGAATGCACAAGAAATTGTGAATACACCTTCATTACAACAAATTTATGGCATTACCTTAAATGTGATTGCTCATCCCGAAACCCATCGCCCTGTGAGTTTTTATTAAAATGTTACGCTTTATCAAAAATTCACTTCTTATTTTGACCGCACTTTTCGGCAGTCTAAAAAGCCTTGCCGATGAACCGAAGATCAACTATGCCACAGTGGATTGGTCGGTTGCGGAAACCTTGATTGCACTGGGGCAACCGCCCCTTGCCGTGGGTGATGTAAAAAGCTATCAAACTTGGGTGATCGAACCTCGGCTACCAAACAATACCCTTGATTTAGGAATTCGCCTGCAACCCAATTTAGAACGCATTTTAAGCCTTTCCCATTCGGCTCAACCGCTCACTTTTATTCATAGTTCGTTTTATTCGGCATTGAACGATAAATTATCATCCTATGGCAAAGTTTATAACGTGGATTTTTATCAAGCAGGAAATGCGTGGCAAAACATCGTTGCCGCCACAAAAGCCATCGGCAACATTATTCACAAGCCGGAAGCCGTGCAACATTTACTTTCTCAATATGAAAAAACCATTGCTCATTATCGCCCCTTATTACAACCTTTTCGCCATCAACCGATTGCACTGGTGCAATTTATTGATACCCGCCATTTACGCATTTATGGCGAAAATAGCCTGCTCGGTGCGGTGATCACCCAACTGGGGTTTAACAATGCTTATCGGCACGAAGTGAACGCTTGGGGCTTTCAAAATATTGATCTTACCGAACTGGCAAAACTGCCCGAAAATACCCGTTTTGTGGTGATAAAACCTTATCCAAACAATATCGCTGTTGCCCTCAAACATAACACCCTGTGGCAACGTTTACCCCTCGCCAAATCACCGTTGATTTTACCTGCGGTGTGGACATTTGGCGCGCTCCCTTCCGCCCAACGTTTTGTGACAATTTTCGCCAACGGATTATTACAGGGAGGGGAAACGTGGTAAATCGTGCCTTATTATTTGTGCTGGTTTTAATCACTCTCTTTATTGCCTTTTTCGGGTTAGTAATTCAGCAACAACTTCCTGAAAATACGGCAATATGGCAACTGTTCCAGCACTCGGATAATCTTGATTTATTGTTGCTGCAAAGCTATACCCTGCCCCGTATCGCCATTGCTTTACTTGCCGGCGGCAGCCTTGCTTTTGCCGGTTTACTGTTACAACAAGTAATGGGCAATCCCCTCGCTTCCGACAGCACGCTCGGCATTAATAGCGGTGCGCAATTTAGCCTTTTCTTAACGGCAATTTTCGCCCCCCATTTGTTGGAATATGGCTCGGGCTTTATCGCCTTTGTCGGTGCGCTGCTCAGTTTATTACTGGTAATGACACTTGCAATGCGTAAAACCCTATCGCCGTTATTGTTAATCCTCGCAGGGCTTGTGGTGAACCTCTATTTTGGTGCGTTTACCTCAATGATGATGTTGTTCTATCCCGAAGAATCACGCGGTTTGGCACAATGGGGAGCTGGTTCATTGGTGCAGGAAAGCTGGTGGGATAGCCAAATTTTATTGCTACAAAGTGCGGTCGGTTTTGCCTTTATTTTTTTGCTCCGCCGGCCTTTAAGTATTCTTGCTTTAAATGATCACAATGCCAAAAGCCTTGGCGTGCCGGTGGGGAAACTTCGTTTTATTGCCGTATTGGTAAGTGCCTATTTGATCGCCTCTGTCGTCAGCGCGGTGGGAATGATCGGTTTTATCGGTTTAGCTGCGCCAACCCTCGTTCGCCAATTAGGTGTTCGTTCTTTTGCTTGGCAATTAATATCATCATTCTTAGTGGGGGCATTATTACTTGCCCTCACGGATTTAACCTTACAACTGCTTCATTTTTATTATCGGATCAATTTGCCGACCGGTGCGGTTACCGCCCTTCTTGGCACACCATTATTGCTTTGGTTAATGTTCCGTGCATTGCCGCAAACAGGGCGTTTAATTTCTCCTTCCATACAAAAACATCGTCAATATCGACCGCTCTTTACTTGGTGGATTGTTGCTCTCTTGGCGATAAGTTTCGTGATTGCACTGTGTTTTGGCAAAGGCACATTAAATGCACAATGGGAAGTGATTTTCCCCACTCATCCCCTACATTCGGAGATTCTCGCCCTACGCTACCCTCGTCTTTTAATCGCAATCAGTGCCGGAATTTTACTTTCCATTGCAGGCGTATTATTACAACGTCTCACCCTTAACCCAATGGCGAGTCCGGAATTACTGGGGGTGTCATCCGGTGCAGGAATGGGGATTCTCGTGCTACTTTTTGTTTTCTCGGCACAACACGCCCTATGGTTTTGGCTTGCCGGTATTGGCGGTGCTTTAGTGGCATTAATGGTTCTTGCCACCATTAATGGGCGGAATGGAATGTTGCCGGAAAAAGTATTACTGACGGGAATAAGCCTTTCCGCATTATTTGACACTTTACAACGTATTGCCATTGCAAGCGGTGATCCTCGTGCCAATCAATTAATTAGTTGGACATCCGGCTCAACACAAAATCTTGATGCCACACTTTCTGTCCCTTTCATTCTGCTTGCGATCTTCTTATTGGCAATCAGCCTTTTGTTTAGTCGATGGTTGGATTTACTGAGTTTACAAACGCCAATGGCACAAGCCTTAGGGTTAAATATTCAGCGCACACGTTGGATCATTATTATTTTTAGTGCCGTTTTGGCCGCACTTGCGACATTAATTATCGGCCCACTCAGCTTTATCGGCTTGCTCGTGCCACATTTGACCCATTTTTTAGGCGTGCATAAAGCCCGCACCCAATTATTACTTTCTGCATTGCTCGGCAGCACCATTATGTTGATTGCCGATTGGATAGGACGACAAATACTCTTTCCTTACGAAATCCCCGCAGGCTTGGTCGCAACCTTGGTGGGCGGCACTTATTTGTTATTAATGATGCGGAAAGTGTAACCATTTATTCTCTCAACCTTGAAGGAACACAATATGAAAAAAACCTTTGTTTATAGCACGCTAACCGGTGCAATCATTTTTGCCCTCAATTCCGCCTATGCGCAAACCCCAAATGCGACATCACAAAATGTGGAGGAATTAGAAGAAATCAACATTGTCGGCTCGGTCGCCAAAGCCGGTAAAGTGGATTATATGACGCCACGTTCCATTGCGGTGATCAACGATGAAACCCTAAAAAACTGGAACTTGGATCAACTTGATGCAAGCCTGCGTTATGAACCCGGTACGCTATCCCAAGTGTATGGTTCGGATCTCGACACCAACGATTGGGTGAAAATGCGTGGAATGGACGCCCGCTTAACCATTGACGGCTCGGCGGTTTATAACACCGGTTACAGCCATTGGACACCGAATATGTACGGCGTAGAAGCGGTGGAAGTGGTGAAAGGCGCGGATTCCTTAACCTATGGTTCGGCACAAAGTGGCGGTTTAATCAACTTAATCACCAAACGCCCAACGGCTGAACCAAAAGGGGAAATCAATTTCAAATTGGGCAATCGACACGAACGTGGTATCAGTGCGGATATTAGTGACAAAGCGGCAGAAAATGTGCGTTATCGTCTCGTGGCGGACTACAACAAAAAACAAGGAGAATTACGTGGTACTTGGTTAGAAAGCTATTATTTCGCACCTAGTTTAACGTGGGATATTTCCAACCGCACTTCCCTTACCTTATTGGCAAGCGTGCAAAAAGATGTGGGCGTGCCAACTACCGGTTTCTTCCCAATGCAGGGAACCCTTTATACGGATTTAGGCAAAATTGACCGCCGCACCAATTTGGGCGATCCCACAACAGACAGCTTAAATCGTAAGCAATATTCTCTTGGTTATGAATTTACCCATAAATTTGATGACAGCTTAACATTCTCACAAAACTACAAATTCAATATGCAGGATGTGAAACAACAATCCGCTTTCTCAAACGGTGTGACGGTTTTCCCGACTATCGGACAAGGGGCGGTATTTAATGATGTGATCACCCGAAGCCACTCCATTGATAACCGTCTCACCAAAACTTGGACACGGGATAACTACGAAAATAGCCTAACCCTAGGGGTGGATTATCAACATTTGACGGCAAAAGGGGCATATAACAGCTACTATATGCCATATTCCGTGCCGGCGACTTTCACACCGCTTTATACCCTCAATAGCCTTGCGCCTGTTTACAACGCTATTCAAGTGCCGAATAACACCCTCGCCCGCCCCAATTACGATGTAACCCAACGTCAATTAGGCTTCTATTTGCAAGATCAGATAAAAATCGGTAACTGGCATTTCTCCGGTGGTGTACGTAATGACCGCGCCAAAGGTGAAGAAGGGGCAAATCGCTATAAAATCAATCACACCTCTTATTCCGGTGGATTAATGTATGTGGCGGATAATGGGCTTGCACCTTATTTTAGTTATTCCGAATCTTTCGTACCGGAAACCGCCCAATATAAACCAACAGAAGGCAGACAATACGAAGCCGGTATCAAATATTTACCGAGCTTTATTGACGGCACATTTTCCATTGCTTATTTTGACTTAAAACAAGATAACGCCTTCACCCCAAGTGCTACCGGTAATGCTTTCCAAACCAAAGAATTAAGAAGTAAAGGTGTTGAATTTGCCGCTAATTTTAACGTGGCGGAAAAAACCGCGATTACCTTGGGTTACACCTTTAATCACGTAAAAGATATTCGGGAAACCGGTGATGAAATTCGTCCGGCACTCATTCCCCGCCATACCGCCTCCGCACAGCTAACCCATCAATTCTTTGATAATTTCATTGCCGGTGCGGCGATTCGTTACATTGGCACTTCCTCAAATGGTACGGCGGATAATATTAAAGCGCCGGCAAAAACCTTAGCGGATTTAATGTTGAAATATCGCATTAACCCAAACTGGGAATTGCAGGCAAACGTCTCCAACCTCACCGATGAAAAATATGTGGCAAGCTGTTTTTATAGCACTTGTTACTACGGTGAAGGACGCCGTTTTAGCGCAAATTTAAGTTACAAATGGTAATTTAACGCCTTTCAAATTGTTTGTTTTTTTGATAAGAACGCGAAACGTCGCGCCCCTACCAATCACGTTATTTGAGCGTTGTGTGGTGGGGAAAATTTTGATGAATTCGTAGGGACGCCACGCTGGCGTCCTTAGTTAATTCATTGAAATTGTTTGGTTTTTTGATATTGAAATTGTTTGATTTTTGATAAAAACACGAGCATCGCGTCCTTACCTAAAGAGCAAGAGGGAAAAGTAAAAAGATCTCCGTTAAATCTGCGCTTTTTCTTTCACTTTTTTATTAAGCACTACATCTTTAAGGGTTGTTAAAAGTTCTTTTTGAATATGGGACAGTTTTGGTTTTTCAGAAGCCTGAAATGCAAGGGGGCGACAAAACTCCATTGCTTTTACGCCTAATCTTGCCGTTAGCAATCCCACGCCAATACCTTGTGCAACCCGTGCGGAAAATTTTGCCGTAATATCTTGTGAGAGCCAATCCATACTAATATCCTGCACCACTTCCGTCACGCCGGCAAAAGCAATATTCACCAGCACCATCCGAAATAAATGAATACGCGTGAAATAACCTAATTCAATGCCATAAATTGTCGCAATTTGATTGATGAGGCGAATATTTCGCCACGCCACAAAAAACATATCCACTAAAGAAAGGGGGCTTATCGCCACCACCACGGCGGATTCTGCTGTCATTTTGCCAATTAATTTCTTTGCTTTTTCATCAAAAGGTTTCAGTACCTGATGGCTAAAAAGTTGTGCGACCTCTTGTGCGGAATAGGCTTCATTCAACTGTGCCTGCCATTGCACAATAGAGGGCGATTGAGTATCTAAATGTAAACTTTTTGCTATTTCCAAACAAAGTTTTTTGCCTTTTTCACTTTCTTGATATTCAAAAACATCGGCATTTTTGACCGCACTTTGTCGCCAAAACAGACGGCTTTGCTGTTGCAATTGTTCACGTTTTTTTAAGCGAATCAAACGCCGCCACTCACCCAAGATTTCTTTCACGCCGAAGCACACCACAACCAAGCTCACAAGGGAAAAAGCAAAATAAATCCATTGGTGATTCTGATAACTATCCCAAATCCATTGTATCGACTGTGCCACCGTTGCCACGCCGAATAAAAGTGCGGTCAATTTCAGTGCCGTTTTCCAACCCTTTGATTTCGGTTTCATCGCCTGCTCAAACTGTTCTTCCAATAATTCCCCTTCTAAGGGTTCATCGGGGAGGGTTTCTACGTTAATAAATTCCTGTTTTGGCTGAAAAGTTTCCGCCTCTGATTCATCATATTGGTTGAAAATTTGCTTTTCCATTATAAAATACGCCCTGTTTCTAATTTTCGTCACCGTTTCGGTGATAACTTTGACTTATCAATATCACAATGACAACGCCAACTCAAATTTCATTTCCGACTTATGTGCAAATGTATCCTTATTCAAAGGATCGTCCCCTTGCCAAACAACTGCGGGAAAGAATTCGCTACTACGCCTATACCTTTCTTCATCAAAAACAATGCCGCCAACTCATTGAATTTTTAAATAAAATACCACTTTGGCAGCCGCTTTTTACGCAAGATTATTATCGTTTTAACCCACTTTTAACCACTTATTGTGATAAACGTTTTTCAGCCGAACAACGTTTTGAGGCGATTACGCAAAATTTAAATATTGCCGAACAAAAATGGGGAAAAACGTTCTGTTCCCGTTTGTTGCAAGAACAATCGATCTTATTAAGCCAACTCAGCGATGATCTTTCACTCAATTTAAGCTTGAACTTTATCGATCCTTTTGAAGGCTACTTTGCCATCAATATTCGCAATAAAAACAATGAACGCATTTATGATGCCTCCTTCACTTTTTTATCGCCAAATAAATTATTAATTGCCTCAATGCAAGGCCCCCGCCACGGCAATACACAAGAATTGGTCAAGCAAGCCACCAAAGATCTACACGGTGTTCGCCCGATGTTTATGTTAATGAACGTATTCCGTGAATTGGCAACATTTTGGCAATGTGATTTGGTCGGCATTCCACACAAATCACAGGGAAAATATCGCCTTTCCGCACGCAGTAAAATTCTCTTTAATTACGATGAATTTTGGCAGGAAAATCAAGGGACTTACCAAGCTCCTTATTGGCAACTTCCACTTGAAATTGAACGCAAACCACTGGAAGAAATTGCCAGTAAAAAACGTTCGATGTACCGCAAACGTTATGAAATGTTGGATCAACTTGCCCGAGATATTGAAAATCAGCTTAATTAATTCGATATTTAATAAATAAATCATCGGAAAAGTAGGAACGCCACGCTGGCGTCCTAACATTACCCCATTGATTTAATTGATATGGAGGCGAGCGTTGCGTCTCTCCCCTTCACTCTATCTCTAACATTAATCAAACCGATCCCCTAACAGGAATTGCAATACGGCGTCCATTCGCAAATGAGGGATCGTTTCTCCAGTTTCAAGCGGTTGAGGTTCAAAGCTATCAAAATCAAATGGAGATCTCTCCTCAATCTTTCCGTCAACGTGCGGTTGTTTTTGCCAAAATTCTTGGTTGGGTAATTTACTCGGCACACTGCCCGGATAAAGGGTCATTAACCGTTTATCTTTAGAACGCACGCCTTGGATTGCTTTAATTTGCTTGCCGTTTTGATTCACGATCACTTGTTTTGTTGCCCGAATAGCTGCAATTGCCGTGTATTCAATTTCAATGCCCTCAAATTCTACGTGACGACCACCCTCTTGCACTAATTGACGCATAAGGCTTACCAAATTAGGGAGTTGATCCGAGGTGATATGATCCGCTTTTGTGGCAATAAACATTAATTTATCAATGCGTGCAGAAAATAAACGATGCAAAAAATTTCGTTTACCATAATGGAAATTATTGAATAACCGATTTAATCCTAGCTGCATATCCAGAAAGGCTTGCTGACTGTGATTCAGTGGGGTTAAACAATCCGCTAAAATCACTTGGCGATCGAAGGTGGAAAAATAATTTTCATAAAAACCTTTCACGATCTTATTGCGATAATACTCATAGCGTTGATTTAAGAGAGCAAAATAACTGTTTGGTTTCGCCTCTTTTTTAAAGCTATTCCATTGTGCCTGCGTTAAATGCAATAGCGGGAAAAACTGTAAAGCCGGTGCGCCTTCTAATTCTCCCGGCAGTACAAATCGCCCCGGCTGGATAAATTGCATTCCCTGCATTTTGCATTGTTGAAGATAATCCCTATAACCTTTTGCGATATTGGCTAAAACCTCTTCATTTACCACCGCACTTAAATCCAGTTTTTGTATTTCTTCAAGCCAAGGCTTCGCCAATTCGGCACGCACCCCTTGAGTAATTTGACCTTGTTCCGCCGACCATTGCGTAAAATCTAAATTCAGCAAAGGTAAATCCAATAACCATTCCCCCGGATAATCAAAAATATCCAAGTAAAGCGTTCCCTGTTCTTTGATATGGCGAAACAACCCTGATTGGCGTTGAAAACGAATGGCTAGACGGGTTTCACTCACACCACGGGTAGATTGACACCATTGCGGTGGTTGTCGGGAAAGATCATTCAAATTCGCTTCATAATCAAAACGCGGTACGCTTAAATCCTGCTGCGGAACACGTTTTACCGCTAAAATTGTGCCATTTCGCACCGCTTCAAATAAGGGCAAATGATTTCGTGTATGTTGATCAATGGATAAAAGTTGATTGATGAGACTGGTTATAAAGGCGGTTTTACCGCTACGGCTTAAACCGGTTACCGCAAGGCGTAAAGTGCGGTCAAATCCACGGTTAATAATTTGATTGATTTCTTTTTGAATGGAATTAAACATTAGGGTCTTGAATAAATTCGGCGACTATGAATAACAAAATTAATATAAACAATTCGATAGCCTCTACAAAAGGCTTCTCGGCTACCATCTTCTCTTAATCGACCTATGGCTTGCGGCATAAAACCGATTAATGAAATTTTATCATTTAAATCATTAAATAATTTAAATCCGCTCTCAAGAGAATTTGTATATTCCACAATATTTTCAATAATTTCATCAATATGTTTTTGTGCTTTTTGTGTCACAACAATCTTAGGCATATACTTTATTTTCCATTGCAGTGAATTCTCGTGCTTTACGTTCCAATAATGCCAAGGTTTTAGCTTGAGATTCCTCGTGGCTTAACACGCGTCCTGCTTGGATATCTTCCCGAGATTCTTTGAGTTGTTGCGCTAAAAACTCATCATAGCCTTTTTCTTTAAACATCTTTTTTCACCTCTATTTTTGTGTTGAAAAACTATACGCTTTACTCTCTACAAAAGCAACGTCTAGCCATTTTTAGCAATATACCTTACAATTTGCGGCATAATTTATCACAACCCGTTCATTATGTTACGCCGAAATTTTATCTTTTTCTGTTTTCTTTTAAACTGGGGCTTTTCTCAGCCTCAAGCTGCGCCCCGCGTGCCTGCCGATTTAACGGAAAACGGTTTAATTTATTGTACGAACGCCTCAGGATTTTCCTTTAATCCACAAACGGCGGATGCCGGCACCAGTATGAATGTGATAACGGAACAAATTTACAACAAGCTGTTTGAAATTAAAAATCACAGTGCCACCGTAACCCCTTCTTTAGCGCAATCTTATTCTATTTCCGCAGACGGAAAAGAAATTTCCATTTATCTACGCAAAGGGGTGAAATTTCACCACACACCTTGGTTTACGCCCACTCGTGATTTTAATGCGGAAGATGTGGTGTTTTCTATTAATCGGGTGTTGGGTCACGATACTTACCTGCCGACATTAAGCCAAGACAGTTCGGCGTATGAGAAAAATCCGCAATACCGTGTGTTTCACGAACAAGCCAAAAAAGTACGTTTTCCTTATTTTGATAGCATTAAGTTAAATCAAAAAATTAAATCCGTGACGGCGGTTAATCCCTATTTGGTCAAAATCGAATTATTTGAACCGGATTCCTCAATTTTGTCCCACCTTGCCAGTCAATATGCCATTATTTTCTCGCAAGAATATGCTTATCAATTAAGTGCGGATGATAATTTAACACAGCTGGATACCCATCCTGTCGGCACCGGGCCTTATCAAGTGCAGAATTATGTCTATAACCAATATGTACGCCTGTTGCGTAATGAAAATTATTGGAACAAAGAAGCGAAAATTAAGCATATTTTGGTGGATCTTTCTACGATTCACACCGCCCGTTTAATTAAATTTTTCAATAATGAATGTCAAATTGCCGCCTATCCGGAAGTCAGCCAATTAGGGCTTTTGCATAACAATGACGAACGCTATTATTTGCAATCGGTCGAGGGAATGAATTTATCTTACCTTGCCTTTAATTTTAATAAGCCCCTTATGCAAAATGCACAAATTCGCCAAGCGATTTCGCAAAGTATTAACCGAGCGCGCATTGTGCGGAATATCTATCACAACACCGCAACGGTCGCGAACAATATTATCCCGAATGTTTCTTGGGCATCAAATATTAATACACCGGAATTTGAATTTGACTATTCGCCCAAACACGCCAAAAAGATACTACAAGATAAAAATCTTCACCTAAATATGTGGGTACTGAATGAGGAACAAATGTACAATCCTTCCCCAATCAAAATGGCGGAATTGATCAAATGGGATTTGGCACAAGCAGGGGTAGAAGTCAAAGTGCGGTCGGTTACCCGCACGTTTTTATTGGAACAACTTGATAAAGAGACGGAAGACTACGATATGATTCTGACCGGTTGGCTTGCCGGAAACCTTGATCCTGACGGTTTTATGCGTCCTATTCTAAGTTGCGACACGAAAAATGAGATCACCAATTTATCCAACTGGTGTAACCCTCAGTTTAATCAATTAATGGATAAAGCACTTGCTACCACCGTTTTGCGTGAACGGGCAAAAGATTACAATGCAGCGCAAGATCTTGTGTTAAAAGAACTTCCGATTGTTCCAATCGCCAATGCAAAACGTTTTTTAGTCGCCAATAGCAAAGTAAAAGGTATACAAGCTACCCCCTTCGGCAGTATGAATTTTTCCACGCTCTATTTTGCTAAGGAGAAAAAATAATGTTGTGG
This sequence comes from Rodentibacter myodis, assembly GCF_001999305.1. Classification (GTDB taxonomy): domain Bacteria; phylum Pseudomonadota; class Gammaproteobacteria; order Enterobacterales; family Pasteurellaceae; genus Rodentibacter; species Rodentibacter myodis. Next base: position 41,903 of record NZ_MLHQ01000020.1, on the reverse strand, counting down.
TCGGCATTGCGTCATCTTCTTTGGGTGGCATTGTTATTATTTATTCTGACGTTGGTCAGTTTTGGCATTTTAATGCGTGATCCACTGAATTCTGCATTGGTTACGGATAATGTTTATAGCGGTTATTTCAACTATTTAGGCGGTTTACTTCAGGGTGATTTAGGCATCACCTACAATGGAGGAGAATCATTAAAATCGCTGATTTTTACCGTGCTGCCGCCCACATTGGAACTTTGCTTTATCGCGCTTTTGCTCGCTTTTATACTCAGTATTCCCCTTGGTATTCTAAGTGCGGTCAATAATCAGGGCGTTTTTGCAAAAACCTTGCAAACCTTGTCTTACCTAGGATTATCCATTCCAATTTTCTGGCTTGCACCTATCCTACTTTATACGGCGGCAATTTATGGCTGGGAAATTTCCGCCACCGGGCAATACAATTTACTTTATGAAATTAATCCGATAACCGGTTTTCCCGTGATTGATGTATGGTTTGTCGATGTGCCTTATCGTACGAAAATCGTGCAAAGTGTGTTACAACATTTAGCCCTACCTGCGCTCATTTTATGTATTCTGCCGACAATGGAAATTATCCGAATCATTCAACAACGTGCCGAATATATTCTTCACCAAAACTACACCAAGGTTGCGATCACGCGGGGTTGGTCAAAGTGGAAAATTTTACAACGATACGTTTTCCGTAATACCTTCCCTTTGGTTGTGCCGCATATTACCCGTGTCTTTACCTTAGTGATGACACAATGTATGTTGGTTGAAACCGTGTTAGGTTGGCCCGGTATCGGACGTGGCTTAATCGATGCCGTGACCAATCAAGATTACAACAGTATTTCTGCTGGTGTGATTGTTTTGGGAATTTGTATTATCACCATTGATATATTATCAAAGAGCGTTATGTTTATTCTCGATCCCTTTAATAAGAAAGGTTGGTATGCAAGATAAAGAACCTGATGAATTTCGTGAAAGCACCTCTTTCTATCAAATTTGGTTACAGTTTCGTAAAAATCGTGTCGCCTTATTTAGCTTTTACTTATTTTTTCTCCTGATTTTGACCGCACTTTTTGCCCCAATGATTGCGCCATATAGTGACAGTGCGGAGTTTGTTGGGCTGGAATTGTTGCCCCCTTCTTGGGTGGAAAAAGGACAAATTGCCTTTTTCTTCGGCACGGACGATCTCGCCCGAGATGTATTAAGCCGTGTCATCATCGGCACACGTTATACCTTGGGATCTTCGCTTATTGTAGTCTTTTTTATCGCCATTATCGGCGGTGCATTGGGCATTTGGGCAGGAATGGCAGGCGGAATGAAAGCCCGTTTTCTCGGACATATTTTTGATACGTTTTTATCGATTCCTATTTTGCTCATTGCCATCATCATCTCCACCTTTATGGAACCAAGCCTGATCAATGCGATGATCTCCACCTTGTTGGCGGTGCTACCCTATTTCATTCACGCCATTTATCGGGCAATTCAGCAGGAACTGAAAAAAGAATATGTGGTGATATTAAAACTGGATGGCATTTCCAACAGCGAACTTCTACGCAGTACCATTCTTCCCAATATCACCGTCACTTACATCCAAGAAATATCGCGGGCATTTGTGGTGGCAATTTTGGATATCAGTGCATTGAGTTTTATTTCGCTCGGTGCGCAACGCCCATTGCCGGAATGGGGGGCGATGATTAAAGACTCCCTTGAACTGATTTATCTTGCACCTTGGACAGTTTTACTACCGGGCTTTGCAATTATTATCACCATCTTATTAAGCATTATGTTTACTAACGGCTTATGTAAAGCCATCAATCAATACTATCAATAATTATGGCATTACTGGATATACGAAATCTCAACATTGAAATAAAGACATCAAGTGGTCGAATCAAAATTGTTGACGGTATAAATTTAACCCTCAACGAAGGGGAAATATTAGGATTAGTGGGGGAATCAGGCTCCGGAAAAAGTTTGATTGCCAAAGTCATCGGCAATGCCATCAAAGAAGATTGGGTGATTACCGCCGATCGCTTTCGTTTTCACGATGTGGAACTGCTAAAACTTTCACCAAGCCAACGCAGAAAATTGGTCGGCAAAGAAATCTCAATGATTTTCCAAGATCCATTAAGCTGTCTTGATCCCAGTCGAAAAATCGGGAAACAGCTCATTCAAAGCATTCCGAACTGGACTTACCGTGGCAAATGGTGGCAGTGGTTCGGTTGGAAAAAACGCCGTGCCATTGAATTACTACACCGCGTAGGAATTAAAGATCACAAAGACATTATGGCAAGCTATCCTCACGATCTCACCGAAGGGGAAGGACAAAAAGTGATGATCGCCATTGCGGTGGCGAATCAACCGCGCTTGCTTATTGCAGATGAACCAACTTATGCCCTTGAATCCGTTACGGCATTACAGGTATCCCGCCTGCTCGCCAGTATGAATCAAAACCAAGGCACCAGCATTCTGTTGGCAAGCAATGATATTCGCAGCATTAGCGGACTCTGCCATCACATATCCGTGTTATATTGTGGGCAAAATACAGAATCCGCCCCCACCCAAATCCTGTTGGAAACGCCTCATCACCCTTATACTCAGGCTCTGCTTCATTCCGTACCGGATTTTACCGCCCCTCTTGGCTTTAAAACCAAGCTAGGCACATTGGAAGGCACCGTACCCCTTTTAGAACAAATGCCAATGGGTTGTCGCTTAGGCCCACGCTGCCCCTTTGCACAAAAGCAGTGCATTCAAAAACCGGCACGCTATCGCATTAAACAACACGAATTTTCTTGCCATTTTCCAATCAATTTTAGGGAAAAACGTGCCAAAGAAACCCTTCATAATTCCCCTTTAACCTTATCGGCAGAGCCGAATCATAAGGAATAATCAATGCCGTTATTGCAAGTTAATCATCTATACAAAACCTTTGATGGCCCGGTTCGCTGGTTTGGCTCAAGAAAATTTAATGCCGTAGAAGACGTCAGTTTTCAGCTTGAACAAAAACAAACTCTCGCGATTATCGGAAAAAACGGTTCGGGAAAATCCACATTGGCAAAAATGATTGCCGGTATGATAAAGCCCACCTCCGGTGAAATTTACTTTAACGATACCCTTCTTGATTTTGAAAACGCCGCTTATCGAACCCAACATATCCGAATGGTGTTCCAAGATGTGAATAGTGCTTTCAATCCCCGTCAAAATATCGGACAGGCACTGGATACGCCCTTACGTCTTACAACCGATTGGGATGAAGAAAAACGCAACCAAAAAATTTTTGAAACCCTCAAATTGGTCGGACTTTACCCCGATTACACCAATCTGAAAATTAAAAATCTTTCCGTCAGTCAAAAACAGCGTATTGCCTTGGCACGTGCCTTTATTTTAGAACCTGAAATTATCATTATTGATGATGTCCTCGGTTCACTTGATAGCGCCGTATGGGTGCAATTACTTAACCTTTCCCTCGATTTACAGGAACGTCTTGGTGTTTCTTACATTTATGTGGGGCAAGATTTGGGCTTGGTGAAACATATTGCCGACCACGTTCTGGTGATGGATGAAGGAAAAATGGTTGAATACGGCACACCAAAGGCACTTTTTAGTCATCCGCAAACCACTGTCACCAAACGATTGGTAGAAGGTCATTTCGGCAAATTATTAGATGAAAATTCGTGGAAATCCCCTCACATAAATGATGAATGTAAAATCTAAAAAAATTGACCGCACTTTGTCTATTTTTCGCGTATAACGAGAAGGGAAAATCCATCCTGCCTTGATTTGTTTGATACAACCGTCACACAGCTAAACAAGTAGCTTAGAAAATAATCATTTTTTGAGGTTCTTCACTACCGAATAGGTAGCACGACCAAATTATTAAATTATCTCGTAAAAGTGCGGTGGAAATTTTAAAAATTTTGACCGCACTTTTTTTGCTTTGCTGAAATTTTTTCCGCAGAAAAATGAGTGCATTTTAAGATATACCGGTTGGTTTCAGGCGGAAGTTTTATCTTTTTAATTTTAAATATTCCACCAATGCCTTAAACAGGGGAGAATTTTGCCGGCGGTTCGGGTAATAAAGATGATAGCCGTCATAGCTGATTGCGTATTCTTTCAGAATTTCGACCACTGTTCCGTCGGCAAGCTGGTCCATTATTCGGTCTTTAGGAATCCAAGCGATGCCTAAATGAGATAAGCAAGCTTTAAGGATCAGAAAATTATTATTGACTATAAGCTTGCCGGAAGGCATAAATCTGATGAGTTCGCCGCTTTCAGGCGAGCGAAATTCCCAAGTAAAAATTCCTTCGGAAGTAGGCATTCTGGCACAAAGACATTGATGTTTCTTTAACTCATCGATTGTATTTGGCATTCCATATTCTGCCAGATATTGTGGTGTTGCAGCCAAACACATTTGCATATCCTTGGAGATGCGTACGGCAATCATATCCTGTTCTATTTCGTGTCCTAACCGAATACCGGCATCAAAACGCCCGGCGACAATATCGGTAAACTTCATATCGCTCGTCAGTTCTAGCTGAACTTCCGGATAACGCTGCATAAAAGCGACCAGTCTGTCCCAGATTACATACAGAAAGGAATGATCCGCCCCATTGATGCGCAACTTTCCGTTTAAAGTATCGCGGAATGTACTTAATGCATTAACATTATCTTCAATGCTTTCAAACAACGGCAACAGAGATTTAAAAAGCTGCTCGCCGGCTTCCGTTTTGGAAACACTACGCGTAGTGCGGTTAAACAATTTAATTTTTAACTGTTCTTCCAGTTTTCGCATAGAGTGGCTTAATGCTGAGGTTGATACGCCTAATCTTGCTGCCGCCTTGGTAAAGCTGCTTGTCTGGGCAACAACAATAAAACTGCGTAATTCATTCATATTTTCAATCATTATTGACGACCTTGGCTGATTATTGAGTTTTATTCAAAAGCCTATCAAGAAACAGCCGCCTAATCAAAACAATCTTTTTCTTTTACAATGCATTAATTTCAGTTAAACAGGAGAAAGCAAAATGAAATCAGCAAAATTAAATAACGGTGTAGAAATGCCATTGGTCGGTTTTGGCGTGTATCAAGTGAGTGATGAAGAAACCGAACAAGCGGTGCTGGCAGCCTTGAAAGCAGGTTACCGTTTGTTGGATACCGCTTCCGTTTACGGCAATGAAGCAGGTGTAGGACGTGCGATTAAAGCGAGCGGTATTGCCCGTGAGGAAATTTTCGTGACCACCAAATTGTGGATTCAGCGTGAAAATGCCTATGAAAACAGCCAAAAAGCATTGGAGGATTCTCTTGTGCGTTTGGGCTTGGATTATGTGGATCTCTATTTAATGCATCAGCCGTTCGGCGATGTACATGAACAATGGCGTGCTATGGAAGATCTGCAGAAAGCCGGCAAAGCTCGTGCCATCGGTGTGTGCAATTTCCATACGGATCGGCTAATGGATTTGATTACCTGCCATAAGATTGTCCCCGCAGTCAACCAAATCGAAACCCACCCGTTCTATCAGCGTGAAGAAGAACTGGCGTTCCATAAAGAGCAGGGCATTGTGCATCAGTCCTGGGGGCCGCTGGCAGAAGGGAAATTCGATATTTTCACCAATCCAGTCTTAACTCAAATTGCCGAAAAACACAACAAGTCCGTGGCTCAGGTGATTTTACGCTGGCTGAATCAGCGCGGTATTGCCATTATTCCTAAATCTGTCAAAGTGGAACGCATGGCGGAAAACCGCGATATTTTCGGTTTTACCCTTGACGCACAGGATTTTGCCGATATCGCCGCCTTAAACCGCAATGAAATTATTTTCGATCACCGCGATCCGAAAATGATTCAGTGGCTGGCACAGCATCGGGGATAAACATAGCACTGTGCGGTAGGTCTGGCATAAAATTTTGCAAAAACCGACCGCACTTTCAGGAGAATTTACAATGCTGACAAAACTTTTCAAAATTTCATTGATTGCCGCAGCCTGCGGGCTGACGGTACAAACCGTTGCCGCGCCGATTTCCATTGAACAGCAGGGCAGTTTTGCCGTGGGCGGCACAGTAAAAACGTCGGAGGGCGTTTATAATCCCGAACCTGATGTGGTGAAAGACAAAGACAGCAATAATTTTATGGACGTGTTTACGGCGTCGGTACAGGCAGGTGGACAAACCCTGCACGGCGATCACGCCACGGTGTTTTACCAAATCCCTACCGATGCCCGCAAAAATCCGCTGGTATTTTTGCACGGAGCGGGGCAATCCATGCGGACATGGCAAACCACGCCTGACGGTCGGGAGGGGTTCCAGAATATTTTCCTGCGCCGGCGTTTCCCCGTGTATTTAATCGATCAGCCACGCCGCGGACAATCGGGGCGCAGCACCGTGGATGCAAATGTAAAAGCGGTGCCGGATGATCAGTTCTGGTTTGCGCAGTTCCGTATCGGCAGTTATCCTGATTTCGCTGAAGGCGTGGCTTTTCCGCGGGATCCGAAATCCTTAAACCAGTTTTTCCGCCAAATGACGCCGAATGTGGGGGCGTTTGACGCCAATATCATCAGTGATAGCCTGGACAAACTTTTTGACCGCATCGGCAGCGGCATTCTAGTCACTCATTCCCAGGGCGGCATTGTGGGCTGGCTTGCCGGTATGAAAAACGAAAAAATCAACGCTATTGTGGCTTATGAACCGGGCAATTTTCCGTTCCCTGAGGGTGAAGTACCGCCCACCCTGAAAAGCCGTTTCGGCGATGTGGTGCCGATGAGCGTGCCGAAAGCAGAATTTGAAAAACTGACAAAACGCCCGATTGTGATTTATTTCGGTGACTTCATTCCTGATCATTTAGACGGCACCCAAAGCGGCGAACAATGGTATATCCGCCTGCAGCTGGCAAAACAGTGGGCAGAAACGGTGAATAAACACAGCGGTGATGTTACGCTGGTTGAATTGCCGAAAGCCGGCATTAAAAGCAATACCCATTTCCCGTTCAGCGATCTTAATAATCTGGAAGTGGCGGAACATTTGCAGGAGTGGCTGAAGGCAAAAGGGCTGGATCAGTAAAACGGGAATACCGGTGGTAAGCTTTGCAGAAATTTTACCGTCTGATTATTGAATATCATCCAATGTGAATTTGATCGTTCAGCCGTTACTGATGATTGCCGGAGAAAAAGCCAACAGTCTGTATATGACTGAAGAAGTATTCAACAATGCCACCGGCACGCAAAATAAAGAGTTATTCAAAATTCCGAACGCCACTCATATTGAAACTTACCGGAAACCGCAATATGTGAAACAGGCATCTGAAAAACTCACTCAATTTTTCGGCAGCAATCTTTAATAGCATACGCCCTTGTTTTAAGGGCGTTTTTTAAGGGGAGGCAAAATGAAAACAACGCTTTTTTCGACCGCACTTTTGCTTGTTGCCGCAACAGGCGTATCAGCGGAACAGGTAAAGACTGATTACTCACAACATCAATGGCAGAATGCTCCGGCGGATTATTTTTCAGGAAAAGCACGTTTTACCCGTTTGCCTGAGATACCCGACAGCCCGGATCGCACGGCACTTGTGGAGTTTCAGGCAGGCAGTGTGACGAACTGGCATTCCCATTCACAGGGGCAGTATCTGATTGTGACCAAAGGCGAAGGGCGGACGCAGGAATGGGGCAAGCCGGTTCAAGTGATTAAAGAAGGCGATGTGGTTTGGTGTCCGCCGAATGTGAAACACTGGCACGGCGCGACAGCGCACAGCAGTATGTCGCATATCGCCGTCAGCCCGAATGCGAGTGAAAATAAAGTCACCTGGCTGGAAAAAGTTGATTTGACAGCCCCGGATCCCAAAGTTGAACTGCAGAAAATCAGTCAGCACCAGCCATTAAGCCGGAAACAGCTCGCTATTGTACCGATTGTGTTTTATTCAGCCAAAGGCTACCCGGAACAACTGAAACCGGCACTGGAACAGGGGCTGGCAAGCGGTCTGACGCCTGACGAGTTAGAGGAAATTTTTGCTCATCAGTATGCTTATGCCGGTTTCCCGAGAGCATTAAACGGTTTGCATACCTTACAGAATCTGCTCAAAGAACGGGCAGCAAAGGGCATTGCGGATTCCCCGGCAAAGTCTGCTCAACAGTCACAGTCTGCGCATGACAGGGATTATTATACTCTTGGCACGCAAACGCTGAATGTATTGACCCAGCGGGATAATTCCGCGCTGCTGCAAAATTCCGAGGGCATGGATTATGCCTTAAAAGCCCATTTATTCGGTTATCTGTTCAGCCGTAATAGTCTCAGCACCGTTAATCGGGAACTGGTGGCTGTGGCAACGCTGGCAGCATTGGAAACTGTACCGAACCAGTTACGCTCTCATTTCAGCATTCTTAAAAATCTGGGATTAAGCCAAACGGAACTACAGCGCGTTATCAGCGAGCTTGCCGTACAGGATCAGAATGTTGCAGATAAAGCGGAAGAAGTGCTGCAGAAAGTATTCAATCCTTAACATTACTCACAACATCAATGGCAGAATGCTCCGGCGGATTATTTTTCAGGAAAAGCACGTTTTACCCGTTTGCCTGAGATAGCCAACAGCCCGGAGCGTACAGCACTTGTGGAGTTTCAGGCAAGCAGTGTGACAAACCGGCATTCCCATTCACAGGGGAGAATCTGATTGTGACTAAAGGTGAAGGGCGGACGCAAGAATGGAGCAAACCGGTTCAAGTGATTAAAGAAGGCGATGTAATTAGCTCGCTTGGAATGAAGAATAGTTTTGAGATCAGAAGAAGGGATATAAGATGATTCAAGCATTAAATGCGTCTACAAAGAAAAACGGCCTTAATCCTACTCGCAATAAAATTATCGCTCAATATAAAAAATCCGCCCCAATAAACTTGGCGCGGATTTTTTATTGAGAAAATGCTTAAAGAATGTTTTTCTCGCCACGGGATAGGCTAATCAATCCTGAGCGAACAATTTCGAGCAATGTGGTTTCCTCTTTTACTGCGGCAACAAAAGCATCAAGTTTGTCTTTAGTGCCGGTAAGTTGGATGGTGTAGGATTTTGGCGTAACATCTACGATTTGACCGCGGAAAATATCTGCCAAACGCTTAATTTCATCACGAGAAGCCCCCGTTGCCCGTACTTTGAGAAGCATTACTTCACGTTCTACGTGTTCGTGTTCGCTTAGACTAATCACTTTAAAAACATCTACCAATTTATGCAGTTGCTTTTCAATTTGCTCTAGGACTTGTTCATCTCCCACTGCTTCAATGGTCATTCTTGATAACGTAGGGTCGTCTGTTGGTGCAACCGTAAGGCTTTCAATATTGAAGGCACGCTGAGAGAACAAACCGACAACGCGTGATAAAGCACCGGATTCATTTTCTAATAAAACAGATAAGATTCTACGCATTATTCATTCTCCCCTTGCGGTTTACTTAAAATCATTTCATTCATTGCCCCACCACGCACTTGCATTGGGTAAACGTGTTCGGTTTCGTCCACATTAATATCCACAAAGACAAGGCGATTTTTAATGCTGAACGCTTCTTTCAATTTACTTTCCAATTCATCCGGTGTGGCAATTTTAATGCCAACGTGGCCATAAGATTCCGCCAACTTCACGAAGTCCGGTAAGGAATTCATATAGGTTTGCGAATGGCGACCGGAATAAATGAGGTCTTGCCATTGTTTTACCATACCTAAGAAATGGTTATTTAAACAAATAACCACCACCGGAATACCATATTGCGTTGCAGTGGAAAGCTCTTGAATATTCATTTGAATACTGCCATCACCGGTGACACAAACAACGGTTGCATTAGGCTGTGCCAATTTTGCGCCCAGTGCCGCCGGCAAACCGAATCCCATTGTGCCTAAGCCACCTGAATTGATCCAACGGCGTGGTTTATCGAAAGGATAATGCAATGCGGCAAACATTTGGTGCTGCCCTACATCAGAAGCGATATAAGCCTCGCCCTTAGTGATGCGATACACAGCTTCCATTACTTGTTGAGGTTTGATCACGCCTGAAGTGCGGTCAAAATCCAAGCAGTTTTGTGCTTTCCAAGCATTAATCTGTTTCCACCAATCTTCAAGCTGATTTTGTGGGCGTGCCACGCCTTCTTCACCCAATAAACTTAAAAATTCATTCAATACATTTTTCGCACTGCCTACGATTGGAATGGCTGCCTTTACATTTTTAGAAATTGAGGTGGGATCAATATCAATTTGGATCACTTTGGCATTCGGGCAATATTTTTCCAGATTATTTGTGGTGCGATCATCAAAACGCACACCAATACCGAGAATTAAATCACTTTCGTGCATTGCATTATTGGCTTCGTACGTGCCGTGCATTCCAAGCATACCTAAGAATTGATTATCGGTGCCGGGATAAACACCCAATCCCATTAAAGAGGCGGTTACCGGTAAATTTAACTGTTGTGCAAATTGCGTGAGTTCTTCGCTACATTCTGCGGCAATCGCCCCCCCACCGACAAATAACACCGGTTTCTTCGCCACCAGCAAGGCTTTTAAGGCTTTTTTAATTTGTCCTTTATGTCCATTCACCGTAGGATTATAAGAACGCATTTCAACGGATTGTGGATACGCATAAGGGAATTTATGATTCGGATTCACCGTATCTTTGGGAATATCCACCACCACCGGCCCCGGACGCCCCGTTGAAGCAATATAAAAGGCTTTTTTAAGGGTTTCAGGAATATCTTCCGCTTTTTTCACAATAAAACTGTGTTTCACCACCGGACGGGAAATCCCTACCATATCGCATTCTTGGAAAGCATCGCTACCAATTAAATTGCTCATCACCTGCCCTGAAAGCACTACCATTGGGATAGAATCCGCATAAGCGGTGGCAATACCGGTAATGGCATTCGTTGCTCCCGGGCCGGATGTAACCAACACGCAACCCACTTTTCCCGTTGCACGGGCATAGCCATCTGCCATATGCACGGCTGCCTGTTCGTGACGGACTAAAATATGCTCAATCCCTCCCAATGTGTGAATGGCATCATAAATATCCAGCACTGCCCCACCCGGGTAACCGAATAAATATTCTACGCCTTCATCACGTAGTGATTGCACTACCATTTCAGCACCGGATAATTTCTTCATCATTTCCTCCTAAAATTGACCACACTTTGTTTTGTTACGTCTTGTGTTAAGCAATTCGCTTTTCAGTGCAATTCATCATACTGGCAAAAAAATCTTTGTCTAGCCTGAAACCCAAGATTCACTACTCAATATTTCAGCATTAAAATCTAAAAACTATCAATTTTTAAGATGAAAATAAAAAATAATCAGTCTATAAAATAAAAAATGCGACTTTATGCCGCATTTTATAAAAATCACAAAATTTTATTTTTTATTCATTTTTTGAACCGGATCACGTTTTTAGCGTTTTTTCACAATAAAAATCAGTAACGCTAAAGAAACGGCTGTTGCCACAAAGCCTGCCGCACCCGATTCGGTAAAACCTACTACGATATAACCCACACAGGTTGCCGCAGCAACTGTTAAGGCATAAGGTAACTGAGTCGTCACGTGATCCATATGATTACATTTCGCACCGGTGGAAGAAAGGATGGTGGTATCGGAAACCGGTGAACAGTGGTCACCACATACCGCTCCTGCCATAACGGCAGAAAGGCAAGCCAACATTAATTCCGGTGCGGCATTGGTTGCCATTGCCGCGGCGATAGGGAGCATAATACCGAAGGTTCCCCAACTTGTGCCGGTGGAAAACGCCATTGCAGTACCTAAGATAAATAAGATCACCGGTAAAAATTGCACCGGAATATTGCCGGAAACCAATGAAGATAAATATTTACCGGTTTGCATATCGCCAACAATTTTATTGATCGTCCAAGCAAAAAATAAAATCGCAATCGCCCCCATCATTGATTTAACGCCTAAATACAATGCACGTCCATATTCAGCCAAACTCACTTGGCGGCCTAATGCAATTAAAACGGTTGAAATAATGACCGCACTTGAGCCGCCTACAACAAGGGATACGCCCACGTTGGTATTCTCAAATGCCCCCAATACGGAAAACGCGGTGTTTGCTTCGGCAAGGGCTAATCCACCTGTGTACATCATCATTGAAACCGTTGCGATAATAAGCACCAAAATCGGCAAAACTAAATTGCGAACCTGACCTTTAATACCGCTTTCTTCCGATTCAACCTGTTCACTACGTTCCATCGCCGCTTTTTCGTGGCGTGCCATAGAACCAATATCAAAAGAAAAATATGCCACAAAAAACACCATTAACAGGGCAAAAATAGCATAAAAGTTCATTGAACTCATTGCCACAAACGCCCCCATTGGCGTGTATTCGGTAATGGAATAAGTGGTCAATAACCCCGCCACCAATGTGATGATATAAGCCCCCCAACTGGATACCGGCATCATCACACACATTGGTGCGGCAGTGGAGTCAAGAATATAGGCTAATTTCGGGCGTGAAACCTTGAAACGATCCGTCACCGGTCGGGCGATTGCGCCTACTGCCAAGCTGTGAAAATAATCATCGATAAATGTGATAAACACTAATGATGCGGCGAGTAATTTTGCACCACGGCGATCTTTGATACGCGCTTGCGCCCATTCGGCAAAGGCACGATTACTGCCGGAAACCGTTAAAAGTGCGGTCAAAATTCCCAGTAAAATTAAGAAAAGCACAATATTCATATTTGAATTAATTTCACCATCAATATTTAATAAAAACAAAATATTCATATTTGAATCGCTATCAACATAAACCAATGAGACAATATTGTCTTTTAAATAAGTTAATGTTGGCAAAACTGAGGCATCATTTAACATTAACGCACCGGTTATAATACCGGCACTTAAAGAAAGCAGTACGCGTCGCGTCGCAATCGCTAAAATGATTGCTAACAAGGCCGGTACAACAGACCAAATTGAAGAAGAATAATTGATAAGTTCCATTAAGTTATACCTAAAATAATGGAGAGAACGGCAGAAAATGGACTTGAAATGACCAACCTAACCGTAGCGCTCCATAGTTAATCACTATGACAGTAACGCTCCTTTCGGATACGCTACCAACCGGTCAAAACGACTCTTAACCGATTTCGGCAATCACTCCTTTCTTTTTTCGTCATCGCTATCCACTCAGAAAAAGTACTTATAGTGATCGCACCTCTACTTTTATAGGGAGTCCGAAGATTACAGGAAAATGTGAGAAAAATCTAATAAATTCTGTTTATTTTTATATGTATTAGTAAGATAAATTCAAAATAAATATAGTCAAACTAAAATTTATTCTAATTTCTATCTCCATTTTATTAAAATTTAATGTTTACCTTATAGTTTAATTCCGCTACTATAAAAACCTCTCCATTTACTATCTATCCTAAGATCTATGAGGTTCATTATGGCTGATTTAATTAAAGTATTCACTAATCTTCGCAGTATTCGCGCTGTGGTGCGTGATTTAACATTGGAACAAGCAGAAAGTTCATTAAAAAAATTTGAAGAAGCCGTTGTAGAAAAACGGGCTCAAATGGAAGAAATTCGAAAAGCAGAAATGGAACGTAGAGTCCGCATTGAAAAATACAAAGCCTTAATTAAACAAGAAGGCATTACTGCAGAAGAATTAAAAGCTATTATAGATACTACTCCTTCTATAACTCGTAAGAAACGCTCACCTCGCCCGGCAAAATATCAATATATTGATGAAAATGGCAAAACAAAAACTTGGACAGGTCAAGGTCGCACGCCAAGCGTCATTCAACATGCCTTAGATGCCGGTAAGTCATTGGCTGATTTTGAAATTTAATTATTCTACTTTTATGAACCCATATTATCTTATGGGTTCTGTTTTTTTATTTACAATAAAAATATAACCTAAACACAATGATTGAAAAAAAAATTCTCCTTACCGATTACCCCGATGATAAAGGGTTAATAGCCAAAATCACTAATATTTGTTATAAACATCAACTCAATGTATTACACAATAACGAATTTGTTGATTTTGAAACAAAACATTTTTTTATGCGTACCGAACTTGAAGGTATTTTTAATGAAACAACCTTACTTGAAGATTTAAAATATAGCTTACCCGCCGGTACAAATTGCCGATTAATAGGAACACAGCGTAAACGTATTGTTATTCTTGTCACAAAAGAAGCACACTGCCTCGGCGATATTTTAATGAAAAATTATTATGGCGCATTAGATGTCGAAATTGCCGCCGTCATTGGCAACCATAATAATTTACGTGAATTGGTTGAACGCTTTGATATTCCGTTTCATTGTGTCAGTCACGAAGGATTAACACGCATAGAACACGATAAACTGCTCGCCCAAAAAATTGATGAATATGCGCCGGATTATATTGTGCTTGCGAAATATATGCGTGTGTTAAATCCTGAGTTTGTGGAACGTTACCCAAACCGTGTTATCAATATTCACCATTCCTTCCTGCCCGCCTTTATCGGAGCCAAACCTTATCAACAAGCCTATGAACGTGGGGTGAAAATTATTGGTGCAACGGCACATTTCATTAATAATGAACTGGATCAAGGCCCTATCATTATGCAAAACGTAATCAATGTGGATCATACTTACAGTGCCGAAGCGATGATGCGTGCGGGGAGGGATGTGGAAAAAACCGTGTTAAGTCGCGCCCTTGACCTCGCTTTGCACGATAGAATTTTTGTCTATAAAAATAAAACGGTGGTGTTGTAATGGAAAAAATCACGCTCTCCCCTATCAACGCAGTTGAAGGAACCATCAATTTACCGGGTTCAAAAAGTTTATCCAACCGCGCGCTACTGCTTGCGGCACTCGCCAAAGGCACAACCAAAGTCACAAACTTACTTGATAGTGACGACATTCGTCATATGCTCAATGCACTCAAAGCTCTTGGTGTCAATTATCAACTGTCTGATGATAAAACCATTTGTGAAATTGAAGGATTAGGTGGTGCATTTCAGTTACAAGACGGACTTTCACTTTTTCTTGGTAATGCCGGCACGGCAATGCGTCCACTCACCGCGGCACTTTGTCTAAAAGGCGAAACGGAAGCCGAGGTCATTCTTACCGGCGAACCCCGAATGAAAGAACGCCCGATTCAGCATTTAGTAGAGGCTCTACGTCAAGCAGGTGCAGAGATACGTTACTTAGAAAATGAAGGCTATCCTCCGTTGGCAATTCGTAATATCGGCATAAAAGGAGGAAAAGTAAAAATTGACGGTTCAATTTCATCCCAATTTTTAACCGCACTTTTAATGGCTGCCCCCCTCGCTGAAAATGACTTAGAAATTGAGATTATCGGTGAGTTGGTTTCTAAACCCTATATTGATATTACCCTTGCGATGATGAAAGATTTTGGTGTAAATGTGGAAAATCAGTCATACCAAACTTTCCGTATAAAAGGAAATCAAACCTATACTTCACCGGGGAAATATTTGGTTGAAGGAGATGCCTCCTCCGCATCTTATTTTCTGGCAGCCGGCGCAATAAAAGGCAAAGTGAAAGTCACCGGTATTGGCAAAAACTCTATTCAGGGCGATCGCTTATTTGCCGATGTATTGGAAAAAATGGGGGCAAAAATTACTTGGGGCGAAAATTTTGTGGAGGCAGAACATCATCAACTTCAAGGCATTGATATGGATATGAACCATATTCCCGATGCCGCAATGACGATTGCAACCACCGCCCTTTTTGCCAAGGGGGAAACCGTTATTCGTAATATTTACAACTGGCGGGTAAAAGAAACGGATCGTTTAACGGCAATGGCAACCGAACTGCGTAAAATCGGTGCGGAAGTAGAAGAGGGAGAAGATTTTATCCGAATTCAACCACTTGATTTAGAAAAATTTCAACATTCGGAAATCGAAACCTATAACGATCACCGTATGGCAATGTGCTTTGCCTTAATTGCATTTTCCAACACGCCGGTGACCATTCTTGATCCAAAATGTACCGCCAAAACCTTTCCTACATTTTTCGAAGAATTTGAGAAAATTTGTGTGAGAAACTAAAAAGTGCGATTAATTTTGACCGCACTTTAAAAATATAAAAAGCGAACATCACGTCCGCTTTTTATTAACTTAGTTCAAAAATTCAATTAGTTAATAACTGAAACATTCAATGATGAACCACCGACAATTTGTACACGTTTACCGGCAACAAATTGAGGATCGGCTTTTTGTACAACAACAATTGTTTTGCCGTCATCTTTTTTAATGACAAGTTCAGCACCATTAACTTGGCTTGCCTTTTCTTCAATTTTACTACCGACAACCGCACCGGCAATCGCACCGACCGCAGCAGCAATCGCTTGACCACGACCGCCACCCACCGCACTACCGGCAATACCGCCTAACGCACCACCGCCCACAGTACCGATAACGCCTTGATTGTCCGCTTGAATTTTAACCGGACGAACAGAAACCAGTGTACCATAGGTAATTGAACGTGCTTCTTTTGCCTGATCTGCCGAATAAACATCGCCACCAAAAACATCAGTATTTGCACAACCTGTTGCACCTAATGCAACAGCAAGCACTAACGCAACTGTCATTTTTTTCATCACTAACTAACCTCAAAAATTATTAGATTGGGTTTCTTGGAGACCAAGTAGAAATATTTTTTAAACCATTACCGTTATCGGAAACTCTTACACAAGCCCCCACAACCAAGGTTGAATCATATTTGTGGGTAACGGTCTCAGTTTCACCTTCCACTTTGTATGAACAGTCATTTTTACGAATTGTTAATTGAAGATTTTCACCTTCCATTTGACTGAAAATCACTTGACCTTTATAAGCACTTTCATCTTTTTGATTATTAGATGAACAAGCTGCCAAACCTAAGCTGAATAAAACGGTTAATGCTAACGTTACTTTTTTCATTGTGCTAAACCTCGAGTATTTTTTTAATAGAGTAAGGGTGAATTTTAATGCAGGTATGATTTGCCGTTTTATCCGCCAAACTCACTGCAATAGAAGGATTCGGTAACTGCTCGCCTTCTACTTTGGGTTCACTCACTTTAATTGTTAATTGGCTCACACGTTGCCATAAAAAATGATTGCAAATTCTTTCGACCCAATGTTCCGTAGATTCATTTAAGAGAAAAGGCATCACAATCTCAATATGTTCCCAAGTTTCTTGGGGATATTGCTTCTTTTTAGGA
The DNA here is from genome assembly GCF_001999305.1 of Rodentibacter myodis. Classification (GTDB taxonomy): domain Bacteria; phylum Pseudomonadota; class Gammaproteobacteria; order Enterobacterales; family Pasteurellaceae; genus Rodentibacter; species Rodentibacter myodis. Next base: position 24,724 of record NZ_MLHQ01000020.1, on the reverse strand, counting down.
AACGGTAACTCAATAACATCAACAAATTGCCCTGCAAAGGCAAGCGGTTTTTCTAATTGAATTAAGTAGATAGGCCGCCCATTGACGATATTATCGGACAAAATTTTACCGTACTTTAATAAAAGTGTCAGCCAATTTTTTGCATTTTGCTCACTATTTACACGCAACGCTAAATGATCGATCTCATAATCGGATAACTTCACCTTCATTATGCCGGCAAGCACTTGAATTTTCTGTTCAAAATCAGTCAATTCCTGCCCAAGTGCGGTCAAATTTTCATTTAATTTTGTCACTTTGTCCCTTTGATAAATCAACAAAGAACGGTATCATAGCCGATTATTTTTATTATTCAATTTTGAATCAGGAAAAACCGTGAACATTCAATCTATTTTATCCGACAAAATCAAATCGGCGATGATCACAGCCGGTGCCGATCAATCTTGCGATGCCCTCGTACGCCAATCCGGCAAACCTCAATTTGGCGACTATCAAGCCAACGGCATTATGGCGGCGGCAAAAAAATTAGGCTTAAATCCACGTGAATTTGCTCAGAAAGTTTTAGATCACGCCGATCTTGCCGAGATTGCGGAAAAATTGGAAATTGCCGGCCCCGGTTTTATCAATATTTTCTTAAATCCCGATTGGCTTGCCAAACAAACCTCATTAGCACTCAGCCAACCTCACTTAGGAATTCAAGCCACTGAAAAGCAAACCATTGTAGTTGACTATTCTTCACCGAATGTGGCAAAAGAAATGCACGTGGGGCATTTACGCTCTACCATTATTGGTGATGCGGTTGTACGCACCCTTGAATTTTTAGGCCATCACGTTATCCGTGCCAACCACGTGGGCGACTGGGGAACCCAATTCGGTATGCTTATTGCATATCTTGAAAAAATGCAAAATGAACAGGCTTCCGAAATGGAACTGCAAGATTTGGAAGCCTTCTATCGTGAAGCAAAAAAACATTATGATGAAGACGAAGTATTTGCGGAAAAAGCCCGCAATTATGTGGTGAAATTGCAAAGTGGTGATGAATATTGCCGTTCAATGTGGAAACGTTTGGTAGATATTACTATGCAACAAAACCAACGTAACTACGATCGCCTCAATGTTACCTTAACGGAAAAAGATGTAATGGGTGAAAGCCTTTATAACCCAATGTTACCGGCGATTGTTGACGATCTGAAAAAACAAGGTTTAGCGGTTGAAGATGACGGCGCATTAGTGGTTTATTTGGAGGAATTCAAAAATAAAGAAGGCGAACCAATGGGCGTGATTGTTCAGAAAAAAGACGGCGGTTTTCTTTACACCACCACCGATATTGCAGCGGCAAAATATCGCTATGAAACACTAAAAGCGGATCGTGCTTTGGTTTTCTCCGACACCCGCCAAAGCCAACATATGCAACAGGCTTGGTTAATTACCCGTAAAGCGGGTTATGTGCCGGACAGTTTTTCGCTTGAACATAAAAACTTCGGAATGATGCTGGGGAAAGATGGCAAACCATTTAAAACCCGTACCGGTGGCACAGTAAAATTGGCAGACTTATTAGATGAAGCCATTGAACGTGCAACAGCACTCATCAACGAAAAAAATACCGACTTATCCGATTCAGAAAAAAATGCCGTGATTGAAGCGGTGGGGATTGGCTCGGTGAAATATGCGGATCTTTCTAAAAACCGCACCACAGATTATGTTTTTGATTGGGATAATATGCTGAGCTTTGAGGGAAACACCGCTCCTTATATGCAATATGCCTATACCCGTATTCGTTCCATTTTCAACAAAACAGATATAAATTTGACCGCACTTTCCAATGCCCCCTTAATCTTAACGGATGAAAAAGAACGTACACTTGCCATTAAACTTCTGCAATTTGAAGAAGCGGTGCAAACCGTTGGCAAGGAAGGCACACCTCACGTACTTTGTACCTATTTGTATGAATTGGCGGGTGTCTTTTCCTCATTCTACGAGCATTGCCCAATCTTAAATGCGGAAGATGAATCGGTGAAATTAAGCCGTCTAAAACTTGCCTTACTGACAGAAAAAACCTTAAAACAAGGTCTAGAGCTGCTTGGTATCAAGACAGTTGAAAAAATGTAAGTTACTTTAGAAAAAGAGGGACGCCACATTGATTGATCGGCGTCCTTAATTTTAACTGACTGAGATTAATTGTGTTTTTGTAAGATGGAGCGTCGCCTCTCTCTGTTCAGATTATTTCCTCTTTGTGAGTTTGCGACATAATCGGCAAACTATCTTTCTACTTCAAAAAAGGATTGCTTATTTTTTCCCGCTCAAGGGTTGTATAAGGCCCGTGACCGGCAATGATGATCTCTTCATTTAATTTAAACAATTTTTCTCGAATGGAAGAAATCAGTTGATCGTAATTTCCCCCCGGCAAATCCGTCCGCCCAATTCCGCCTTGGAAAAGTACATCACCGGTAAATGCCACTTTCTTCGCTTGTTCAATAAAGCCAATATGCCCCGGTGTATGCCCGGGTAAATGAAGAATATCAAATTTAAGATCGCCAATATTCAGCACTTCTCCCTCATTTAACCAACGATCAGGCAAAAAGGTATCAATATGCGGTAAGCCAAAACGTTCGGATTGTTCCGGCAAACTTTCAAAAAGAAAGCGATCTTGTTCCTGAGAACCCCAAATTTCCACATTAAAATGCGTTTTTAATTGCATTGCGGCACCAACGTGATCAAGATGGGCGTGTGTGATTAAAATCACTTTCAAATTTAATCCCAAGGCTTTAATGCGCTCAATGAGTTTTTCTCCTTCGCCGCCGGGATCAATGATCGCGGCATTTTTTTCATCGTCCCAAATTAAAGAACAGTTTTGTTGAAATACCGTGACTGGAATAATTTCAATATTCATCTCTTTTTCCTCATAAACAAAAACCGCACCAAAGTGCGGTCAAATTTTCAATCTTTTTATACGCCACGCCAAGTTCTCACCGGGCCGGTGTCAATATGCACAAAATTACTATGTGGATAAAACCCTACTCCACCATTATTCAAATTTTCCGCAGCCCGTTTTACGTTGAAAAGTGAAACCGTATCAAGACGAAAATCAATCGCCTGACCTTTCACGTGAAAACTATTACTCGCCACACCACGGCTCTGACGATGACGCATTGCATTTGTCGCGGCTGAACGATAGCCGCATATCACTTGAATCTCCGCCGTTTGTAATCCTAAATTGCTTTGGATACGGTAAAACTTCATAAACAAATTCGGATCCATTCGATGAACTTGGTTGGTGCGTTTATCCCGCATAAAATAATCCAACTTTTTCAACATAGAAGAATTAAAACCTTCACTTGGTGAAAATGCCGCACTTAAACGCTCGCCGGTATTCACATTGCGAAACGCTAAAATACGGGGTTTAGGGGTAGAAACCATTGCCAGCACCGTATTAGGCAACATACTTGCCCCCAACACTACGCCACCCAGCGAAAGCCATTTTCGGCGATGATGATTAATCTTACTCATTCTTTCTTCTCTGCAATTTTGCGATCAAAAATCGCGATTTCATTTAAAAGTGCGGTCAATATGACAAATATTTTTTCACCGTACTCCAGTTAATTTCACTGCCGCCACTGATTGCAGTGTCGTATTTATAAATATCGGGTAACACTTTGGTTTGACCATTATCAACCCACGCCGTTACATAATATAAGAAAACCGGATTTTCGGAACGAATATTGGCAGAGGTTGTTTTTTTACTTGCCAATACATTTTTCTTCCGTTCTTCCGACCAACCGGCTTCTTTTAATAGAATACTTGCAAGTTGGGAAGATTTTTCTACCCGTACACAACCGGAACTTAATGCGCGATCTTTACGGGAGAAAAGATTGTGGTTTGGCGTATCGTGTAAATAAATGGCATCGGAACTTGGCATATTGAATTTATAATTACCTAATGCGCTGTCGCCGGCAGCTTGGCGAATGCGATAAGGGAAATGCTTGCCAATGCTATTCCAATTAATGGAATAAGGATCAATTTTGTTTCCTTTACTATCTAAAATACTGTAATTATGTGCCGCCGCATAGCCCGGGTCGCGCTTTAATTTCGGCACAATATCTTCATTCACTAAGCGTGTTGGTGCATTCCAAGGCGGATTCACCACCACATTGCTCAATTTACTGTACATAACCGGGGTTCGGCGTTCATCCTTACCCACAATCACACGGGATTCTAAAGCAAGATGACCATCGCGGTAATATTGTAGTTGATAGCTTGGAATATTCACAAAAATACCGTTATGAAAATCCGGAATAACGCGTAAACGCTGCGCATTAATGGCGAGCTTTTTACCTGTTGGCGTTAACCCCGAAGCGGAAATCATTGAAGGCAAGGCTTGGATTGTTTGACGATAATGTGAATTGTTGGTCGATAAGCCTTTTACATAAGCTAAAACATCGTTATTTTTAACCGCACTTATCCATTGCTGAATTTGTTCATTACTTGGTGCTTGCGGTTTATAAGAACCTGAACCGTACAACCAACGCTGTGCTTGTTGATTTACATTTGTGCTGTAATAAATGTAATCTAAAAAAGCATCGCTCAGCAGCACATCATAAGTTAGCCCACCAGTTTGCTCCGCTCGACTCAAATTTTCCAAAGATTGTGCAGAACGCTTGGAAATACCGCTTGCCACCATTGCGGCATATTCACGTAAAAATTGCTTTTCTGCCGATTTATCCTGCCAAAGCAAGGCATATTTATTCTCTGCATAAAGTTTTGCCAAGAGAGGTTTAAATTGTAAATGTTGTTCACCAATTTCGTGTGTCAGCGACATCTCAAGCATTGCTTGTTTTTCTGCCGCCAAACGGGCTTGATCCTCTTTAATCTCCGCTTCCAATTTAGCCCGTTCTTCCGGTGAAAGTTTTGACATATCAATGGTTGTCGGTGCAGATTCACCGGAGGCTTGTTTTGCCCAATCTGCCAATGCACAACCGGAGTTGATCATCGATAATGACAACACCAATGCGCTTAATTTAATACCACCTTTTAACATAAACGTTCCTTTAAAGATTCATAAAAGAAACCGCACTTTTATTCAAAGTGCGATCAAAAAATTATTATTTTTTCGCTTCCGCTTTATTTGCTTCCTGCTGAAGATTTACATCAAATTTTTCTTGCTTGGCACTCAGTTTGACTAAATCTGCCGCCATTTTTTCGGCTTCTTTGAGTAAGAAATCCGGTGCTTCATAATCTTTCGGTAAATCATCAATATCTTTGAGCGGCTTTTTGCCTTCACGTTTAAAACGATCATTAATCTCTTTTAAACGTCTGGCATCATCGCGGTCATTTTCTGCTTTACGTTCCTGATAATTCAAAGACATAAACTTCCGATCACGCCGTTCGTCACGGATTTTTAAATCTTCATTTAAAGCGATAAATTCCGGATCTTTTGCAATGCGGGCCTGATGATTTTTATCTAATACCGAAATATATTGACGAACATTACCGGTTTCAGAATAGGTTGCTGCCGGAATTTTATCCCAAGGCAAAGCATTATCTTCTTTTTCTTCCCCATTTTCTTTCGCATCAATTATTTCAGGGAATTTAATATCGGCTGCCACCCCTTTTAATTGGGTCGAGCCTCCATTAATTCGATAGAATTTTTGAATGGTATATTGCAAAACACCTAATGGGGTTTGATCCAAATCGTAAACAAAATTCAACGAGCGACTTTGTTGCACCGTACCTTTACCAAAAGTATTTTGTCCAACAACAATGCCCCGATTGTAATCCTGCATTGAGGCGGCAAAAATCTCGGAGGCAGAGGCACTAAAACGGTTAATCATCACGATTAACGGGCCTTTGTATTGTTCCGCACGATCATCATCTTCGTGAACACGAATACGTTGATAAGCATCACGCACCTGCACCACCGGACCATCGGTAATAAATAATCCGCTGAGTGCCACGGCTTCGGTTAATGCGCCGCCACCATTTCCACGTAAATCAACAATTAAACCTTTCACCTGTTTCTTTTTGGCCTGAACCAATAATTTTTTGACATCCTTCGTCAATCCGATGTAGAAACTTGGAATTTTAACCACGCCGATTTTTTCACCATTTACTTTTTCAACGGTTAATTTCGCCGCCTGATCCTCAATGCGAACTTTGTCGCGAACCAAGGTAACAATGCGTGATTTACCGCCTTTTGCCGGTTCAATTTCCAAACGCACTTTCGTGCCTTTTTTACCCTTGATTTTATCAACGATGTCTTCTAAACGCCAGCCGATAATATCCTCAATTTCCCCTTTTTCTTGACCAACACCGATAATCTTATCGCCGGCTTGAAGTTTTTTACTGCGAGCCGCCGGTGCGCCGGGAACAAGGGATTTGATACTGGTTTCGTCGTCTTCCGATTGCAAGGTTGCCCCAATGCCCTCTAAAGAAAGGTTCATACTTTCATTAAAACTTTTTGCTGTGCGTGGCGCTAAATAACTGGTATGCGGATCAATTTCACGGGCAAAAGCATTGAGGTAAACCTGAACAATATCATCCGCTTTGGTTTGTGTAAGACGGCGAATGGCTAAATTATAACGTTTGGTCAGTTTATCCTTAATTTCAGACCATTTTTTATCTTTCAATTTTAGGCTGATGACATCATTTTTCACCCGTTCTTCCCAAAGACGATTCGCTTCCTCTTCGGTTTTCGGGAAATCGGCTTTTTCACGATCGATCTCAATTTGATCTTTACCATTCAAGTTCGGCTCTTTATCCAATAAAGAAAACGCGTAAGCATAACGTTCATAACGGCGTTTCATCATTAAATCATAAATGGCGAATGCCGCTGAAAGATCGCCCTGATTTAACTGATCATCCAACTGTGCACCGTATTTTTGGCGTAATTCATCAACATCAGATTGCAAAAAAGTATTTCGACTATAATCTAAACTTTTAATATAGCGATCAAAAATCTTTTCAGAAAAGGCATCATCCAACTGAAATTTACGATAATGAGACTGGGTTAAACGGGTTGTTGCACGCTTGGTCGCCAGTTGATTTTCCTCTGTGGCAGAAGGAATGGTAATATCGCTTAATTTCAATTTTGGTGCGACAGCAAAAGCCGCACTCGAATGAAAAAACAAGGCACTTAGTAATGCCGTTGCTAAAATACTTTTGGTCATTTTCAATTTCATTTAACCTTTCCGATAAGAAAACATTATTATGCAAATAAACGATCAGCCGTAATATTCATTACTAAGCCATTTTCAAGCTCAACCCGCGCCGAATCTTTTAACACTTCAACAACGGTGGCTTTTTTCGCATTATCACCCACTTTTACTTTCACCATTGAACCTTTAGAAAGGGTGGAAAAATCAACCGCACTTAATTCAAGTTTTGGTTTGCGTGGTGCTTTTGGGTTATTTTGACGGCGGGGTTGACGTTTTTGTTGTGCTTTTTTAGCGGCCAATTCGGCTTTGCGTTTTTCCGCAAATTTTGCTTTTGCCTCGGCAAGCTGCGCCGCCGCGTGTGCAACGTGTTCTGCTTCTAATACGCCGGCAGGATTACCATATAAATCCACACGTTCCGCCCCTTCACGGCAACCGTGTAAATAACGCCAGTTTGAGGTGTATTGACGAAGTGCGTGACGCAATTGGGTTTTGCTCACCCGTTCATCGTCTTTTAAAGCTTCGGCTAAATCTTGGAATAAACCGATTTTTAAGGGTTTTGCTTCACCTTCTAAAATGAAACAAAGTGGAAATTTTTCTGCCAAATAAGCAATAATTTCTTTGTTATTTGTAAGTTTTTGAACGTCTGATGATGCTTCTGCGGTTTGAACATCAAGTTGAGATTCTGTCATTTTTTGTCCTAGGATTGAAAATAAAAAACCCGCGCATTTTATCGCACTTTAATAAGGCTTGACAATAATCAAACCGACCACCTAATAAAGTTCTTCCATTCATGTGGCAATTTTACGTTTATTTTTAACTTCACAAAGAGGGGGGAATCAGACTAGAATACGCCGTTTTTTGACCGCACTTTTGTAGAGTTTATTATTTCATACCCTAGAATCCCCAATGATGATGACACCAAATTTTTCTAACGCACGATACAAAATCACCCGTTGTGGGGAATGTGATGAAATCGTCTCGATTGCCTACCCTCTTCCACAAAATGAACACGCCGAATGTCCGCGTTGTCATCACACATTAAGCACAACAAATCGCTGGTCATTACATCGTTGTGCAATGATCGCACTCTCTATCCTTATTTTAATGCCCTTTGCTTTAGGCTTTCCTTTATTAAGCATTGATTTACTCGGCGTGAAGGTGGATGCCTCCGCATGGGAGGGAATATGGAAAATGGCAACGGCAGGTTATGAATACACGGCTTTTTTGGTTTTTATTTGTGCCGTATTAATGCCCATTTCCTTTGCAGTTTTAGTTTTAATGCTGTGGATCTCAAAATTGCTCCGACTTCGTCCACGTAATGTTTTGCTCTTTTTAAGTTACATTAAACCTTGGGTGATGTTTGATGTCTATCTTGTCGCCCTTGGGGTTTCAATGTTTAAAGTGCGTGAATATGCCGCCTTAGAAATTGATGTGTATTTAATTGCCTTTGTTTTTACCGCATTATTGACCACCTTATTATTTATTAAGATCAATTTACACGAACTTTGGAATGATTTTTATCCGGAACAAAAGCACGTCCATTCCCACAATGAAAAAATTGAATTGTGTTCTGCTTGCGATTATTCCTTCCCAAGTTCGGAAATAGACCGCCATCACGGCTATTCCGCTTGCCCACGCTGCGATTCTCGTATAGATTTACCCGCTTCCATTAAACTGCAACGGGTTTGGGCAACCTTAATTGCCGGTATTATTATGCTTTTTCCGGCAAATTTGCTGCCAATTTCCGGCGTATATTTAACCGGTGCATTATCGGAAGATACCTTAATGTCCGGCGTGATTTCATTTGTTGAAATGAAAAGCTATTTTGTTGCCTTTGTGGTTTTCTTCGCCAGTATTTTTGTGCCGATTAGCAAAATTTTAATTATGTTGTATTTGCTTTGTGCTGTTCACTTCAAATGGCGACATTCCATAAAATGGCAAATGCGTTTATTGCATATCGTGCATTTTGTCGGGCGTTGGTCAATGCTCGATTTATTTGTACTTGCATTGATGATGTCCCTTGTTACACGTGGACAAATTATCAATTTCACCGTAGGGCCGGCAGCTTTTTATTTTGGTGCTGCGGTATTTTTAACGATGATTTCAACCTCACAATTCGATAGTCGATTTATTTGGAAAATTTATGAGCGAACAACAAAAACAACCGAATAACGAACCTTCCGTCAGTCGGACTTCAAGCATTGATTCACAATACAATGCCGTCCAAGCGGTTTTGCGTAAAAATAGAAAAGTCTCACCATTTTGGCTTTTGCCTTTTATAGCCCTTTGTATTGGTGCCATTCTCTTTTTCCAAATTGTGGAAGAACAAGGGAAAAGTATCAAAATCACGTTTACAAATGGCGCGGGATTGGTGGCGGATAAAACCCCGATCCGCTATCAAGGCTTACAAATTGGTGTGGTGAAGAAAGTCAACTTTGCCGACAATATGCAAAAAGTGGAAGTAATTGCCAATATTTATCCCGAAGCCACCGGTGTCTTGCGTGAAAATACCAAATTTTGGTTGGTGCAACCAAGTGTTTCCCTCGCCGGTATTTCTGGGTTAGATTCTCTCGTTTCCGGTAACTACATTACCTTGCAACCGGGAGACGGCGACAGTGAAGATGAATTTATCGCGCAAGAAAAAGGCCCGATTGCACAAGTTACCCCCGGCGATTTGCTGATTCATTTAATTTCCGATGATTTAGGATCAATTTCTATCGGCGCTTCCGCCTATTTCAAAAAATTACCCGTAGGGAAAATTTACGATTATCGCTTCAACGAAAATAACAAAGTCGAAATTGATGTTGTAATCGATAAAGAATACGCCCATTTTGTAAAAAAAGATTCACGCTTTTGGAATATTAGCGGAATGTCGGCAAATATTACGCCTGCCGGTTTAAACTTTAATATGGAAAGTGTAAATTCCATTGTGCAAGGTGCAGTTTCCTTTGACTCGCCGACAAATAGCCCTAAAGCAGATGAAAACGCCACTTATACACTTTATAGCAGTTTACAGACGGCTAAACGTGGCATTGAAGTGGAAATCACCCTGCCAACAACAGCCGGTTTAGAAAAAGATCACACCGGCGTGTATTATCAAGATCATAAAATTGGCGTGCTTTCTTCTCTCACACCGGTAGAAAATAATGAAAATATGCTAAAAGGCACATTATTGATCGATCCGAATCAGGCTAATTTATTAAAAACCAACACTCATATTGTATTAAGAGATAAAAAACCAAATCTTGGTGATTTAACCAATCCTCAGCTTTTTTTCCGTGGCGACTATTTAGAAGTGATCCCCGGTAGTGGTGAAGAAAAATTACAATTTGATGTCATCAAACAAAACGAATTATTGCTCAAAGCCCCGAATACCCTCGTGCTAAAACTCACCGCACCGGAAAGCTATGGTGTGTCGGAAGGGCAAAATGTGTATTACAACAATATCGCTATTGGTGAGATTATCAACCAAAAAATTGATGTGGATGGCGTGAAATATGAAGTCGCCATTGCTGCGGCATATCGCAACCTGATTAATCCCAACACACTTTTTGTGGCAGCATCAAACTTTGATATAAGCCTCGGTGTGGACGGCGTTCGTTTTGAAGCCGCACATCCTGAAAAATGGCTACAAGGCGGTGTTCGCATTATTGCGAAAAAAGGCTTAGGCGAAGCCTTGAGTCGCTACCCGCTTTACAAAGATGTGAAAAATGCAGAATCCGGCATTACCGGCAATTTGGTTGAACCGAGTATCACCTTAAAAACTACAACGTTACCAAGTATTGATAAAGGTTCATTGGTACTTTATCGCCAATACGAAGTGGGTAAAATCACCAACATTCAACCGCAAGCCAATCACTTTAATGTGGATGTTTACATTTATCCGCCTTACAAACATTTATTAACGGATAAAAGCCTATTCTGGGTAGAAAGTGCCGCACAAGTTGACATTACGCCGAAAGGCATCAGCATTCAAGCCACCCCAATCGCCCGTTCATTAAAAGGGGCGATTAGCTTTGACAACAGTGGCTCGGAAAAAAATAAAATCCTTTACCCAAATGAGTTACGGGCTAAATCCGCCGGTCAAGCAATTACCCTTATCACCGATGATGCCATCAATCTCAGCAAAGGAATGAGCCTGCGCTATCTTGGTTTATCCATTGGTGAAATTGAAAGTATTGCATTAGATCCGCAATCTCACAAAATCATCGCAAAAGCCTTGATTAGCCCAAATTATATGGGAATGATCGCAAAAGAAGGTTCAACATTTAAGATTATTTCACCGCAAATTTCAGCCGGTGCAATCGAAAACTTAGACAGCCTATTGCAACCCTATATTGATGTTGAAATTGGCAAAGGGAAAACCAAAACACAATTTAACCTTGCCCAAACGACCCCAAGTCGTAATAAATACAGTAATGGTATTCCTTTTATTTTGGAAACAAACGATGCCTTAAATCTGACGGAGGGATCTCCGGTACTCTACCGTGGCGTTGAAGTCGGAACTATTCGTAAATTTGATTTAAACAGCCTAGGGGATCGGGTGTTAATTCACATTGCTATTATGCCGAAATACCAACATCTCGTACGTAAAAATTCCGAATTCTGGATTTCTTCCGGCTACGATCTCAGCCTTGGTTGGAAAGGAGCGGAATTTAATACCGGTAGCGTACAACAATTACTGAAAGGCGGTATTTCATTCTCCACCCCGTCAGGGAATGTTGTTCAACCACAAGCCTCGGCAAATCAACGTTTCTTGTTACGGGTTAAACGTCCGCAAGAAGCACCGGTATGGAATAGTGGCGCATTGCCGGCTGCCCATACCCCATAAGGATTTTCAATCATCACTAAATAAAAAATAAACAGAGAGAAAACAATGAAAAAAACAGCCATTATTTTGACCGCACTTTTACTGGCGGGCTGTACGGTTTCCGATGAAACTACTTCAAAATCACGTAAACCTTTTAATATCAACGGCTATGAAAAACGCTTAAATATCGCTGCTTGCAACGATATAGACGACTGGTATCTGGACGGTTTCGGCGTGGGTGAAAGATACCCAAGCTACAAACAAAAAATCTTAGATCAACGTATCGCCTATTGTGGTGATGTCAGCAAAACCGCCCTCCAAGCGTGGGAAGACGGTTTTGCCAAAGGCTCAACAATGACAGCGAAAAAAACCAAGCAAACTGTCAAAAAAACCAAAAAACGTAAACGTTAATTCCCAAAAACATAAAAAAACTCAAACCGATTTGGTTTGAGTTTTTTAATATTATGTAGCAGATACACAAAGAAAAAATAACGTGATTGTTCGGGACGCGATGCTCGCGTCCTTATCAAAAAAACAAACAATTTCAATAAATTAACATCAAGGCGTGGTGTCCCTACTTTTTATTATTCCCTTTTAAAAAGCTCAAACGCCCCCCAAATCGGTGAATGATCTGAAGATTCTACTCTTTCCGTTTTAGTGGTAAGCACGCTCATTCCCCGTACAAAAATATAGTCAAGGGGGTTATCTAAGAAGCGTACGCGTTCGTCTTGGGGAAAGGTGACTTCGGTTAAGTCAAATTTTTGGATCAGTTCGTTTAAGATTTTTTTTCGTTCAGGATTCCACGCATTAAAATCTCCCGCCAAAATGACCGCACTTTTGGGGTTATCAAGCAGGGAAAAAATCTTTTCTAATTGTTTACGGTAAGCGGTGGGCTGCCATTCAAAATTAATTAAATGAACGTTAATTACCCATAATTCTCTGCCGTCTTTAAGGGGATATAACATTGCGCCGGCAACTTTTGGGATAGTTATCCAAGGTTCGGGCTGTGAAATGCCGCAGTAACCTTTAGGCATTATGTTTGAGAAAATTTTTACGCCCGATTGCACGCCTCGATAAGCAAAACTTGAGACAAAAAGTGCGGTTGAAAATGAAGGTAAATTTTGTTGTGGCGTGGCTTCTTGCAATAACACAAAATCCTGATCTTGAGAAAATCGGGCTAAATCTTGCTGCCAACCTTTATCTTCTCCTTTGTGTATGTTCCAACTTAATAGGCGGATACGTGATTTTTCCAAAGGTGAAACCGAAGTCGTGGTGGCAAAACACTGTGTAAAAACGGGTTTGAAATGATTTTTTATCGGGCTTTCCAAGGAAATATGAACAGGATTAAAAATATGAATCTGTTTATTCAAATAAACCCCAACGACAATACCCAATAACAGTAAAAACGCAAAAATTTTATTAATCTTTTTCATTATTTTATTTCTCTCAAGCTGATCTTTATAAATGATAGCAGTTTGCTTATACTAGGCAACCGCTGAATTTCAGCCAGATGATGTTTACTCGGAAATAATATATGAACATTTATACCTACCTCTGTTTTCTTACTACTATTGCGATTTTAATCAGTTTCGTCACACGAAAAATTAACGATAACATCCAATACACTATTGCCATTACTGCCACATCAATGATTGGTTCGTTAGTCTTGGTTTTATTGGGTTATCTAAATTGGTTTAATTTAGATGATATTGCCACTAAAGTGATCGAACGAATTGATTTTAAAGAATTTTTATTGAACGGTATTCTTGGCTTTCTTTTATTTGCCGGCGCATTGGGAATTAAATTGCCGGTGCTAAAAAACCAAAAATGGGAAATCGCTACCTTCGCTCTCTTTTCTACTTTCGCCTCCACATTTTTTATTGGTTTTTTAACCTATGGCATCGCACAATTATTCGGTTGGCATATTGATTTAATTTACTGCATTTTATTTGGTGCATTAATTTCGCCGGATGACCCGATTGCCGTTCTCGCCATTATCAAAAACTTAAAAGCCCCAAAACGCTTATCTATGCAGGTTGAAGGCGAATCCTTATTTAATGATGGTATTGGCTTGGTAATTTTCACCACCGTTTTTGCCGTTGCTTTTGGCGGGCAAGAACCCACAGCCGGTGGGATATTACATCTGTTCTTTAAAGAAGCCTTGGGGGGGATCGCCTTTGGTTTTGTGATTGGTTTAATTGCCCATTATTTAATTTCCGCCACCGATGACGGTTCATTAGAAATTTTATTAACCTTAACCATTCCCACCGCCGGTTTTATGCTTGCCAACCTGCTCCACGTATCCGGTGCGTTGGCAATGGTGGTATCGGGTATTTTGATCGGCAACTGGACTCGCTACACCGGCTTCTCGAAACAAAGCCAACGCTATTTTGATCACTTTTGGGAGATGATCGACCATTTTCTCAACTCCTTATTGTTTATCTTAATCGGCTTGGCAATCTTGCTTATGCACGTTTCGTGGCAAGGTTTAATTTTAATTGCTCTTGCCATTCCTATTTGCTTGGTTTGCCGTTATGCCAGTGTATGGATTCCTTTCCAAGTAATGAAACGCTATCGCAAATATAATCCTTACACACTGCGTGTTCTCACTTGGGGAGCGTTGCGTGGAGGTCTTGCCCTTGCAATGGCACTTTCCATTCCTATGGGAAAATTTTATATCGAGGGATTAAATATGGATGTGCGGGATCTGATTTTAGGAATGACCTATGCAGTAGTAACCTTCTCAATCCTTGTACAAGGGATGACCATTGAAAGTATGATCCGTAAGTCTAAAGAAGTAATTATGCGTGAGCGCGGCTATAACGGTGTGGGATTAGCAAAAAATCACCATAAAGAATAATTCATAAAAAGTGCGGTCATTTTTAACCGCACTTTTTCAGTTGGAAAAATTATTTCTTTTCATCACCGGCTTGATACAACCGATGTTTATATAAATAACTGCCTAATAATGCGTATGCCAAGGCTTCTTTTTTCATTGCTTCGGGAACATTTTTTTCAATTAAAGTTTCTGTTGCTTTATCATAAAAATAGCCTTGTGCGACTTTGTTTGGCATTTGAATGACCACATCATTATTCCCTTTCATTAACGCTTGGGCTTGATCGAATTGCATAATGGCGCGATCGGGTTTCACATTTTGGGTTAAATCAAACCCTATCATTGGGTAATTGCCATTCACACCGGCTAAAGAAAGTAATGTAGTCGGCATATCAATTTGACTGACCAAACGATCATCACGGCGTGCTTCAATGTCTTTTCCTAAAATCAATGCCGGAATATGAAAATGTTTAATTGGCATTAATGATGCACCGGCAACCCGTGAATCGTGATCGGCAATCACTAAGAAAATCGTATCATCCCAATAATTTGATTTTTTGGCTAAATCAAAAAAATGCCCAATCGCATAATCCGCATATTTTGCCGCATTGTTGCGTGTAGCTTTGGGTTGCTCATACAGTGCTATTTTTCCATCGGGAAACTCAAAAGGGTCGTGATTACTTGAACTAAACACAAGGCTGAAGAAAGGTTTACCTTCCTTTTGTAATTTTGTGAAGGTTTCATCGGCTTTATCGAACAAATCTTCATCGCTCACTCCCCAAGTTGCCGTAAATTTAGGCTGAGGATAATCCTGTTGATCGATAATGGTTTTGAAACCATTGCCATAGAAAAAGCCTGCCATATTGTCAAAATGCTTTTCACCACCATAGATAAAAGAAGTGTCATAACCTTGCCTAGCCAATATTTCTGCAAGGGTAAAAAAGTTACGTTGCGAATTATTCAGTTTCACCACGGCGCGTGCCGGTGTGGGCGTAAAACCGGTGGTTACCGCTTCAATGCCCCGCACCGAGCGTGTTCCCGTGGCATAAAGATTTTCAAACAACCAACCTTCTTTTGCCAATTTATCAATATTGGGGGAAAGCGGTTTTCCGCCTAATGTGCCGATAAACTGCGCGCCAAGGCTTTCTTGCAGCAAAATCACAATATTTTTCGGCTTGCCTTGGTAAGTCGCGATATTCTGAGTAAGCGTTGGAAATTTATCGGAAATATAATCACTTTCCGGTCTACCACGTGCTGCTTTCACGATATGTAACATTTCATCGGTACCCATTTTGCCGTACATTTCCGAAGACTTTTCTTCATCTTTAAATTGCTGTGCGGCATAAAGCACCGAATAAGCGGAATTTAAAACCAGAGAATTTACCAAGGCATCGGAAGAAAAGGCCACCATCGCGGGATTAATGCCTCGATGTTGAAAACTTGAACGCGCGCCGATAAAACTCACCGCAATCACTAACAACGCAATAATAGGACGAAATTTCCAAGCCATTACCCGCAGATTTTTCACTGCCCAACCGGACAATTTCCAATAAAGAACTATCGCAAGAAGTGTAAAAATAAGCGTAAAAATGACCGCACTTAGATGTCCGCTTACAAGCATTGAAAAGACTTCTTTTGGATAAATTAAATATTCAATAAATAAGCGGTTTGGGCGGTAATCATAGGTGGCGATAAATGCCGGCGATCCTATTTCCATAAAAAGAATAAATACACTACCTGCCGTCAGCCAAATACGTAATATCTTTTTCCAAATAGTAGAAGGATGAAAGAGTACGGTGAAAAGCGCGGGTATGCCAAACAGATAGCACAGGGAGACAATATCAATACGCAATCCCTGCAAAAATAAGGTTTGCCAGCCATTTACGGCAGAAATACGATCTGCCTGCCATAAAGCTAAGCCAACGCGAGAAAGGGAAAAGACGAAAAGATTGATCAGCACAAAAATGAAGATCGGGAATAAAGGGGAACGGTTGTTTTTCATAAAATAGTCTTCTTTGATGACTGATCGCTTCCCTCATTGAGGGAAGCCCTTTTTTCGCTTTATTAATTTTTTATCATCAATGAAGACGAAGTAATCGTTGCTCGGCAGTTTTTTTCACGTTGTCGGGAATCTTATCCGAGACCGAAATCTCACGATAAATCAAGGAAGCAAGACTTTTATTTGCCGAAGTGCCAATGCCTTCCTCATAAAAAATGCCTAAACGTAGCTTTGCATTGGCATTGCCTAAATCGGCGGCTTTTTTCATCCACTCAAAAGACTTCTTTTCATCCTTTTGGTTCAAATAAATTTCTGCCAACATCATCATGGCATCAACATCTTTTGCTTTTGCCGTGGTTTCAAATAATTTGATCGCCTGCGGAATATCTTTTTTCACATAACTGCCGTTGTAATACATCACCGCTAAATTATTAATGGCACGAATATTGCCACGCTCTGCCGCCTCACTAAACCACCAATAGGCTTTTTCTTTATCTTGCGGCACGCCACGTCCAAGGTTATACATCATTCCCAAGTTGCCTTGCGCCACAATATTTCCTTCTAGTGCGAGCGGCTGCATAATCTCAAAAACCGCTTTCCAATCCTGTTTACCGGCAAAATTTTGTGCCATATCTAAACGCTGTTGTTCCGTCAATTTAGGGGTGGTTAGTGGTTGTTCTGCATAGCCAGAGGCACTTGAAAGCCCCAAAAGTGCGGTCAAAATAAAGAATGATTTTTTCATAACAAATCCATTACAAGGTTTCGAGTAAAAGAAAAATAAAGAAAACGGCAGTGATAGCAAGTTCCGTTAGACCAACCTGTTTCACAGAAAGTTTCTTACGTGGTAAATAAATTGCACGAAGCCAGCCAATAAAAAATCCAAACGCCAAATAAAATTGTCCGACAAGGGCAAAATATGCCACGACAAAGGAATGAAAAAAGATGGAAAGCCGTAAATAGGTGGGATTTTTCCGTTCACGCATTACGGATTTCACATAAAGTGTCGTGCCGATAAAAAATAAGGAAGGATAGATCGCCACCCACCCAATTTTGTTATCCAAAGTACCGTCAGGAAAATAATAAGCCGCCATTCCGGCAATCGCAAAAATCGCAATACCGGCGAGATCATTTAACAAGTTTCGTTCATCTTTTTGTTTGGTGTAATAAATATTGAGCAAAACAAACGGCAGCATTGCCAAGACAAAATACAACACTTGCCAATGATGAAATAAGGCGGGTAAGGCAAAAATGAATGTTGCTACGCCATAGATCATCGTCCATTTGCGATAAGTTGCGATATTTTTTCCTTTAAATAAATTCAAGAACGGATAGCTCATCAGATAAAGGGAAAACCACGCCGTCAATAAAAAAAGATGCGCCCATACGGGTTTTGTCAGCAACATTCCATAAAGAAAAGGCAACAATGCCATCACCATTGCACCGTGCTGATTGGAAATAAGGAATTTCATAAAAATCACAACGTAAATAAAAGGTGGGTTATTTTACGCGGATAAACTTGTGCCAATAAAGCTAAATTTACAAAAATGGAAAGCGGTTTTAGAATAGGGGCAAATTTAATCTCAAGGAGCGATTATGGCGATTCAACGTATTCAACCCTCTCAGCGTTTTTGTGAGGTGTCTATTCACCACGGCGTTGCCTACTTTGCCGGACAAGTGCCGGAAACCAGTCTTGAACAAAATGCTTACGCGCAAACCAAAGAAGTGCTTTCACTCATTGATAAGTTATTAGCAGAGATCGGATCTCATAAAGGCAATATTTTAAATGCTCAAATTTTTCTTGCCGATATGCAGGATTATGCCGAATTTAACCAAGCGTGGGATGAATGGGTGGATAGTGAAAATCCGCCAAGTCGTGCTACGGTAGAAGCTAAACTAGCCGTTCCGGCGTGGAAGGTGGAAATTGTGATCACCGCCGCGGTTTAAATACGAAATTTGTGATCCTCAACACAGAAATTTTTCATCCGTTCCTTTAAACTTTCCCTTTCTCACAAACACAGGAGTAAATTATGCAAGCGTGGACAACCGAAATGTGGCAAGCAGCCGGAATCGGCTTAGTGGTTGGTGTAATTCTTGGTTATCTTATTTTACGTTTCACCAAAGGTTCGGTGAAACACCAAGTGCAAACAGAAGCCGAACTGAAAAGCGTAAAAGCCCAACTTGACGTTCAAAACGAACAACTGGAAAAACATTTCGCCGAAAGTGCGGAATTGTTCAAAACCTTGATTGGCGATTATCAAAAACTCTATCGCCATTATGCCAATTCCTCCGATACCTTGCTTGGTAAAAGCCCGAAAGGTTTATTCACCCAGCAATTAGTCACCGCCACGGATAAACCGCAAGAAGAACCGCCAAAAGACTATTCGGAAGGATCTTCAGGGCTATTAAAGGCGGATAAAGAAAATCATTAAATCTGTCAAAGTGCGGTCGGAAAAAACAATGTCAATTCTGACCGCACTTTTTTTATTCTTTTTCAATCCCCTTGTTTTTCTTGAACATTTCCCCCATTTTTTTGTCTCATCACTCGTGCGTTTGGGCATAACCCCACATTATGTAGCAGTCACACAATGAATAATTCTTAATGAAATACGGGAACGCTATTATTCTGCTTTGTGAATTTGCCCATAATACGGTGAAGCCCTTTCATTCATAAGATATTTTTACTTGGAGATTCTATGAAAAAAAGACATTTTGTATTAAGTAGTATTGCGTTGGGTTTAAGTGTTTTAGGCACATCCATTAGCACACAGGCAAGCCTGCCAAGTTTTATTAGCGAACAAAACAGCCTTGCACCAATGCTTGAAAAAGTGCAACCGGCAGTGGTGACGATTTCGGTAGAAGGCAAAACAAAAACAAATAATCGCGCGATGTTACCGGATGATATTCCGGAAGAATTTCGTTTCTTTTTTGGTGATCAATTTGCAGAACAATTTGGTAACCGAGGCAGTTCCCGCAATTTCCGTGGACTCGGCTCAGGGGTGATTATTAATGCGGACAAAGGCTATGTACTAACCAATAATCACGTGATTAATGATGCGGACAAGATTAATGTTACCTTGCAAGACGGCCGTGAATTTAAAGCAAAATTAGTCGGCAAAGATGAACAATCCGATATTGCTTTAATTCAAATTGAAAAACCGTCAAATTTAACCGCACTTAAATTTGCCGATTCCGATAAGTTACGCGTGGGCGATTTTACTGTGGCAATCGGAAATCCGTTCGGCTTAGGACAAACCGTGACTTCGGGAATTGTTTCTGCCTTAGGGCGTTCAACCGGATCGGATAGCGGTGCTTATGAAAACTATATTCAAACGGATGCCGCGGTAAACCGTGGTAATTCCGGTGGGGCTTTGGTAAATTTAAACGGTGAGTTGATCGGTATCAACACGGCGATCATTTCTCCAAGTGGCGGAAATGCAGGTATTGCCTTTGCGATTCCGAGTAATCAAGCAAACAATATTGTTGAACAAATCTCAGAATTCGGTGAAGTTCGCCGTGGTTTATTAGGAATTAAAGGCGGTGAATTAAATGCCGATTTAGCCAAAGTGTTCAATGTCAATGCCCAACAGGGTGCTTTTGTCAGCGAAGTTTTACCAAGTTCGGCAGCAGAAAAAGCGGGGATTAAAGCAGGCGATGTTATCACCGCAATGAATGGACAAAAAATTTCCAGCTTTGCGGAAATGCGGGCAAAAATTGCCACTTCCGGTGCAGGCAAAGAAATTGAATTAACCTATTTGCGTGATGGCAAATCCCACGATGTAAAAGTGAAATTACAAGCGGATGACGGTAAGTCAGAAAACGGCAGTAAAGTTGAATTACAGGCCTTAGACGGTGCAGAACTTGGCAATTACAATGCGAAAGGCATAAAAGGTATTGAAATCACCAAAATTCAACCTAATTCCCTTGCAGCACAACGCGGTTTAAAAGTGGGTGATATTATTATTGGCGTGAATCGTCAAATGGTGGAATCAACTCAAGATTTACGCAAAGCCTTGGAAGAAAAACCTTCTGCGGTGGCGTTAAATATCCTACGTGGAAAGAGCAATTTCTACTTACTGGTTCAATAAATTAAAAAGTGCGGTCATTTTTACAAGCGATCTGATCGCCACTTTAAGAAAACGGTGTTTTATGAAAAATGAAACACCGTTTTTTCATGGGAAAAACTAGGGGAAAGCCCTATTTTATGCTACAATTCGCCCAATTTTTTTGATCGAAAAAGGAATACCCATGACGGATTCAATCCATTCCTCTATTACCCCTGTCAATATTGAAGAAGAACTAAAATCTTCTTATCTCGACTATGCAATGTCGGTGATTGTTGGGCGTGCCTTGCCCGATGTGCGTGACGGTTTAAAACCGGTACACCGCCGTGTGTTGTTTTCGATGGATCGTGAAGGCAACACGGCAAATAAAAAATATGTGAAATCCGCCCGTGTGGTGGGGGATGTGATCGGTAAATATCACCCTCACGGTGACTCCGCTGTGTACGATACCATTGTCCGTATGGCACAACCTTTCTCGCTTCGCTATATGTTGGTGGACGGGCAAGGTAACTTCGGTTCCATTGACGGTGATGCGCCGGCGGCAATGCGTTATACCGAAGTGCGTATGCAAAAAATTACGCAGGCCCTGCTCACCGATCTTGATAAAGAAACCGTCAATTTCTCGCCAAACTATGACGGCGAGTTGATGATTCCCGATGTGCTTCCAACCCGAATCCCCGCTTTACTTGCCAACGGTTCTTCCGGTATTGCGGTGGGAATGGCAACCAATATTCCGCCACATAACTTAAATGAAGTCTTAAATGGCTGTTTGGCATACATTGATAACAATGAGATCACAATTGATGAGCTAATGCAGCATATTCCCGGCCCCGACTTCCCAACTGCCGCCTTGATTAATGGTCGCAAAGGGATTGAAGAAGCCTATCGCACCGGCCGTGGTAAAGTCTATGTACGGGCGCGAGCAAATGTGGAAACCAATGATAAAGGTCGCGAACAAATCATCGTGTCCGAATTGCCTTATCAAGTGAATAAAGCCAAATTGGTGGAAAAAATTGCCGAGCTTATTCGCGAGAAAAAAATCGAGGGGATCAGCAATATTACCGATCTTTCCAACAAAGAAGGGATTCGTATTGAAATTGACATCAAACGTGATGCCGTTGGTGAAGTGGTACTGAATCATCTCTACTCGCTTACGCAAATGCAGGTGACTTTCGGTATCAATATGGTGGCGTTGGATCACGGTCAACCTCGTTTGTTTAATCTCAAAGAAATCATCGAAGCCTTTGTATTACACCGCCGTGAAGTGGTTACCCGCCGTTCGATCTTTGAATTACGCAAAGCCCGTGAACGTACCCACATTTTGGAAGGCTTAGCGGTTGCACGTTCCAATATTGATGAAATGATCACCATTATCCGCAATTCTAAAAATCGTGAAGAAGCGGCAACAGTACTGAGTTCCCGTTCTTGGGCGTTACATAGCGATATTATTAATTTACTTGATATCACCGCACGTCCGGATGATCTGGAAGAAAATTTAGGGATTCAGGGCGAACAGTATTATTTATCGCCGGCACAGGTTAATGCGATTTTAGAACTTCGTTTACATCGCCTAACCGGTATTGCTTTTGAAGAAGTGGTAAAAGAATACCAAGAATTATTGGTCAAAATTGCCGATCTTCTCCATATTTTAGGCAGTGCGGAACGCTTAATGGAAGTAATTCGTGAAGAATTAGAAGAAGTCAAAGCCCAATTTGGTGATGAGCGTTTAACCGAGATCACAACGGCATCAGGTGATATTGATTTAGAAGATTTAATCGCGCAAGAAGACGTGGTGGTTACCCTTTCTCACGAAGGCTATGTGAAATATCAACCATTGACCGATTATGAAGCCCAACGCCGAGGCGGAAAAGGTAAATCCGCCACCAAAATGAAAGAAGAAGATTTCATTGAGAAATTATTGGTTGCCAACACCCACGACACCATTCTCTGTTTCTCAAGCCGTGGACGTTTATACTGGCTGAAAGTATATCAACTGCCGCAAGCCGGTCGTGGCGCACGGGGTCGCCCAATTGTGAATATTCTTCCATTGCAGGAAAACGAACGAATCACAGCAATCCTACCGGTTTCTGCTTACGAAGAAGATAAATTTGTCGTAATGGCAACGGCAGGCGGTATTGTGAAGAAAATTGCCCTCACCGAATTTAGCCGCCCACGTTCAAGTGGCATTATCGCCCTAAACTTACGTGATGAAGACGAGCTTATCGGTGTTGATATTACCGATGGCAGCAATGAGATTATGCTGTTCTCCTCACAAGGTCGTGTGGTACGTTTCGCCGAAAGTGCCGTGCGTGCGATGGGGCGTTTGGCAACCGGTGTTCGAGGCATTAAACTGGCTCTCACCAATGAGCTATCTGATGATGAAAGTGCGGTCGAAATTGAGGAGGTTTCTGATGATAATACAGAAGAAACCTTAGATCTTAACATCGACAAAGTGATTTCATTGGTTATTCCAAAAGGTGAAGGGGCAATTTTAACCGCTACGCAAAACGGTTATGGTAAACGTACCCAATTAAGCGAATACCCAACCAAATCCCGTAACACCAAAGGGGTGATTTCCATTAAAGTCAGCGAGCGTAACGGTAAAGTGGTTGCCGCCACCCAAGTGGAAGAAACGGATCAAATTATGTTGATTACCGATGCCGGCACACTGGTTCGCACCCGTGTGAGTGAAATTGGCATTGTAGGACGTAACACCCAAGGGGTTCGCTTAATCCGCACCACAGAAGATGAACAGGTTGTTAGTTTAGAACGTGTTTGTGATGCAGATGAAGACGAGCAAGCGGAAAATACCGATTCAGAAGCCTAGTTCTAAAAAGCAATTTACGATGCCACAACGGCGCAATAATCTTTAATAAAAAATAGGACGCCTACTTGGCGTCCACAATATTTAGCCTATTGAGATTGTTTTAGTTTTCAATACGGACGCCGACATAACACTCCTACCAATCATATTATTTTAACTTTATGTGTTTGCTATAAACACCAAAAAGATCAAATACACGGTCAGAAATCGCTCTCCCCAAAAAAGTTAAACTCATTTAATTCAAGAACCTAGTCTACAATGACCGAGTTTAAATTCGAAAGAGAATTACACCTTAATACGGCTAATCTATTGGTACCATGATGATTAAATTGAGCAATCCAATATTCTCTCTTTGAATTTAAAATATTTGCGTATCAACAAACTGTTTTTTATTTTATTGAAGATAAAATTCGATCACTTGCTGTTTGGAAAGTTAGTTATATTTAATCATAAAAAAATCTACACCTTAATCAGTGTATTTAGTCTAACTTTTGGGCACAGATCAAAAAAACACGGTATTTTTCAACCGCACTTTGATTAATGAGCGACCCAGATTTTTTCCAGTTCCATTTTATCGGGGTGATATTTGTAAACGTTAATGCCGCCGCCATGGGCTTGTCCGGTGACTAAGATATGGGCTTGGGGGGAAGAGGCAAAAGTTTGGCTGTTAAAGTAATTATTGGCTGAAATCATCGGGGACGTGCCTAAATCCACAAAACCTTTGAGCCACGGATCGCCAACGGTATAAATGGAGGCGATTGTTGCGTTAGTGTCACTTTTATATATGTAGCCAATACGAATAAAGTCAGTTTCGGTTAAAAAAGCATAAGCGACAGTGCTATCACGCATCGCACGATTAAATTGTTCTTTAGTGAGTGGCATTAATCGACTTTTATCATATTCTCCGACCGATAAATTATAAATGCCCCTATATGGATCGGATAACGAGAAGCGGTTCATCAAATTATCTATGCTCCACATTCGATTACGAGCATTTTCGTCTCCGGTAATCACCCATTTTTCATCAGGGCTAATAATTCCGGTGG
>NZ_MLHQ01000002.1 GCF_001999305.1 Rodentibacter myodis | reverse complement strand
GATTGATTGATTGATTGATCCATAGGTGAACCACTGTTTTTTTATGCCATTCAAGTAAGGGGAGAGTCTATCTTATTTTTTATAGAATTCAAGTGTAGTCGGGCAGTTGGTTAGGTGTTCAAAAGTGCGGTCATTTTTTAGTGTTTTTTGTGGTTGTCAGTGTAAAACGCCCATCGATTAGATAAAACGGGCAGATGGAGATCGGTACTGTCGAATTTATTTCTGTGTTCTTAAATGGATTACAAATTAAGAAGAATGATAAGTCGAAATTATTTGGTTAATTACCGTAAGGATTTTCTTGTTTTGCCAGCCATACGCTTAATGCCGTCCAAATCAAGCAAAGGGGAACGGCAAGCCAAGAGATGGCGGTTAAACTTAATCCGGCACCGGCAAGTGCGGCATAGCCCCAAGAGCCGAGTTGGTCGCCACTGCGGTAGATCACCGTATCGATCACATTTTTTGCTTTGTAGCGATCTTCGCGGTTCAGTCGGGTGAAGAGTACCTCCCGTGATGGGCGGGTAAAGGCGAAATTGCTGACACGGCGGGCAACCTGTACGAGGACAAAAATCGCCAGCGTTGGTGAAGCGGCGAGTAGGGCGAAACTGCCTGCACTGAATAACGGTAAAATCACCAACACCGGTAGAATACCAAAGTATTTCATTATTCTTCCCGTTAAGCCAATTTGGAAGATTAAAGTCAGGCTATTTACCCATAAATCAATATTGGCAAAGAATGCCGTGCGTTCGGCTTTATTGGTGAGATTCGCATTGACTATATCGGCTTGTTGGAAATAGAGAATGGTGGACGTCACGGAATAACATAAAATAAAGGCGGAAATACCTAGTAAATAAGGTGATTGGAACGTGCGTTTTAACCCTGCCAACACAC
Organism: Rodentibacter myodis; assembly: GCF_001999305.1. Classification (GTDB taxonomy): domain Bacteria; phylum Pseudomonadota; class Gammaproteobacteria; order Enterobacterales; family Pasteurellaceae; genus Rodentibacter; species Rodentibacter myodis. The sequence continues at coordinate 38,010 of NZ_MLHQ01000002.1, read as the reverse complement.
CGCCGCCGATTTGATTTTGATCGTTTTGATTATGTTGAACTTCGTGTGCGCCTAAGGCAGAAATACGTTTGGCGGCTTGTACGGCAACTTCTAATAAAAGAATAGAAAGCAGTAGCCACACATAATTATTGAAGGTGTCGGCAAAGAGGGAAATAAAGGCTGAACCGGCAATACCGCCAAGGGTGGCTCCGGCACTGAGAAAGCCAAAGAGACGTTTGCTTTGTTCTGTATTGAATACATCGGACATTAACGACCAGAATACGGAAACCACAAAAAGGTTAAAAACCGACACCCAAATAAAAAAGATACGCCCTGTCCAAACGAGGAGATCACCTTCCGCCGTCCACATTAATGCGGCAAAGGCGACTAAGTTCAACATAAAGAAACGATAGGCGATGGCAATAAAGCGTTCACGCCGCCAACGTTTGACGAGATAGCCATAGAGTGGTGTTAAAGCCAGCATTGTCACTAATGAGCCGGTGAAAAGCCATTTCAGCTCTTTCACACCGCCTGCCGCGCCCAGTTCATCACGGATGGGGCGTAGAGTGTAGTAGGCAAGGAAAAGGGCGAAAACGTACAACCAAGCCCAAAGTAAGGCTTGACGTTCATTGGGTTTCACATCAATTAATTTAGAAAGTTGGCACATTTTAAACTCCCGGGATTGGGTAGAAAAGGCGTGTTAAACACGCCTTAAATGAGGATAAATTGAAGGAATTATTTATTTTTCCATTCCGGCACGGCTTGTTGGAATTTGCTGATGTCCACAAAAGGACTGCTTTCCGAAACGTTATAAATACCGTTTAAATTTGCATCAACTGCACGCACGGTGGCATCTACAACACGATCAATATGAATGGTGGAATAGCCTTCAATTGGCGCATCAAAACCTGATTTACCGCCATAAATCCAACCGTAACGTAATACCACAGGCGTGAATTTTCCGGCGAGAACTTGCGCTTCTAAATTTTTCATCGCTTGGGTAGATTCACCATAGATTGGATCGTTTTCATCAAGTAATGGTGCGGTTTCGTTTGGGGCTTTATCGCTTGGTGCGTAGAATACAAAACTTTGTGTGATAAATTTCGGCGTGCCGGCTTTCTCTGCGGCGGCAATTAAATTACGTGTTCCTTCCACACGAATGCGATTATCACGTTTTAAGCCTTCTGTCATTTCTTCTTCCTTTAAGCCTTTTGGCAGAGAAGACAGTTGGCTGATGATGACATCCGGCTTGGCTTCAACCACGGCTTTTTCCACTGCCGGCACATCGTAAATATCCAATACAACAGGTTTTACACCGTTGCTTTCTAAGGTTTTGGCTTTATCTGCACTACGGGTTGTACCGTACACAACATAGCCTTTTTCCACTAATGCTTTGGTGAGCGGTTCACCAATCACGCCGGTTGCGCCGGCAACAAAAACGGTTTTTGCTTTTGTCGTGTTTGCAGCGGTGTTGTCGGTGGGTTTATCACAAGCGGTTAATGCCACAACGCCTGCCGCAAGTGCGGTTAATTTTAGAAGTGTTTTTTTCATAAAATCTCCATAAATTTAAAATAAAGAAAACAGGTAAAAATGTTTAAATGAGAACCCCATTAATTAAGGGGGGAATAATAATCTAAAAATAAAAGAAAAAAGAGGGAATTTTTGGCAAAAATTATCAATAAAAAGGCAAAAGTGCGGTCATTTAGCCGTCCAGATTGTTATTTTTTGGTTTTTTCTTTAGAATACCCCCACTTTACTTGGTATTTTATTTTGAATTGAAAGGTACGTTATGGCAGATTGGGACGGAAAATATATCAGCCCTTATGCGGAACATGGCAAGAAAAGCGAACAGGTGAAAAAAATCACTGTTTCGATTCCAATTAAAGTGTTGGAAATACTAACCAATGAACGTACCCGCCGCCAGTTAAAAAGCCTGCGGCACGCAACAAACAGTGAGTTGCTCTGCGAGGCCTTTCTCCACGCCTTTACCGGTCAACCATTACCGACCGATCTGGATTTGATGAAAGATCGCCACGATGAAATTCCGGAAGATGCCAAAGAAATTATGCGCCAATTAGGCATTGATCCCGAAAGTTGGGATTATTAGTCGCAACCACAACCATTCCTCTCTCGGTTTAATCCATTCAAAATCGGACATTCAGGGCTGTCGTTGCCTTGGCAGGCATTGTGCCAGCGTTGTAATTCGCTGACCATTTTTTCTAATTGTTTAATTTGTTGTTTTAACGTAGCGATATGCTGTGTGGTAAGGGCTTTTACTTCACGGCTGTTGCGTGCGGGATCGTCTTGCAGGGCGAGCAGTTGGGCGATTTGTTGTAAGGAAAAGCCCACATCTCTTGAATGGCGAATAAAATGTAATCGCTCAATGTCTTTTTCTTCATAATGACGATAACCGGAAAAACTACGCTGTGCCGGTTTGAGTAAACCCAATTTTTCATAATCCCGAATTTGTTTTGCACTCAATCCGCTTAATTTTGCCGCTTCACTAATATTCATAAAAACACCTTGACCTTCACCTTGAGTTAAGGTTTATAGTACGCCACACTAATCTATCATTCAATATTAACAAGGAGAAAATGATGAAAGAGATTCGTTTAACGGTAAGCGGAATGCACTGCGGTGGTTGTGTAAAAAGCGTAACAGGTGTATTGCAGGCGTTGGATGGCGTGGTGCAGGCAAATGTTGCCCTTGAAGGCTATGCGGATATTCAATTTGATGAAAATAAAGTTTCCGTTGCACAATTAATTGAAACCATTGAGGACGCGGGTTTTGACGCAACAGAGTAAAAAAATATCCCTTCAAATTGAGGGGATGATCTGCCAATCCTGTGCCAGTCGTATTGAGAAGGTGCTGAATAAAAAGCCCTTTGTGCAACAAGTCAGTGTCAATTTTGCGGTGGAAGAAGCACAAGTGGAATTTGACCCGACTCAGGCAAAGGCAGAGGATATTCTTACCATTATTCAAAAAACGGGATTTAAAGGTACTTTGAAAACCAATAAGCAGCCAACGCCTCGACAAGAGAAAAAATCCCATTGGCGGCTTGGGTTACTCTTGCTGATTAATATTCCGTTCTTCATTGGAATGGCGGGAATGATGTTTGGCAATCACCATCTTATGTTGCCGCCGATGTGGCAATTTGTGTTAGCGACAATTGTGCAATTCGGGTTAGCCATTCCTTTTTATCGGGGGGCGATTGGCAGTATTCGTGGCGGATTGGCAAATATGGATGTGTTGGTGAGCAGTGGCACACTGACGATTTATTTGTATTCCACCTATATGTTGTTCTATCACTCGGCACAAGGCCACGATGCCTTGCATTACGTTTATTTTGAAGCTGCGGTGATGGTGATTGGTTTTGTTAGCCTTGGCAAGTTTTTAGAAGAACGCACTAAAAAACACAGCCTCAACAGCTTGGAATTGCTATTACGCCTTACACCAAAACAAGTCAATGTATGGCGTGATGAAACTTGGCAGAATATTCCGCTTGATCAAGTCAAAATCGGCGATGTTTTACGAGCCAATCACGGCGAACGCATTGCCGCAGATGGCGTAGTGGAGCAAGGCAATGGCTGGTGTGATGAAAGTCATTTAACCGGTGAATCTATGCCGGAAATAAAACAGGTGCAAAGTCGGGTGCTTGCCGGTGCGATGGTAACTGAGGGCAGTTTAACTTATCGGGCGACTCAACTGGGCGAACAAACCTTACTCGGCGATATGATGAATGCCTTATCGGAAGCCCAAGGCACAAAAGCGCCTATCGCACGGTTTGCCGATAAAGTCGCAGGCGTTTTTGTACCTACCGTATTGGGCATTGCTTTACTCACCTTTATTTTAACTTGGTGGGGGACGGCTGATATTGGCAAAGCAATTATTCACGCCGTGTCTGTACTGGTGATTGCTTGTCCTTGTGCGTTAGGGCTTGCCACTCCGGCGGCGATGATGGCGGGAATGGGCAAGGCGGTAAATTCGGGGATTTGGTTTAAAGATGCCGCCACAATGGAACAAGCTGCCCATATTGATACGGTGGTGTTAGACAAAACCGGCACATTAACCACCGGTGAATTGAAGATTGCCGCCCTATGGCAGCCAAAAAGTGCGGTCATTTCGGAAGAAGATTTGTACCGTATCACGGCAGCCGTTGAGCAACACACCACACATCCGCTTGCGAAAGCCATTGTACGTGAAGCGAAAGAAAAAACATCGTCAATACCGACCGCACTTTCGGTAAAAACGGAAGTGGGTGAGGGTGTGTCGGCAGAAGTGGACGGAATAGGGATTGTCAAAGTCGGAACGCCTGAATTTTGTGGCGTGGATTTACCTGATGATCTTGGCGATGTGTGGCAGATTGCCAGTGTGGTGGCGGTTTCGATGAATGGTGAACCTGCCGGTGCATTTGCTTTAACGGATACCTTGCGTGACGAAAGTAAAATGGCGATTGAACGCTTATGGCAACATCATATTGACGTGATAATAATGAGCGGCGATCGTCAATCTGTAGTGGATTATGTGGCACAACAGCTTGGTATCAAAATGGCTTTTGGTGGTTTATCACCCCGTGACAAAGCCGCCAAAATTCACACCCTGCAACAAGAAGGGCGAATTGTTGCAATGGTGGGGGACGGCATTAATGATGCTGCAGCGTTGGCAAGGGCAAATGTGAGTTTTGCGATGAAATCCGGTTCTGATGTGGCAGAACAAACCGCCGCCGCCACCTTAATGCGACAATCGGTAAACCAACTTGCTGACGGCATTTTTATCGCACAAGCCACGTTAAAAAATATCAAACAAAACCTCTTTTTTGCCTTGATTTATAACGTGTTGGGTATCCCACTTGCGGCATTCGGTTATCTGAATCCGATAATCGCCGGAGCAGCAATGGCGTTGAGTTCCATTTCTGTTTTAACGAATTCATTAAGACTGAAACGATTAAAGATTTATCAATAAAAGAGGGCGGAATTTTTCCGCCTTTTCTTTTATGGGGGAGCGAATAAATAAAAACACATTAAATATCTCTTTCCAGTCTCCGTTCACGGAGAGAGGGAAAAGTGCGGTTGTTTTTCACCTCATTTTTGCAACTTTCTTATTTATTCAGCCAAAGCGGCAAGGAAATAATCACCGCCAACCCGCCTAACGGGCTTTTCTCCGCCCATGCTTTTCCTTGATGTGCATTAATCACATTTGAAACGATCGCCAAGCCTAATCCGGTACCGCCGGTTGAGCGTGTGCGGGCTTCATCAACGCGATAAAATGGGCGGAAAATTTTTTCAAATTCATTCGGATGTACCCCGGATCCGTTGTCATCAATGCGGATCCTGAGGAATTCTTCTTCTTCTTCTTCTTGGAGAAAAATACTAAGTTTGATCTTATCCGTTGTGTATTTCAACGCATTTCTGATCACATTTTCGACCGCACTTTGTAATAGATCCACATTGCCATTTAGAAAAATATCCCGATCCTGAGGGAGATTGATTGATTTCTTAAATTCAATTTGGCGTTGTTCCGCTTCAAATGTGGCATCTTGTATTACATCTGACCAGATTTTTTCGGCAGGAAAGAGGGCTCTTTCTATTTGAGTGTTCATCTGTTGGCGGGAAATGAGTAATAGCTCATTGATCATTTTATCCATACGGAGAATTTCTTTTTCAATGCGTTGAATCGCTTTGTTATCACCCGTTTGATGACGAAGGAGTGAGGTGGCAAGCTGAAGTCGGGTAAGGGGGGTTTTCATTTCGTGAGAAATGGACGACATCAGTTTTTGTTGGTTTGAAATAAGTTCGTTAATTACCGTTGCCATTCTGTTGAAACGTTGTCCTACTTGACGTAATTCTAAAGGGCCATCGTGGCTGAGGCGTGGATCAATGGTGAAATTCCCTAGGGCAATGTTATTTGCGGCTTTTTGTAAACGGTATATGGGTTTTACGATGGTGTAAGTGAACCACCAGAGTAAAGGTGTTGTGATGATAAGGGTGAGAATAAAGAGTATCAGTGGATTGTCGATCATATAGCGAAGTATTTCTTCGTGAGCATCAACGTGGGAGATAAAGAAAAGTGAAAATGGTTCATCAAAATCGTCTATATTGACTTGAAACGGGCCGGCGATTTGAATGTCGTTAAAATTTTTTCGCATTGGATGGGCGAAATCGCTGGAATGTTTCGCGAATCGGTAGAGATAGGGCTTTTCTTCGCTAAATGCGCCGAAGATTTCTTTTCGATATGGGTCGTAAACCACCGGGCGACTTTCACAGAATCGATCAATCGGTAATAAGGGGACTTCAGAAAGCAGTAATTTAATTTTATGCGTGCGAACGGATTCTACTAATTTTTGTTGATAACCTGCAATCTCGTTCGGTTGCAGGTTGGAGTAAAGGCGGTTATCAAGATAAGGTAACGCCATTAAAAAGGCAAGCATAACTAAAAAAGCAAGCCAAAACACGCTAAAGGTGCGAATGGTTAAGTGGTTTAGACTAAATTTTGTTTGACGTAACATAACGTTATTGACCGATTAAAAGATAACCACGACCACGCAAGGTTCTAAACCAAGGTAAGCCGTCTTCCCGATTCGGTAATTTTTTGCGTAAGTTGGAGATGTGCATATCAACGGAGCGATCGAACGGTGAAAGCGGTTTTCCCAGCACACGTATACTTAATTCTTCACGGGTAACGGGTTCGCCTTGGGATTGAACCAGTGATTTTAATAACGTGAATTCCGATTCCGTTAGGTGGAGATCTTTATCTTTGTAGAATGCCAACTGATGTTCCGGATGAAGTTTTAATCCGCAGAAATGAATCCAATCGTCATTTTGTATTTCACTGTTGGTATTGATGTTGATGGATATTTCATTGGTATCCGTACCACTTCTCCGCAGAATTGCTTTGATACGGGCGACTAGTTCACGATCATTAAACGGCTTAGGCAGATAATCATCCGCACCAAGCTCTAAACCCAGTACACGGTCGAGATCATCGCCACGTGCGGTGAGCATCATTACAGGGATGTTTGATTTTTGACGGATTTGTTTGAGGGTTTCGATACCGTTTAAAACCGGCATCATTATATCTAATAAAATCAATGCATAATGCTGATTAAGCCTTTCTAAGGCTTCCATTCCATTATGTGCAACATCAACATCAAAACCTTCTAATGACAGCACTTCTGCAAGCAGATCGGTTAGCTCGCTGTCATCATCAACCAACAAAATCTTAGACATATCAAGCCCCTTATTTATTAATGATGTGAAGATGAAAAATAAGCCTGCGGAGCAGGCTATTTAAAGAATTACCAGAATTTCCACCAAGATTTTTTCGAGGCTTCGCCATTGCGTTCAATAACGGTGTTATTTTCGGCTTGTGAGGCAACTTCAGGTAATGGTTTGTCCAAATGCATTTCGGTAACAATGCCGTTTGGGTTAAATTTCACCGTGAAGGTATGTTGCTCTGGGGCTTCGTATGCACGTTGTTGTAGGAAAACGTAATACCAAGTGAGATTGCTATAAGGGTCAATTAAAACCGGGGTGCCGAGCAAGTATTGCACTTGTTGTGTCGTCATTCCTTGTTTGACTTGTCCCACGGTTGCGGCTTCTAAATAATTGCCTTGTGGTACATCAATTCGATAAACAACTTTTTCAATGGTTGAACAAGCGGTGAGACTTAATGCTAAAACAGCCATGCCGAAAAGAGTTTTAAATTGCATTTTCTTTACCTTACTTTTTGCAAAATTTTCCGAATAATAGCCCAAAGTTGTCAGACTTGACAAACTAATTCTCTGTTTTTTGGGCTTTTTGTAGTTGATCTTTCAAATTAGGCGGTAAACCTTTGATGGTTAATTCGTCTGATGCAGGGTTCCAAAAAATACGGGTATTGAGTAAATCCGCATCAAAACTTAAAGTCACGCCTTTGCCCGAACCGGAAAATTTAGTGAGCGATTTTAATGCCGAGCGTAGCGGCGGAATACTTTCTTCCAAGCCGTAATCTTGGGCTTCGGTAAAGGCGACAAAAGATTGCTCGTTTAGAGTGGGTAAATTGTCGGAAAGTTCCGTTAATTCAATCTCTTCGCCACCGGCAAGTTGCCCTTTGCAGTAATCAAAAACCTGTTTTTTTACCGCTTGGGTTTGCTCTTTATTGAGTGCGCCCTGTTCGCAATAATCACTTACCGCTTGCAATAGGCATTGATTTTGTACTTGCGGGTTTAATCCTTCTTCCGCACCAAGGAAATCCATAAAGAAATCACTAATTTTGCGACCAACCCGCCCTTTGATAAAGGTTAAATAACGGTTGGAATTGGCATTTATTTGTAAATCCGTCAAATTTACCCGTGCCGCAATATCAAATTGTGTAATGTCGAGATATTCCGTGCGGCGAATGTCTAAATGTTCATCTACCAACATACTGTGGCGACTGTCGAGGAGGGCGATAAACAGATAGTCGGTGGCGAGAAAATTATATTGGCACAAAATGAGCGTGCCACTGTCGGCAAAATTATATTTGCTTAATTCATCGGCAAGTAATTTGGTGGCATATTGGCTAAAGCCTAAAAATTCGGTTTCTTGTTCCAGTAAGCGATTTAAATGTTGGGCAAAGAGGGAATTTTCTTGGAATACGCCAAAGGCTTTGGCTTTATTTTGATAGCCTTGGTGTAGTTGCAACATCATCTGTTCTACTTCCGGTGTAATCGGCAGCAATTCATCACGCAGAATGCTTTCCATTTTGTTATTTTCATCGTCCGTCCGTTTAATTAGCTGATGTAACACGATTTGATTAACGGTAATGCTCATTTTTCTTTTCCTTTCGTTAAAAACGCCGCAAATTATAACCGCACTTTTTCGCCAAGAAAAAAGAAATTATTTAGGATCTGGGTGAGAATCGGGTATGATAGCGCATTATTTTTTCTCTCATTTTGAACAAAATGGCTCAACATTCAAAATATTCCGATGCGCAATTAAGCGCAATTATCAATGATATGATTGCGGTGCTGGAAAAGCATAAAGCACCGGTGGATTTATCCCTGATTGCGTTGGGAAATATGGCAAGTAATTTGCTCACCACCAGTGTACCGCGAACCCAGCGTGAAGCCTTAGCACAAGCCTTCTCCAATTCGTTAATTAACGCAGTCAAAACGCACTAATATGATGTGGTTTAAAAAAGGCACTTTCAGCGGAAAACAGTATCGTGATGAGACCTCCCGAAAAATTTCGTGGGGGCATTGGTTTGCCTTTTTTAATATTATTATCTCGGTGCTAATTGGCGCGCGTTACGCTTTTCTTATTGATTGGCCTGATACACTTGGCGGTAAACTTTATTTCTTTGTGAGCCTGCTCGGGCATTTTAGTTTTAGTGTTTTCGCCTTTTATTTGTTGGTGATTTTTCCGCTCAGCTTCATTGTGAAAAACCACCGCACTTTTCGTGGTTTAACGGTGATTCTCGCCACAATTTGTACCACTTTATTGCTATTTGATACCGAAGTTTTCCATCGCTTTAATTTGCATTTATCTTCTGTGGTGTGGAATTTATTGGTGAATCCGGAAAACGGCGAGATGTCGCGGGATTGGCAAATTTTCTTTGCACCAATGCCGATTATTTTACTGGTGCAAATGCTGTTTTCCCGTTGGAGTTGGGAAAAACTCCGCAGTCTTGAACGCCAAAAATGGCTAAAAGGCGTGGGGATTTTCTTCACTATCAGTTTTATTGCCACCCACCTTATTTATGCGTGGGCGGATGCTTATTTGTATCGCCCTATTACAATGCAACGTTCTAATTTTCCGCTTTCTTATCCAATGACGGCACGTTCTTTTTTAGAAAAAAACGGTTTGTTGGACGCAGAACAATATACACAGCGATTAGAACAGGAAGGGCGATTAGACGCGCTGAAAATCGATTATCCAAAACATAAACTGGCTTTTGCTTCTTTAGAAAATAAACCTAATATTCTGATGATAACGGTTTCAGGATTGCGTTACGATGCCATTTCCGGCGAAAAAATGCCCAAATTGGCGGAGTTTGCTACCAGTTCGACACAGTTTGTTAATCATTACAGTAGCGGTAATACCAATAATTCGGGCTTGGTGGGATTGTTTTATGGCTTAAATGCCAATTATACGGATAGTATTTTGAGTAATCACACAGCGTCTGTGTTGATTGAAAAATTACGCACCGAGAAATATCAATTTGGTTTATTTTCTGCCACAAATTTTAAAGATAGTTTGTTCCGTCAAGCCTTATTCAAGGGCATAAATTTGCCACAAAGAAGATTGGGTAATGAAAGTGCGGTCAAAAATTTGAATGAATTTATGGCGGCAAGAAAATCGGAAAGCCCTTGGTTTGCTTATCTCGATCTTGATTTAACGGCAAAAAACGAAGCGGAATATGACCGCACTTTATCGCAAATGGATGGGCTGATTGAACAGGCGTTATTGAATACACCGTTAGAGAATACTCTTGTGATTGTTACTGCCGAACACGGTTTAACGTTCAATAAAATGAATGAAAAAGATCAGGCAAATTATTTCGGACGGGATGAAATTCAAGTGCCGTTGTTGGTTTATTGGAAAGATTTACCGGTGGGGATCGAAAGGGGATTAAGCAGTCATACGGATATTTTGCCGGCATTAATGACCTCGATTTTTAATGTCACTAATCCGTTGAGTGATTATTCACAAGGGAATAATTTATTTGATTTGAACGGTGATGATTGGGTGTTGGCTTCAAATTATCGCTGGAATGTGTTGATTCAGCCTGATGGCACACAGTATCACCTTGATCGCCGAGGAAACTACAAAAAATTTGACCGCACTTACCAAGAGCAATCTTCTGAACGCCCACCATTGGGGTTGTTCTTAGAAATGTTTAAGCGGGAAAATTCATTTTTTGAGAAATAAAGGCGGTGTTTCCGCCTTTTCTTTTATCGCAAAAATGAATGGCTTTTTAAGGTTCAACCCTTTATACTTGCGCCTCAGTTTAAGACTGAAAAGATGTTATTAATGAAAATCCGTGAGTTTTTCATAACATTGCCACAAGCCACTTTTGTTGTGCCTTTCAATGAATACACTTCTCGTCTTTTTATCCTCATTCTTTTTATGGAGTTTGTATGAAAAGCCACGTTCGTAGTTTCAAAACCTTTATTCGCGATGAAATCATTAAAAAAGGCGGCTGGGTAAATGCCCACGCCCACGCTGATCGCGCCTTTACGATGACACCGGAAAAAATTGGAATTTATCACAGTAGCAATTTGCAACAAAAATGGGATTTGGTGGATGAAGTAAAACGCACTTCCAGTGTTGATGATTATTACGCACGTTTTTGTCAGTCTATCGAATTAATGATTTCGCAAGGGGTCACCGCCTTTGGCACATTTGTGGATATTGATCCGATTTGTGAAGATCGTGCCATTATCGCGGCACACAAAGCCCGAGAAGTGTATAAACACGATATTATCTTAAAGTTTGCCAATCAAACCTTAAAAGGGGTGATTGAACCCACTGCACGTAAATGGTTCGACATTGGCTCGGAAATGGTGGATATGATTGGCGGCTTGCCGTATCGTGATGAATTAGATTACGGGCGTGGCTTGGAAGCGATGGACATTTTGTTGGATAAAGCGAAATCCCTTGGCATTATGTGCCACGTTCACGTGGATCAGTTTAATAATCCGAGCGAAAAGGAAACGGAACAGCTTTGCGATAAAACCATTGAACACGGTATGGAAGGACGTGTTGTGGGGATTCACGGTATTTCCATTGGATCGCATCCGAAAGAATATCGCTATCGGCTTTATGAAAAAATGCGCAAAGCCAAAATGATGATGATCGCCTGTCCGATGGCGTGGATTGATAGTAACCGTAAAGAAGATTTAATGCCTTTCCATAATGCCTTAACGCCTGCGGATGAAATGATTCCGGAAGGAATTACTGTGGCATTAGGAACGGATAATATTTGTGATTATATGGTGCCGCTTTGTGAAGGGGATTTGTGGCAGGAATTGAGTTTACTCGCCGCCGGTTGTCGTTTTCCACATTTGGATGCGATGGTGGATATTGCAAGTATTAACGGGCGTAAAGTGTTAGGGCTCGATCCAATTTAATAAAAACGGATGAAAAGAGCGGTCATAAAATGAAAAGTTTTATGATCGTTTTTTATTGCTCATTTAAAACTAAGATAAGCTAAAAAAAGAATATTTATCGTGAAGTGGTGGGCGATACCGGTCTCGAACCAGTGACCCCCTCCTTGTAAGGGAGGTGCTCTCCCAACTGAGCTAATCGCCCGATGACATTAAGGTTAAACCTTAATTTTTCGGATTATTTAAACACTAAATTAAGTGGTGGGCGATACCGGTCTCGAACCAGTGACCCCCTCCTTGTAAGGGAGGTGCTCTCCCAACTGAGCTAATCGCCCACAAAAGAAAGCGTTTAAATAAAAGGGAAAGTTTGAGCGGAAAGAACACTTTAAAGAAAGTGGTGGGCGATACCGGTCTCGAACCAGTGACCCCCTCCTTGTAAGGGAGGTGCTCTCCCAACTGAGCTAATCGCCCGCTTGGTCAAACTTAACAACATTAAGCATTTCATCAATATATGAGAAAGATGGTGGGCGATACCGGTCTCGAACCAGTGACCCCCTCCTTGTAAGGGAGGTGCTCTCCCAACTGAGCTAATCGCCCTTAATGTTGTGGGGTCGCATTATAGGGATAATGCATTTTCAGTCAATCATTTTTTATAAAAAAACGGTTAATTGTTGTAAAAATAAGCATAAAAACCGCTTTTTTATTTAGATGTAAGCCTAGTCGTAGTAGAATAGCCGACAATTTTTTGATGAAAGATAGGTTATAAAAAATGAAATTAGCAGCTCCTTTTGATTTAGATCCAAATGTGAAAGTGCGTACCCGCTTTGCACCAAGTCCAACCGGTTATTTGCACGTAGGTGGCGCACGTACTGCGCTTTATTCTTGGTTATTTGCAAAACATAATAATGGTGAATTTGTATTGCGTATTGAAGATACCGATTTAGAACGTTCTACACCGGAAGCCACCGCCGCTATTTTAGAAGGGATGGAATGGCTAAATCTCGCTTGGGAACACGGCCCTTATTACCAAACCAAACGCTTTGATCGTTACAACCAAGTGATTGATGAAATGCTTGAACAAGGTTTGGCATATCGTTGTTACTGCACAAAAGAACGTTTGGATGAACTTCGCCATACTCAAGAGCAGAATAAAGAAAAACCACGTTATGATCGCCATTGCTTGCACGATCACAGCCATTCGCCGGATGAACCGCACGTGGTACGTTTTAAAAATCCAACGGAAGGTTCGGTGGTTTTTGATGATGCGGTACGTGGTCGCATTGAAATCAGCAACAGTGAATTAGATGATTTGATTATTCGCCGCACGGACGGTTCGCCAACTTATAATTTCTGTGTGGTGGTGGATGACTGGGATATGGGCATTACTCACGTTGTACGCGGTGAAGATCATATTAACAACACACCTCGTCAAATTAACATTCTGAAAGCTATTGGCGCGCCAATTCCTACTTATGCCCACGTTTCAATGATCAACGGTGACGATGGTCAAAAACTTTCTAAACGCCACGGTGCCGTGAGTGTAATGCAATATCGTGATGATGGTTATTTGCCGGAAGCATTGATTAATTATCTTGTGCGTTTAGGCTGGGGACACGGTGATCAGGAAATTTTCAGTCGTGAAGAAATGATCAAATATTTTGAGCTTGATCACGTGAGTAAATCGGCAAGTGCCTTTAACACGGATAAATTGTTATGGTTAAACCACCACTATATCCGTGAATTACCGCCGGAATATGTCGCAAAACACCTTGAGTGGCATTATAAAGATCAAGGTATTGACACAAGCAACGGGCCGGCATTAAGCGAAATTGTGACAATGCTTGCCGAACGTTGCAAAACCTTAAAAGAAATGGCAGCGGCAAGTCGCTACTTCTTTGAAGAATTTGAAACCTTTGATGAAGCGGCAGTAAAAAAACACTTTAAAGGCACGGCAGTTGAAGCACTTGAAAAAGTGAAAGAAAAATTGACCGTACTTTCCACTTGGGATTTACATTCAACCCATCAAGCCATTGAAGAAACCGCCGCCGAACTTGAGGTGGGAATGGGCAAAGTGGGTATGCCACTGCGTGTTGCGGTTACCGGTTCAGGTCAATCGCCATCAATGGATGTAACATTGGTTGGTATTGGACGTGAACGTGTACTTGCCCGTATTCAGCGTGCGATTGATTTTATTAAATCGCAAAATGCTTAATATTTAATCGTCTGAACTTTTCAAGATAATTTCATATTGACAGATGAGGCGGCAAAATTTAATATACCGCCCGTCTTTTGGGGATATAGCTCAGTTGGGAGAGCGCTTGAATGGCATTCAAGAGGTCGTCGGTTCGATCCCGATTATCTCCACCATCAAATTCAAAAAACGCACTGTTTTATCAGTGCGTTTTTCTTTTCTAAATATTGCGTAATTTATCGGAATAAAGTATCAAGCAGAGTGCGATTACCATAATCAGAATTGCACCGGCGAATAAAATGGTATCTTGCGCACTTTCGTGTATGACAATAATAAAGCGTAGCATTGCCGTGATACCGGAGTAGATGAAGTAGCGTAAAGGAAAATGGTAGCCGCTTTTGAAATACTGCACGATTAAGCCGATAAAACCAAAATATAAGAAAAACATCACGGCTTGTTCCGCCACGGCATAAGGCACAGCAGTGGAAGGATTCAGCACCATTAAGGCGAGGGAATAGGTAATTTGGGCTAAGGCAATGACAAGCACAATCGCCAAGGCAATTAATGCCGTGCTTAATACAATTTTGAGTATATTGGTGACGAGATTGGGTAGTTTTTCTAATTGATTTTCTTCCATATTTTTCCTTGATTTATCTTCAATAAAAATACCGATAGGGTATCGGTATTTCTGAAAAAGTGCGGTTGTTTTTCGTGAAGTTTTAATCGGGCGTATAGTAGAGTTTTCCGATTTCAATTTTTTGGCGACCGGTTTCTTCACGCCATTTGTTGCTATCACGCAATGAGTAAACGCAGCCACAATATTCTTGTTGATAGAAACGTTCCCGTTTGCTGATCTCAATCATCCGTTGCGAGCCGCCTTCTTTGCGCCAGTTGTAATCCCAATAAATGACATCATCATATTTTTCCGCCGCACGGTGGCCACATCCATTGATTTGGTTCATATCTTTCCAGCGGGAAATGCCAAGACAGCTGGTGAAAACCGGAAAACCGTGTTCGTGCGCATATTTTGCCGCTTTTTCAAAACGCATATCAAAGCACATTGTACAGCGAATACCACGTTCCGGCTCCCATTCCATTCCTTTAGCGCGATCAAACCAATTTTGGCGATCGTAATCCGCGTCAATGAATGGAATACCAAATTTTTTTGCAAAACGGATATTTTCTTCTTTGCGGATTAAATATTCTTTGAGTGGATGAATATTGGGATTATAAAAATAAATGGTGAACTCAATCTCTGAGGCAAGAATAGCTTCCATCACTTCGCCGGAGCAGGGGGCGCAACAAGAGTGAAGGAGAAGTTTGTTATGCCCATCAGGTAATTCAAGTTTTTCTCTTATAAAAGGTGCATTAGGATCTTTGCGTACTTTTTGTTTACGCGTTTTAGGACGGAAATCGACCGCACTTTGGTTTAAATTTTCGTTGTTATTCATAAAGTTCAATAGTATAGAAAGTTAATAAGTTCTATCGACAGATAAGTAAGCCAAGGAAATCAGGGCTTGCTTATATTGGCTTTCCGGTAAGATTGAAATTGCGTCAATAGCCTTTTGGGCTTCTTGTTTTGCCCGTTCCATCGCATAATCCAGCGATTTATGTTCAGCCATAATGGCAAGCACTTCATCAATAGCTTCCCGTTTGCCGCCTTGCTCAATGGCTTCTCGGATAAGGGCGGCTTGTTGTGGATTTCCGTGCTGCATTGCGTGTAATAAAGGGAGGGTTGGTTTGCCTTCTGCCAAATCATCGCCGACATTTTTGCCGAGGGCTTGGGCATTGGCACTGTAATCCAACACATCATCTACCAATTGGAATGCCGTGCCGAGGTAACGCCCATAATCCTGTAAGGCTTTTTCTTGAGCGTCTGTTGCATTGGCGATAATGGCAGTGGCTTGACCGGCAACTTCAAATAAACGGGCGGTTTTGCTGTAAATCACACGCATATAATTTGCTTCGCTGGTTTCGGGATCATTGACGTTCATTAATTGTTGCACTTCCCCTTCCGCCAATACATTGGTGGCATCTGCCATAATACGCAGGATCTTTAAGGATTCTAACTGTGCAACCAGTTGAAAAGCACGCGTATAAATAAAATCACCAACCAAGACACTCGCCGCATTGCCAAATTCTGCATTGGCGGTGGCACGCCCGCGACGCATATCGGATTCATCCACCACATCATCGTGTAATAAAGAAGCGGTATGGATAAATTCTACAAAAGTGGCACAAGTGATCGTTTGCGATCCTTCAAACCCTAAAGATCCCGCCGCCAGTATGGCGATCAAAGGACGGATCCTTTTTCCTCCGCTTTGCACAATATAAAAGCCGAGTTGGCTAATTAATGCCACGTCAGAATTGAGTTGTGAGAGGATATTTTGATTTACTTTTTGCATATCCGATTCAGCTAATTGCTGAATGGCTTGCATATCCATTAAATCTTGGTTTTTCATCTTTCGTGATTGATTCCTGAGGTAAAAGTGCGGTGCATTTTACCTGAATTTTCAGTCTTTCTGAAATCAAACCACCGTTAAAGGGAATTTTTTTATTTTATTACAAATAAATCCTTGCTATGAGATCGTTTTTTCCGTAGAATTCGCGACCTATTATTATGAATTTTGAAGTGCGGACTGCTCAGGCAGGAAAGCACAGTTAAGCGGAGTATTTATGTACGCAGTTTTCCAAAGTGGCGGTAAACAACACCGTGTAAGCGAAGGTCAAGTTATTCGTTTAGAGAAACTTGAACTAGCAACCGGCGCAACAGTCGAGTTTGATTCGGTGTTGATGGTCGTTAATGGTGAAGATGTTAAAATCGGTGCCCCGGTTGTTGCCGGTGCAAAAGTAGTGGCTGAAGTGGTTGCACAAGGTCGTGGCGAGAAAGTTAAAATCGTTAAATTCCGTCGTCGCAAACACAGTCGTAAACAACAAGGTCATCGTCAGTGGTTCACCGAAGTGAAAATCACTGGGATTCAAGCATAATTTCAGAGGAGATCAAGTAGATGGCAACTAAAAAAGCTGGTGGTTCAACTCGTAACGGTCGTGATTCTGAAGCTAAACGCCTTGGTGTTAAACGTTTCGGTGGCGAGTCCGTATTAGCAGGTAGCATTATCGTTCGTCAACGTGGTACGAAATTCCACGCCGGTAGTAACGTAGGTATGGGTAAAGACCACACCTTATTCGCAACTGCTGATGGTAAAGTTAAATTTGAAGTAAAAGGCGAAAAAAGCCGTAAATACGTAAGTATCGTTACTGAATAATTTAAAGCCTATTTGATTGAAACGCCCTGCAAATTTTGTAGGGCGTTTTATTTTTTGACATTTTCCTTGCGAATATCAGGTTACACATTTCAACATTATTATTTGAAAGCAATAGCGAAAGAAAATAGGAAAGACGTATGAAGCAGCAACCTTTGTTAGGGTTTATTTTTGCATTAATTACCGCAATGGCTTGGGGATCATTACCCATCGCATTAAAGCAGGTTTTATCGGTGATGAATGCACAAACTATCGTATGGTATCGCTTTGTGGTGGCAACGCTGGCATTGCTGTTATTGCTCGCTTATAAGAAAAAATTACCTGAATTTGTCAAAATCGGGCGATATGCTTGGTTGGTGATTATTGGTGTGCTGGGGCTTGCCGGTAATTTTTTGCTATTTAGTAGTTCACTGAATTATATTGAACCTTCTATTGCACAAATTTTTATCCATTTATCTTCCTTTGGAATGTTGATCTGCGGTGTGCTTGTATTTAAAGAGAAATTAGGGTTACACCAAAAAATCGGAATATTGCTTTTATTGCTTGGTTTGGGGCTATTTTTTAATGATCGTCTTGATGTTTTTAGCGGACTAAATCAATATTCAACCGGCGTGATATTAAGCGTAAGTGCTTCCCTTGTGTGGGTTGCTTATGGGATGGCACAAAAATTGATGTTACGTAAATTCAGTTCGCAACAAATTTTACTGATGATGTATTTTGGTTGTGCCTTGGTGTTCACCCCAATGGCTGAATTTTCACAAGTACAGTCTTTAACCCCCTTCGCACTTATCTGTTTTATTTATTGCTGTTTAAATACTTTGATCGGTTACGGTTCTTATGCGGAAGCATTAAACCGCTGGGATGTGTCAAAAGTAAGTGTTGTTGTAACACTGGTGCCATTGTTTACGATTTTGTTCTCACATCTTGCCCATCTTATTAGCCCGGCGTATTTTGCCGCACCGGAATTAAATACTGTTAGCTATCTTGGGGCGTTTATTGTAGTATGCGGGGCAATTTTATCCGCAATAGGGCATAAATTATTACTACCGCACAATGCAAAATAACATCAAGTGCGGTTAAATTTTGGAGAGTTTTGATGAAGTTTATTGATGAATCTTTAATTCGTGTAGAAGCCGGCGATGGAGGCAACGGCTGTGTCAGTTTTCGCCGGGAAAAATTCATTCCTAAAGGCGGGCCGGATGGCGGTGATGGTGGTGATGGTGGTGATGTTTATCTCATCGCTGATGAAAATCTCAATACATTGATTGATTACCGCTTCAACAAACGTTTTGCGGCAGAACGGGGCGAGAATGGACGTAGCTCGGATTGTACCGGTCGCCGTGGTAAAGATATTGTTTTGCAAGTACCGGTTGGCACACGGGCGATTGATAACGATACCAAAGAAATTCTCGGGGATTTAACCAAGCACGGGCAAAAAATGCTTGTCGCAAAAGGTGGCTATCACGGGTTGGGAAATACCCGCTTTAAATCTTCCGTAAACCGTGCACCACGTCAAAAAACTATGGGAACACCCGGTGAAAAACGTGATTTATTGTTAGAGCTTATGTTGCTTGCCGATGTGGGAATGCTTGGTTTGCCAAATGCGGGTAAATCCACCTTTATTCGAGCCGTTTCCGCCGCAAAACCTAAAGTGGCGGATTATCCCTTTACCACGTTAGTGCCAAGCCTTGGTGTGGTAAAAGTGGATGAGACACACAGCTTTGTGGTTGCCGATATTCCGGGATTGATTGAAGGTGCTGCGGAAGGTGCCGGTTTAGGGATTCGTTTCTTAAAACATTTAGAGCGTTGTCGTGTGCTGATTCACCTTGTGGATATTCAACCTATTGACGGTTCTGATCCTGCCGATAATGTGGCAATTATCGAGTCCGAATTATTCCAATATAGTGAAAAATTAGCGGAAAAACCACGTTGGTTGGTGTTCAACAAAATCGATACAATGAGCGATGAAGAAGCGGATGAACGTGCGAAAGAAATCGCAGCGCGTCTTGGTTGGGATGAAGATTATTATCTTATTTCTGCCGCGACGGGCAAAAACGTGCCGGCATTATGTCGCGATATTATGGATTTTATTGAAGCCCACCCTCGTGAAAGCGAAGAACAATCCGTTGCACCGGAAGAAGTAAAATTCAAATGGGAAGATTATCACCAAGAACAACTGGCAGGACATCAGGTTGATGAGGAGGAGGATTGGGATGATGATTGGATAAAAGAAGATGATGAAGGCATTGAGTTTATCTACAAGGCCTAATTAAATCCAACAAAAGTGCGGTCAATTTAAGTACAAAATTAACCGCACTTTTTGTTGTTAACAATCACCCACGGCGTGCATTTTTCATAATTCGTTCTTTTGCCACTTTCCATTCACGATCTTTGATGTCATCACGTTTATCGTGTTGTTTTTTACCTTTTGCCAAGCCAACTTTAATTTTTGCCCACGCACCTTTCCAATAAAGCGAAAGTGCGACAATGGTAAAACCATCACGGCTTGATTTACCAAAAAGGGATTCTAATTCCCGTTTATTGAGTAATAATTTGCGGGTACGGGTGGGATCGCACACCACGTGGGTTGATGCCAAACTTAACGGCTGAATGGTAGCACCAAATAAATAGGCTTCCCCATTTTTGAAAATAATATAGCTGTCACTAATATTGGCTTTCCCAGCACGCATTGATTTAACTTCCCAGCCTTGCAATTCAAGCCCTGCCTCAATTTCATCTTCAATGAAATAATCGTGTCTGGCGCGTTTATTTAATGCAATGGTATTTGAACCCGGTTTTATTTTTTTCTTTGTCATAATTTATGCTATCTCTAAATTTTTGCCGATTTTACCGAATATGCGTGTTGATCGCAAAGTGGCAGTAATCAAAGGCAAAAGAAAAGGCTGAATATTCAGCCTTTTGGAATTTCATTTATTTTTTATGATTCAATTTCACCACAGAAGCGATAGCCTTCTCCGTGAATCGTTGCAATCATTTCCGGTGTGTCGGGGTGATCTTCAAAACGCTTACGAATACGGCGAATGGTAACATCCACAGTACGATCTTGCGGTTTAAATTCACGGCCGGTCATTTTTTTCAATAATTCTTCACGGGTTTGTAATTTGCCCGGATTTTCACAAAAATGCACCATTGCACGAAATTCACTTCGAGGAAGTTTAAATTCTTCACCTTCCGGTGTAATTAAATTGTGACTATTCAGATCTAATGTCCAACCATTAAAACGGTAAAAATCACGTCCACCGGTATTTTCTTTGTCTTGTTGGGACATTGTGCGGTGTAATAAGTTACGCGCACGAATGGTTAATTCACGGGGATTAAATGGCTTGGTGAGGTAATCATCCGCCCCAATTTCCAAGCCTAAGATTTTATCGACTTCGTTATCACGACCGGTTAAAAAAATAAGGGGTAAATTGGCATATTCACGCAGTTCTCTCGCCAATAAAAGTCCGTTTTTACCCGGTAAATTAATATCCATTACAACAAGATCCACCGTATTAGCATTCAAAAGTTGGTGCATTTCTGTTCCGTCTTGGGCTTCAAGAACGCTGTACCCCTCTCCTTCAAAAATTCCTTTTAATGTACTGCGGGTAACGGCTTCATCTTCAACAATGAGAATTTGTGGTGCTGCCATCTTTCCATCCTTTTCTTTATTTTAGCCAACGCATATTCTAGCTTTGTAACATTACTGTAACAATGAAAAAGTGCGGTCATTTTTAAGGTTCTTTTCATTTCAATGATCTAAATCATACTTTTGAGGTTTAGATTTTCTTTATGTTAAAATCCTTTCACAAAAATTTTATGAGTTTAGCAATGAAAAATTATTTCCTTTTTTTTACCCTCATTTTTACCTCAATTTTTAGCCAAGCAGGCTTGTTTGATAATAAATCCTCTTTTTTAAATGTTGATGATGCCTTCCCCCTTTCTGCCGAAATATCCGCAGATAAAAAACAGCTTCACCTCCATTGGAATATTGCGGAAGGTTACTACCTCTACCAAGATAAGATTGAAGCCAAAAAAGAAGAGGATTCCTCATCCCTTGCGGTCAATTTTGCACAGGCAGCGGAAATCCACCAAGATCCTTACTTTGGTGAAGTAAAAGTATTTACTCAGCCTTTAGATGCGTATTTTTCCGTACCGGAATTGACTTCCGAGCAACATATTGAAGTTTCTTACCAAGGTTGCACCGAAGGTTTTTGCTATCCGCCGGAAATGAAATCCCTACGGGTGGCAGATTTACCCATTGCTTCTTTTGACGTAAAAACAGAGGAAAAATCGACCGCACTTCAAGCAGAACAAGATCGCTTGGCGGCTGGATTATTTCAAAGTAAATATGCCGTTTTGGGCTTTTTCTTATTAGGATTAGGGCTTGCCTTCACCCCTTGCGTATTGCCAATGTTGCCTCTGCTTTCTGCCATCGTGATTGGACAGCAGCACCGCCCGAATATGATGCGTGCTTTTTCGTTAAGTTTTCTTTATGTGCAGGGTATGGCACTGACTTACACTTTATTGGGGCTAACTGTTGCCGCCATTGGCTTACCATTCCAAATTGCGTTGCAACATCCTTATGTAATGATTGCACTTTCCATTGTGTTTACCCTTTTGGCATTATCAATGTTCGGGGTGTTCACCCTGCAACTCCCGACTGCTTTGCAGACTAAATTAACCTCTCTTAGCCAAAAACAAACCTCCGGTGCTTTTGGCGGAGCATTTTTGATGGGAATGATTGCAGGCTTAGTGGCATCGCCTTGCACTTCCGCACCGCTTTCAGGGGCGTTATTATATGTGGCACAAAGCGGTGATTTGATCACCGGCGCGCTCACTTTATATTTGCTTGCCTTAGGAATGGGAATTCCATTAATGCTTATCACCTTATTTGGCAACAAAATCTTGCCGAAGTCGGGCGAATGGATGATCACCGTCAAACAAAGTTTTGGCTTTGTGATGTTGGCTTTACCGGTCTTCCTGCTTTCCCGCATTTTGCCTGAAGTTTGGGAGCCTCGCCTATGGGCATTATTAGCCACCACCTTCTTTATTTGGTTTGCTTTGCAAATGCCCAAGAATGGAATCGGGCATAGTGTAAAAATTCTTGCCTTTGTTTGTGCAATGATCAGTGTTCAGCCGTTGCAAAATCTTGTGTGGCAGGATCAGTTTATTTCACAAAGTGCGGTCAAAAATACGGAAGTTTCTCATATCAAATTCCAACGTATCGAAAATTTACAGGAACTGGACGAAGCCCTTGCCCAAAATCCCCATTCCATTGCAATGCTCGATCTCTATGCGGATTGGTGTGTCGCCTGTAAAGAGTTTGAAAAATATACCTTTAGCGATGAAAAGGTACAAAACGCCTTTAAAAATCTGCTTTTACTTCAAGTGGATATGACCCAAAACAGCGTTGAAAATAAAGCGATAATGGCACGCTATCAAGTGCTTGGCTTGCCAACAATTTTATTTTTAGATCCTAGGGGAAATGAACTTTCGGGCAGCAGAGTAAGCGGATTTATGGATGCAGAAACCTTTTCTGCGTGGATAAACAAATTGAATGTGAAGTAATTATTTTTAACCAAAAGTGAAAAGTCTTTTTCAAATTTTGGCATTGTTTAACAAAATGTTAATGATTACAATCTGCCGCGTTTTTAACTCAGCTTTTAAAGGAAAACAAAAATGAATAATCTTGAAAAATTTCGTCCCTATGGTTTAGCTTTATTACGTATTGTTGCCGCGTATATGTTCATTTTGCACGGTACGGCAAAATTTTGGGAATTTCCTATTTCAATGACGGGTGGCAATGGTGCGGTGGATGCGCCTTTAATGATTGTCGGTGGCGTGATTGAAATTCTCGGCGGCGTTTTAGTCTTGTTAGGTCTATTTACACGTCCGGCAGCTTTCCTGTTATCGGGACAAATGGCGTATGCTTACTTTTTTATGCACGCGGCACAGGGCCATTTATTCTTCCCGCTTGCTAATGGTGGCGAGCTTGCATTGCTTTATTCCGTGGTCTTTTTCTATTTTGTGTTTGCCGGTGGCGGTGCATTTGCTTTAGAGAATAAATTTAGCAAAAAATAATGCCATCATCGTTTTATACCTTCATAGCCCACCGTTGTGTGGGCTTTTCTTTTTCATTCTTTTCTATGTTTACGCAACCGTTTGCGTTATAATGCGCGCCGCTTATTTTTAATCATCAATTAAGGAAAAATGTAATGACAGATCGTCCTATTCGTCAGGCTTTATTAAGTGTTTCAGATAAAACCGGTATTGTAGAATTCGCCCAAGGGTTGGTTCAACGCGGTGTGAAATTGCTTTCCACCGGAGGCACGGCAAAATTGTTAGAACAAAGCGGTTTGCCGGTTACCGAGGTGTCCGATTACACCGGTTTTCCTGAAATGATGGACGGTCGTGTGAAAACTTTACACCCGAAAGTTCACGGCGGTATTTTAGGTCGCCGCGGTACGGATGATACGGTAATGCAACAACACGGCATTGAAGGGATTGATATGGTAGTGGTGAATTTATACCCTTTTGCCGCCACCGTAGCAAAACCGGGTTGCACTTTGGCGGATGCGGTTGAAAATATTGATATTGGCGGGCCAACAATGGTGCGATCGGCGGCGAAAAACCACAAAGATGTTGCGATTATTGTCAATAATAAGGATTTCAATGCCATTCTTGCGGAAATGGATCAACATCAAAACAGCCTTACTCTCGAAACCCGTTTCGATCTTGCCATTAAAGCCTTTGAACATACCGCACAATACGATTCGATGATTGCTAACTATTTTGGCAAGTTAGTAAAACCTTATTATGTGGCAGAGGAAGAAAATGCCGATGCCAAGTGCGGTCAATTTCCACGTACTTTAAATCTGAATTTCGTGCGTAAACAAACAATGCGTTATGGCGAAAATGCCCACCAAAATGCGGCGTTTTATGTGGATCTCAACGTAAATGAAGCCAGTGTGGCGACAGCAACCCAATTACAAGGTAAAGCCCTTTCTTACAACAATATTGCAGATACCGATGCAGCACTCGAATGCGTGAAAGAATTTGATGAGCCGGCTTGTGTGATTGTTAAGCACGCCAATCCGTGCGGTGTGGCATTAGGCAAAGATATTTTAGAAGCCTACAATCGTGCCTATCAAACCGATCCCACTTCGGCATTTGGCGGTATTATTGCCTTTAACCGTGAATTAGATGAACAAACCGCAACTGAAATTGTAGAACGTCAGTTTGTTGAAGTGATTATCGCACCAAAAGTCTCTGCGACGGCTGCGGAAGTGGTAAAACGTAAGAAAAATGTGCGGCTGCTTGAATGTGGCGAATGGGATAGCCGTTCTCAACGGTTAGATTTTAAACGGGTAAATGGCGGTTTATTGGTACAAGACGCCGATTTAGGAATGGTGGATTTAGCGGATTTAAAAGTTGTCAGCAAACGCCAACCGACCGAACAAGAACTTAAAGACTTATTATTCTGCTGGAAAGTGGCGAAATTTGTGAAATCCAACGCCATTGTTTATGCCAAAAATAATCAAACCATCGGTATTGGCGCAGGGCAAATGAGCCGTGTTTATTCCGCCAAAATTGCCGGTATCAAAGCACAGGATGAAGGTTTGGAAGTCGCAGGTTGTGTAATGGCTTCCGATGCCTTTTTCCCATTCCGTGACGGCATTGACGCGGCGGCGAAAGTAGGTATTCAGTGTGTTATCCACCCGGGCGGTTCAATGCGTGATCAAGAGGTAATTGATGCGGCAGATGAGCATGGAATGGTAATGGTGTTGACGGGAATGCGTCATTTCAGACATTAAATATGAGGGTGTTTCGCTCTTTCAATTTTTGAAAGAGCAAGTTCATTTTCTTTGATTTAAAGTGCGGTTAAAATTTTAGATATTCTTATATCTTAAAAATATTGTTAAAACTAACCGCACTTTTCAAATGATATGCTGATTAATTCGGGCGTATTTTCTTTGCCTAGTTTCTTTTTACACAGGTAAAAGAAAGTAGATCGCTTTCAGGCGAACCCCGAATAAAATCAAAAAAACACTTTTGATAAACACAACATAAACATTATAAGGATCATTATGAATATTTTAATTATCGGAAATGGCGGTCGTGAACACGCCCTCGCTTGGAAAGCGGCACAATCCCCCCTTGCTACGAAAGTGTTTGTTGCTCCCGGTAATGCTGGCACGGCGTTAGAAAATAAAGTTGAAAATATCAACATCGCAGCGACAGATATTCCTGCCTTAGTGAAATTTGCCCAAGATCATCAAATTGGCTTAACCATTGTCGGGCCGGAAGCCCCATTAGTAGCAGGCGTGGTAGATGCTTTCCGTGCTGCCGGATTAAAAATTTTTGGCCCAACGCAAGCAGCCGCACAGTTGGAAGGTTCTAAAGCATTCACCAAAGATTTTTTAGCCCGTCATCATATTCCAACGGCAGAATATCAAAACTTTACCGAGATCGAACCGGCACTCGCCTATTTGCGTGAAAAAGGTGCGCCAATTGTAGTGAAAGCCGATGGCTTGGCAGCAGGAAAAGGCGTTATTGTCGCGATGACCTTACAGGAAGCGGAAGAGGCGGTGCGTGATATGCTATCGGGTAATGCCTTTGGTGAAGCGGGTAGCCGTGTCGTCATTGAGGAATTTTTGGACGGTGAAGAAGCCAGCTTTATTGTAATGGTGGACGGAAAAAACGTAGAGCCAATGGCAACCAGTCAAGATCATAAGCGTGTAGGCGAAAAAGATACCGGTTTAAACACCGGCGGAATGGGGGCTTATTCACCGGCACCGGTGGTAACACCTGAAATCCACGAACGTATTATGCAAGAAGTAATTTACCCGACTGTGAACGGTATGGCGGCAGAAGGCAATGTTTACACCGGTTTTCTTTACGCCGGTTTAATGATAATGCCAAACGGTCAGCCGAAAGTGATTGAATTTAACTGCCGTTTCGGTGATCCGGAAACACAACCGATTATGTTGCGCCTTGAATCCGATCTGGTAGAACTTTGTCTCAAGGCTTGTGAAGGTAAACTGGATCAAGTGAAATCACAATGGAACCCGAAAGCCTCCCTTGGTATTGTCTTGGCGGCAGAAGGCTATCCGGGTGATTATAGAAAAGGTGATGAAATTACAGGCTTGCCACAAAGTGCGGTCGAAAATGAAAAAGTTTTTTTAGCCGGCGTGGAAGCAAAAGAAGGAAAATTAGTTACTAACGGTGGGCGTGTACTATGTGCTACGGCATTGGGTGAAAGCGTGTTCGAGGCACAACAAAAAGCCCTAAAACTTGCCGAACAAATTCAATGGACAGGGCGTTTTTACCGCCGTGATATTGGTTATCGTGCCGTTATGCGTGAACAAGCAGAATAGCCTTGCGAGAGATAAATCACACGCAATGAATTGTGATTTATCTCTTTATCAAAATAAATTAGAATAATGCCCCTCAATTTAATGCTAATGAAGAAATACCATTTATGCGACAGCTTATTATTACTTTACTTTATTCCGCTATTCTTCTTGTCTTAGAAATTCTTTATCGAAAACTCTTTAATATTCCAAGTATAGAAAAATATTTTGAGAGTTATCTTTTTATCGGATTATTTGTTTGCTTATTTCTTTATTCAAAATATCGCGTTACACGAATACTTATTGCTGTGTTATTTACGATAAGTATTTTGGTCAATAACGTACATTATGCGTTATACCAATCTTGGATAAATCCGGTTAGTTATGCTTTAGCATTTAAAGAACTAACAGAAGTTAAAAATGCCGGCATTACAATGGTGGATCAGTTTATTTATCCGCTTTTGTATGGTTTGATTGAAGTGGTTTTCTTTTTAAGTTTAACGCTTTTTAAACGGAAAAATTATAAGTATTCTTGGCTATTTGACTTTCTTTTTTATATCTCAATGATGTATGTGTTTGTACGGGCTTACACGACAAAATCTCATGAACGCTTTATCTCACCAAACACCGTTTACTCAAGATTAAAATCAAATTATTTCTCTTTTGGTTATTTTGTCGGAAGAATATTACCTTATGACATCTTTTCTTTGTCTGATATTCCGCTTTATCAAAAAAATAAACCTAATAAAATAGAAAAACCAAGGCTCAAAAATATTATTCTCATTATGGGAGAAAGTGCCTCCGCCGGCCATTTTAGTGTCTTTGGTTATGAAAGAAATACATCGCCCTTCTTGTTATCTTTGAAAAACACCAATAATGCTGTTGTGGGAAAAGCCTATTCAGGCGGATTATTAACAGCAATTTCTTTACCAATGTTCTTTAATAACATTCCTTATCCAAATGGAATGCAACAAATTGCAAAAGGCGATACCAATTTATTCAATTTAGCCAAAGAGCAAGGGTTTAAAACCTATTTTTATTCAGCGCAAGCAAGAGATGATATGCATATGATTAATTTTTTAGGCGGTGCTTGGGTTGATAAAATAAGATTTCCTGACGATGAAGGCTATTCATTAAGAGAATCAATGCCTGATAATAAATTATTGCCTGAATTTGAACGTATTAATTTAGATGAAGGATATAATTTTGTTGTATTACATCATAGAGGAAGCCATATTCCTTATGGTGCATTATTAGATGATACGCAAAAAATATTTGGAAAAGATAATCCAATAGATAATTATGATAATACGATTTTAAATACAGATAATTTTATTTCACAAGTTTATCATTATCTATCTCAAAGAAATAAAGATGATTGGTTAATTGCCTACACATCAGATCACGGTCAATATGTAAAACCCAATACTTATCGACAAGGAACATTCAATGAAGATGAATATACTGTTCCTTTGGTTTTATACAGCCCAAATAAAGAAATGCAAAAAACATTTTTCGATACTTTTTCATCTTGTGATATGTTCTTTCATCATCAATTATCCGGTTTACTCATTAATACAATGGGATATGATTATCCAATTCCTGATTGTAAAAGTGGTGTCGTAAATGGAAATATTTTAACCGGTGATGCCGGCTATCTTAAAATTGATGCGGACGGTAAACAAGAATATATCCATTAAATGATGAATTAAATTAATCATTAAGATGAAAAATATGAACTAAATTTTAATTAAACTTTATTCCATAAACGGGTAAACTACCCCCACAGCTCACAATAACAGGAGAACACAATGTTTAGCAAAAAAATGACAATTGCCGATTACGATCCGGTGCTATGGCAGGCAATTTTGGATGAAAATCGCCGTCAGGAAGAACATATTGAATTGATTGCTTCCGAAAACTATGCCAGTCCGCGTGTAATGGAAGCACAAGGTTCGCAATTTACCAATAAATATGCCGAAGGTTATCCGGGCAAACGCTACTACGGTGGTTGCGAGTATGCAGACATTGTGGAACAGCTTGCGATTGATCGTGCTAAAGAATTATTTGGCGCAGATTATGCAAACGTGCAACCTCATTCGGGTTCGCAAGCCAATGCTGCCGTTTATGGCGCGTTAATTAATGCCGGTGATACCATTCTGGGAATGGATTTGGCACACGGTGGGCATTTAACACACGGGGCGAAGGTGAGTTTCTCCGGTAAAATTTATAATTCGGTGCTTTATGGCATCACTGCCGATGGCTTAATTGACTACGAAGATGTACGTCAAAAAGCCTTGGAATGTAAACCCAAAATGATTGTCGCAGGTTTCTCTGCCTATTCACAAGTGGTGGATTGGGCAAAAATGCGTGAGATCGCAGATGAAGTGGGCGCGTATTTATTTGTCGATATGGCACACGTGGCAGGTTTAATCGCCGCAGGTTTATATCCAAATCCATTACCACACGCTCACGTGGTAACCACAACAACGCATAAAACCTTAGGCGGTCCGCGTGGTGGTTTAATTCTTTCCTCTTGTGGTGATGAAGAAATTTACAAAAAATTGCAATCTTCCGTCTTCCCTGCAAACCAAGGTGGCCCGTTAGTTCACATTATTGCGGCGAAAGCGGTATGCTTTAAAGAAGCGTTAGAGCCAGAATATAAGGTATATCAGGCAAATGTCCTTCAAAATGCCAAAGCAATGGTGGAAGTATTCAAACAACGTGGTTATGACGTGGTGTCAAATGGTACGGAAAATCACTTGTTCCTTGTTAGTTTCATCAAACAAGGCTTAACCGGAAAGGCTGCAGATGCAGCGTTAGGTCGTGCCAATATTACCGTGAACAAAAACTCTGTACCGAATGATCCGCAAAAACCATTTGTTACCTCGGGAATTCGTGTCGGCACACCGGCGGTAACCCGTCGTGGCTTTAATGAGCAAGACTGCCGTAAATTGGCAGGTTGGATGTGTGATGTACTTGATGCCATCGGAAAAGATAACGAAGAGCAGGTTATTGCAGCAACCAAAGAAAAAGTATTGGCAATTTGTAAACGTCTTCCTGTTTACCCTGCATAATGCTTTTCTTCCTGTTTATTTTATGGTTAGCGGCGGTGAATATCGCCGCTTATTTTTTGATGTGGAAAGATAAAATCCGTGCCATACATCACAAATGGCGTATTCCGGAAAAGACCTTTTTCTTCTTGTGCTTTCTTGGTGGCTTTATGGGCGTGCATTGTGCAATGGAACGCTTCCGCCATAAAACCCAACATTTCAGTTTTAAACTGATGATTGCCATCAGTGCATTTTGGTGGGTGGTAGGATTACCTTGTTTATTGCTTTATTTCTATAAAGTGCGGTAGATTTTTGGCGATTTTTCGCCATTATATAAGAGGTGCATAATGACGAATTTTTCGGAAAAGTAGGGACGTTATTTTTTCTTTGTGTATTACATAATACCGACTATTTTTCATTGTACATCTGAGTATTTAAGCAAAGATTATTGAAATTAGATAAAAGAAAAGGCAGTTTGAGCTGCCTTTCGTTTAATAAAAAATCCGGTAAAATTTGACCGCACTTTTATTCATTATGGCAGATCGTCCACTTCTTTATCTACTTTGGGTGGGATCATATGTTCACGTCTTAATCCCACGTCATAGGCAATCGCAATCGCGATAAAGATGGAAGAATACGTACCAAACCCAATCCCTACAAGCAATGCTAATGAGAAGTTGTGAATAGACGGCCCGCCAAAGAAGAACAATGCGATGACGACAATTAAGGTGGTTGCCGAAGTCATAATTGTTCTTGATAAAGTTTGTGTGAGGGAAATATCAATAATATCAATCGTATCTAAACGGCGAATTTTGCGGAAGTTTTCACGCACGCGGTCAAATACTACGATACTATCGTTAATCGAATAACCCACAACGGAAAGAATTGCCGCAACGAAAGTGAGATCCATTTCAACTTGCAAAGCGGAGAACACACCTAATGTAATCACCACATCGTGTGCCAGAGAGGCTATCCCGCCCAAACCTAAACGCCATTCAAAACGTGATCCCACGTAAATTAGCATCATCGCCAAGGTGGCTAAGGTGGCATAAACAGCCCCTTGTGCCAATTCTTCCCCGACATTTGGCCCTACGAATTCAATACTTTTAATATGAATGGAAGGATCAAGTTCCATTAGCATTGCTTTAACACGATCGCCAATAGTCGCATCATTATCTGCCGCCGGTAAGCGAATCATTACATCTTGTACCGAACCGGTGGTTTGCACGATTGGACTTTCAATACCGTGTTCTTTCAACTTACCACGGATTTGTTCAAGATTTGCCGACTGAGAAAAGTGGGTATCGAATACCACCCCTCCGGTAAAATCCAAGCCCCAGTTAAAACCTTTGGTTACAATAAAAAACATTGAAATCGCCATTAAAAGGGCTGAAACAAGATAACCCCATTTGCGAATTTTCATAAACTCTGCCAATGGGAACGGCAGTTTAATCCCGTTAATTTCTTTGATGAGATGTCCGTCTTTATCTCTTGCAAAAAGTGCCATAGTCACCTCAATTAAATAGAAAGTTTTTCAACACGTCTACCGCCGTAGATCGCATTGACTAATGCCCGTGTTCCGGTAATCGCCGTAAACATTGAAATTGCTACCCCTAATGAAAGGGTGATCGCAAAGCCTTGAATTGGGCCTGTTCCTACGGCGTAAAGAATAATTGCCGTTAAGATAGTGGTTAAATTCGCATCAAAAATAGAAGTGAACGCACCGTTATAACCTTCATTAATCGCTTGTTGAACAGGGCGGCCATTACGAATTTCTTCTTTAATCCGTTCAAAAATCAAGACGTTGGCATCCACCGACATCCCAAGGGTAAGAACAATACCGGCAATCCCCGGCATAGAGAGGGTTGCCCCCGGAAGAATCGACATTAATCCCACTAATAAAACAATGTTAATCACCATCGCAAGGCTTGCGATAATGCCGAACAATTTATAGTAGAACAACATAAACACGATAACGGCAATCAAGCCCCAAAAACTCGCATTCATCCCTTGCTCCACATTTTGCGCCCCTAGTGATGGGCCGATTGTGCGTTCTTCAACAATTTGAACCGGCGCAATTAATGCCCCTGATTTCAACAATGTGGAAAGGTTATTGGCTTCCGCCATA
Organism: Rodentibacter myodis; assembly: GCF_001999305.1. GTDB lineage: Bacteria > Pseudomonadota > Gammaproteobacteria > Enterobacterales > Pasteurellaceae > Rodentibacter > Rodentibacter myodis. The sequence continues at coordinate 5,973 of NZ_MLHQ01000002.1, read as the reverse complement.
CTGCCCACGCCGGTAATTTGGAAGTTTGCCCCAAAGCGTGCTTGAATTGTGGCGACATTAATCACTTCTTCACTTTTCTCAAGAATGGTTTTGCCATTCTCATCTTTTTTACCGTTGTCTTTATATTCCACATAAAGGGTTGCCATTGGTTTTTTATAGTATTTTTTCGTGAGCTGGGACATTTGTTCGCCCCCCTCACTATCCAAGGTAACACTAACCTGTGGCGTACCCGATTGTTGATCCAAGGCTGCACTTGAGTTGATAATGTGTTCTCCGCCTAAAGAAGGGCGTTTTAACAACACAACCGGATTGCCTTGACGATCATATTTCAGTTCCGAATCGGCAGGAAGAATACCGCGGGCTGCGGCTTCTGCATTCACTGTCGGATTCACCATTCGGAATTCGAGGGTTGCCGTTGCGCCAAGAATTTCTTTGGCTCGTGCCGTATCCTGCACGCCCGGCAATTCAATTACGATACGCTCTGCACCTTGACGTTGAATTACCGCTTCCGCGACACCTAATTCCGCAACACGTTTACGCAAAATGGTGAGATTTTGTTCGATAGCCAAATCGCGTGCTTCATTCAGTGCCGTAGTCGAAAGTGATAAATGCAAGGTATCATCAGAATCGGTAACATCTAAAGTAGGATGTGCCTGACGAATAATGCGGGCGGCTTTTGACAGTTGGTCAGGATTGGCAAGGGTAACGCTTGTACCAAAATTATCGGCATTTTTAATGCCGGTATATTGAATTTTTTCTTTACGAAGTTCGTTACGCAGCGTGTCTTGTAATTGTTCCTGACGTTTTGCCAAAGCGGAATTCATATCCACTTCCATCAAAAAACGAACACCACCACGCAAGTCTAACCCCCATTTCATAGGGTTTGCACCAATACTGCTTAACCAAGCCGGTGTTGCCGGAGCAAGGTTTAATGCAGTCGTGTAATTATTGCCTAGTTTTTCGGCAATTTTATCTTTGGCTAAAAGTTGATCATCCGTATTGTTGAAACGTGCCAAAATCGAGCCTTGTTCTAAAACAATCGATTTAGTCGGAAGATTATTGCTTTTTAAGACTTCTTGAACCAGCCCTAATGTCGTGGTATTGGCTTGTTGTCCTCGTGTACCGGAAATTTGTACCGCAGGATCTTCACCATAAATATTTGGAAGAGAGTATAAAACACCAATGGCGACCACAAGGATCACCATTAGATTCTTCCATAATGGGTAACGATTTAACATAGTTTTCCCTTAGGAATGAAGGATTAGAGTGTTTTTACAGAACCTTTCGGCAGAATGGTTACAATATAATTACGGTTAATTGTGACTTCTGTCGTATCGTTCAATGCGATCACAACCGTATTATTATCTTCAATCACTTTTGTGATTTTTCCCATTAAACCGCCACCGGTTAAGACTTCTGTACCTTTGGCTAATTCGGACATTAATTTTTTATGTTCTTTATTACGTTTCGCTTGCGGACGATAAATCATAAAGTAAAAAATTAAACCGAAAATCACGAAGATAAATAAGGTGGACATTGGGCTTTGTGCTTCCATTGAGAGTTTCCTTTTGAGTTAAATTTAAGTTGAAAATTGGGCGGTAAAATATCACAAATCAGGCAAAATGTGAAAATTATATTGATTTAGTCATAATGTTGATCGCAACTTAAACCTTTTCAACCGCCTTATTCGTATTATTTTTAAATACTTCCCGTTTATAAACAGAATTCCGTCCAACTAATCTCGGCGGGTTTGAAATACTCTCGGCAATACCATTTACTAATCGATTCATCAATCCTAACGGAGCCGGAGTATTTAATTCAACTGAAGTAATTGCTGCTGAATTATGCCCATATCTCCCTAAAATTTTCATGTGAATTCGACTACGAGTCTCCTGAAATTCACTTGTTTCCCCATTAGAAACTATTTCTCCCTGCATAAGATAATCTTTTAATTCACTTAAATTATGTACCGCTTGCTCATAATAGGCTTGCATTTCAGTTGTCCAGTTTTCAGGTCGAATTAAATCGGGATAAACTTCCTCAATGGGTTTTAATGGCACATCAATATCTGGTCTCACGGCTAAATGATGAATCGCCGCTAATGCCACATTTTGCAAATCATCACTGACTTTACGTGTCGCTTTACAATGGGCGGGAATAGCCTTCATCGTGGCACGCTCAATGCGTCCCGAAGAACAAGTCCACCCGCCCTCAATTACTGCATCATGAGGTTGAGTATTCAGTTGCTGTTGATAAGCAATTTATCTTGTAAAACGGCGACTTGTTCCACTTCTTCTTTCTTATAACCACCTCCCACATCGGAATGTGCACCAATAAATTGATAAGTTAAGCCCGCTCCTTCTGTATCTGAGAGAGGAAAATTTTTACGGTATTCGTCCATTGCAATAAAATGCACAATGGTTTCCGCACTTTGTGGATAAAGGTTAAAATTATAGGGAATAAAGTCTTTTGATGAGGGCGTTTTTCCTCTAATTTCATAAAAAATAGTATCGGATTCAGTTACATCATCATGCTGCGGCTTCCAGTTAATATCGTTACCGGCAAGACCGAAAGAGCCGACGGTGTCAAATAAGCCGACAAAGCGGATTTTAACCCCTCTCACTAATAATCTTTCATCTCTATACAATGTATTGATAAAGTCTCGAGCCGTTGCTGCACCACGGCTAAAACCAAATACATCGATTTCTCGACGGTATTCATTAAGTGGATATTTATCTAAAATATCAATTAATTGCGCAATCGCTAATCGAATTCGTCTTCCACCCTGCGAACCTGCCGCAAGTCCACCAAGATAATCCTCTTTCCCTTGGTTAGTTCCTACACCTTCAATATAGATCGAGCGGATAACGATTTCGCATTCGGTTACTTTACGCCCTTTAATCACTTCACCATCACGATACAAACGGAATAATTTACCAATATTACTAATGCTGTTATCACTCCGTCCGGCTTCATCATTAAAAAGATTATTCCCCGTACCATCAAAAAACACGCCGACGCGAATTACTTGACAGGTCATTTTAAGCGCCCTCCTTGATAAACTTTATCAAAATATTCTTTCAAGGGGTTATCCTGTGTCTTTTGTTTTTTAAAATCCTTATCAAAATCCGGTACATCTCGGGTTAAACGAGGCATGGTTTCCATTACCGAACGCAAACTCCAATTATTATATTGATAACCAATAAGATCGAATTCCCAACCTAACACTTCAAAAAGCAGATAATCTAAAATTGCACTTAACGGCGTATCCGCTCTCCCTTTTTTTATTCGTTCGGTAATAAAGTTAAATTTTGGATTCTGTTCGAAATCCGTACCAATAATGGCGCAGATTAATGCCATAGTTTCTAGCGTGTCTCTTTGGCTTTTCGGATAAAACTTTTTGGCAATGCCATCCACTTTTTCCAACCACGCCCGTTTAAATGCCGTATCCTTATCTTGCCAAAAGCCCGGATAGGTAATATCTAATAATTGTGCGATTTCATCATACATTTTAAGTATGTTATGGCGTTTAATACTATTCCACTCTTCTTCACTTAATTGATATAAGTTATTGGGGTCAAACACGGTGGTCTCCTTGATGTCATTGTTTTGTGATTCGGGTAAGCATTGATAGGTAATTTCAGGGCATAAACGCCCTTGATAAAATTGTTCGCTAAATGAGGGCTGTTCCTTTTCACAACCCAATAGGCTTAATGCGCATAGCCCCAGTATGATTTTTTTTGCGGTTTTCATGTCATGATTCTCCAAAGTGCGGTCGTTTTTCTCAATGTTTTATAAGGTATTAACATCTAATTGCACAACTTCAGTAAATTCAATGCTTTCTTCTAAAGAAAATGAATATTTTTTGTAAGTGAGCCGGTCTTTCTGTATGTTTTGAAAGTAAAAGGCTGTGTTTCCTTCAAATAAAAAGGCTTTAGCTTGAAGCGGAAGATGTTCTAAAAAATTATCAAATAAGCGAATATCAAAGAAACGGCGTAAGTAAGGTTTATTATCAGGCCCTCGAACATGATAAAAACGGGCTAATTTTTTAACTAATTCATTTAAAGTAAGTTCTGACGAAATATAGAGTGCAGTAGAAAAATCTTTTCCGGTCAACAATTCAGTCGTAATATCTTTATTTTTCGATTTATCCAATTCAATAAGATAAGGAATAGCTTCTGCAATAGGCTCATAACCATAACGATAAAGCGGTTCAAAAGGTAAATTCCAATAATCTAATTCAAGCCATACTTTAGGAATCAGTGCAGCATCAAATAATCCATATAATGTTATAATACTTTTTATCGACATCTAATTCTCCTTTTCCTGTTTCCATTTTAGACAATCCATACATGACGGTGTCCCCTCTTGTGCCGAGAGCTTTAAGGTTTCAACCATTTCTGGGTCGCCACTCTCCATCGCCAACTCTCCCTCAACATACACATCCCCCCACCAAGGTGATGCCTTCCCGGTCGATGATTATCGAACCTCCCGGGCCGCTAATTTCTACCGTTTCATAACCCTCTAAGTCAAACTCTTCGCAGATTTGCTCAAGCAGTTCCCCCGCATGCCAGCTGCCGTTTTGCGCAACTTCAATGTTTAATTCGTTGCCGACGTGGATAATGGTGTCGCCATGTACATTCACATAGCGGCTGTTGTTGACGTTGAGTATGTCATCTTTTTCAATTTTGGTGATACGGTTGCGTCCGATGTTTCGGGTTTGGTCTCGGTTGATGGTGAGGGCTTCGTCCTGTGCCACCGTTTCCGTGCGGTTGTTGCCGATGTTGAGGGTTTCATTCCGGTTAACTTGTTCGGTACGGTCATTACCTATTTGAGTTGTTTCATCTTGTTTGACGATATGGTTGAGGTCTTTTTCGGCGTGGATAAAAATCTCTTCTTGGCCTTTTTCGTCTTCAAAACGCAATTCATTAAACCCGTTACCCTTGTGGCTTTTGGATTTGATTGTGGTGCGGGTTTTGTGTTCGGGCAATGTGTAAGGCGGTTCGGTGGTGCTGTGGTAGGTGCGTCCGATAACGATAGGGTGGTCCGGGTCGCCGTGTAGATATTTCACCAGCACTTCATCTCCAATTCGCGGTATCATCATATTGCCGTATTGCGCCCCCGCCCAGCCTTGTACTACTCGTATCCAGCAAGAGCTGTGTTCATCAAAGTTGCCTTGTCTATCCCAGGGGAATTGCAGTTTCACTCTGCCCCATTCGTCACAATAGATTTCTTCTCCCTGTGGCCCCGCTACATGGGCGACTTGTGCCCCCCGTATTATCGGGCGCGGCTTTTGGGGACTGCGCCAAGGTTTATGATGGGGAATAAGAAAGAGGTGGTTTTCATAACGGTTGCCTGTCTCTCCCGCTTCTTCCTCAAGAACACCTGTTTGATAACCTTGATGTTCTACCCGTACCACCAGCCAGTCTTGATTAAAAGCACCGGTGTGATGTCCTTCCAGGGTAAAACCATAGCCCGGGATAACCCGCATATCATCGCCACAGGCGCGGGCGGTTTCGGAAAGCGCAAGCTCGGCTTCTAAACGGTAAAGACTGAAAGGACGTCCTTGTTCATCCCGTTTATATCGACCGGGGTAATCATATTTTTCATAATCAGGAGAAGGCGAAGAAGTAGAAGACGCTGAAAGAGAAGAAACATCCGCAGAATTGACCGCACTTTGAGAGGGGATTGGGGAAGAATTATGCTGATGTTCAAGGTGGTAGTTCGGATTTAAGAAGGTGTAATCCCGGAGGGTTTGGCGGGTGATTGTCAGTTTTCGGCTATACTCAAACTGCCATAAACAGGCAAAATGACGGTCGCCTGCGGGGGTGGCGTTATAGGTCAGCGTGCCTAAAACCGGGGATGCGGTACTTCGATGACCAAAACGCAATGTATGCCGGTCAGGATGGTGGTCAAAATAATAATACCAACCTTCTTCTGCCGCCAAACGTTCAATAAAGGCAAAATCCGTTT
>NZ_MLHQ01000019.1 GCF_001999305.1 Rodentibacter myodis | reverse complement strand
CGGAAGCAAAGACCTTTAATGGGTCTGCCAGTTGATAGCGTGGGTCTTTTGTCTTTTCGCCATTTGCTTCAATCAACACATAGCCATCGCTTAAAGAGAGGGGAGCTGTTTCATCGTCATCGGTTAATTGATAACCATCTTGAGGGGAATAAACTGCCGATTGAGGGGAATCCCGCATTAATTGCCAAGAAATCATTCCACACTTCACGCCGTGATGAACACTTCTACCAAATTCATCAATTTTTGCTTCATAAGCACCACCATTTTCATCATATACCCGCACACGAATGCCCTTGGGTAAATCCTGTTGCAGGGTATCTTGATGACAAATCGTCAGCGTCATTCGACAGGAATTCATTCCGGTATTAATGGGTTCGGAGCGGGATTGGTATTGTTCGATAAAGTTTTGGAAATTAGGCATTGGTGTTTTCCCGTAATTTATTTTTAATTATTCCTTGTTGTTCTAGGATATCCGCACGTTTATTAATCTCATAGAGTTTTTCTTGTTCATTCTTATTTTGAGACAGTAAAATTTGGTTTATCTTGCCTTCGGGATCGAGAATATTAAAAACCGTGCCGTATGCTAAACTGATTAATGCAAGATAGCCTACATTGAATGACTGATCTATTTTTGTTTTTTGACATGTTTCATAAGAATGTAAAACTGCTTTGTTTATTATTTCTTTATCATAATGATTTAATAGTTCAGGTGTGCTGGAGATCATATTTTCAATAAGATCAGAAAGTAATTGTTTATTATGGTTCTCTCTTATTTCATCTACTTCAAATTTATCAAGTTGTTTTTTTGCTTGTTTATATTGGGATAAATCAACAGCAGGTTCATAATAAATAAAATTTTCTTTATTTGGAATTAAAAATGCTTCAATTAGATTACCACCAAAAAAAGTCGCAAGTTTTTCCGGATAATATAGTAGTCGATCAAAGTAATCTTCCAGCACTAGAGGATCATAGAAACGAAAATAGACTAATTTTTCTTCATAAGTGTGCATAAAGACAAATCGTCTGAAATGATCGAGAATTCTGTCAAAAGGTGCTGATGAGCGGAAGAATACACCTGTATTTTTATTCCAATGATTAAAGGTATCTTCTCTATTTGGTGCTGCGATACTAAATAATTGTTGTGTAAATGTATGTTCTAACGGAAGTTGAACAAGATAAGGGGCAATATTTTTCTTCAATTTGGCTTGTTCTCCTTTATAAAGACAAGCAGATTTTAGTGCGTTATCATTGAGAAAATATCTGGGAAACCAAAAGCTTGTTTCGGCATTTATTAAAGCGTAGCACCGGCTATTTTCTTGCCACAACAGGGGAATGATTGCCTTGGGAATCGAATTAACTTCGAAAAAATGTGAGTTACTAAAAAAATCTATCTTTTCTTGAAGTTTATTTAGGCAAGGTACAGTGGATTTATGTTGTTGGGTATAATTATTCGGATAGAAGACCGTTAAGTAATCTTCATCAGAGAGTTGGGTTGCTAGAAGTTTTATTGGTTCAATAAAGCGTTCATCACAATGCCGTTGAAAGTAAATATTTAAAAGAAGCGGTTGTAGCTTATAATTAATTTGCATTTGATGTATTTGCTGATAAATACGAATTTTATTTTGAGCAAATTCAGTATTTGGCGCATAAATCAGTAGAGTACCTTTTTCATTATTTAATTTGTTGGTTGTAATAAATGCGTCAACAGCATAAATTTGATTTTGTGTATTCATAGATATTATATAGAAAAAATGCGATCAAAATTGACCGCACTTTTAAGATGATTAATTAAACATTGCTGAAATAGATTCTTCATTACTGATACGGCGAATGGCTTCGGCAAGCATTGAAGAAAGGGTGAGAACACGTACTTTACCGATTGCTTTCATCTCGGCTGAAAGCGGAATAGTATCGGTCACCACGATTTCGTCAATCGCACCACTTGAAAGATTTTTCGCTGCTGCCCCTGAAAAAACGGCGTGCGTTGCATAAGCAAATACGCGTTTTGCACCACGTTCTTTTAAGGCTTCTGCCGCTTTACATAAGGTGCCGCCGGTGTCGATCATATCATCCACAAGAATACAATCACGGTCGGCAACATCGCCAATAATGTGCATTATTTGTGCCACATTTGCACGCGGACGGCGTTTGTCGATAATTGCCATATCGGTATCGTTTAATAATTTTGCCACGGCACGCGCACGCACTACACCACCGATATCAGGTGAAACCACGATAGGGTTTTCAACATCGGCTTTTTTCAAAATATCGTGAATTAATACTGGTGTTCCGAATACGTTATCAACCGGTACATCAAAGAAACCTTGAATTTGTTCGGCGTGTAAATCGCAGGTTAATACACGATCGATACCCACGGTAGAAAGCATATCTGCCACCACTTTTGCGGTAATCGGTACACGGGCGGAACGCAGGCGGCGATCTTGGCGGGCATAACCAAAATAAGGGATCACTGCAGTGATACGACCAGCTGATGCACGGCGTAAAGCATCTACCATTACGATCAATTCCATTAAGTTATCATTAGTCGGCGCACAAGTTGATTGAATGATAAAAACGTCTGCCCCACGCACGTTTTCGTTAATTTGAACTTGAATTTCGCCATCGCTGAAACGACCGACTGTCGCATCACCGAGGGAAATATATAAACGTTCGGAAATCCGTTTTGCAAGTTCAGGTGTCGCATTACCCGCAAAGAGTTTAATGTCTGGCATTTTGTTATGACCTCAGGTTAGATTATGGATGAATGAGAAAAATGATATTGTTTCAGCCATTGATATAACGGTGAAACATTGAGTCCTTTTGCAACAAAACCGAATAACTCTTGTGGTTTTTGTTGAAAACATCGTTGTGCATCGGCTTGATGATCGAATTCGGCAAATACACAAGCACCGGTTCCGGTTAATCTTGCCGGTGCGTATTGTAGCAACCAGTTCAGGGCTTTTTCAACGTCAGGATAGTGATTTAACACAACTTTTTCACAGTCGTTTTGGTAGGGAGAATTCAGCAGTTCGTTTAAATGACGTTTTGGCGTATTACGGGGCAAATTGGGATCGGTAAAAATAGCCGCAGTTGAAATCGAAGTTTCCGGTTTTAGTACCACAAACCATTTTTCGGCAGGTTCACAATACGAAATTTTTTCGCCCACGCCCTCTGCAAAAGCGGCGTGTCCGTGTATGAAAATAGGCACATCCGCCCCAAGCGTTAAGCCGATTTCAGCCAATTCATTCAGGGATAATTCTGCTTTCCAAAGATGATTAAGCGCAACCAGTGTTGTCGCGGCATTGGACGATCCTCCCCCTACTCCGCCGCCCATTGGCAGGATCTTCTCTAAATGAATGGTCGCCCCTTTTTTAATATTTGCTTTTTCTTGCAACAATTTTGCGGCACGGTAAATTAAATTATCTGAAGTTTTAAGATTTGGAATTTCGGGGGTAATCAGAATTTGATTGTCTTGCTCCCGAACATTAATTTCAAGCCAATCGCCAAAATCTAAAAATTGAAAAAGGGTTTGAAGTTCGTGATAACCATTCGGCAATTTGCCATTGATATAAAGGAATAAATTGAGTTTTGCAGGGCTTGGAAAGCGGTTTGGCTTTCCAAGTTGTGATGAAAGTGCGGTTGAAAATTGATGTGTTTTCATTAGAACGCCCACTCATCTATACGGATTTTTAAGGTTTGTGAAGTGGTTTTATTTTTTAACAAGATATTTTCCGGCATTGCATTTTCTTCGTGATAGCTTAAATAATCTGCCGTCCAAATCGAGCCGTCAAGAGAATAATTGAATGCCCCAAGAAAATGATTAAGCCCCACTTTATAATCCGATCCCACCGGCTGTCCTTTTAACCAATAAGCAAGATGTTCTAACGGCACATCCATTCCAATCATTTCCTGCAGCAACAATTTGGCATTGCGTGCCGATTGACGATTACCGTTATTGTCGGAAATGGTCATTCCTTGTGGGTGCATTTCAATGAGTAAGGTAGATTGGCTGATTAACGAATAAAGTTTTAGTGTATAGGATTTGGAATGCTGATATTGCCACTCAAAACGGCTGGAAAAGCGCTCTTTTGGGCTGATGTAACCAATTTGTCCTTTGGTTCGATATTGTTGAATTTGTTCGATTTTTTGCAAATGTTGCTGCCAAACGGTATCGTTTTTTTCAAGATATTGCACATTGGTTGGGCGTTCTGCATCCAATGTACAAGCGGTAAGAACGGCTGTGATCAAAAGTGCGGTTAAAAATTTTAATGATTTCATAATTTATTTTACGCCAAAAAATTGGCGGTTATTTTAAGGGGTTAAGGGGGCTTAGTAAAGCCTGAGTTTAAAGGTTTTGATAGGCTTTTTTCACTTCTCTGACAGCTTGGGTACGGCGGCGGTTAAGTTCGTCCCGAATCCCCTCTTTTTCAAATCCGTCAGCAATTACCTGTTGAACATTCACCCGATTTGCCGCCATTAATAAGGCATTAATGTAGTCAATTTGCGGATATTCCCGCTTTTCAAATCCGATTCTGCCTCGCGTGTCGGCAAGGCAAACAAGAAGAAATTCTTGAAAGCGTTGCGGTTTGCGCCAAACATCAAAACGATTAAATAATTTCATTATGGTTTCGGGGCGAAGTTCAAAAGCTTTGTGAATATGGGTGTGATATTCACAAGTCAGTTCCGCAAGTTCCTGATAATAAGTCGGCACTTTAAAACGTTTACACATTGTGCGGGTAGGCTTAATGCCGGCTTGTTCGTGTCCATAATGATGAGGAAGGATGTCTTTTGGCGTCAATGCTTTGCCAAGATCGTGACAAACTGCGGCAAAACGCACCGCACTTTGATTAAGTTTTGGCTCATTTTGCGTCAGTTTAACCGCTTGTTGTAATACCAACATTGTATGCACAAAGGAATCAATTTCAGGATGATGCTGTGGCGGATTCGGCACACCATAAAGTGCATCCAATTCAGGGAAAAGTACCTTTAACGCACCAATATTGCGTAATACTTCAAAGTAAATTTCAGGGTGTTTTTCGTTAAGGGCTTTTTCCGTTTCCAGCCAAACACGTTCTGCCGTTAAATGGGAAAGCTCCCCACTTTGAGTGAGGTTCTGCATTAAGGAAATCGTTTCAGGGGCAATGTGAAAACCCAGATGATGAAAACGTGCGGCAAAACGTGCAACACGTAAAACCCGTAGCGGATCTTCTGCAAAAGCAGGGGAAATATGGCGTAAAATCCGCTGTTTCAAATCCTTTTTGCCTTGATAGGGATCGTGCAGATTGCCCAACTCATCCATCGCCATTGCATTAATGGTGAGATCACGGCGAATGAGATCTTGTGCTAAGGTAATTTCTGTTGAAAAATCGCAAATAAATCCGGTATAGCCACTTCCTGATTTACGCTCTGTGCGAGCCAAGGCATATTCTTCCTTTGTGTTAGGATTGAGGAAAACAGGAAAATCCTTGCCGACTTGTTGATAACCTTGCGATAACAATCTTTCAGGGGTTGCCCCTACGACCACCCAATCCCGATCTTTGACAGGCAATCCCAATAATTGATCGCGCACGGCACCGCCAACTAAGTAAATTTCCATTATTTCTCCCTAAAATAGAACGCCGAACGAAATGCCCGGCGTTGATTGTTAGCGCCAACCATCACGGCGTTTGCGTCTTGGTAAAATATGCGGAATGATTAAACCAAGTAATAATCCAATGCCAAGTACCGAGCCGCCGTAAATAAACCACTGGATAGCAATTTCACGTTTGCCCGCATCAAGCATTGCTTCCAAATCACGGTTTTTATTTTTGGTGATATCCAATTCACGTTTCAATTGTGAATTTTGTTCAAGCAATTCACTGCTTTGTTGCTCCGACTGTTTTGTGCGGCGTTGCATTTCCACAGTGCGTTGCTGCCAATCGCTGTCTAAATGATTCAGTTTTAGCGTTAATTCCTGAATTTGTGCTTTTAATTTGGGATTTTCTAATTTACTGCTTGGGGTGGTGGTTAGTTCGGAAGTTAAAATCCATGCCTCACGATTTTTACTATCACGGATAAGACTGTATTTACCCTGTCTATCTAATACATTCACTTGTTCACCGGATTGAATTGCACCGGCAATTTTGAATTGATCTCCCGCCCCACGGCGAAGGTAAGTGTTGAGATTTTCCGTTACATATTGCGTTTCCGCATACGCCGAATTTACCGCTGAACTGAGTAAAACAGTAGAAAGTAAAAGTTTGGTCAGTTTTGACATAATTCTCCCTTGATGCTGTAAATATACGTTGTATTAACAGACTTTTTTTCATAAAAAAAGTGCGGTCAAATTTGTTGATATTTTGCCATTATTGCAAAACTATACTCAATTCAACCGCACTTTTATTAACTAAAAATTACCCGTAAAATGTAAAAAATGACGATAGCAAAGAATGCCCCAGCCGGTAGTGTCACCACCCACGAACTGATGATATTGCGGATCACCGTTAAATTTAATGCGGCGATACCACGCGCAAAACCGATCCCCAAAATTGCCCCCACTAAGGTTTGGGTTGTGGAGATAGGCAAGCCCGTGCCGGAAGCAACAACTACCGTCATTGCGGTTGCAAATTGTGCGGCAAATCCACGACTTGGGGTTAAATCGGTAATACCCGATCCCACTGTCGCCATTACTTTTTGTCCCATTGTGATTAAACCGACCGCAATCCCTAATGCACCAAGCGGTAAAATCCACCAAGCAAGGGTTGAACCGGCAACGATTTTGCCGCCCCCCTCAACAATAGAGACGACTGCAGAAAGTGGCCCAATAGCATTGGCAACATCATTAGAACCGTGTGCAAAAGCCATTGCACAAGCCGTTAACAGCATAAGGATACTAAAGATTTTTTCCACCGTACCAAAGGTGCCTTTTGCGGCGGATTCGGCAAAGGCTTTACTGCGAAAGTAAAAATAACAGAAAATAATCCCTAAAAAGCTGATGACAAAGGAAATACTCAGGGTTTGACCGGAAGAAAGATTTAATCCTACGTGTTTCAAGCCTTTTGTCATCGTTACAATACAGAGCACAAAAACGGTAACGCCCATATAATAAGGGCCGAATTTTTGTGCATTTTTTAGTGGTTGATCCGTGTCGAAAATCAGTTTTTGCGTGCTAGCAAAAATCGCATAAGCCAAAATACCGGCTATCACCGGCGTCACAAACCAACTTCCTACAATACTACCAATATTTGACCAATCGACCGCACCCGGCCCAATGGTGACACAGGCAAAGCCAATAATAGCACCGATGATCGTGTGCGTACCGGAAACCGGCCAGCCCATTTTGGTGGCAATAAATAACCATACACCGGAAGCAAAAAGGGTGGAAAGCATCCCTAATGCCAATACATCCGGCGTATCCACAAACTGCATTGGATCAATCACACCACTTTTGATGGTTTCCGTTACCTCTCCGCCGGCAAGATAAGCCCCTGCCGATTCAAAAACAAGTGCAATAAGGATCGCCTGTTTTGCCGTGATTGTGCCTGAACCGACCGATGTTCCCATAGAGTTGGAGACATCATTTGCCCCAATACCAAATGCCATAAAAAAACCAAATACGGCCGTAATCAACACCAGCCAAGAACCATATTGATGAATAATTTCCATCGTGTTTTTCCTATGTTTGTTTATTTTTATGAACGAGCTAACATTAACTCAATGCGCGAGCCGACACGTTGTGCTTGGTCGGCAAGCACACCGACCCATTCAATAATTTCATATAAGAACATCACGTCGATTGGATTATAGCGACTTTCGATGGTATAAAGCGTTTTGCGTAGCTTTATTTGTGTTTGATCTGTCTCGTCTTCAATGGTATCAAGCTCTTTGATCATATTGTTCACTAATCTTAATGCTCGACCTTTGAAGCCGGTTTCGAGTAATTTATCCATTTCCTCAATTACTAAATGGGCTTGATGGGTTGAATCCAGACTACGTCGAACATAGCTCAAAAATTCTTCTTGCATTTCTTCTGGGATACCAAATTGACGACCAATTATTCTCCCTGCAATGTCTTTGGCAAAGTTGGCAAGTTTGTCCTGCTGGGTAACCAATTCCAATAAATCGGTACGATCGATAGGTAAGAATAAACCGCGGGGTAATTTCAAACGAATTTCACGCTTGAGTGTATCTGCTTCACGTTCGCGTTGAGAAATGTCTAAACGAAGATTTTCTGCATTTTCCCAATCTTTTGAGAAGGTTTTTTCAAAAAAGGGAATTAAGAGATCGCAGCATTCGGTCACTTTGTCAGAGTGTTTCTGCAACGGTTTTAAGGGTGAGTGGGCAAATAATCCAAGAATATTATTCATTGCCATATCTCATTTACTCCATATAAGGGGTTGAAATTCGCGCGCATATTACCTGATTTTTATTTGGAATAGAATTAGTTTTATAGATCTTGTGTATTTGATAAGTAAATAGTTATAGGCGGTTTTGCTCCTCTTCGCCCTTTTATAAAGGTAGAAAAGGGTAGATGATTATCCTGTGTTTTTTAATTTATAGGTTATCCCTAGTATAGTTTAGTGTTGTGGAATACCCAGCTGATTCTTTTACTTTCTACATCAAGTTCATCGGTGATAAATTCTATAATTTGTCCTGCCTGAAATGTAATAAAGAGATTTCTATTTGTAGGGAAAGAATTTAAGTTTCCCTCCGTTTTGAAATAAATTCTACTGCAAGGTGAGAAATCCAAAGGTGGGGTACAATGAAAACATAACTTCACTTCTTTTTCAGATTGATTTTGAAAAACTAAACGTGAGCAACCAGACACGGTAATTTGTAAATCATTATTTAATAATTTATCGACATTCATTACTCCGTCAGTAAAAGCCTCTTTCAATAAGAGTTCACTAGTTGGTTGGATATTTTCTCGGCAAATATGGGTAATGCTTTCATTGATAATACGGTATTCTGTGTAGGGCTTTATACGTAATTTCTTGCCGAGTTGTTGGTATTGATCGGGAAATAATTGATGCCAAGAATATTCGCCACCTTTTCGATGTGCTCTCGTTACATGCAGTCCCTCAACCGGTTCGTTTTCAATGCTAAAGTAAATGCCATATCCATCATTATTTTGTCTAATTCCCCATGCAGGAGGGCAGTTATAACGCAAAGGTAGATAGCTGATTTGCTGTGTTTGTGCGGCATAAAGATTTAACACAGTTGAATCAACTCCATAAACCATCAAAAAAGATTGAGGATTATTGTTGATTAAAGAGGTGACATGGCTAGCATAACTACTCCAAGCCTGTTGAGTAGCGACAATTGCACCAGCTTGCCAAACATAGCCATTTTGTTCTGCAACTTGATTGATTTGTTCACTGATTTGTTCTTTATTTGATTTACCAAGGCAATCAAATAAAAAGGAACATTTCCAAATATCATAAGTACAGAAAAGATCTGTTGGATTAGTTATTACTTCAAAGTAAGAAAAATATTTTTGGGGAAACCAAATATCGCAATCTAATAACGCAATTTGATCATATTTATATTTTTTCGCGATATTTGCTGCAGAAATTTGTCGATCTATTAAAATAAGAGGATATTGATTGGTTGCCGGAAAGACTTTATAGCCATTTTGTTTTAATACTTCAATTTTTGAATCTGAAAGGCCATATTCAATAATACCAATATCACCTTGGTAGTTTGTTTGTTGTAGGGTTAATAAAAAAGGAATGAGTTGTTCATACCAAATGTTATTATCATCATCAATTGCTGTTAATACTAGTTGTTTCGGTTGTTTTATTTTTAACATCATTTATCCTTTCGTATTTACAAACAGTTAAGAATTAGGATGTGAAGATGTTCTTACTGTTTGTAAATATTTTAATTTTATTTTTAGGAAAAAATAAGTAAAGCGTTCATAGGTTACAGATGAATATTATTCCTCAAATAAACGCTTTAATTCCCTTTCATAAATATGAAGATTTATAGGGTTTGTAGGGTTTAAAGAATCTAAGTAATCATTTGCGCGTTTAACATATTCTTCATGATTTTTATCGTGGTTTTCAATTACATTTAATAGTACTTTGGCACCTTCAAAGGCATCAAATTGATCGTAATAATATCCTATGCCTTTTGGTAATAATTTTGAATTATGAATAAATGGGTAGCCGCCATAAAGTGCATCATTATAAGCATAGTTTAAACCATTCTCCCATTGGTGACTCAATACAATGTCAACATAACGTGAGAGGAAATCCGGCATTTGATAACGTCCTTCTACAGTTAAAATTTTATCTTTTACAATTTCTGTTCTACCAATAAAATTAAAGAAGGTAGGATGTTCTCTTTTTTCATAAGTATTACATAAGTAATAATGTTCAATATTTTCCGGAGAAGTACGATAGGCTTGTTCCACAATTAGAACTGGGGTAAAGCAGTTTTTAAAGATAAAGATATTAGGTTCAAAGGAAGAAATTCGTTTTTTCTTTTTATTCGGATCTGGTTTATAGCCGAATTCAATATTATGTTCATCTTTTAAACGTTTAATAACTTTGTCACAGAATAGCGGTTCCCAAATAGCCGGTACTTGATAAGAATTACATCTATTCATAATAGAGCAGTAAGATTCACAAGTGTTCATATTTTGTGGAATAATCCAGTTTGCATCAAATTTTGTACCGTTAAATATTCTGCCCGGTTGTTTATCGAAAATAAAATATTCGATATCCATAATATAGTCAGGTCCCATTTTATAGCAGACTACTTTTCCATTATGCTGGTGCATTCTTTCCATATATTGCTGTTCAATAGAAAGCGTTCCCTCAATGAGTACATCTAAATCATCAATTACGTCCTCAATATAAGCAAATTTAAGATCTAATCCATCAAGCATAAAGCCTTTAGGTGGTGTATTTTTTTTCTCAGGTCCCCAAGAGACAAGTACAACATCTTTTACAATTTTTGAAGCTTTAAATAAATTAAATAAGAAAATAATGTTTTGATTAGCACCGTTAGCCCAAATATCGGCAATTTTACTTTCCAAATTAAAAGTAATACCAATTTTATATTTTTTAGTTTTAGGTTTTTTAGACATTTTTGATCCTTAAATAATAAAAATTCGAATCTCACTTACGCCATAAGACGCAAGTGAGATTTTACATTAAATGCTAGATATTATTACATATTACCATTGATATCCAATACCTGCACTTGTAGTGTAATGACCGCGAGAGTCAACCGTTGCGCCAAGTTTCAGGATAACTTTGTTGCTATCGCTTGCTCTTGAATAGCCTACTGCAACCGCACTTTCACCACGATGATTACCTACACCTAAACCTAATACTCTACCACCCGGTTTAGTTGCTTGAGGGATACTTGCAATCGCTGCTGCACCGGCAACCCCAGCTCGGTAATTACGATCTACTCGATGAAGTTTTTGGCTTGTACGTCCTTCTGAAGAAGAAATCATCTCTTTTACCTGACCGACATTTGTTGCATCTGTGTCACGTACACCGGCTTTCACGTTGCTAATAATACGCTCATTACCTGGACTACCTACTGATACAGTATTAGGGCGATCAGTTACTGAATTATTACCCAATGCAACTGAATTTTCATGATTTGCTTGAGCATTCTGACCAATTGCTGTCGCACCAATTGAGGTTGCTTGAGCATTTTGACCTACTGCGGTTGCATTTTCATGATCTGCTTTTGAAGCTTGGCCGAATGCACTTGCATTTTTCGCACTCGCTTTAGAGTCCTCACCGATCGCAGAACTATTTTCACCCGTTGCAGATGCTTTATGGCCAAAGGCTGAGCTATTTTTGCCATCAGCAACCGACCCTTTGCCAAATTTAGTCGCATTTTCACCGCGAGCAGGATCTAATCCAAGTTCATTAACTGTTTTCTCAACTTTTCTAGCAGAACTATCTGCGGCACTTGCAGAAGCAGAAGCAGAGATTGCAGAGCTGCTTGCAGCTGAAGCAGAAGTTGAAGC
>NZ_MLHQ01000018.1 GCF_001999305.1 Rodentibacter myodis | reverse complement strand
CGGAAGCAAAGACCTTTAACGGGTCAGCCAGTTGATAGCGGGGGTCTTTTGTCTTTTCGCCATTTGCTTCAATCAACACATAGCCATCGCTTAAAGAGAGGGGCGTGGTTTCATCCCCATCGGTTAATTGGTAATTATCTTGGTTGTGGTAGGCAGACGATTGATGAGTATCACGCATTAATTGCCAAGAAACCATTCCACACTTCACGCCGTGATGAACACTTTTGCCGAATTCATTAATTTTTGCTTCATAAGCACCACCATTTTCATCATACACTCTTACGCGAATGCCTTTGGGTAAATCCTGTTGCAGGGTATCTTGATGACAAATCGTCAGCGTCATTCGACAGGAATTCATTCCGGTATTAATGGGTTCGGAGCGGGATTGATATTGTTCGATAAAGTTTTGGAAATTAGGCATTGGTGTTTTCCCGTAATTTATTTTTAATTATTCCTTGTTGTTCTAGGATATCCGCACGTTTATTAATCTCATAGAGTTTTTCTTGTTCATTCTTATTTTGAGACAGTAAAATTTGGTTTATCTTACCTTCGGGATCGAGAATATTAAAAACTGTGCCATATACTAAGCTGATTAATGCAAAACATGCACTAGTGTAATTTCAGAAGTATCATAATACATTGCGATCACCGCAATGCGTTCGAGGTTTGTTGTATCGACAAAAATTTATTGTTGATGATCGCCAATGCCTGCGCCATAAACGCCACTTGTAAGCTGTGTTCGGCAAGGTTTTCTTTTTCAATATTACGCATTAGCGACCAACGTTGAATTAAACGTAGGCGATCTAAACAAGCGAAAAAATGACTGGTTTTAATGTCCATATAACCTCTAATTAGACGGCAGTTCTTCCACCATTACCGGCACATCAAACACGCGCCCTAAACGGGCAATGGTTACTACAACTTGTGTATTAGGCTTTGTATTTGCGATAATTTGCATAATCTCAGGTGCAGAAATCTCTTCTTTATTATTTAATTTTAAAATGACATCCCCCACTTGAATCCCTGCCTTTTCCGCCGGACTATTCGGACTAATACCCGTTATCACAATCCCTTCCCGACCGGAACTAATATCGCTTTGCACCCCAAAATAACCACGAATAACGCGACCATCACGAATAATTTTTTGCAATACATCATTGGCAATATCCATTGGAATGGCAAAATTTAACCCTTCGGCAATTTCATTGGCGGTTTTACCAATGCTCAGCGTGCTGATTCCCACCAATTCTCCGGCGGAATTAATTAATGCGCCGCCCGAGTTGCCGCGGTTGATCGATGCATCCGTTTGAATAAAATTTTGTCTGCCAAGGGAATCCCCCACTGCACTGCGTCCCACCGCACTGATAATGCCTTGCGAGACACTTTGCCCTAAGTTGTAAGGATTCCCGATAGCCAAGGCGATGTCCCCTACGTGTATCGGTCGTTCAGGATTTTGCGGAATGGTAGAAAGCCCATCGGCACGAATTTTGAGTACGGCAAGATCCGTTAAATTGTCCGATCCCACCAGATTGGCTTCATAAATATTGCCATTTTGTAATGCCACCACAATTTGATCCGCATTTTGAATAACGTGTTTATTGGTGAGAATATAACCGTCTTGGCTCATAATCACGCCCGAGCCCAAATTGTTCACTTGAAGTTGATCATTATCATTAATACTTGCGGAGGAAAAAGATCGGTTATACACATTCACCACCGCAGGGGAAGCGATACGCACGGCATTTTTGAATGACATTACCTCATCGGCAGTCGCAATGCTATTCGTATTGAGGCGAGGGACGGCAAATAAAATCACCCCTGCCGCCGCCAATCCCCAAAGGGCAGAATGAAAAAGTTTTTTAAGCATTTAAGATCCTTTTGGCGTGTAAGTTAATTTTATATCATCGCCAATCTGTTGAAATTCGTTTAATTGCCATAAAGGGGCATCCGCCAACTGTGTTAAATGAGGAAGTTGGCACAAACCACGAGCCTGATCCCCTAATAATTTTGGCGCAACATAAATAATAAGTTCGTCCACTAATTTTTGTTCAATCAAGCTGCCCGCCAAATTTGCGCCTGCCTCCACCCAAAGGGTATTAATTTGGCGTTTTCCCAATTCAAGCATTAATTCGGATAATAAATTTTGTTTCGGCAGAATAATTTGTTCACAAAAAGCCGGAAAAGCGGAAAGATCACGCGCCTCGTTCGCCACCAGCCAAACCGGTGAAGCCGTTTCAAATAATTTATGGCTTGGTTGAATACGATGTTGAGAGTCTAAAATCACCCGAACAGGTTGGCGTACGCTTTCTTTGACGTAATCTTGCTTCACCTCATCAGGCAGTTCTTCCCAACGCACATTTAAACTTGGATTATCCGCCAAAACCGTTGCCGAAGTGGATAAAAGCGCGGATGATTTTGCCCGCATTTTTTGCACATCCGAGCGTGCAGCCCCCCCCGTGATCCATTTACTTTCGCCACTCGCCATTGCTGTTCTACCGTCAAGGCTCATCGCTAATTTCAGTTGTACAAAAGGGAGATTTTGACGCATTCGTTTCAAAAAACCTTTATTCAGACTTTCGGCAGAATCATTCAATAAATTGACAGCACTTTTAATGCCTGCCTCATTTAGCATTTTCAACCCTTTCCCTGCCACTTGCGGATTTGGATCCTGCATAGCGGCAATCACTTTCACCACCCCTGCTTCAATAAGCCCCAAAGCACAAGGTGGCGTGCGACCATAGTGGGAGCAAGGCTCTAAAGTCACATAAGCGGTCGCCCCTTTTGCTTGCTCGCCCGCTTGTGCTAAAGCAACACGTTCGGCGTGCAGCTGCCCGGCTTTGAAATGAAAACCTTCGCCCACAATTTCGCCATTTTTCACCAACACACATCCTACGGCAGGATTTGGCGAAGTGGTATAAGCCCCTTTTGCGGCTAAATCTAATGCACGCTGCATAAATTGATAATCTTGTTCGGAAAATGCTGACATTGCTAATCCTTCAGGCTTTCAATTTCTTTGGTAAATTGATTGATATTGTCAAAACTCAAATAGACGGAGGCAAAACGAATATAGGCAACTTTATCCAATTCTTTCAGGGCATTCATCGTCAGTTTACCCACTAATTGACTTGGCACTTCACGTTCTCCCGTTGCACGCAACTGAATAATAATGTGGTTGATGGCTTTTTCCACGTCATCTGCACTGACGGGGCGTTTTTCCAAAGCGTGCTGAATGCCGCTACGGAGTTTGTCTTCATTGAAAGGCTCCCGTGAGCCATCGTTTTTAATGATTTTCGGGATAACTAATTCTGCGGTTTCAAAGGTGGTAAAACGCTCATGGCATTTGCCACATTCACGGCGGCGGCGAACCTGATAGCCATCGGATACTAAACGGCTATCAATCACCTTGGTTTCTTCAGTGGAACAAAATGGACAATGCATTGGGGAAATCCTTACAAAAAGTGGGCGGTTATGTTACCAAAAAAAGCCGGCTTTGACGATTTACTTCGCCCCTTTATCCGTGCTTTTCTTCCCGCTTTTTATATTTTTGTCCGTATCAGTCCGCTCAAACATTAACCCAAACCAAGATTTTGTTTGTCTAATCAATGCCGTAAGATTTTCGCTCTCTTCAAATTTTGAAGTTTGTGCCAAGACCCGCCTCCAATAAGGATCGGCTTTTTTCGCACTAAAGGCATCATTCTCTGCCAATTTTTTGAGTTTTTCCAAAATTGCCACAAAATCAACCGCACTTTCATCCACCAAAAAATCAAGGATTTTATCCCCTGTTGGCACAAGCTGAATTTCAGTTTGGCTCTGTAAATAATCCCGTACATAAATTTGTAGTTGTTCCAAAGCGGTTTCCTGATCCAACGCCGGAAATTCAATGGTTTTATCTTTTGTAATTAAAAGCGGCGGCTCAACCTCATTTTGCGTAACACATTGAATCAAATAATAAAGCCAAGGACGAATACGATAGCGATCTTTGTAAGTGGCAAAACGCCATTCAATTACCCTATCATCAAACAAATTTTCTATATAACCAAACAAGCGAATTCGGTGTGTTTTTCCCAGCCAATCAACCGCTAAAGTAAAATCAACGGGCGCACTGTGCGGATCACCCAAATCTGCAATTTTCCCTTTAAATGCCAACACGGTATCCCGCACCGTTTCCGCTTCAACCCGTCCAAATTCGGCACGTGGTAACACGCCCTTCACTGTGGCTTGGGCAAAATATTTATCAAATTGATCTTCATCCAAATACAAAAGATCATTGTTGAGGGCATATTTCTCCAATCCGTTTAAGGTGAAATTTTCACTGTCGGCAATGCGATCATCTTCATCACGAAAATACACGCCTAATTGTTTTTCAAAGAAAAATTTCACCGGATTTTCCACAAAGCCCACCAACCGATCTAATTCAATTTCCGTGATGTTCTCCGTATTTTCCATTAACACGGCAAATTCTTTTTGGGCGACAGTGCCGCCGACTTTTGCCATCGGCAGCCATTTTGCCGCAAAAGAGCGGTCAAAATTTTCGGTGTTTTTAAAATTACTTGGGCTAAATGCCGTCATACTATGTTGTTGAACCTGTAATTTATTTTCCGCCCCTTGCCCTTGATTTATATAATCCAGCAGTTGATTCACCAACACGGAAGGTTCTTTGGCTTGATTATCGGTTATCGAGCGACCGATATAGCTGATGTAACAATAATCCCTTGCCGCAAGCAAAGCCTCAAGGAATAAATAGCGATCATCATCACGGCGAACACGGTCGCCTTTTTGATGGTGATATTGCATTAAATCAAAACTATTCGGCGTTTGCGTGCGTGGATAATCCGCCTCGTTCATTCCCAGTAGGCAGACTACTTTGAAAGGCACAGAACGCATTGGCAACAAGGTGCAGAAATTCACCTTGCCGGCTAAAAACTTGAGGCTATTTGGGGTATCTTCCAATTTTGTTGTCATTACATCGGCAATCACATCTGCCTGTAACGGTGTATCAAAATGAAGTTCGTTCAACTGTTCTGCCACTTCATTTATTTTCTCTTGAAGATAAAAACGCGTCTCCGCCGTTTCTTCATTCTGTGCAAAAAAATCCGTCAAAAGTGCGGTTAATTTTTCACGCCATTTTTCGATAGCATAAGCCTGTTGAAGATCTTGATGCCAACGGGAAAGGGCGGTGAAAAAATGCGATAATTTACCGGCGAGTTCCCCTTTTAAGCCATAACTGCTATCGAAGCCAAGGCTTTCCTGCCAAATGCCCTGTTCTTCCCGCATTGCATAACCCAATAGCATACGTTCCAAACCGGCTTGCCAAGCATTAAAATTCACGCCGTCTTGCCATTTTTGTAAGCCAAAACGAATGCCCGAATCCGCCACCCATTCCCGCACTAAAGGTAAATCGGAAAGGGAAATATCAAAACGTTCCCGCACTGCCGGAATATCTAACAACGTCAATATTTCTTCCGCACTAAATGTGCTTTCTTTTAAACGTAGCAAGGTCAAATAACTGGAAACCAATACATCACTTTCCGATAATTTGTTATCGGAAATGGAGAAAGGAATCAGTGGTGAATTGCCGTTTTTCTGCCCGAAAACCGCCTGAATATAAGGCGTGTATTGATTAATATCCGCCACCATTACCACAACATCTTTTGGGGTTAAGGTGCCATCCTGATTGAATAAATGAAGTAAATAATCGTGCAATACTTCCACTTCCCGCATCGCACTGTGGCAGGAATGAAGGGTTAAAGTGCGGTCATTTTTTTCAATATTTAATGGTTGATTTTGCAAATGTAAAATATGGGATTGCAACTGCCCAAGTAAGGTGGTGTTTGAAATGTCTTCATAGGCATTCACAGGATAAGTTTCAATACGTTCTTCATCTCTCACTAAAGTATAGAGAAAATCCCGCCCCATTTTGCCCCACGCCGCAAGCAACGGATTACCGATTTGCAGATTTTCATCGTGATAGGTGGTTTCAAGGCTGCCTTGTTCCAACTGTGATATTTGCGCCGCTGAAAAGAGCGGTTGAATTTCCGCTTGTTTTTCATAATCACGGCGTGTGCGGGAAAGTAAATAATCCCACCGCAAATCGCGAATATCGCCCCAATATTCTTGGCTTGGATTATTAAAGAACAAATGAATATCCACCTCTGTGGACATCGCCTGCAAAATGGATAAATAGGTGATAGGCAGTGCCGAAATGCCAAAAATAAACACGCGGGAAGGCAATTTTTTAGGCCGATTTTTATCTTTTAACAACGTTAAAAATTGCTCGTGTAACGCCGCCCTGTGGGTAGCCTGTTCGCCGAGATCATTTTTGACGATTGCCACCAATGCCCGCCATAGCTCCCCCTGCCACGCCACATTGTCTTGGATTTGTTGTAACAATGCCTCATTTAAATGGGCTTGTTGGCTTTGGATTTGTGCGGCGATCTGTTCATCTTCGCCCCTTTCCCAAGCAAAAATCCATTCCGGACGATAGACTAAATATTGGTCGAATAAATCGGCAATTTTGCTGCTTAGTTGATAAAGTTTATATTGTTCGGAATGCGGGGAAGAATCCAAATAATGGCGTAAGGGGGCAAAATTTGCCTGTTCTAAAAAATCCGGAATCAAGTCCATTAAACGCCACATCATTGAATCTTTATCAAAGGGATTTTGCAACGACACCGCCGGTAAATTATCCGCATAAAGCTGCCAAATAAAACTCGCCGGCATTGGAAAAGCCAAATTCGCGGAAATGCCGTTTTTGTTTGCCTGCGCCATTTGTAACCACTGCGCCATACCGGGGCTTTGCACTAAAATGATGTCTTGTTGGAAAGGATCTTCCGGCGGAAGACTTTTGAATAATTCGGCGAGAATTTCTTTTTGTTTTTCAAGTTGATTGGAATAATAAACGATGAACACAACGGCGACCTATGCTGAAAAGACAAAATAATAGGCGCATTCTACTCGGTTTTCAGCCTAAATTCACCTTGCGGATAGCGAACCAACACCTGATTGCCTTGGCATTGCACCTGAAATTTTACGCCGTTTTGTTGCACCGTCTGTTCACAAGGCAATCCTAAAAATTGTCGTTGTGCCTGATTTTCGGCAATCTGTAATGCCTGAAAATCATCATAAATTTTGACCGCACTTTTTCGTTGCGTTGCCGCCCATTGATTAAATGCCAAAAACACGCCGCTAAATAAGGCAAGTGTCAACATCACCGAAAGCGGCGACATTCCTTTATTCTTCCCGAAGGTTAAAATCACCCCAACTTTTCTCCGCCAAGTGCCATTTACTATATTGTTGAACCAAAGGTTCGATCACTTTTTTGCCGTAAGCTATGCTTACACCGTCTAATGTTAATGTGCCGCCTGTGATCACCGCACCGCTAATTCGTCCATTTCCGTGCAGGGTTAGATCACCTTCGGCAATCACAATACCCTGCACTTTCCCCTTTACCGTCCAATCTTTTTGATGTTCATCAAACCAATAAATTTGCGGAATAACATTTTCTACCAGTGGATTGGGCGGCGTGGCAAAGTGCGGTTGAAATTCGGCAAGATTTTCTAACCGAATGAGAGTAGATAACGCCCTTTGATTCTCCCCTTTTGTGGGGGATTTCTTAAAGATCGCCATCCGCCGACACCAAAGGGAATATTGAATAGCATCTTCCGCCCCTTCTAATGTAACGGCAATTTGACGAACTTTATCGGCATTATCCAGAGGAAGATTTTCACAAGCATTTTGCTTCTTGGCGAAGGTCATTTTTTGTAAGACCAGCGTTCGTTCTACATAATTTTTCCGTTGCATTTGTTGCGCTCGGAAAAAGCTCAAATAACGCTCATCAAACAACAAAATGACTGCCAGTAAACCTGAAAGAAAGATCAAAACCGTAAGCGTAACCACACCTTTTTTCATTTTATTGATTCCAAAATGCCACCACCATTGTGGTTTCATAGAAAATTTCGGGATTGGCTTTTAGTTGACCGGCAAGCAGAATTTCCATCCCTTTTCCTTCTGCCAAAGGATGAAATCGCAACTGCGTAATTTCATATTCTTTTTCATCCAAGAGATCCGTCCAACCGCCGCCGGCATTGCAAGCCTTTTGTTGAAGGGCTTTTTGACATTCCGCTGCCGTACAATTCCCTTTCACCGCGGTTTTATAAGTTTGCTTGGTTTCGATCATTTTGCCATTCAACTTATAACCAAAAAGTTCTTTTTCGATACCTTTCGCCACATTTTGATTGCCTTTCAAGCACGTATTTTTGGTATATTTTTCGCCAATACAACCATTGGCATTGAGATCGTAAAAAAACAAAAGGCAACTATTTTGCGGCGCATTATCCGCCTGTGAAATAAACCAAGCCTTTCCTTTTTCATCCAATTCAAACAGATTCAGATTACTGTCAATCAATTTTTGATTTAATGCCCGAAAACCGGCACGGCGAAGATCTTTGCCCATAAGCTGAATGGTACGTTGTAATTCCGCCTGTAATTTTAGATGTAACAACATTTGTCGATTCTGAACCTGCGTATGCACATAAAATTGTGAAACCACCAACAAAAGTGTGGCGGAAATGGCAAGTGAAATCATTAGGCTGAGTAAGGTTTGACCTTTTAACATTCCTTACCTCGTACAAGCACTGGCTGATTGGGTAGGTTTTAATTTCAAGCTGCCCACATTAAAAAAAGAAAATAAGGTACGTTCTTCACCTGCCTGTAATAGGAAACAATTCGCATCAATGGTGTTGCGAACACCGTTAAAACGTGCCACTTCTGTAGGATAAAACTTTGGGCTGATCATTGTGGTTTTTTCACCAAAATAGGGAAAATAAAAATGGGCATAAACCTCTTTCGGGCAGGTTGTCGGATGTAAACAATCACAACGTTTGTCATTTTTCACTTGTGCCGTGATACACCACTGCTTTGTCGCCGGATGACGACTTGCCAAAATCAACCAAATCTCGGAGGAATTTTCAGCCCGTGCCTGAATTTGTCGCAGGAATAAATAAAGCTGATGTTGTTCCTTCGCCAATATCAGTTTGGGGTTATCCATTTGCCGGAGGGGAAGGGTAACGCTCAACACAATCGCCAGCACAGCCAAGCCAATTAATAATTCGATGAATGTCGCCCCTTTTTTCATAAAAACTCCCTCGATTTTGACCGCACTTTAAGGGGGATTGGGCAAAAATAACAACGAGAGCAAACTATTTTTGCGGGATAAATCGCAAAATTTACCCAAAGATCGCCAAAAATAGCCCTAAAGTTTTCCTTTTATGATTTTCGGCTGGTTATTTTTGCAAATATCGCTATAATGCCTCGGAATTTTTTTGTTCTTTAAAATCTGGTGGAAATATGAATCCAATGTTAAATATCGCAATTCGTGCGGCACGAAAAGCGGGCAATGTAATTGCTAAAAGTTATGAACGCCGTGATGATATCGAAAGTAACCCAAAAGGCATCAATGATTATGTCACCAATGTGGATAAAGCGGCGGAAGCGGAAATCATTGAAATTATTAAAAAATCCTACCCTGATCACACAATCATTACCGAAGAAACCGGTGCGATTGAAGGAAAAGATAGCGATGTACAATGGATTATTGATCCACTGGATGGCACGCGTAACTTTATGAACGGTCTCCCGCATTTTGCCGTGTCGATTGCCATTCGTGTTAAAAACCGCACCGAAGTGGGCGTGGTTTACGATCCTATCCGTAATGAATTATTCACCGCCATTCGTGGCGAAGGCGCAAAATTAAATGAAGTACGTTTACGCGTAAATAATAAACGTGAACTTCAAGGTGCGATTCTTGCCACCGGTTTTCCATTCAAACAACCTAAATTAATGCCAACCCAATTTGCAATGATGACTTCCCTCATTGAAGAGGCGGCAGATTTCCGCCGTACCGGTTCGGCCGCGTTAGATTTATGCTATGTGGCGGCAAGCCGTGTTGACGGTTATTTTGAAATGGGCTTAAAAGCTTGGGATTGTGCCGCAGGGGATTTAATTGTGCGTGAAGCAGGCGGTTTGGTCTGTGATTTTGAAGCCGGTTCGGGCTATTTACGTAGCGGTCATATTGTTGCGGCACCGGCTCGCGTATTAAAAGAAATGCTCAACAAAATTCGTCCTTGTTTAGGGGCAGAATTTAAAAACTAAAAGACTTCCTAAAATAACCGCACGTTGATCTACACGCCAAAAGTGCGGTTATTTTTATTCCTTTTCCCGATATTATGTCGCAACGCATTTTCTAAAAACACAATGGATACAAACGCCTCTAATAACGACCAATCGAATCTATAGATTTTGCAAATTAATTTTCTTGATTCTTATCAAATAAGCATATCCCATTTATCAGTAAACTCCCCCCGCTTTATATCTATCTATTGGAGAATTCTATGAAAAAACTGATCCTTGGCTCGGTGACAGTTGCGATTGTTGGTTATTTAGGCATTGTGGGCTACCTTCATCAATTCGACCAATCACAAGCCACGCAATTATTAATGGAAAATCATTATTCCGGAGATCAACAAAAAGTGGCAGAAGTGATGATGAATAACGGCTGCCAATATTGTCACAGCCCGAATGCCACACTTCCTTTCTATTCCACCCTACCGGTTGTAGGAAATGAAATGCAAAAAGATATCCAGCAAGGGCTTCGTGCATTTCGTATGGATCGATTACTTGAAGGCGCAAAAGACCCAAGCAAATTATCTCAAGCGGATTTAGCAAAATTACAGCAGGTTATTGAAAATGATGAAATGCCATTAGCAAAATTCCGTCATTTACACTGGGGATCAAAACCAAACGAGCAAGAAAAATTACTGTTGCTAAATTGGATTCGTGAGCAACGCAAAATGCTATTACCAAAAGAAACGCCAAATGTCGATGTAAATCGTTTGGTTCAACCGATTCCGGATAGCATTGCGACAGATCCTGCCAAAGTGGCACTGGGTCATAGTATTTTCTTTGATGGACGCTTGTCCGGTGATGGCACAATTCAATGCCATAGTTGCCACCAATTAGATAAAGGTGGTGTAGATCGTCTTGAAACCTCAACCGGTATTAATAGTCAAAAAGGCCCTATCAATGCACCGACTGTCTTTAATGCCGCATTTAACTTTGTGCAATTCTGGGATGGGCGTGCCGCAGATTTAGCCGATCAAGCCAAAGGACCGCCAACTAATCCGGTAGAAATGGGTTCAACCTCTTGGGATGAGATCGTGGCTCGTTTTGAAATGGATGAAAATTTCAAACAGGAATTTTTGAAAGAGTACCCACAAATCACCAAAGAAACGCTCACACACGCCATTGGTGAATACGAGAAAACCCTTATCACGCCAAATAGCGATTTCGACCGTTATCTGAAAGGCGATAACACCGCCTTAAATGAACAACAAGTTCGCGGTTATGCGTTATTTAAACAAAACAAATGCGATACTTGCCATACAGGGGTTTCTTTAGGAGGACAATCCTATGAATATATGGGACTTTATGGCGATTATTTTAAAGATCGCGGTACACCATTAACCGAGGCGGATGAAGGACGTTTTGCACAAACCAAAGATCCTTACGATATGCATCGTTTCAAAGTACCAACACTGCGTAACGTCGCCTTAACGATGCCTTATTTCCACGATGCTTCCACAAGTGATCTGAAAGAAGCAGTACGCATTATGTTGAAATATCAAAGCAATATCCCACAACCAAAACAGCAAGATATTGATGATATTACTTCATTCTTAGAAACATTGACTGGTGAGTTTAATGGTGAAAAATTAAAATAGTTTTATAACTTGAAATGACCGCTGCAAGTGCGGTCATTTTTTACTTAATTTCTATTAAGGGAAAACTTCTTCTAAAATCAAGGCTAAACCATCTTCATTATTTGTTGTCGTCACTCGATTAGCAGCCTGCTTAATTTCTTGCGGTGCATTGCCCATTGCAACGCCTAACCCCGCATTTTGTAGCATATCCAAGTCGTTAAAGTTATCGCCGAAAGCAACGGTTTCTTCCATTTTCACCTTGAAATAATCAGCTAAAAAACGCACGGCATTGCCTTTGGTTGCCGATTGGTGCATTACTTCTAAAAAACTTGGGTGAGAACGGCAAATACTTAAATGTGGGAAATCTCTTTTTAAATGGTTTTCAATTTGGATAATTTCGTTTGGTTCGCCGATAATTTGAATTTTATGCGGCGAATACTTGGTACTTTCATCATAGGGATCTATCTGTATGCCTGTTACACCACGTTCAAAAATCACCCATTTATTATTCACATCACGGGCAACGCAATCATCATTTGTATAATAATTCACACCTAGTGCCGGATACGCTGCCAACACCCGATTAATTTTTTGAATGTCTTCAGCAGAAATCTTCACCGAATAAAGAGGATTTAATGCACGATCCAAAATCAACGCACCGCCAAATGCCACAATTACATTGTAATTTTCAATTTGTTTGGCATAAGGCAAAATGCCGAGGGGCGAACGGGCGGAAATCGGGACAAAAGGAATACCCTTTTGGGTAATACGCTGAATTACAGCGAGGGTTCTTGGGGAGATTTTGTGATCAGAAGTTAATAGCGTACCATCAAAATCACTAAATACGGCTTTATACATCATCATTTCACCTGTTGTTTAATCTTCTTTTTCCGATAAATAAGGATCGGCAAAGCCCAATCCCTGCATAATTTGCGTTTCGAGGCTTTCCATTTCTTCCGCTTCCTCATCTTCAATATGATCATAGCCTAACAAATGCAAACTTCCGTGTACGATCATATGAGCCCAATGTGCCATCAGCGGCTTTTCTTGTTCTGCCGCTTCACGTTCTACTACTTGACGACAGATCACCAAATCACCCAATAATGGCAATTCCACTTCATCAGGACATTCAAAAGGAAAAGAAAGCACATTTGTGGGGCGATCTTTTCCACGGTAAGTCAAATTCAATTGGTGGCTTTCCGCCTCATCCACAATACGCACTGTTATTTCTACATTATCACCTTCCGGTTGCACCGCGGCAGTTGCCCATTGTGTCATTTGTACTTCTGTTGGTAAACCTTCCGTATTTTCGGTAGCGATTTGTAAATCAATTAATATACTGCCCATTTTATTCTCCAAAATTCTCTGCCAAAACCGACCGCTCTTTTTCTCGTTCGGCTTTGCGTTGTTCTGCCCATTCTTTACGGCGAATTTCATCTTGCACTTCCCAAGCCTCGTAGGCTTGCACGACTTTTGCGACCACCGGATGACGCACAATATCTTTGCTGTCAAAATAGTTGAAACTCAATTCCGGTACGCTTTCCAATACCTCAATAGCGTGGCGCAAACCGGATTTTGTACTTCGAGGCAAATCAATTTGGGTAATATCACCTGTGATCACAGCCTTAGAATTAAAGCCAATACGGGTAAGGAACATTTTCATCTGCTCCACCGTGGTATTTTGGCTTTCGTCTAAAATAATAAAACTGTCATTTAGGGTACGTCCGCGCATATAAGCAAGCGGCGCAATTTCGATCACATTACGTTCCATCAATTTTTGTACCCGCTCAAAACCCAACATTTCAAATAAGGCATCATAAAGCGGGCGTAAATAAGGCTCAATTTTTTGCCCTAAATCCCCCGGTAAAAAGCCCAATTTTTCACCGGCTTCAACAGCAGGACGGGTTAATAACACGCGGCGAATTTCTTGGCGTTCGAGGGCTTCTACTGCCGCCGCTACCGCCAAAAAGGTTTTCCCTGTTCCCGCAGGGCCGATACCAAAGCTGATATCGTGGGTTAAAATATTATGCAAATATTGAATTTGATTTTCGCCACGCGGCTTAATCACGCCCCGCTTGGTTTTAATCGTAGTGCTATACACTTTACTTTCCGCACGGGGTGATTCCGCTTGCGATAACATTCTGCTTTCTTGTAATGCGATATGCACATCTTCCAAATCCAATTCATTCACTTTGCCTTTAATCGGTGCGGTATCCACATACAAATCTTGGATTAATTTGACCGCACTTTGAATCAATTTTTCGTGATGCGGTTTGGGATTTTCTTCATTTGATTTAATCGTGAAGGTGAAATTATTACGTGAAATAGTAAGATTAAATTCTTTTTCAATCAGTTTAAGATGATCATCAAATGCTCCGCAAAGCGATTGAAGGCGGGCGTTATCTTGAGGTTCGAGGGTAAATGTCGTCATTAACGTTTAAGTCTAACTTATTTAAAATTGCGCATATTTTAACTGAATCTAGCGGTTCAAAACAAATTTAAGCCACCCTCTTGGGTGGCTTTTTTAAAATCCTGTCAATTTATTCATTAAATAAGCGTTTAATTTCTTTTTCATACAAATAAATATTAACCGGATTGGTTGGTAGCAACGATTCAAGGTACTCATTGGCACGATTCACATAATCTTGATGATTTTTATCGTGATTTTCAATCACATCCAATAATACCTTTGCACCCTCAAAGGCATCAAATTGATCGTAATAATACCCTACCCCTTTAGGCAATAATTTAGAATTGTGAATGAACGGATAACCGCCATATAAGGCATCGTTATAGGTATAATTTAAGCCGTTTTCCCACTGATGACTTAACACAATATCCACATATCGGGTCAGAAAATCAGGCATTTGATAACGGGCTTCCACTGTCATTATATTGTCCCGCACCATATCAGTACGCCCAATAAAATTGAAAAAAGTTGGATTATTCCGCTTCTCAAAAGTATTGCAGGCATAAAAATGTTTCAGCTTTTCCGGCTGGGTACGATAGACCTGTTCACAAATCAAAATAGGGATAAAGCTGGTTTTAACCACATTGATATTGGCTTCAAAGCAGGCAACCCGTTTTCCTTTTTCTGTGCTATTCGGCTGATAACCGAAATCTAAATTATGTTGCGTTTTTATTCGCTTAATCACTTTATCGCAGAAAAGCGGCGACCAAATTGCCGGTACAACATAAGATTCACAACGATACATAATGGAAAAATAAGAACGGCAGGTATTCTCGTGTTGAGGCAACATCCATACTGCATCAAAGGTTGTACCATTAAAGGTTCTTCCCGCAGGTTTATCAAACAGAAAATATTCCATATCCATTACAAAATCATTACCGATTTTATAACAAACGATTTTGCCATTATGATCGTGCATACGTTTTTTCTGATGAGGTTCAATCGTAAGTGTTCCTTCAATGAGAACATCCAATTCATCGATCACCTCGTCAATGTAGGCAAATTTCAACCCCAAATCATTTAGCATAAAGCCTTCCGGTGGAGTGGTTCTTTTTTTCGGCCCCCAAAATACCAACATTACATCTTCCACAATGTCGGAATGTTTCAATAAGGTAAACAAATGAATAATATTTTGATTAGCACCATTTGCCCAAATATCCGTTACCTTGGCTTCTAAATTAAATGTAATTCCAATTTTATATTTACGCATAGATCACCTTAATTAAGATGTTATTAACGATCTATTATGTTTAGGCTCGCGACAATCTCTGTCGAGCAATATTTGTGGCTAACAAAAACAAAAGATCACCCAATAAAATTGAGTGATCTTTTGCATAAGCTAACTAATCATTATTTCCATTGATAACCGATACCGGCACCAACATTAAAGTCACCGCGGGTTGTTGCCCCACCACTAACTTTGAAAATAACTTTGTTATTGTCGCTTAACTTAGAATAACCCACTGCAACGGCACTTTCACCTTTGAAGTTACCAACACCGACTCCAACCAAATTTGCACCCGGTTGCGTTACTTGTGGAATATTCGCCATTGCAGTTACGCCGGCAATACCGCCACGAAGTTTCTTATCGGCTTTTCTGAGATCACGGCGTACAGAATTTACCTCGCCTTTCACTTCATTAAGCTGATTCATATTCACGGCATCCGTACCATTTACCCCCGGGGCAACATTGGTAATACGGCGTTCATTACCGGCACTTCCTACCGAAACCGTATTCGGCTCATTTGCCACAGAATTTGCACCTAATGCCACAGAATTTTCGCCTGTTGCTTGGGCATTTTGACCAAGTGCGGTCGATTTATCTGCTGTTGCTTGAGAATTTTGACCTATTGCAGTTGCATCAGTCCCGGTGGCTTTCGATTTATTACCGATTGCAGTAGCATTCTCTTTCGTTGCTTCCGCACCATAGCCTAAACCGGATGAGTTCTTACCGGTCGCATTGGCACTTGGATCGCCATCAGAATTATCCGCCCCAAAAGAAGTTTTACCATCTTTGCTAACCAAACCGGAATCTTCAATTTTCTGCAATGAAGAATTCGCACTACTTGCCGCAGCACTAGCTTCAGTCGCCGCATTAGTTGCAGCATCTGCAGAAGAAGCCGCATTATTTGCAGCACTATCTGCTGAAGTTGCAGAAGATTCCGCATTGCTTGCAGAAGTTGAAGCTGCACTGGCTGAACTACCTGCCTCTGTCGCGGAAGAAGATGCGTTGCTTGCAGAGGTCGACGCTG
>NZ_MLHQ01000017.1 GCF_001999305.1 Rodentibacter myodis | reverse complement strand
TAAGTTTCTAAGATTATTTAATCTATGTTCTTTGATTGGCTTAAAATTGAACAGATTTTCGACTGCCAACTCCCTTTGATTGGGGATTTTGGCTTTGTCGGTGTTCATATTGAGACAGGAGAGCAACAAGAGGGGATTCGGATTCCTACTTTCAAACACGAAGGAAGTTTTTGTGATTCGGTGATGATAAAAATTAATGGTTCTACTTTAACTATGAGTGGAAATCCAAGTAGATGGGGACGGGTTGAAAATTTATTTGGTCTTTCATCTGTTGAAGCCTGCGTCAATGTATTCAACAAAATTTTGACAGAATTAGGGCTACCTAATTTTACTAAATGTACTAGAACTTGGATTGGTCAATCAGGTGAAAATTCAAAACCTAAGAAATATTCAGATGGAGCCATCATAAAAGAATTACATATTACGGAGAATAGGGCGGTTGGTCAGAATAATGTAGAACATTACATTAGTGGACTTGCGACACTTCATTATAGAAATTCAAATGCAAGATTACATCCGAATGGACAAACTGTGGATTGGTTAAGTAAACAAGGAAATGCCTCGTTGATTTATCCATCTGTTTATAACAAGGCATTTGAATTGGAATTACATTCATTAACCAAAATAAAAAATAAATTTGGGGAGCAATCAGAGCAATATAAACAGTTAATAAAAGTCATTGAATACTGCAAAGAACAAGGTGTAGCAAGATTTGAACAGAAACTAAAATCAAGATTTTTACAGAGAGAAAATTTACATTTTTATGGTTTAAGTGATTATTCAAGATTAAGAGAATTAAATAAAGAATTTTTAAATATTGATAACAGATTAAAGGTTACAGCAATGAATTTTGAAACTATATCAGAAACTTTAATTAATAGCGGAGTAGTAGATACAGTTAAAGCGGCAAATACTACGGCAATGTATGCCTTGCAGTGGTCTCACGGTCAAGTTTTTGATCTGTCAAAAGCTCAAGTAAAAGTACATCGTGCAAGACTGCGCAAAATTGGTATTGATATAGCGAATAAATGCGATATTTCTAAATTCTCACCGGTTAAAGTGGTATCAACCAGAGAAATTGAAGTAAAACCTTTGACTATTCCGAAATGGTATCAAAGATCGAATCATCACTTAAAACTAGCAGCCTAAGGGGGTATAAATGGAACACGGTATCATCATTAGAGGGACTTTACTTGGTTATAAATCCAGTGAATACACAAATAGAGAAACGGGCGAAATTCGTTATCGTCACGTAATGGGAATTGGGATATCTGTGATTAATGAATTTGGTTCAAAAAGTGAAGAAGTTCAAAAAATATCTATTTCTCAAAATGATTTCAATAATGGATTAATCAACCAAATTGATGAACTTAAATTAAAAGATGTAGAAATCCACGTTAATTTATCTGCTTGGGAAGTCGGGGGAAAATATGGTTATTCTATTTCTTATGTCTCTCAATATGGAATTAAACCGGTTAAATAGGCGGAAGCAATGCAAGAATTCTTAGTAATGAGTTTAGCCTCAACAGTCGGGTTTCTTATTGGTTCTTCGATTTTATATCTTATTTTTGGGTAAAAATTATGGCAAACAATGATGAAATTATCATAACAACCGCAATTTGTGATAAGGATTTCAATGTTTGCCAAGATGTATTTTTGAAAATTCCGGCAAATGAAATCAGTAAATTTCATTCTACGGAGTTATCAAAAATCAGCGAGTGGGAAACATATTCAACACAATATGATCCCGCTCAAATCTGGGGATTTGCTTTTAGTGCCATTGTCTTTTTTTACTTTACCGGTTTGGGTATCGGTTCAGTTCTTGGTGCAATAAAGCAATTTTCACGTTAAAAAATTAAGGGGTTTATTATGATTAAATCATTGAAAAAACTAACCATTTTAGTTGGTGCATTATCTATTGGTTCAACTGCATTTGCAGCAGGAGCTGATTTTTCCCAATTGTCTAATGTTGATTTTGGAACAGCTGTTGCTGCTGTAATTGCTATTGCTGCTGCAATAGCAGGTATTCGTGTTGCGGTTGCCGGCTCTCGTGCTGTTTTACGAATGATTAGTGGTTAATCCTTTATGGAAGAAGGGGCGAAAGCCCCTTTTTTTGATCGAGGGAAAATATGTGGGATTTAATCTTTTTTATTTTTGGTATCGCTTGCGGTTGGGCTGTTGTGATGGGATTACATCATTAAAGGAATTTGAGATGAAAAAATTTATAGGATTATTATTCTTTTGTATATCAATTCAATCTAATGCACATCCACTTATTGCCGCCTATGAAGCCTCAATGACTAGTTATTTATCAATGGCAGGTTTAACACAACAAGAAGCACAAACCGAAGCGGGAAAGATGTCCGCTTACGCTTTTGGAGGTGCTACCGGTATTGATACCAGTGAGAGTAAGGACTGTGTTAGACCAAGTAGAGAAGGGAGAAATTGCCATAAGGTCACAGTAGGTGAAACTATCATAAATTATAATTCAGATGGAAAACTGGATTTCATCTCAAAAACAGACCAAACGGTATCTCAATTAAAATCAATGTCTTTATTAAATAAATATTCCGAACACGATATTTTAAAATCGCTTTATAAAGATAGTGAATTGGGTGATTTAGTCTTTGAAGAAACGCATAACAGAGATGATTTTATTGATGAATTAATGAGTTATTCAACAATGGAAGATGGGTTGGACTATGCGCTAGCGCCGATTTGGTATGCCTCGGCAGGAATGTACTTATACAGAACAAAACATCCAATAAATGAAGATCAATACCTTTATTTTAATGACTTTAAAAGCCTTTATCACCGATATTGGCAACATTTGGAGGACATAGAACCTTATTCAGAAGAGAAGGAAGCCTATTTAGATTTGACAGATGAATATCGTACATTGATTTATGAAAGTTATTATCGTCCGGTCAATTTAAAATCGAATGATGAAAGAGTAAAAGCAGAATATCTACAATCAGTAAAAATGCCGAGTGATTTACTTTTGCCTATTCAACATCATATTTTTTAATTATCAAAAGCCGATATAGCGAATTTTATTAGACAAGGGAAAGAAATATCAGAAGATGAAAATAAATCGTTAGATGAAGGTTATGAGATAAGTTTTGGAGGAATAGATAAACAATTTTACAAAAAGGTTGAAGAATTAAATGTGCCTGTAATGGTTGTTCAATCTCGTTTAGATTTAAAAACAAAAGAAGATATTGAAAACCAAGAAAATGAACCGGAAGTAAAATTTATCCATTTTAGTTCATCAATTTCAACAAACAAAAAAGCAGAATATTTAGTAAAAGAGCAGGATTTAGCAAATTCTTTTAATAATATGAAGAATGAATATTTTCGTTCAAATGGCAATTCAATAACAAGAAGTAATGGCAGTAGTGTAAATATTGATACAAGCAGAAATTTGACTGCAATGGATCTTTCTAAAGTAAGTTCTTCGGGAAAGAAAAGTTATTCATTGGGCGGATTTCTTGGTTCTAAATCCTCAATCGAAGAATATGACAGTTATCGAAAAAACAATCCGACTGTAAAAGCAGACACGATTGACACAAATGAAAATAATAAACCCTCGCCACCGATATCAAGTGGGGTTAGTGGTTCAAATGCAGGCGGAACGGGAATTGGTTCAGGAACAGGCTCAAATATTGGAACAGGTTCAAATATTGGTAGTAGCGCAGATACAGGAATTAGCTCTGGTGTTGTATCGGGTTCACAAGCCGGCACAATATCAAAACCAATAGAGGGAACAGAAACAGACATTACAGATGGTTATCAAGACCCAATTTTACCAACGGTAAGCGGCATAGAAATTCTTCAACCCTTATTAGATTTAAAAGAAGCATTATTATCAAAACTAGAGTTTAATTTACCTGTCGGTAGTTGTCAGGCATTAAATATTGATTTTTTTGATACTTCAATTTCATCAGATGCGCATTGTCAACTGGCTGAAAGAATAGGACCAATGCTTGCCTCAATAATGTTATTGGTTTACTACATCTTTGCATTCCGAATTATCTTATCCGCTTAACAAGGGGGAAATATGGTTGCAATACTCGCATTTCTAAAAGGCTCATTAGCGTTTGTTTTCGGTAAAATGATCCCGAAATTTTTTGCTTTCTTTGCATTGTATTTTATTGTGGCTGAATTTACTCCAATTTTAATTGACCTGATTGGAGCGAATGGGATTATTTCTAACATCTCCCAATTATTTAACGGCTTGCCCACAATGGCACTTTATTTTTTATCATTGCTTAAAGTGGGAACAGGAATGCAAATTATATTTTCAGCTTATATAACTCGCTTCATTATCCGTCGCATTCCGGTAATAGGTTAATAAGGGGGGAATAAATGGCAATTAATGCATATGTAGGTATCCCCGGCAGTGGTAAAACCTATGAGGTTGTTCATTCTGTCATTTTGCCGGCATTTCTTGCCGGACGTAGAATTGTAACGAACATTGTAGGAATAGATGAAAGTAAGTTCCTTGATTATATTGACAAACAAAATGAGAAACGCAAAGAACATAATCAAATCGACACGACAAGATTAGGTACCATCATCAAAGTTGAAGATGATGATGTTCTAAAACCTCATTTTTTCCCTTATAAAAATTCATCAGACAGTGAAACCATTGCAAAAAATGGAGATTTAATTTGTATTGATGAAATCTGGCGAATTTTTGATGAAGCCAAGAAAATCAAAGAGGAACACCGTAGTTTTATTGCCGAACACCGCCACTTTGTCAACGAAAAAGGCAATACAAGTGATTTTGTCGTCATAAATCAATCGGTCTCAAATATCCCTCGTTTTATCAAAGACAGAATAGAAACAACCTATAAAATGACAAAACTAAAATCATTAGGTCTAGATAGTCGTTATCGCATTGATGTCTATTCAGGTTCAAAAACATTTAAAACTAACCTTATTCATTCAATCCAATCTAAATATGACCCTGAAATTTTCACGTTATATAAAAGTTATGATGGTGATAATGCCAAAGAACAAGTGATAGATGATAGAACCAA
The DNA here is from genome assembly GCF_001999305.1 of Rodentibacter myodis. Taxonomy (GTDB): domain Bacteria; phylum Pseudomonadota; class Gammaproteobacteria; order Enterobacterales; family Pasteurellaceae; genus Rodentibacter; species Rodentibacter myodis. Next base: position 39,268 of record NZ_MLHQ01000017.1, on the reverse strand, counting down.
CTTATTAAAAAATAAGTTTTTTATCACAAAATTTATATTGTCAGTTTTATTGATGATTGGCGGCGGAATCTACCTATACCATTATTTCAATGGCACACAAATTAAAGAGGAAGAAACTCAACAATCCCTTCAACCTGAAGAAAAAAAACAATCCCAACCCCGAAATGAACCGAGATCACCCTCAAAGACAAAAAGAGAACGACATAAAGAAGAAAAAGCAGGAATAGAAAATGCGCCGCTATCGAAGAATTGGCGCATTGTAGGGCAGTTAGAACGTAAAGGAAAAAGGGTAGTCATCCTATCAGATGGCACAAATTTAAGGTATGAACAACCCTCAAATTTTATTCATAGCGGAAATCAGCTTACCGGTCTGATTGATGGAGAAAAAGTAACAATCTATTCAGGCAACAAACGAAAAGAATTGGTATTTGGAATAGGGGGGAAGCGTGAAAACTAAAATTATTTTATTGTTCACTTTATGCTTTGCTTTTTGGGCGAAAGCAGATACGTTAAAGGTTGATGATCTAGAATTAAAAAAAGCGATCGGAATGATTTATGAAGAGTTTTTAAATCGTCCATATATGCTAGATCCAAATGTATTGGAACTGAATAAAAAGGTATCTTTTTACCTAACCGATAACGTCAATAAAGAAGAATTTTTTAACCGTTACTTCAATAATATGAACATCAAAGTTTACAAGAAAAACGGGGTTGATTATCTAAAATATGTTGACCCCATCATCAAGATAAAAGGGCATAGTTTTGTTTATAAACCACGTTTTCGAGGCGTTGAATATCTCTCTGATAATATCCGAGAATTAGTCACGTCATCATCAGAGGTGAATGAAAATCAACGTTTCAAAGGTTCAATCAATTCAAAAGGGGACGTGCTTGTCGTTCACGCCGACCAAGAAACCATTAATAAAGTGAAAAAAGTGCTGCCACAATTGGATATCAAACCGGCTCAAGTGGTTGTCACTGCACGAATTTTAGAAGTCAAAAAAGGGGATAATCACCAATCAGGTTTAAACATTCTCGCCAACATTTTAAAATCGAAACTATCCCTTAATTTTTCAATCGGGAATACATCTGACAACCTGATTTCATTAAAAACATCAGACGTGAACGCACTTTTTAGCATATTTGACACAGAATCACGGTTTAATGTGATTTCTTCGCCGGTAATTAGAGTGCTTGATAGTGAAAGCGGTTCATTTGTCGTAGGGTCAGATGTACCGGTTCTTGGCGCAGAAAGTTATCAGGACGGCGTAAGAACAAGAAGCATTGATTACCGTTCTTCCGGTGTGATTTTCAACATCAAACCGACTATCACCGATAACGGCGTCAAAGTGAATGTACGTTCTGAACTTTCTAATTTTGCCCGAACAGAAACCGGTGTAAACGACACGCCCACATTATTAAAAAGACTGGTTGATTCAACTGTTTATGTCAATGATGGTTCTTTAGTTATTTTAGGTGGATTGAGTGAAGAAAAAACAGATAAAAACGACCAATCGGCATTTGGTTTACCGTCTTGGATTTTTGGAAAGTCAAAGAAATTTGAGAAATCAGATATTCTGTTACTTATGCACACAAGAATCGTGAATGACAACAAAAATGAAGTAAATTTAGATCACTTAATGCGAAAATTTGACAAGAATAATCTTTTTTAGCCTTGAAATCGGTACGCCCGCAGCAATGCGAGGACGTACCGATGACAAGGCGTAAAATGTCACCTTGTCACAAATAAGCAAAAGTGCGGTCAATTTTAACCGCACTTTTTTTATCTACTTATTTTTCGCTTGCGAAAAATGGAAGGGCAAACCAGCTGGATTTGCCCGTAAACCTTGCTTGATGTAATTTGAAAAATTGACCGCCTTGCGGTGCTGTCAGTTTTAAAAATCCCTGAACATTTACCGCACCTGCCGAAAAATAAAAATCTTAATTTCTCACCTAAAAAACTTTACAAAATCCTGACAATCAACGTCAACCACTCAATAAATAGCTCAAAAAAACCGTTACAACGTTCAAATATCGCTTTATTTGTCTTGTTTAAGTAGTATTCGTGACTTGTGTATAAGTTTGTGATTTCCTTAATCCGTAGTTTTCACTTACCCGATAACTAATTTCGCATAATGCATATTATGTTAAATGACATATATGATAGCGTAACGTCTTTTGAGCCGATTTTCACCCTTCTATTGCTTCCTCTTTTCAAAAGTAACAAATGAGGAATCTCTTCATCAGAAATAAATTTAAAAATAAAGTGACAAAGCCAATCGGTTTGGCTTTTATCATTTTGGAGATAAGTGAATAAAAGGTGAAAACGAAAAGATGATCGCGCTACGTAAAATCTGGAGATCTTATGGTGGTAAAGTTTTATAGAATTGAAAAAAAACACTTATAAATAGAAATGTGACGTTGTCATTATTGTCCTCTTTGAAATAGCCTTCTTTAAAAAACGAAAAATACCCTTTGTAATTAATATGACTCCTATTTATAAATGAGAATAATTGACGTTACTTTTATCTTTAAAAATTAATAACTTATGAAATATTTTTTAAGGAAATGCTTGCAAGTTCTCATTTGTAAATCTAAAATGCGCCTCACAATTTAAGCTTTATTGTTATATCGTTCGTATTTATTCATCAGATGGAAAGGAGTTAGTTATGCTGAAACAAGCTATTGCAGACAAATTAAACGAACAAATTAATCTAGAGTTCTACTCTTCTAACGTTTATTTACAAATGAGTGCGTGGTGTTCCAAACATGGTTATGAAGGTGCTGCCGCATTTTTGCTTCGTCACGCCGATGAAGAATTAGAACATATGCACAAGTTATTTCAATATGTAAACGAAACCAGTGGTATGCCGCTTTTAGGCAAAATTGAAGCCCCTAAAAATGATTATAAATCGTTGAAAGAAGTATTTGAAATCACACTTGAACACGAAAAATTAGTAACTTCAAAAATCAATGAATTGGTTGAAGTGACTTTTGCAAATAAAGACTACTCTACTTTCAATTTCTTGCAATGGTATGTGGCAGAACAGCACGAAGAAGAAAAATTATTCAGTAGCATTCTTGATAAATTTAACTTAGTGGGTGAAGACGGGCGTGGTCTGTACTTTGTAGATCGTGATTTGGCAACTTTACAATAAATAGGAGAAATAAAATGTTATCGACAAATGTAGTAAAACTATTAAATGATCAAATGAATTTAGAATTTTATTCTTCTAATTTGTATCTTCAAATGAGTGCGTGGTGCGAGCAACAAGGCTTTGAAGGTGCGGCAAAATTCCTTTCTGCTCACGCTGCGGAAGAAATGGAACATATGCGCAAATTATTCACCTATTTGAATGAAACCGGTGCAATGGCAGTTATTTCGGCAATTGAAGCACCGTCCCACGAATATAAATCCTTAAAAGAAGTGATTGAACTAACCTACGAACACGAAAAATTAATCACCTCAAAAATTAATGAGTTAGTCGGTAAAACCTTTGAAGAAAAAGACTACTCTGCCTTTAATTTCTTACAATGGTATGTAGCTGAACAGCACGAAGAAGAAAAACTCTTTAGTGGTATTTTAGATAAACTCAACCTACTTGGTGAAGACGGCAAAGCCTTGTTCTTAATTGATAAAGATTTAGAAAAACTGGCAACAACCAACGCTTAATAAAAATGATTAAAGCTCGGTACTTACCGAGCTTTCATTTTAAAAATTTTTAAATAATTGACCGCACTTTCTACCATTTTTTTAACGCTTCTTTATCCGCATCTCGCGCCTCAATCCAACGCTCACCTGCATTTGTTTGTTCCTTTTTCCAAAAGGGGGCTTTTGACTTGAGATAATCCATGATGAATTCGTTGGCACGGTAGGCATCGCCACGGTGAGCAGAACTTACGCCTACAAGCACAATTTCATCTCCTGTTTGCAACAAACCAACCCGATGAATCACGCATATCCGCTGAATTTTCCAACGTTGTTTCGCTTCTGCCACAATTTCTTGTAATGCTTTTTCTGTCATTGCAGGATAATGTTCAAGATAAAGGCTAGAGACATCATCACCTAAATTAAGATCACGCACTTTCCCTACAAAAATCACCACAGCACCAACAGAATGTGATTCTGAAAGCCAATGATAAACGGTATTTTGATTAAATTCGGCTTCTTGTACCGAAATTTGAATATCCTTCATTTTAGCCTCCGGTTACCGGTGGAAAAAAAGCAATTTCATCACCGGATTTGATGAGACTTTCAAGAGGCATTAAGGTTTGATTAATTGCGACAAGCAACTTTCCTTTTTCCAATGCCAAAGCCCATTTTTCACCTTTTTGGCTCAAATGTTCACGCAAGGCTTCTGCAGTTGCGAAATCACCTTCTATTTGAATTTCATCTACCCCAATTAATTCACGGGTTTGCGCAAAAAATAACACATTAAACATTTAGTTCTCCACCAAAAAATGACCTGATTTTCCACCGCACTTTTCAAGCAAACGAACACGCTCAATCACGATATCTTTTTGTACCGCTTTGCACATATCGTAAATGGTTAATGCCGCCACACTCGCAGCGGTTAAAGCCTCCATTTCGACACCGGTTTTTCCGGTTAATTTGCAAAGCGATTCAATACGAACCTGATTGGTTTCGCGCAAGGGTTCAAGTGAAACTTCCACTTTGGAAAGTAACAAAGGATGGCATAACGGAATAAGTTCCCAAGTGTGTTTTGCCGCTTGAATACCGGCAATACGGGCTGTTGCGAACACATCACCTTTGTGATGTTTGCCTTCAACAATCATTGATAAGGTTTCTTGTGACATAGTCACAATAGCTTCTGCACGTGCTTCACGTACGGTATCGGTTTTGCCGGAAACGTCCACCATATTGGCTTCGCCTTGGCTATTAATATGCGTAAATGTTGTCATAATTAAAAAGTGCGGTTGATTTTGAAAAAGTTTTTATTAGCCACCAATTGAGGCGAGATGATTACGAATACCACTGTCGCCTTGATGGAGATAATGATGTTCACGTTTACCCTGCAATGCAAAAAAAATACGCGCTTGCAATACTGCCTGTTGATCGTCCGATTGCAATAAATCACGTAATTCAATCCCCTCCTCACCAAATAAACAAAGGTGCAACTTCCCTTTTGCCGAAACACGTAAACGATTACAACTAGCACAGAAATTTTTTTCATAGGGCATAATTAAGCCAATTTCGCCAATATAGTCGGGATGTTTAAACACTTTCGCCGGCCCATCGGTTATGCCTCGTTGCTGTAATTGCCAACCTTGTGAAAGTAATTTTTGAGCAAGAATTTCACCGGATAAATGATGGCGATGAAAAAAATGGTCCATTTCGCCGGTTTGCATAAGCTCAATAAAACGCATTTGAATCGGGCGATTTTTTATCCAAGCTAAGAATTGATTAAATTCGTGATCGTTCAAATTTTTCATTAAAACGGCATTGACTTTCACTTTTTGATAGCCGATTTCAAATGCCCGCTCAATGCCCCGCATAATGTCATCAAATTTATTAATGCCGGTAATTTGATGAAACATTTTCGGATCGAGACTATCTACGCTCACATTAATGGATGTAATGCCCGCCCGTTGCCAAGCCTCAACATCTTTTGCCATACGGTAACCATTGGTTGTTAAGGCAATTTGGTGAATGCCCCGTATTTGAGCGATATTTTCGGCAATAGCAAGAAAATCCTTACGTAAAGTTGGTTCGCCACCGGTTAAACGAATTTTCTCCGTCCCCATATTGGCAAAGGCTTTGGCTATGCGTGTGATTTCATTTAAGGTAAGAAAATGCGGTTTATTTGTCTCTGCTTGATAGCCGTTTGGCAAGCAATAATGACAACGAAAATTGCACTGATCGGTAATCGATAAACGCAAATAATAATAAGCACGTTGAAACGGATCGACCAAACGCCCGTTCCCCACGTTTTTTATGGGAATAGATTGAAATTGCATTAGACACCTTTCTAAATGGAGAGGATAAGCCGTTTCCAACGTATCCCTGAATAACATACATCGTTATTGGCGTTGCCGTCATATTCGTAAAAGAACTTAGACAAACAAGCTCGGAGTTATGCGATAAAATTTGGCACATTCTAAAAGATTCAAAGGAAAAAGCACAATGGAATCCTTTAAACCTGATTATAAATTCACTATATTTCCTTAGTTGGCTATATAGCCATATATATAATGATGACTAAACTAATTCATTTTAGGTAGGAAATAGGCACCGCACTGAAAGTGCGGTTAATTTTGAGCTTATTTTTTAGAAAAAACACGTACGTTCGTAAAGCCATTTTCTTTTAAGTATAAGGCTTGTAATTTGCTCATAACCCCACGCTCGCAATAAAGCACGTAATTTTTACGTTGATCGAGTGAAGCAAATTGTGATGAAAGTTTATAAAACGGCATTAGCATAACTTCGTGGGTATTTGATTCAAAAGGATTTTCATCCGTTTCTTCCGGACTACGAATATCCAAAATCACATCGTTTTCGCCCAAGACGGAAATGGTATCCACTTCAACCACTTCCCTTTCCGTTTCTTCCGCTATTTGACGAATATCCAAATATTGTGCATTTTGCACCGCAGTTCCCAACACTTCAAAATTGAAATTATTTTCTTCCGAGATAATTTTTTCACGCACGGCTTTGATTGTTGGATTTTTCGAGATCACACCACAAAATTCCGGCATTGATTTGGCTATGTCATCCGTGCCAATTTCTTTTGCCATCGCGATAATTTGCTCTTTATCGTGTGTAATGAGCGGACGTAATACCAAAGCATCCGCCGCTTCATCTATCAGGCGTAAATTGGTTAAAGTTTGGCTGGAAACCTGCCCTAATGCCTCCCCTGTTACAATGGCTTCAATGTTAAAACGTGCTGCCACTTTACTTGCGGCGCGCACCATCATTCGTTTTAACACCACGCCCATTTGCCCATTATCGACTTTCTCTAAAATCTCACCAACGACACCTTCAAAATTGATCGCAACAAAACGCACTTTATGAGATGAACTATAACGTTGCCAAATATGGTACGCCATTTGTTTTACGCCAATTTCGTGTGCTGCCCCACCAAGATTAAAGAAACAATAATGCACGCGTGAACCACGGCGAATTAACATATAACTGGACACGCCGGAATCAAACCCGCCGGAAATAAGGGAAAGTACATCTTCCTGCGTGCCGATAGGATAACCGCCAATGCCGGCGTGGCGTGCTTTTACCAGCATCATTTTGTCATCTTCAATATCAATACGCACCGTCACATCAGGATTTTTCAATCGCACTTTCGCGCTTTCAATATGCTGATTTAATCCACCGCCAATATAACGTTCTGCTTCAATAGAACTAAATTTATGCTTTCCTTTGCGTTTTACCCGCACGCAGAACGTTTTACCTTGTAGTTGCTGTTCCACATCCGCAAGGGTGAGTTCAAAAATATGGTGCAAATCAGTAAAGGTTTTTTCTTCCACTTCCAAAAAGTGATGAATCCCCGGAATACGTTGTAACAAAGTGATTAGATTTTCACGGTTTTCTTCATTTTTTGACCGCACTTCAATGTAATCCCAATGGCGTACCACGGCGGTTTCTTCATCGTATTTTTGCAGAATATTGCGAATGTTACCGGTCAGAATTTTAGCGAACCGCTTACGCACGGTTTCACTTTTAATCATAATTTCAGGGAAAAGTTTAACGATAAATTTCATAGGAATTTGTCTTGATAAAAAATGGCGGATATTTTACGTGAAGCAAGGGAAAAGTCTACATAACTATTCTTATTTTAATAGGAGGTGAACGTTGAAATAAATTTTTAACATCCCACCAAAATACAGTACAATACGCCCATATTTTTTCCCATAAAAAGGATAGCTTAATGGCTCGCAAACCGGCAACTTCGCAGGATTTTGAAACCACATTAACACAATTAGAAACCATTGTTTCCCGTTTAGAAAGTGGTGAATTGCCTTTGGAAGAAGCGTTAAAAGAATTTGAACAAGGTATAAAATTAGCTCAATTAGGGCAAGAACGCTTACAGCAGGCGGAACAACGAATTCAAATATTGTTACAAAAAAGTGAAACTGCCCCCTTGAGCGATTATGAAGGAAATGAATAAGAATGAGCCAATTTTCCCAAGAATTAAAACTTGTTCAAACACGTATTAACCACTTTTTAGAAACGCAATTTGACGGCATTGAAAGCCATAATGCTCCCTTGCGTGATGCGATGAAATACGGTTTATTATTGGGGGGAAAACGGGTTCGTCCTTTCTTGGTTTACGCCACGGGCAAAATGTTAGGGGCAAAGGAAGAAACCTTAGATTATGCCGCTGCCGCCATTGAAGCCATTCACGCTTATTCATTAATTCACGATGATTTGCCGGCAATGGATAATGATGATTTACGCCGTGGTCACCCAACCTGCCATATTGCTTTTGATGAAGCTACCGCAATTCTTGCCGGCGATGTACTTCAAAGTTTTGCCTTTGATATTCTCACCCAAGCACCTTCCCTTTCTGCAGAACAAAAACTGTCTTTAGTCCAACTTTTGGCTCGCGCCTCCGGTGTGCAAGGTATGTGTTTAGGACAAAGTTTAGATTTGATTTCCGAACATAAACAAATCGGCTTGGATGAATTGGAACGTATTCACCGCAATAAAACCGGCGCATTACTGACTGCTGCCTTAAAACTTGGTTTTATTTGCTCACCGCATTTTTCCGATAAAACATTGGAGATGAGATTAACCAATTATGCCGAAGCGATTGGATTGGCTTTCCAAGTGCAGGACGATATTTTAGATATTGAAGGCGACAGTGCGGAAATCGGCAAACCCGTAGGATCAGATTTAGGCTTGGATAAAAGCACTTACCCAAAATTATTGGGCTTGGCAGGGGCGAAACAAAAAGCACAGGATTTATACCAAACCGCGTTATCCGAGCTGGAAAAAATTCCCTTTGATACGACCGCACTTCGTGCCTTGGCTGAATTTATTATTACACGGAAAAGTTAATTGCGACCGCGTCACAAAAGTGCGGTCAAAAATAAAAATATTTTGGAATGACTCACAATATGAACAACTACCCTCTTTTATCCCTTATTAATTCACCGGAAGATTTACGTCTGTTAAATAAAGATCAGCTCCCTCAGCTTTGTCTGGAATTACGCAATTATCTTTTGGAATCCGTTAGTCAAACCAGCGGACATTTGGCTTCCGGCTTAGGGACGGTAGAACTCACCGTAGCTTTGCATTATGTGTACAAAACACCTTTTGATCAGCTCATTTGGGATGTAGGACATCAAGCCTATCCGCACAAAATCCTCACCGGTCGCCGCGATCAAATGTCCACGATTCGCCAAAAAGACGGTATTCACCCTTTCCCTTGGCGTGAAGAAAGCGAATTTGATGTATTAAGCGTAGGCCATTCCTCCACTTCAATCAGTGCTGGCTTAGGCATTGCCGTTGCGGCGGAACGTGAAAATGCAGGGCGGCGAACCGTTTGTGTTATTGGTGACGGTGCAATTACCGCCGGTATGGCATTTGAGGCATTAAACCACGCCGGTGCATTACATACGGATATGTTGGTAATTTTGAATGATAATGAAATGTCGATTTCTGAAAATGTGGGGGCATTAAATAATCACTTGGCACGTATTTTTTCCGGTTCGCTTTATTCCACCGTGCGGGACGGCAGCAAAAAAATTCTGGATAAAGTCCCTACCGTCAAAAACTTTATAAAAAAAACCGAAGAACATATGAAAGGCGTGATGTTCTCGCCGGAAAGCACGCTTTTTGAAGAACTCGGTTTTAATTATATTGGGCCGGTGGATGGTCATAATATTGATGAATTAGTGGCAACCCTTAGCAATATGCGTCATCTCAAAGGCCCACAATTTCTACATATTAAAACCAAAAAAGGCAAAGGTTATGCCCCTGCGGAAAAAGACCCCATTGGTTTCCACGGTGTACCGAAGTTTGATCCCACCAGCGGCGAATTGCCAAAATCAAACGTGAAGCCCACTTATTCTAAAATTTTTGGTGATTGGCTTTGTGAAATGGCGGAAAAAGATCCCAAAATTGTCGGCATTACCCCTGCAATGCGTGAAGGGTCGGGAATGGTGGAATTTTCCCAACGTTTTCCGACACAATATTTTGATGTTGCCATTGCAGAACAACACGCGGTTACCTTTGCGGCAGGCTTGGCAATTGGAGGGTATAAACCGGTTGTGGCAATTTATTCCACGTTCTTACAACGGGCTTACGATCAACTGATTCACGATGTCGCCATTCAAAATCTCCCTGTTTTATTTGCCATTGATCGTGCCGGTATCGTGGGGGCTGACGGGCAAACCCACCAAGGGGCATTTGATTTGAGTTTTATGCGTTGTATTCCGAATATGATGATTATGACGCCAAGCGATGAGAATGAATGTCGTCAAATGCTCTATACCGGCTATAAATATGGCAAGCCTGCTGCGGTGCGTTATCCTCGTGGCAATGCGGTGGGCGTAGAATTAGCCCCATTAGCAATGTTACCGATTGGCAAAGCCCGTCTTATTAAAGAAGGGGAAAAAATCGCTATTTTAAATTTTGGTACGCTTTTACCGGCGGCATTAAAGGTTGCGGAAAAACTTAATGCAACGGTGGTTGATATGCGATTTGTCAAACCCTTGGATGTGGAAATGATCAACGTGCTGACTCAAACTCACGATTATTTAGTCACCTTAGAAGAAAATGCCATTCAAGGCGGGGCAGGTTCGGCAGTGGCGGAAGTGATCAATTCTTCCGCCAAACCAACCGCACTTTTACAGCTCGGCTTGCCTGATTATTTTATTCCGCAAGGCACACAGCAAGAAATGCTGCACGAATTACAATTAGATGCAGAAGGAATTGAGGCACAAATTCTAGCCTTTCTACAACAAAAGGAAAATTTTTCAAAAAATTAAATAATTTTGTGAACTAAATCACAAAACCCGAGTCTTATAAACCGCTAGTGCGCTGCATATGCAGCAGTTTTTTTAATTTCTTATTTAAGACCTCCTCCGCTATTCCGTATGGGTAGCGGTTTTTTTCGCTATAACTGCTGATAAACCCGCATTGCATAAGCATCAGACATTCCGGCAATATAATCGCAAATAATACGTTTTTTACCTTCATCGGGGGCATTTAGCCATTTCTGCGCGGTGTTATGGGGTAATAAGCGAAGGGGATCGGATTCAAAAATTTGAAACATTTCCGTCAACATTCGTTGTCCTTTGTATTCAATACGTTGGGTTTCAACACTGCGAATCACATATTTCCAAACAAACTGTTTAAAAATTTCCAATGCCCTCACCACCGGCTCGGGTAATTCGGCATTATAACGTAACAAAGGTTCGTCAAATTTATCCGTTATTGTCCAGCGAACACCGGTAATAAAAAAGTTTACTAATGCGCCAATGGCATTTTTACGCTCAAAATGTTTATCGGAAAATAATTGTTGGCTCAGGCGATCAATATTTTTTTGCAACCACGGGAAAGGAATTGCCGCCAATGCCGAATGAGCTTCCTGCCATTGATGTTGATTGACCATTTTGGTCACAATGGCATCTTCTAAATCGTGTACGGCATAGGCAATATCATCAGCAAGCTCCATAATACTGCAATCCAGCGATTTAAAACGGGTTTTCAAAAACTCCGCAGAATTTGACCGCACTTTCTGCATTGAACTAAACAAAGTGCGGTCATTTTCGGAAAGATTTTCCAACAACCAATCGAACATCTTCAAATCATCACGAAAAATCCCTTTCCCCGGTTTCCAATCACTGATTTTGACATAACGTACATCCGTCTCCTTAAAATGCGGCAAAGCCTGATATTGCGGAGAGGCAGTGTCTAAAATGGTGGGGTATTTCACCACACCGAGTAAGGTGCGGCGGGTTAAATTCATTCCTGAATTTTCAGTGTAAGGCTCCAGTTTGGTAAGAATCCGAAAAGTTTGCGCATTGCCTTCAAATCCGCCCTGTTGGTGCATCATAAAATTAAGTGCCACTTCCCCACCGTGTCCAAAAGGCGGATGCCCAATATCGTGCGCAAAACAAAGGCTTTCGATTAAATCATTACTGGGTAAAAGCCCTTTTAGCTGTTTTTGTAATTCGGTTTCAGCAAGATTGAGCTGTGTGGATAAATGAGAAAAGGCTTCGGCAAATTTGAGCTGTGCCACAAGGCTGCTGCCAATTTGAGCCACTTCTAAAGAATGGGTTAAACGGGTGCGATAAAAATCGTTTTCGCCAATGGCGTGAATTTGTGTTTTCGCCTGTAAGCAACGAAAAGCGGCGGAATGTAAAATTCGCCCACGATCACGGCGGAATGGAGGGCGATGGTCTTTTTCACGAGGCGGATCAGGAATAAATCGTTCAGTCCAACTTGAAGATAGGCTATTTTTCATAAAAATTATATAAACAGATGAATAATGTTAAACACCAATGGTGCAAGAATAGAGCTGATAATGCCACAAAGCACAAGAGAAATCGAACTATAACTGCCCGCTTTAGGATTTATTTCCATACAACTCACCGTGCCTAAAACGTGGGATACGGAACCGACCGATAAACCAATGGCTTCTTGATGACGTAAGCCGATTTTTTTCAAAATTAAATAACCGAAAATTGACCCCTGCAAACCGGCAAGCACAACGCCCACCGCCGTAACGGAAGGGATTCCGCCTAAATGGGCAGAAACTTCCATTGCAATGGGGGTGGTGATGGATTTGGGTAAAATCGTGGCGATCATTTCCGGTGTCGCCCCCAAAATGAATGCCAAAACCGCCCCGCTTAACATTGAGAAAAACGAAGCCAATACCACCACCGAAAGAATAATCCGCCATTGTTTGGCAATTTGTTTTAACTGTTCATATAAAGGCAACGCAAGGGCGACAATACTCAGACTTAATAAATTATTCAGTGGCGCATTGCCAGCCATATAATCATCATAAGGAATTTTACCGACCACTAAAATCAACACCAAAATCAACACAGTCAGAATAAAAGAATTGAAAATCAGCGATTTCCAACGCTGATTAATTTGCAGGGCAAGCCAAAATCCGAAAATCGTTAAAAAAGTATAAAGATAAATGGCATAATTCATAACCCACCTCTATTTCCCCATTTGTGCCATACGTTTTGCCAAGAGTTTTTTACGTTTGTGTCCGAAGGATTGATGATCAAACATTACATTCGCCACAACACCGATAAACACTAAAGTAACACAGGTACTCACCACGTTGGGAATAAGCAAAATATTCATTTGCGCCCACAATAACTGGGAATATTTAATAATCCCCACACTCACCGGCACAAACAACACCGCCATAAAACGAATTAACAAATTTGCCCCCAAATAAATCCATTCTAAACGCACGATTTGCGTGGTTAAGCCGAGAAAAAGCAATAATAATCCCCAAATGCTCCCCGGCACACCGATTGGCATAAAATGTGCAATAAGATTGCCGAGATAAAGCATTACATACAAAATCAGCAACGAACGCGCCAAAAGAAACGCTTTGTGTAACATTTTTATCCTTTTCAACTTTTTTGATAAAATTTAAAAAAGATTTTACGCCTTTTACTTCGGGATGAAAGCCACTTTTCTGAAAAATGCACAAATTTATGCGTTTGATCAAAAAAGGATTTCTTCACGCATTCAGGTGAAGATTTGTTAGAATAGCCGCCTTATATTTAACTTAGCCCTAAAATGATGATAAAACCTGCCGCATTATTCATTTCTTTGCTTTTTTTAACCGCACTTTCCGCCAATGCCGCCTCTCGCCAACCTTGCTTTGTGGTGGGCATTAGCGATGGTGATACGCTGACTTGCCTCACACAAGAAAAGCGACCGATTAGAGTTCGTTTAGAAGAAATTGATGCCCCCGAAAAAAATCAACCTTTTGGCAAGAAAGCCAAACAACAACTTTCAAAATGGGTGTATAAACGCCTCATTTCCTTAGAAATAAGTGGCTATGATCGCTATCACCGTGTTTTGGCAACAGTTTATCTGGGCGGAAAAAACATCAATTTAGAAATGGTCAAAACCGGTATGGCTTGGGCGTATAATCAATATCTTCGCCATCCTATTTATTTACACGCCCAAGAAAAAGCACGGGCGCAACGCAAAGGATTATGGCGGGACGCTTACCCTATTCAGCCACAAGAATGGCGACATCATAGAAAGGAACGAAAATATGGCTTTTAATTATCAGGCATTCAAACAGCAATTCCCCTATTTTCAACGCCCTGATGCGGTTGTGTATTTAGATAACGCCGCAACCGCATTAAAACCGCAGGTGTTAATCGATCGCACCGCTGAATTTTATACTTCCGCAGGCTCCGTTCATCGCAGCCAATATGATGCGGCACAAACAGCACAATATGAGCTTGCCCGCCAACGGGTAAAACAATTCATCAATGCAGAAGGCGAACGCGCGGTGGTTTGGACTGCCGGCACCACGCACGCCATTAATTTGGTGGCAAATGGTTTATTGCCACAACTCAATGCCGGTGATGAAATTTTAATTAGCCAAGCAGATCATCACGCTAATTTTGTCACTTGGCACGAAATCGCCAAAAAATGCGGGGCAACAGTGCGTGTTCTGCCCCTTTTGGATAATGGGTTGATTGATGAAAGCACCTTAAAAACGGCATTAAATGCCCGCACAAAGTTAGTGGCATTGAATTTTGTTTCCAACGTTACCGGCACAGAACAGCCGATTAAACATTTAATTCAACTGATTCGCCAACACAGCAATGCTCTTGTTTTGGTGGATGCGGCACAAGCCGTTAGTCATATTAAGATCGATCTTCAAGATTTGGATGCGGATTTTCTTGCGTTTTCAGCACACAAAATTTACGGCCCGAATGGCATTGGCGTTTTAAGCGGAAAATTGACCGCACTTTCTCAACTTCAGCCTCTCTTTTTTGGTGGGAAAATGGTTGATCGGGTCTCAAGCGAAAAGATTACCTTTGCGGATTTGCCTTATCGCTTAGAAGCCGGCACGCCCAATATTGCCGGCGTGATTGGCTTTCACGCGATCTTGGAATGGTTGTCTCAATGGGATTTTATCGCCGCCGAACAACACGCCGTGGCATTGGCTGAATCTGTCAAAGTGCGGTTAAAAACCTATACAAATTGTCGATTATTCAATTCCCCACAGCCAAGTTCCATTGTTTGTTTTGTGTTTGATGGTATTGATTGCTCGGACATCGCCACCTTATTGAGCGAACAACATATCGCCTTACGGGTGGGCGAACATTGCGCCCAGCCTTATTTGGCACGACTTGGCGAACGCACGACACTACGCCTTTCCTTCGCCCCTTACAATACACCGGAAGACGTAGAAAAATTCCTCATCGCCCTTGATAAAACCTTGGATTTACTACAATGATCGAACAATTAAAAAATGCCCAAAACTGGGAAGAACGCTATCGCTTCATCATTCAAGCCGGAAAAAATTTTCCACGCCCAACAGATGAAGAACTTGCTCAAATGCCCCCCATCACCGGCTGCGAAGCACAGATGTGGTTTCAAATCATTCCGCAAAATGACCGCACTTTTCAATTTAAAGCCTTTAGTGAAGCACGCATTATGAATGGCTTGCTTTGGATTTTGTTGCAAGAAATTAATGGAAAAACCGCCGAAGCATTGCAGGCGTTTGATTTAACCGCGTTTTTCACTAATCTCGGTATTGCCCAACGATTAAGTGAAACACGCTTGAACGGCTTAAACCAAATCGGACAACGGCTAAAACAATTATGTATTTAATCGAAACTTTCTTTAAATTGACCGCACTTGAAAATGATGTGGAAAAGCAAACCCATTTATTAAACCAAGTGATTGATCAATGGCGTTATAACGGTCAAATTATCGGGCGTGAAATTCCCCTCTATTTAGCGGAAGAAAACGCCGAACAAGGCTTTGCAATGCGTGTTATTTGCCCGCAATCGGACAGTCTTTTTCCTCAAAATAATAATGCGGAAGTCACCCGAGCATTAGAAAATGCCGAAAAGTGCGGGCTAATTTTTGATGGTTTTCAGCTTATCGGTGATGATCTCAATTCTGATCAAACCGCAGAAAATCCGCAGCCTGACTGGCAGGTGCTTTATACTACCCATTTGCAAAGTTGTTCCCCTATTCATAGCGGTGAAAATTTCGCCCCTATTCCCCTGCATAAACAACTGAAAAATCAACCGCACTTGAGCCAAGATGTGATTAAATGGCAGGAAAATTGGCAAGCCTGCGATCAATTACAAATGAACGGCGCTCCCCTAGAAGAACAAGCCTTGCGGGAAATTTCCGATCACCAAAGCACCTTGGCGAAACACGGGCGTTATTTAAGCCAAGCCATCGAAAAAGCCGCCGGCGTGCCGACTTACTATTATTTATATCGCGTAGGGGGAAAATCCTTGCAAGAGGAACAACAACGTCGCTGCCCTGCCTGTGGTGGCGAATGGGCGTTAAAGGAACCGATTTTTGATCTCTTCCATTTTAAATGTGATCAATGCCGATTGGTTTCTAATCTTTCGTGGCATTTTTTGTAAATTGATATTATCGAAAATACAAAATTGCCCTTTTTATCGGAGAACATAAATGAATTACCACGACAATAGCTTAAAATCCTTAAAACTCGGACACAACACAGAATATGCCTCCAAATATGACCGCACTTTGCTACAACCGGTGCCACGGGCATTAAATCGTGATGACTTAGGCATTACCGAAACCCAGCCTTTCACGATTGGCGCGGATATTTGGACGGCTTATGAAATCTCGTGGCTTAATGAAAAAGGGCTGCCGCAAGTCGCCATTGCAGATATTTATTTGGATTATCGAAGCCAAAATCTCATCGAATCTAAAAGTTTTAAACTCTATTTAAACAGCTTTAACCAAAGCAAATTTGCCAATATTGAACAGGTTGCACAAACCCTACAGCAAGATCTAACGGATTGTGCGCAAGGGGAAGTGAAAGTGCGGTTAAATTCCCTTTCCTTTTATCACGGACAGAAAATAGACGTTTTAGCGGGACATTGCATTGATGAATCGGATATTGAAATCAACGATTATGCCTTTAACGCCGATTGGTTGAAAGATTGCGTTTCTAATGAAATAGTTGAGGAACGGTTGGTGAGCCATTTACTGAAATCTAACTGCTTAATCACTCATCAGCCCGACTGGGGAACCTTGCAAATTCATTATGTGGGTGAAAAAATTGATCGGGAAAAACTATTACGTTACGTTGTCTCATTTCGTCAGCATAACGAATTCCACGAACAATGTGTCGAACGCATTTTTTGCGATTTAATGCACTACGCCAAACCGGAAAAATTAACGGTTTACGCCCGTTATACCCGCCGTGGCGGCTTGGATATTAATCCCTTCCGCTCTAACTTTGAACCCGTTCCGCACAATCAACGTTTAGCCAGACAATAAGGATTGTTATGTCAAATATTCATTTTATAAACCCCAAAGGCAGTATGGATCAGTTGTCCCATCTTGAAGTGGAACAACTCACCCAAACGGCACAATCGGATTTATACCAACTGTATCGTAACTGCTCTCTCGCCGTGTTAAATTCCGGAGCGGTCACAGACGACAGCCGCGCCCTTCTGCAACAATATACCGATTTTGAAATTCGCCTTGTTACACGTGAACGGGGCGTAAGTCTTGAACTGCATCATCCCCCGGAAAGTGCGTTTGTGGACGGTAAAATGATCTTGAATATTCAATATCATCTTTTCGCCGTACTACGTGATATTTTGTTTTTAAATACGGCACAACAAGTCGCCAATCCGCAAGAAAGCAAACACATCACGAATCAGGTTTTCTTGATTTTACGCAATGCGAAAGCCCTCATTGTGGGTGAGCATCCAAATTTAGTGGTATGTTGGGGCGGTCATTCGATTAATGACATTGAATACCAATATTGCCGTCAAGTCGGCTTGGAATTAGGCTTACGGGAGATGAACATCATCACCGGTTGCGGCACGGGTGTAATGGAAGCACCGATGAAAGGGGCTGCGATCGGACACGCCAATCAACGCTATAAAAACAGCCGTTTCGTAGGCATTACCGAACCTTCAATCATCGCCTCCGAGCCGCCAAATCCAATTGTCAATGAACTGATTATTATGCCCGACATTGAAAAACGCCTTGAGGCTTTTGTGCGAATGGGACACGGCATTCTCATTTTCCCCGGCGGCCCCGGCACATTTGAAGAACTGCTTTATATCCTAGGCGTAAAACTCAATCCGGAAAACAAAGCACAACATCTCCCGCTGATTCTAACCGGTCCGAAAGAAAGTGCCGATTATTTTGCAACCATCGATCGTTTTATTGGCGATGTATTGGGTGAAGAGGCGCAAAAACTTTACAGCATTATCATTGATGATCCGGTGAATGTGGCACGCCAAATGAAAAAGGCAATGGAAGAAGTCAAAATTCAACGTTGCCAAACCAATGATTCTTATGGGTTTAATTGGTCGTTAAAAATTGATCCACGTTTTCAACATCCCTTTGAACCCACACACGAAAATATGGCGAATTTAGCCTTGCATTTTAATCAATCAAAAATGGATTTAACGGCAAATCTTCGTCAAGTATTTTCGGGCATTGTGGCAGGCAACATCAAACCACAAGCGCAGGATAACATTGCCCGATTAGGCAAATTTAAACTAAAAGGCGACCGCACTTTAATGGAAAAAGTGGATTTGGTACTGAAAGATTTTATCGTTCAACACCGAATGAAATTACCAACAGGCAAAGCCTACGAACCTTGTTATGAGATTGTAGAGTAACCTTAAGTTTGTTTTAGAAAAACTTTTGGGCAACAGATTCACTAAAAATAGGTTATTGTATCTCTGTTGCCCTTATCTCCTTAAATTAGCGTTAACCGCTCCCGCACTCAGTTATTCCTTTAAAAAAATTCATAATCCTCCACTTTAGTAGAGAAATATTGTCTAGTGTTACTATCATTTTCTTGAGATCAAATTAAATGTAATATGATCAATTAAATATCAATGTTTCGCTTAATAATGCCTTTAATAAATTCTATTATCCACACAGCCAACGTCCTCCTAATGTACTACCCGTGTAGGACATGAGTTACGAATTATCAGTTCTAACTTATAGATATAGCCTTTAATGTAAGTAAAAAGTACGGTTAATTTTAACCGTAATACAGATCAGTTAATCCTCTTGACGATCGAAAATGATTTATGAAATTAAGCCCTCAAAACTTCCCTTTGAATCGGTCATTTGGTCGGTCATTGGCTCGGGTTTTATCGCAAACAATCTTTGAGAAGCATCGTAAGCCAACTTGATTTAGCTCTCCCCAGTAAAAACAGGTGATAGTCCCCTAGTGCTACTGTTCAAGATAGACAACGATTGAGGGCAGAAAGCCTAAAACGACTTTTTAAATTAGCTTCACCTTACTTTTATCAAGGGGTCAATCAACACTCCCTAAATAGTGTGGGCTGAATCTCCTTTCGTAGATGGAGTAGTTTTTAGAACAAACATTTGGACGCTCGGGACATATCGCAGACAAAGGCTTTATTCTCAAGTAAAAGTGGTTTTGTCATATGGATTTAATGAGCCATCAGGTCATTAATAGCGATTATTAATGGTACAAACATCCTCAACACAAAGCCATTGGCTCATTCCCTTACGAAAAGGGGTAAAATACGATGTCCTACGTGAATTAGGATTAGAAAAAACAGAAAAGGGTAAGCATTTTCAATGTATTACCTCTCTTCTTGATAATACAACTTATCCGGCGAACGAAGTTGTTTCAGTTTATCGACATCGCCGGAAAATTGAATTGGGTTACCGAGAAGTTAAGCAGTACCTATTGGCACAAGCTTATACATTAAGAAATAAAAAGCCAGAGAGGGGCGAGCAAGAGATTTTGGGAAATTTACGGGCGTATAATCTCATCCGAAAGGCAATGACTGAGGCAGCAAAGTGCAAAGGAATCCCCCTCCCAAATAGTCTCAGCTTTGCCGGGTGTAGTGCTTCTGTTATCGCTTACTTCACCGGTGTATCATTATTAAGCCCGGGAAATTTACCTAAGGGGTACCAATCGCTTTTAGATGAGTTGGGGCATTGTGAACTTTCTAATAAGAAAAAGTGAAATTATCAGAGAGTTGTGAAAGAAAAAACGCTTAAATATCACATAAAAAGAGCCAGTCAGTGGGTTAACTAACTGGCATTACGGTTTATTTGATTGCACTTTTTACAATTTTCTATTTTACTTGTGCCGTTTGCACATACATTAAGCGATCAATATTCGTCAGATAATGCCCTAGTTCTTGTGTTTCGGGCTTATGTAAATAAGGAATCTTGCCTAAGAGCGGGGCATCAATATTATGTTCTAAAAATTCAACGATTTCAGCATAATGACTTAACAGCGGATTAATGCGGTTTGCCACCCAACCAAGTAAAGGCACGCCCAAACTATGGATGGCTTTCAGTGTGAGCAAGGCGTGATTGATACAACCATCTTTTATCCCCACAACAAGCACCACCGGCATTTTTCTATCCTTTACCCAATCGGCAAAACTTTTCCCTTCTGCCATTGGCGTTAATAAACCAAACGCCCCTTCAACGGCAACAGATTGATATTTATGACTTAGCTTATCGAGGGTATGGTTAATTTTTTCTACTTTGATATGTGTTTTTGCCCCTACCAACATTGGCAAAGAATGGTTAAAAGTATAGCTATTTATTTCTTCGTAGGTGACCTCTTGTGAAGTCGAATTCATTAATGTGAGCACATCACTATTTTCTTTATTATCGTAGTGAGATAAAAACTCCTGCCCCGTAGGATATCCACCTTCCTCTGTATTGCAAGCGATAGGTTTAAAACCGACAATATTCACCCCTCTATTTTGTAAGGCTTGAATAATGGCACGGCAGGCTGTCGTTTTACCGACATTCGTATCCGTTCCTGTAATAAAAAAGCTACTCATTTTCTCTCCTTTAAATTCAATTTCATTAGGCTAAAAATAGCAGCCTAAAAGTGCGGTCGATTTTAAAGGCATTTTGAAAGAAATAACTTGAGCTAACGCAAGATTTATGGGCTTTTGACGGGAAATCGGGTGATTATTTGATCTCACTCAAACTATTAAATAAGCCATCATCTTGCTTTGGCATTTGCAAGTAAAAGCCTTGAGATTCAATTTTTTCACGAACTTCACGCTTATCTGCATTATGTAGGGATTTCTCTCCTGCCAAATTAAACATCATTACGATTTCCGGTTGACCAAATTGAGCCAGTAAAGCCTCCGGTACAGCTGAAAAATCATCACGTTTCTGAATATAAAGATAGCTTCCCGGCTTCTTCTTACTTCTATAAATCGTACAAAGCATTTT
The DNA here is from genome assembly GCF_001999305.1 of Rodentibacter myodis. Lineage (GTDB taxonomy): Bacteria > Pseudomonadota > Gammaproteobacteria > Enterobacterales > Pasteurellaceae > Rodentibacter > Rodentibacter myodis. The sequence continues at coordinate 17,847 of NZ_MLHQ01000017.1, read as the reverse complement.
TTCCTCATAAAAAAATAAAATCCCTACGGGATAACTCCGGTAGGGATTTTTGAATACTCAAAATTATTTTGCTGCGTCTTTTACGGCATCTGCTGCTTCAGACATTTTTTCGCTTGCCGCTTCTTTCATTGAAGACATTGCATCTTTTGCTTCATCCATTTTAGCCGCTGCAGCATCTTTCATTTCAGTGGTTTTCTCAGCAGCTGAATCTTTCATCTCTGCCGCTACGTTTTTCATCTCTTCCACTTTAGACATTGCTGCATCTTTTGCTTCTTCAATTTTTGCTTTCGCCGCATCTTTCGCTTCTTCTACTTTTTCTACCGCAGCATCTTTCGCTTCTTCTACTTTTTCTACCGCAGCATCTTTCGCTTCTTCTACTTTTTCTACCGCAGCATCTTTCATTTCAGTTGCTTTTTCCATTGTGGAATCTTTTGCATCTGTTGCCATTGATTTAGCTGAATCCATTGCATTCGCTGCGGCATCTTTCACATCCGCTACGGCTTGTTTGGCAGAATCTTTCACATCTGCCGCTGCACTTACCGCCGCATCCTTAACATTTGTTGCGGCATTTGCCACAGATTCTTTTGCTGCTTCTACTTTTTGTGTAGTTTCTTGTTTATCAAAACAACCTGTTACGGTTAAACTTGCACCTAATACTAATACGGCTAATACTGATTTTTTCATTGTTTATCTCCTATGAGGGGTAAAAGGGGAAAATATATTATCAAAGCAGATTTGCTTTGCGGGCGAAGTTTACAGAAAAAAATGAAAAAGAAAATACCCAAAAGCAAAATTTACATTTTATTATTTCTAAAGCGAACAATAATACTGTCAATTCTTCAATAACATATTGAAATTAAAGGGTTTCTAAAAAGTTCCCCATTTAAAATTTATTTTTTGTAAAGGCAAAAAATCTTCAAAAAGATTAAAAATCAAACAAATTACAACATTTCCGGTGGATAACTACGGCTAATAATTTCACCTTTTCCGTTTTGCCATTCGATTTGCGCAATGGTCGCAGGATAAAAACTGATAGGATTTCGCTTGCCATATAAATCTGCCACCATTTCTCCAACGAGAGGCAAATGGGAAATAATTAAGACGGATTCAATTCCTTCCTTTTTCAATACGGAAAGATAATCCGTTACTAATTCAGCCGATCCATAAGGCGTGATGCCTTCCCAAATTTCTAAATTAGGCTTTAAGCCGTCTGCAAAGGCAATATTAACTTGTTCAAAGGTTTCTAGGGCTCGAACATAGGGACTCACCAAAACCCGTTGTAATGAAAGTGCAGTGGATTTTGTGAAGTTTTTTAACCATTCCCCTTGTGCAAAGGCTTGTTTTTTACCATATTCCGTGAGATGACGATCTTTATCTGTTTTTGCCATCACTTCGGATTCGCCGTGGCGCATAATGAAAATTTTCATATTGCTTTCCTATATCAAGAAAAATACAAAGAAAATGACCGCACTTTTATAAGCGTGCGGTCAAAAAATAAATTAATTTGTTTTTACAGCTTCGGCAATTTCTTCAGCACATTGCTGAGCCAATTCGGCATCCTGACATTCCACCATTACGCGAATCAACGGCTCAGTACCTGATTTGCGTAACAAAATACGCCCTTTGCCTTCTAAGCGTTTTTCCACCTCTGCGGCAACGGTTTTTACCGCTTCACTTTCTAATGGATTTGTGCCACCGGCAAAACGTACATTAATTAAGACTTGAGGAAATAATTTCACCGCACCGGCGAGTTCATTTAAAGAAAGTTTGTGCTGAACCATTGCTGAAAGCACGGCAAGTGAGGCAATAATGCCGTCACCGGTTGTGTTTTTATCGGAAATAATGATATGACCGGAATTTTCGCCCCCCAGTGTCCAACCGTGTTCAACCATTTTTTCTAAAACATAACGGTCGCCCACATTGGCGCGAACAAAAGGCACGCCTAGCATTTTTAATGCAATTTCAAGGCTCATATTACTCATTAATGTTCCAACGACACCGCCTTTTAATTGCCCCGAACGCAAGGCTTCACGCGCAATGATAAATAAGATTTGATCGCCATCAACTTTATTCCCAAGGTGATCCACCATCATAATGCGATCGCCGTCACCATCATAAGCCAATCCCACATCAGCTTTTACTTCTAAGACTTTTTCCTGCAATGCCCGCACATCTGTTGCACCGCATTTTTCATTGATATTCACGCCATTCGGATCAGTACCGATTTCAATCACTTCCGCACCCAATTCACGCAAAACATTTGGTGCGATATGGTAAGTTGCACCATTCGCACAATCCACCACAATTTTGTATCCTTCTAAACCAAGATGTGCCGGAAAGGTACCTTTACAAAATTCAATATAACGACCGGCGGCATCATTGATACGACTGGCTTTCCCTAATTCGGCGGATTCTACACAATCCATTGGTTGTTCAAGCATTGCTTCAATGGCTTCTTCAATTTCATCCGGTAATTTTGTGCCTTGTGCAGAGAAAAATTTGATCCCGTTATCATAATAAGGGTTGTGCGAGGCAGAAATCACAATCCCTGCTTCCGCACGGAAAGTACGGGTTAAATAAGCAATCGCAGGTGTTGGCATTGGGCCGGTAAATGCCGCTGATAAACCGGCTGCCGCCAGCCCTGCTTCTAATGCAGATTCCAACATATAGCCGGAAATACGGGTATCTTTACCAATTAAGACGGTTTTTGAGCCTTGCGAAGCCAACACTTTTCCTGCTGCCCACCCTAATTTAAGGGCGAAATCCGGTGTAATTGGATATGTGCCTACTTTGCCACGTACACCGTCTGTTCCGAAATATTTACGATTTGCCATAATACAATTCCTTTAATTTTTTCAACTTAGGCGTTTTCTGTCGCCTGCCAAATTTTTAGTGCATCGGACGTTGCCGCCACATCGTGCACGCGTAAAATTTTTGCCCCATTTTGAGCTGCAATTAATGCCCCGACAACGCTGCCAATCAGGCGTTCCTCAACGGGCTTATCCAACACTGTACCAATCATTGATTTACGCGATAAACCGGCAAGCACCGGATACCCTTCTTGGCAAAATACCGCGAGTTGTTGCAATAATTTGTAGTTGTGTTGAACGGTTTTGCCAAAACCAAATCCCATATCCCAAATGAGATTTTCTTTTTTCACCCCTGCCGAAATACATTCTTGAGAGCGTTTATGTAGAAAATGGAAAACATCTTCCACCACATCTTCATAATGAGGATCAACCTGCATTGTGCGTGGTTGCCCTTGCATATGCATAATACAAACGGGTAATGCCAATTCCACTGCAGTTTGTAAAGCATTTGGCGCTTGCAACGCGCGAATATCATTGATTAAATCCATTCCCACTTTCGCGGATTCTTGCATTACCCTTGCTTTTGAAGAATCCACCGAAATCCAACAATCAAAACGCTGATGAACGGCTTCTACCAACGGTACGACACGATGAAGTTCTTCTTGTTCCGATACTTCATCTGCCATTGGGCGGGTCGATTCGCCGCCAATATCAATCATTGTTGCCCCTTCATTAAGCATTTTTTCCACTTGGAACAATGCCTTATCGAGGCTAAAAAACCGCCCACTATCGGAAAAAGAATCCGGCGTAAAATTTAAAATCCCCATAATTTGAGGCGTAGATAAGTCTAAGCATTTGCCGTTGGCATAAAGTTTCATAAAGTGCGGTCAATTTTTGGAATGAATTTGAGGTGGGGAATTATAGCGAAATCCATTCAAGAAAAGAATAATGCACGGGAAAAATACTGACCTTTGTTTTCAGGGCATAACCTATATCATCAATATACCGATATAAAAAAACCTTCCTAATAAGGAAGGTTTTTGTTGATTATTCGGAATCTTGAGGTTTTTCAACCGCACTTTCCTGTTTATTTTCAGTTGTGCTGTTTGAATAAGCCGCCTGTGAAGTTTTAGGTTCTTCCCAACCTGAAGGCGGTGTAACCGGTTCACGATTCATTAACTGCTTGATTTGTGGCTCTTCAATGGTTTCATATTTTACTAACGCGTCTTTCATCGCGTGCAAAATATCCATATTGTCGATAAGCAACTGTCTTGCACGTTCATAATTACGGGTGACAATGGCACGGACTTCTTCATCAATCGCGTGTGCCGTTTCATCCGACATATGTTTTGCTTTCGCCATTGAACGACCTAAGAACACTTCCCCCTCATCTTCAGAATAAAGAATCGGGCCCAGTTTGTCAGAGAAGCCCCATTGCGTCACCATATTGCGGGCAATATTGGTTGCCACCTTAATATCATTTGATGCACCGGTGGAGATATTTTCTTCACCGTAAATCAAATCTTCCGCCAAACGCCCTGCATAAAGGGTGGAAAGTTTACTTTCCAATTGTTTTTGGCTAATGCTCACCTGATCGCCTTCCGGCAGGAAGAACGTTACCCCTAAAGCACGACCGCGAGGAATAATTGTGACTTTATGCACAGGATCGTGTTCAGGCACTAAATAACCCACAATGGCGTGACCGGCTTCGTGATATGCAGTCGATTCTTTTTGTTTCTCCGTCATAATCATTGTGCGGCGTTCCGGCCCCATATTGATTTTGTCTTTTGCTTTTTCAAACTCAAGCATTGATACGGTACGTTTATTACTACGTGCAGCAAATAAGGCGGCTTCGTTCACCAAATTCGCCAAATCTGCACCGGAATAGCCCGGCGTACCGCGTGCTAATGTCATTGCATCCACATCATCCGCCACCGGCACTTTACGCATATGCACTTGTAAAATTTGTTCACGGCCTTTCACATCAGGCAATCCTACCACCACTTGGCGGTCAAAACGTCCCGGACGGGTTAACGCCGGATCTAAAACATCAGGGCGGTTGGTTGCGGCAATCACGATAACACCATCATTGCCACCAAAACCATCCATTTCAACCAGCATTTGGTTAAGGGTTTGTTCACGTTCATCGTGACCACCACCTAAACCTGCACCACGTTGGCGGCCTACCGCATCAATTTCATCAATAAAAATTAAACAAGGCGCATTTTTCTTTGCCTGTTCAAACATATCACGAACACGGGAAGCCCCCACGCCCACAAACATCTCTACAAAGTCAGAACCGGAAATGGTGAAAAACGGCACTTTTGCTTCACCGGCAATGGCTTTTGCCAATAAGGTTTTACCTGTTCCCGGTGGGCCAACCATCAAGACACCTTTCGGAATTTTTCCGCCTAAATTTTGGAATTTTCCCGGATCACGTAAGAAATCTACGATTTCACCCACTTCTTCCTTGGCTTCATCACAACCTGCAACATCGGCAAAAGTCACTTTGATTTGATCTTGATTCAGCATTTTTGCACGGCTTTTACCAAAGCTCATCGCCTTACCGCCGCCACCTTGCATTTGTCGCATAAAGAAAATCCACACGCCCACAAGGAATAACATTGGGAACCAAGAAATTAAAATTTGTGAAATAATGCTACGTTTTTCAAAAGGTGTGCCTTCCACTTTCACTTTTTTACTCAATAAATCATCAAGTAATTTTTTGTCTTCCAATGGCGGCATTACAGTCATATATTTTGAGCCGTCATTTTTGATAACCGTGATTTCATTGGTATCAAAACGTGCCTCTTTCACTTGACCATTGCTCACATCATAAACAAAGGTGGTATAGTCTGTGGAATTCTCCACTGAAGAAGAATTGAAACTCTGATAAGCTGTCATCATAACAACCGCTACCACAATCCAGAGTACCAAATTTTTGACCATATCGTTCAAAGTTTAACCTGCCTTTTCTAAGTTAATAAAATCGTCACAAGATACTATATATCAGGGCTAATGAAAAGCTATCAAAGCAATTCGCCTTTATAACCGGTCGCCACAATATACACCTCACGGGAACGTCCGCGCGAGGCTTCGGGTTTACGCACCTTCACCACGGTAAAAAGCGTGCGGATCTCTTTCAAATATTCATCAAAGCCTTCCCCTTGGAATACTTTCACCACAAAACTCCCTTTGGTTGCCAACACCTGCTTGCACATATCCAACGCAAGTTCTACCAAATACATCGCTCGTGGAATATCTACGGAAGGCATTCCACTGAAATTAGGTGCCATATCGGACATCACCACATCGACTTTGGCTTCACCCACGCGATCTAAAAGTGCATTTAGCACATTTTCATCACGGAAATCACCTTGTAAAAAATCAACACCGACAATAGGGTCCATCTCTAAAATATCACAGGCTATCACACGCCCTTTACCGCCAATTTGGCTCACCACATATTGCGACCAGCCCCCCGGCGCGGCACCAAGATCAACGACCGTCATCCCTGCTTTAAATAGTCGATCTGTTTGCTGAATTTCATCCAGTTTAAAATAAGCACGAGAACGCAATTTTTGCTTATGTGCTTTCTGCACAAACGGATCTTTAAAATGTTCATTTAACCAACGCGAAGAACTCGCCGAGCGTTTTTTCTTTCCCATAATCTTTATCTTTTTATATTATTTTTTGTAACTTCGCCTATATTTGGGTACAATCTGCCGAATTCAAGAGTGGCATTCTCTAAAAAACACCGTTTTTTCTGACCGCTCTTTTTTCGTTCTGACTTCATTTTTAAGGATTTTTAATGACAACCTTATCAACCAAACAAAAACAATATTTAAAAGGTCTTGCACACCATCTAAATCCGGTGGTAATGCTGGGCGGTAATGGCTTAACCGAAGGGGTATTAGCCGAAATTGAAAATGCATTGGATCATCACGAACTCATTAAAGTGAAAATTGCCGGTGCCGATCGTGAAACCAAGCAATTAATTATTGATGCCATTGTGCGTGAAACCAAAGCGACTCAAGTTCAAACCATCGGTCATATCTTGGTACTCTATCGCCCAAGTGAAGAAAGCAAAATTCAACTTCCCCGTAAATAAAACATAAAAGTGCGGTTAAAATTCAAAGAGATTTTTAACCGCACTTTTTTAATCATTAAATATAATTTACTTCAATAATTTCAAACTCAACCGTGCCGCCCGGTGTTGTGATATTTACCGTGTCGTCTAATTCTTTACCGATTAAACCGCGTGCAATCGGGGAATTGACCGAAATCAAACCGGCTTTAATATCCGCTTCATCATCGCCTACAATTTGATAGGTGACTTCTTCCTCGGTATCCACATTCACCAAAACGACTGTCGCGCCAAAAATGACTTTTCCGTTATTTGGCATTTTTGTTACATCAATGATCTGACAATTTGCCAATTTTCCTTCAATTTCTTGAATACGGCCTTCGCAGAATCCTTGCTGTTCACGTGCTGCGTGATATTCTGCATTTTCTTTTAAATCACCGTGTTCTCGCGCTTCGGCAATGGCTTTAATAATTTCCGGACGGCGTACATTTTTTAAAAAATCTAATTCTTCTCTTAACTGCTCCGCACCACGAACTGTCATTGGGATTTGTTTCATCGATTGTTTTCCTCAAAATTTAGTCAAAAGAAAACCACGGCAAGATCTCAAATCTTGCCGCAGTCAAATAAAATAGATTGAAATGAGAAAATGATTTACTCTCATCCGCTCGGTGGCTATTATTGTTCGTCTGAAAAAAAATAGCAACCGATAACCCGAAAATATGACAAAATTATCTACAATTTCGACCGCACTTCGTACCCTTTTTCTTTCTTTCAGCCTTTCCCTTCCTGCTATTGCCGAGGTGGATGTTGCCTCCCTTACACAACAATTACCGGAAGGGGCAAGTGTTGGTGTCATCGCTAAAAATTTGAATCAAAATGCCCTTATTGCCAACTATCACGGCGACACATTTATGCTGCCGGCAAGTACACAAAAAGTTTTCACCGCGGTGGCGGCAAAATTAGTCTTAGGGGATGAGTTCAAATTTGAAACCGCATTATTAACAAACGGTAAAATTCAAAATAATCAATTAAACGGTAATTTAATTGTGCGTTTTACCGGCGATCCCGATCTTACAAGCGGTCAGCTTTATGGTTTATTGGCAGAACTAAAAAAACAAGGCGTGGCTAAAATTAGCGGTGATTTGGTTCTTGATACATCCGTTTTTGCCAGTCACGATCGTGGCTTAGGTTGGATTTGGAATGATTTAACAATGTGCTTCAACTCTCCACCTTCTGCCGCAAACATTGATAATAACTGTTTTTATGCCGAACTGGATGCCAATCTGGCAGTGGGTGAAACCGTCAAAATCAGTGTACCGGCACAATTCCCGATTCAGGTTTTCGGTCAGGTTTATGTTGCCGCCCCAAATGAAGCCCCTTATTGCCAATTAGATGTGGTGGTACACGATAATAACCGCTATCAAGTGAAAGGTTGCCTTGCCCGCCAAGCCAAACCCTTCGGTTTAAGTTTTGCCGTGCAAGATCCCGATGCCTACGCTGCCGCCATTATACAGCGTCAATTAAAACGTTTAGGCATTGAATTTAATGGGAAAATATTGCAACCTCAAAAACCGCAGCAAGGACAATTAATTGCACAGCATTTCTCTAAACCTTTACCGGATTTATTGAAAAAAATGATGAAAAAATCCGACAACCAAATTGCCGATTCTTTATTCCGAGCCGTTGCCTATCATTATTACAAACGCCCTGCCTCTTTCCAGCTGGGAACATTGGCGGTGAAATCCGTATTACAAAAACAAGGAATAAAATTCGGCAACAGCATTTTGGCAGACGGCTCCGGACTTTCCCGTCATAATCTCGTTGCCCCAAAAACAATGCTTTCCGTGTTGGAATACATTGCAAAAAATGAAGACAAATTCCATTTAATGGAAACCTTCCCCATCGCCGGCGTAGATGGCACGATCAGTGGACGTGGTGGCTTAATTAATCCACCTTTAGTGAAAAATGTCATCGCCAAAACAGGGTCATTAAAAGGTGTTTATAACCTTGCCGGCTTTATGACGAACGCTCGGGGCGAAAAAGTCGCTTTCGTACAATTTATCAACGGCTACTCCACCGGCGATCTTGAAAGCAAAACCAAACGCGCCCCGTTAGTACAGTTTGAAAGTTCGCTTTACAACCGAATTTACCAAGACTAAACCTTACCATCAATCCCCTCTTTCTTTTTAACGAGGGGATAAATGACATAAAAAGCTATTCAAAACAACCGCATAATAAAATCGGCTCCCTTCTTTTCCGCCTTTGTGAAATTGAATTTGTAGGAAATTTTCGTCTGTTTGAGCGTAGCGAGTTCAGAAAATTTCCGTTAAGCAAATTCAATGGAACAAAGGGAATAAGGAAAAGTAGAGTTGCCTTTCTTTTGGTTACTTTTCTTTGGCAACGCAAAGAAAAGAAAAGTAACTATCCTTGGTGAAACCTAATATAAGCAAAAAAACAACCGCACCTTACCCCATTTCCCAAGAAACAAACTAAAGTGCGGTCATTTTTTTAAAATTTTGTGAGTTGGTCGATAAGCCGAGTTCTGTCGTGGACAATCATTCCTCTAGGCGGTGGATTACTCCGCCGCTCAAGCAACCTACCCGAACTCTGAACGGGCCATCCATTGAGTTCCTATTTGGTCTTGCTACGAGTGGAGTTTACCCTGCTGCCAACCGTTACCGGCGGCACGGTGCGCTCTTACCGCACCCTTTCACCCTTACCGTTTGCACGGCGGTCTGCTCTCTGTTGCACTGGTCGTAGGCTCACGCCTCCCGGACGTTATCCGGCACTCTGCCCTGTGTAGCTCGGACTTTCCTCTCGTTTACTTGTCCCACTAGGTCGTATTGCTACGGTTAAGGGCTTCAATAAACCAGCGATTGTCTAACCAACTCGGCGCGTAGTATAGAGATGAATAAAAGTACGGTCAACAAAATCCAATGGATTTTAAATATTAGTTTACCTCGAAAAATAAAACCGCCAGTCATCGCATTCAACGATTAGGCATAAATTTTCATTCTTATTTTTCACGCCTTCGGCTAAAATAGTCGCCATTTCAACCGCACTTTAGGTAAAAAGAATGAATTATTTGCAAATTGCCCGCGATACCCTTTCTGTCGAAAGCCGTGCCTTAACGCAACTAAGCCAACGTTTAGATGAAGATTTTAACCACGTTGTTGAACTTATTTTAGCTTGCCAAGGACGTGTGGTGATTGGTGGAATCGGCAAATCCGGCTTAATCGGCAAAAAAATGGTGGCAACCTTTGCCTCCACCGGTACGCCAAGTTTCTTTTTGCATCCAACAGAAGCCTTTCACGGTGATCTTGGAATGTTAAAACCCATCGACATTGTAATGCTGATTTCTTACAGTGGCGAAACCGACGATGTCAATAAGCTGCTCCCAAGTCTTAAAAATTTTGGTAACAAAATTATCGCCGTTACAAGCAATAAAAACTCCACCCTCGCCCGCCACGCCGATTATGTGCTGGATATTACCGTTGAACGTGAAGTTTGCCCGAATAATCTCGCTCCTACAACTTCCGCTCTTGTTACTCTGGCTCTGGGGGATGCCCTTGCGGTCTCCTTAATCACCGCACGAAATTTCCAACCGGCGGATTTTGCCAAATTTCATCCGGGTGGCAGCCTTGGTCGCCGTTTGTTGTGCAAAGTAAAAGATCAAATGCAAACCCGCTTGCCAATCGTACAGCCAAGCACAAGCTTCACCGATTGCCTAACCGTAATGAATGAAGGCAGAATGGGCGTTGCACTGGTAATGGAAGAACAACAGCTTAAAGGCATTATCACCGATGGCGATATTCGCCGCGCATTAACGGCAAATGGCGCAGAAACCCTAAATAAAACCGCTCAAGATTTTATGACCCAATCACCAAAAACAATCCACCAAGATGAATTTCTCGCCAAAGCGGAAGACTTTATGAAAACACAAAAAATTCATTCCCTTGTGGTGGTAAATGATGAAAATCACGTAGTCGGTTTAGTGGAATTTTCAAGTTAAGGAACAGCAATGCAACAAAAACTTAAAAACATTAAACTGGTTATTACAGATGTGGATGGCGTACTCACAGACGGACTACTCCACTACGATGCCAATGGTGAAGCCATTAAAAGTTTTCACGTGCGTGATGGCTTGGGGGTAAAAATGCTAATGGATGCCGGCATTCAAGTTGCCGTACTTTCCGGCAGGGATTCCGCTATTCTACGCCGCCGCATTGCCGATTTAGGCATTAAACTTTTCTTCCTTGGCAAGCTGGAAAAAGAAACCGCCTGTTTTGATTTAATGAAACAAGCCGGTGTAACGCCGGAACAAACCGCTTACATTGGCGATGACAGTGTCGATCTCCCTGCTTTCGCCATATGCGGACTTTCCTTTGCTGTGGCTGATGCACCTATTTATGTAAAAAATGCCGTCGATCACATTCTTTCTTTAGAAGGTGGAAAAGGTGCATTCCGAGAAATGTCCGATATGATTCTAACCGCTCAAGGAAAATCAGCCGTGTTTAATAGTGCGCAAGGATTTTTAAATGTAGCAAAAAATATGGAGCAATAATTAAAGTAATCCCCTTTTTCTAAAAAAAGGGGATTTAAATTTATAAATCATTTTCTAAGTAAACAGACTTTCTCTGACTAGACACTGTCTTCTTTTCCACTGTATCAACAAAAGATTGTTGCTATTTAAAATTTATCGGATTTTTAACCGCACTTCGTTTTAATAATTCCCCCTTTTATCCAGCAATGCTTTCACAATTTTCGGCACGCCTTCACCGGCTTTTTCTTTCACGGTGATAACGTGTTTACGAATAAAGCCCGTATTAGGGTTAGGATCAACGAGATAAATCTCGGCACCATAAGGTGCTTCATTGACCAATCCATTGGCGGGATAAACCTGTAACGATGTACCAATGACGATCACAATGTCGGCTTTTTTTACCCGTTTAATGGCTTCATCCAGCATTGGAACGTTTTCACCAAAAAAGACAATGTGCGGACGCATTGGATGTCCTTGATCATCTCTATCATCAATATGCTGATCACCTAAACAAGGAACAATGTAATCCTCATTAAAACTACTTCTTGCTTTGTTCAGCTCACCGTGCAAATGCAGCACGTTTTGGCTACCTGCACGTTCGTGCAAGTCATCAACATTTTGGGTAATAATTTGCACATCATAAGCCTTTTCAAGTTCGACTAAAGCAAGGTGTGCCATATTCGGTTGAGCTGCTTGTGCATTACGGCGGCGTTCATTATAAAACGCCAACACTTTGGCTCGATTTTTTCTTAAAGCCTCAGGCGTGCAAACTTCTTCAATCTTATGCCCTGCCCACAAGCCATCTTCCGAACGAAAAGTCGGAATCCCACTCTCGGCACTAATACCGGCACCGGTTAAAATAACACAAATTGGTTTATTCATATTTTTCTCCGTTTTTTATTGGGGCGTTCTTAAATAATTAAGTTAAATATCTTTAACCCATTTTTCAAAACGTTTTTTAATATAGGTTTTTAATCCCCGTTTTTCTTCCTCACTGAGAAAAGCGGCACGAATGGCATTTTCAAGCAACTGTTGTGATTCGCTTTCCATTAATTGGTATTCTTGTGTCAATAAATCAAATTCTTGTCGGATACACGTTTGGGAGACGGTCATATTATCCGTGTTTAATGTGGCAATAATGCCTTTCATTAGAAACGTTCTAAGCGGGTAATTTTTTAAATCGTTAATGGCTTTCGTTTGTAAATTACTGCACGGACACATTTCTACGCCAATATGATTCTCGGCTAACGATTGCATTACCGATTCCGATTCTGCCGCACGAATACCGTGTCCAATTCGGCTTGCTCCAAGCTCGATCGCTTGTTGAACATTCTCTGCCCCAGCCGCTTCACCGGCGTGAATGGTAAAAGGCACACCTAATGATTTTGCCAATTCAAATTCTTTGACAAAATTTTTTGTTGGATACCCTGTTTCCGGCCCGGCTAAATCCACGGCAACCACGCCTGCTTTTTCCGTTGAAAGATAATGCTTAGCCATTTGTATGGTTTCTAAATTTCCGGCTTGTGAACCAATGCCACGCAAACAACATAAAATCAGATTCGCTTTAAATAATTGACTTCCACTTAGTCCTGCCTGTAAACCGGCTAAAGCGGCTTCAATTACCTGTGATTGGGTTAAACCTTTTTGGGTATGAAGTTGAGGGGCAAAACGAATTTCAACATAGGCCAGCCCTTGCTGATCTAAGCGTTTTACTAAATCAAAAACGGCGGATGTTATGGCTTCCGGGCTTTGTAGTAAAGAAACGGGAATCGCAAAACAATTCAGGTATTGATTGAGATCGGTACAATCTTGGGGGGCTGAAATATAAGGAAGAAGTTGTTCAACATTTTGAGCCGGCAAAGGAATGTTCTGTTTTTCCGCCCATTCAAACATCCATTCAGGGGAAAGGGAACCGTCTAGGTGGAGATGTAAATCGATGAGACTGTATTTGGCAAAATTTTTCATTGTTATCTCGCAGGTGTAGAAAAAAATTGCACGGTATTCTAATGAGAAAGGGTAAGAAGAACAAGAATTAGGCGGAGAAAAGGCTGCAAATGCAGCCTCGTTTTATTATTTCACTTCTCTAAACAAAATCTCACTTGGAATGACCGATCCTTGCCAATAAAGCTCGGTGGAGATTTTTTCTGCAAGTTGCAAGAAGGCTTGGGCGATTTCGCTTTGCGGTGCGGCAATGGTAGTTGGATTTCCACTGTCAAGATCCTCACGAATACGAATATGCAATGGCAAATGTGCCAATACTTTCACATTGTATTTTTCTGCCATTTTTTCTGCACCGCCGGTACCAAAAATCGCTTCGTGATGACCGCAGTTGCTACAAATGTGCATTGACATATTTTCCACAATGCCAAGCACCGGCACTGAAACCCGCTCAAACATTGCAACGCCTTTCACCGCATCAAGCAAAGCAATGTCCTGTGGTGTTGTCACCACCACCGCCCCGGTTACCGGAATTTGTTGTGACAGGGTAAGTTGAATATCACCGGTTCCCGGTGGCATATCAATCACAAGGTAATCTAAGCTATCCCACAAGGTTTCATTAAGTAATTGGCTCAATGCACTGCTCGCCATCGGGCCACGCCAAATTGTTGCACTGTCTTCATCCATTAAAAATCCAATAGAATTTGCTGACAAGCCGTGTGCTTTAATAGGCGTAATATGCTGATTGTCCGGTGAGGTTGGGTGTTGATGTGGCACGCCAAGCATATGTGGAATAGAAGGACCGTAAATATCCGCATCCAAAATCCCCACGCGCGCGCCTTGAGCTTGCAGGGCGAGGGCGAGATTAACCGAAACACTGGATTTTCCCACACCGCCTTTGCCGGATGTCACGGCGATAATATTTTTCACCCCCTTTACTGCTGGTTGATTATTCGCACGTTTTAAGGTGGCGATCTGATAATTCACTGCCCATTTTATGGCTTGGCAATTCGCCACTTTTAATAAGTCATCAGATACACTTTGTTTAAGCTGTTCGACACCGCTGTTCCAAGCGAAAGGAAGTTGCAATTCAATACGCAAGGTTTCCCCACCCTTTTCGACTTTTTTTAATGTATTCAGGGCAAGCAAATCTTTTTGCAGGCTTGGATGTTGAAATTGTTGAATAATTTGTTGAATTTGATGTTGTTGCTTAGTGGTAAGATTGTCAGAAAAATAGGTTGTCATAAAAACGTCTCATTTTGAAATATTAAGTAGAGTAAATTTGTCGGGCATATTTAACCACGTAAAGTGCGGTCTGTTAAGTCAAAGTTTTTCAAACTAGAAAAAGTCCCCTTTATCAGGTAAGATACGGGCGTTTTTTTGTGTGATAAAAAGAGAATAACAATGTCGAATCAACCCCGTAAAATTTTAGTCACTTGCGCCCTGCCTTATGCCAATGGTGCGATCCATTTAGGTCATATGTTGGAACATATTCAAGCGGATATTTGGGTGCGTTTTCAACGTATGCGTGGCAACAACGTCTATTTTGTTTGTGCCGATGATGCCCACGGCACGCCAATTATGTTAAACGCCGATAAACTCGGTATTACACCGGAAGAACTCATTGCCAAAGCCAAAGCCGATCACGTGCGTGATTTCGCCGGTTTCAATATTAGCTTTGATAATTACCACTCCACCCACAGTGAAGAAAATAAACAAATTACTGCTGAAATTTACAATAAATTAAAAAACAATGGCTTTATTAAAACCAATGTCATTTCTCAACTTTATGATCCGGAAAAAAATATGTTTTTGCCGGATCGTTTCGTAAAAGGCACTTGTCCAAAATGTAAAGCGGAAGATCAATATGGCGATAATTGCGAAGTGTGCGCTTCCACTTATAGCCCAATGGATTTAATCAACCCACGCTCTGCCATTTCCGGTGCCACACCAATCGTGAAAGAATCGGAACATTTCTTCTTTGATTTACCGGCATTTGAAGATATGTTGCAGGAATGGACACGCTCCGGCTCGCTTCAACCTGAAATTGCCAATAAAATGCAAGAGTGGTTTGAAAGCGGTTTGCAGCAATGGGATATTTCCCGTGATGCCCCTTATTTTGGTTTTGAAATTCCGGGGGCAAAAGATAAATTTTTCTACGTATGGTTGGATGCACCAATCGGCTATATGGCATCCTTTAAAAATCTTTGCGATCGTGAAGGCATTAATTTCAATGAATTTTGGGATGAAGGGAGCAATGCGGAGCTTTATCATTTTATTGGTAAAGATATTGTGTATTTCCACAGCCTTTTCTGGCCGGCAATGTTGCAAGGCAGTGGCTATCGTAAACCAACCAATGTGTTCGCCCACGGTTATGTCACCGTAGATGGCGCGAAAATGTCAAAATCACGCGGTACATTTATTCAAGCCAATACCTACTTAAACCATATTGATCCTGAATGTCTGCGTTATTACTATGCGGCGAAAATCAATAATCGTATTGAAGATCTTGATTTCAATTTAGAAGATTTTGTTCAACGGGTGAATACGGATATTGTCAACAAGCTTGTCAATTTGGCTTCCCGCAATGCGGGCTTTATTGCGAAACGTTTTGGCGGCAAATTGGCGGATAAATTGGAAGATGAAGCCTTGTTCGCCGAATTTACCGCCCAAGCGGAACAAATCGCCGACTATTACGAAACCCGTGAGTTTAATAAAGCCATCCGTGAAATTATGGCATTAACCGACAAAGCCAATAAATACATTGATGACAAAGCCCCTTGGGTTATCGCTAAAGAAGAAGGCAAAGAAGCAGAATTACAAGCCGTGTGTTCAATGGGAATCGAGTTATTCCGTGTATTAATGACGTATTTAAAACCAGTGCTACCAAAATTGGCAGAACGAGCTGAAGGTTTTTTACAAAGTGAATTACGTTGGGATAACATCAACCAGCCTTTACTTGGTCATACCCTTGCACCGTTTAAGGCGTTATTCTCCCGTTTAGAGAAAAAACAAATTGATGCGGTGGTGGATGAAACTAAGGCATTATTTGCACAAAGCAACAAAACAGCAGAAAAAACGGCAACAAAACCGACCGCACTTTCTCACATTGAACCTATTGGCGATACCATTACCATTGATGACTTTGCCAAACTGGATATGCGTGTGGCAAAAGTGTTGAAATGCGAAGCCGTGCCGGAATCCAATAAACTCCTGCGTTTTGAATTAGATCTTGGCGATCACACCCGCCAAGTGTTTTCCGGTATCAAGGCAGCTTACAATAAACCGGAAGAATTGGAAGGGCGTTTTGTGATTATGGTGGCAAACCTCGCGCCACGCAAAATGAAATTCGGCGTATCCGAAGGAATGATTCTTTCTGCCGGCACAGGCGGAAGCGATTTATTCTTGCTTTCGGCAGATAGCGGTGTCACCGCCGGAATGCAGGTGAAATAACAAAATGCATTGAAAGGGCGACTTCAGTCGCCTTTTTTATTTTGGCTTGAAAGAAAAGGATTTATTCCCTACTATATCGCTCAACTATTTATCAAATATTTGGAGAATACAATGAAAGATCAACTAATCTGCTACAAACAAATGCCCGTTTGGACAAAAGACACATTACCGCAAATGTTCCAACAAAAACACAATACCAAAGTCGGCACTTGGGGCAAATTAACGGTACTTAAAGGTAAACTTAAATTTTATGAACTCACCGAAGAAGGTGAAGTGATCGCAGAACATATTTTCACTGCGGAAAATGAAACGCCTTTTGTTGAACCACAGGCTTGGCATCGGGTGGAAGCCTTAACGGATGATTTAGAATGTAGCCTTGGTTTTTATTGCAAAAAAGAAGATTACTTCAGCAAAAAATACAATATGACGGCAACCCATTCCGAAGTGAAAGCCGCCGTTGAAACCATTCCACCTTATAAAACGCTTGATCTCGGCTGCGGTCAAGGACGCAATGCCCTCTTTTTAAGTTTGCTCGGTTTTGATGTAACCGCTTGGGATCATAACGAAAACAGCCTTGCATTTTTAAATGAAACCAAAGCAAAAGAAAATCTCGCCATTTCAACCGCACTTTACGACATCAACACCGCCAATATTCAAGAAAACTACGATTTTATTCTTTCTACTGTCGTATTTATGTTCTTAAAGGCTGAGCGCGTGCCGGCTATCATCAAAAATATACAAGCACATACCAATGTAGGCGGTTATAACTTAATTGTTGCGGCAATGTCCACCAATGATGTACCTTGCCCTGTGCCATTTTCTTTCACCTTTAAAGAAAACGAATTGAAAAATTATTATCAAGGTTGGGAATTTGTGAAATATAACGAAGAAATGGGTGAATTACACAAAACCGATGAAAACGGCAATCGCATTAAAATGAAATTTGTGACAATGTTAGCAAAAAAGAAATAACTTAATGATTTAAAAAAAGAAAATAACCGCACTTTTGCTTTTCC
>NZ_MLHQ01000016.1 GCF_001999305.1 Rodentibacter myodis | reverse complement strand
AAATATTCGGGCTTGGATTTTTTTGTTTTTATAAAATTCAAGTTATTGAAATTTATCTGATTTTTATACGAATTTTCTTAAATATTTGGTTATGTAATACAAATAAAAGAAGATAAGTATTGTATTAAAAAAGTAAAACAAAATTGAGGTTTATTACTTATGAATAAAATATTCAAAGTTATCTGGAATCATTCCTTAAGCACTTGGGTTGCCGTATCCGAATTGGCGAAGGGATATGTGAAATCAAGTGCGTCTTCATCAGCTGCGAAGCAAGCTCAAATAGGGTATAAAGACCAAGGTTCTTTTAAGCTTTCTAAGGTGGCAGTTTCGTTAATGGTGTTGACTCTTTCTAGTACTGCATTGGCGAGGACTCAAATTGGTAGTTCTTATGATAAAGGAAATTATGGAACTATTGTTATCGGTGAAACAGGGGATCGCCCCGGCTATTCATTAGGGGCATCAGCCGGTATTGGGACTGGCGATTTTACTGCGGCAACAAGGCACAGTATAGCAATTGGTGGTGGGGCGAACATCAATGGTCACGCACCTTCCTCAATTGCATTTGGTTATAATACTGTTGCCTCTAGAGCGGACAGTGTTGCTATTGGCTCTAATTCCCAAACGGGTAAGACAAATTTGGATAATGCAAGTAGTTTACCAAATTCAACCTATAAATTTGCAGCAGCACCTAACGCAAATACACCGGTTTTTTCGGTGGGAGGCTCTTCTGTTAAACGTCAAATTCAAAATGTAGCAGCCGGTTCAATTACTAGCACTTCAACTGATGCGATTAATGGTTCACAGCTTTATGCTGTATGGCAGGAATTGGGAAATGTAAGTGGTGGCGGTATTACCGGTACAATTTTCAACTTAACTACATCAAAATCTGGTACGGGAAATGTGGAAAATACCAGTGTGTCAGGGATTGAAAAAGGCAATACCGTAACGATTGATGCCAGCAATAATATTAATATTACCCAAAACGGCTCAACCGTGAGTATTGCCACTTCCGACAGACCAAATTTCACTTCTGTTGAGACCGGTAATTTAACGGTTCGCCCTAATGGTAATGTAAATTTTGGTGGTAATAGATTAACTAATGTATCAAATGGTACTGCTCCAACTGATGCAGTTAATCTTCAACAATTAAATGCAGCAAAAACTGAAGTCCAAGCAGGTAACAATGTTAATGTAACCAAAGCGAGCGGTGTAAATGGTACGGTTTATACGGTAAACGCAGATAAAGCGACCGTAAGTAATGGTTCGGATAAAGTCAAAGTTACTTCTACATCAGGTGCGAATGATACGACTAATTATTCAGTCGATCTTTCTGATGATGCCAAGGCGCAGTTAGCGAAAGAAGAAAGTGTCAATTCGACCTCTTCCAATGTAATTGTTACAGAAGATGGTAAAAATAATACGGGCGGTAAAAATTATTCCATAGCGTTAAATAACACATTGGATTTAACAAATGCAGGTAGTGTAAAAACAGGTGATACAGTCTTAAATAATACAGGGTTAACTATCACAGGGGGACCTAGTGTAACTCAAGGCGGAATCAATGCAGGTAATAAGAAAATAACCAATGTCGACAACGGTACACTTTCTTCAACCAGTAAAGAGGCAGTTAATGGCAGTCAACTTTATGCGGCAAACCAAAATATTACGAATGTAAGTAATGAGGTTGCGAAAGGTTGGAATCTTACTACGGCAAAAACCGGGACGGGGAATGCTGTCAGTAGTTCAACGGCCAATGTGAAAATGGGCAATTTAGTAACAGTTACTGCAGGTGACAATATCAATATTACACAAGCCGGTAAAAATATTACTATTGCAACATCTTCTACACCAAACTTCAGTTCTGTTGATACCGGTGGTTTAACAGTTCGTCCTAATGGTCAAGTAAATTTTGGTGGTAACGTTCTGCAAAATATCGGTGCACCGGTTAATAATAATGATGCGGTAAATAAGAAATATGTTGATGATGGTCGTACAACAGTTGGTTCAACAGATAAAAGCGTCACGGTCACAAGTTCAGGAAATAACCCGAAAAACTATGATTTATCCGTGAATATGAGTAAAGTTGCGAATGACGTTAAACTGAAATATTCCGGTGATAACAATACTACGGGTGAAAACGCGCTGTCTGAACGTGTGAATTTTAAAGGCTCTGATTATATTACGACTAATGCAAGCAATGGGCAGGTTGTTTTTGATTTAACTCAAAACGTTAAGGACAAAATTAACAATCTCAATACTTCTAGTGCTGTCGCTACTGAAGTCAAAGCCGGTAAGAATGTTAATGTTACCAATGAAAAAGCAACAGACGGTCGTACTGTTTATACCGTGAATGCAAATACTTCAAGTGTGAGTAATGGTTCTGAGCAAGTTGTTGTAAACGGCACTCATAATGCTACAACCGGAGTAACAGATTACAGCGTAGATCTTTCTGATACAGCTAAAAATCAGTTGAAGAAAGAAGAAAGCGTTTCTGCAGGTGATAGTAACGTTAATGTTACCCTTAACGCGAGTAGAAATTCAACGAATGGTACTGATTATATCGTTACTTTAAATAAAGATGTAAACCTTACAAAAGACGGTAGCCTAACTATTGGTAATACCACCTTAAATGATAATGGTTTAACCATTACTAAGGGACCTAGTGTAACGAAAGATGGTATCAATGCGGGTGATAAAAAGATTACTAACGTTTCAAACGGTATGATTTCTGCGGATAGTAAAGATGCCGTAAATGGCAGTCAACTTTATGCCACCAATCAAAATATTACCAACGTTAGCAATGAGGTGGCGAAAGGTTGGAATCTTACTACCTCAAACGTAGGCACTGGCGCAGTTAGTGGTTCTAGTGTTAACAAGGTGAGTATGGGCGATACCGTGACGATTGAAGCGGGCGATAACATTAATATTACTCAAGCAGCAGGTAAGATCAGTATTGCAACGTCTAAAACGCCTAACTTTACCAATGTCACAACCAACGGTTTAATGGTGACGCCAAATGCGGTTGTCAACTTTGGCGGAAACGTTTTAACCAATGTAGGCGCACCGACGAATAATACCGATGCGGTGAATAAACAATATGTTGATGCTGGTCGTACAACAGTGAATTCTACTGATGGTAGTGTGACGGTAAATTCAACAGGAACTAATCCGACCAATTACGACTTAGCCGTGAATATGACGAAAGTGGCGAATGATGTCACTCTAAAATATAGTGCGGATAATGGCAACGGTAGTAACAAATTAGCTGACCCGGTGAAATTCAAGGGGTCTGACTACGTTAAAACAACGGCAAAAGATGGTGAAGTGACATTTGATTTAAGTGATAACGCAAAGAATAAAATCAATAATGCAATGCAGAACTTCACGGTTGGAGCGGATAAAGCCAATACTGCTACAGGATTAAATATTACCAATGGCGGACGTTTTGATATTGTGGGTTCTGAAAATAACTATATCGAAACAGCAGTAAGTGGTAACAATATTACCGTAGGGTTAAATTCAACGGCAGTTGATTCAATTCAAAAAGCACAAAAGGGATTTGGTTTAAAAGCGCAAGACGGAGCGAATGTTACCCATCAGTTAGGTGAAGCGATTGAAGTGATTGGGGGCAACAGCAATGTAAATACCACTATTGCAGATGGTAAGGTTAAAGTTAACCTGAACAATACTTTAGATTTAACCAGAGATGGTGGTATTACTATTGGCAATAGCACTTTAAATGATAATGGTTTAACCATTAATAATGGTCCGAGCGTGACGAAAGATGGTGTTAATGCCGGAGACAAGAAAGTTACGAATGTAACTAACGGTACCCTTTCAATAGATAGTAAAGATGCCGTCAATGGTAGTCAACTTTATGCGACAAATCAAAACGTTACAAATATCAGTAATGAAGTTGCGAAAGGCTGGAATATAACCACATCAAAATCCGGTTCAGGTCATGTTGAGGGGACAAATGTCACTAATGTGAAAATGGGCGATACTGTAACGATCGATGCGGGTAATAACATTAATATTACACAAACAAACGGTACAATCAGTATTTCGACTTCTGATACACCTGTTTTTGGTAATATTACTGTAGGTAAAAACGGAAAAGACGGCTTAATCGGATTGAATGGTAAAGACGGTAAGTCGGCCAATATTACGGTATCGGATGGTCAAACAACAGTAAATCCAAAAGACAAAGGTCAGAATATTACCCGTATTGTGTATAACACAACAGATGCACAAGGTAATACTGTAACCCGTGAAGTTGCGACGATGGATGATGGCTTGAAGTTCAAAGGTGATAATGACACGATTATTAACCGCACTTTAGGTAGTCAGTTGAATATTACCGGTGGCGCGAATAGCTCAACGTTAACAGAGAACAACATCGGTGTGGTGGGTGATGTCGGTGGTAATCTGGCATTGAAATTAAACAAGGATCTGAACCTTACCTCGAATGGTAGTCTTGTGATTGGTAACGCTACTTTAAATGGTGGCGGTTTGACTCTCGTTGATGGGCCGAGCGTAACAAAAGATGGCATAAATGCCGGTAGTAAACCGATAACTAATGTTTCAAATGGAACAAATGCAACTGATGCGGTTAATATTCAGCAATTAAATGCCTCAACAGCAGCGGTAAAAACTGAGGTTAAACAAGGCAATAACGTTGTTATCACTAATACGACAGCAACTGACGGTCATACTATCTATACCGTAAATGCGAATGCGTCAAGTGTAAGTAATGGCTCTGATGATGTAGTAGTAAATGGAACATATAATGCGACAACCGGAGTGATGGATTATAGTGTTGACTTGTCTGAAAAAGCTAAAAAACAGATTGCTAAAGAAGAGAGTGTTTCTGCCGGTAGTGATTTGGTTAGTATAACAGCAAATTCTACTAAAAATAGTACGGGTGGTAACGATTTCATCGTTAATATCAATGCTCAAAAAGTCGTTGAAAGTGCGCAATTACCAGTGGTTTATACTAATGTAAACGGGGATAAATTAGTTAAAGTTGGCGATAAATTTTATAAAGCTGGTGATGTAACTAATGGTACGCCTAATAGCGGTGCAACAGCTGTAAATAATGGTGATGTAATTGCTTCCTTAAATAATGGTGATAATAGTACCAATACCCCGATGAATTTAGGTAACCTAAAAGGAAATCTAGGTAATGTCACAAACAGCAGTACTGGCAATCCTGCAGACGCGAATAAATATGATAATGTCAAAAATAATGCAGCGACAGTTGGTGATGTATTAAATGCTGGTTGGAATTTACAGGATAATGGTCAAGCAGTTGATTTTGTTACTCATGGTAATACAGTTAACTTTAATAACGGTACAGGGGTGTCGGTCAAAGCCGACTACAACAGTACAACAGGTGCAACCAACATTACGTTTAATACTACAAATAGCTATGTTGACGAGAAAGGTAATTTAACGAATGAACCGACTAATATCGTGAAATTTGTCGGTAGTAATTCAACTGCACCGGTGCTGATTACGCATGTTGCGAGTGGCGTTGATACACCGAATACGAATGGTACGACTTGGTTCGATAAATTTGCTAATGTATCGGGTGATGCACTGAATAATGTTGTTAATGTAGGCGATTTGAAAAACGCAGTAAATTCAAGTGTCGGCTCGATCGGCTTTAACTTAACCTCTAAGGCGGTAACCGGAACAAATGGTGATTCAAAAGTAGCCGAGAATCTGGCTGCTGATGATAAACGTTTAACCAACAACGATACTTTCACCTTGGATGCCGGTAACAACATTGCTATCAAACAAGTCAAAGATGGCTATGAGATTGCTACGACTGAGAATGCGACATTCACTAATATTACGGTCGGTAAAGATGGCAAAGACGGTACAATTGGTGTAAACGGTGCAAATGGTACGGGCATTGTCTTAAATGGTAAAGATGGTTCAATTGGTTTAACCGGACCAAAAGGTGCGGATGGTAAAAATGGTGCTTCTGCAAATATCAGCGTAGCAAACGGTTCAACCACGGTTAACCCGAAAGACAATGGTCAAAACATAACCCGTATTGTTTACAACACTACGGATGCGAACGGTACAACCGTGATTCGTGAAGTAGCAACGCTTGATGACGGCTTGAAGTTCAAAGGTGATAACGACACAGTAATTAACCGCACTTTAGGTAGCCAATTAAACATCACTGGCGGTGCAAAAGAAGCCAACTTAACTGACAATAACATCGGTGTGATTGGTAATACAAATGGCGATCTTGTGCTGAAGTTAAACAAAGACATTAACTTAACCAACAACGGTAGCCTCGCTATTGGTAACAGCACGTTGACAGATGGTGGCTTAAACATCATTGGTGGTCCGAGCATCACGATTGGCGGCATTGATGCGGGTAATAAGAAAATTACCAATGTAGCGGACGGTAACGTATCAAGCGGTAGCAAAGACGCTATTAATGGTGGACAGTTATACAGCGCAATTACTAATAGTGGCTTTAATTTAGCAACCAATGGTAATGCGACGGGCGTGACCGATAAACGGATTAATAACAATGAAACTTTCAATTTAAATGAAGGTAAGAATATTGTTGTTAAACAAATTGAAAACGGTTATGAAATTTCTACCGGTAATAATTTAGTGATTGGCGAAAAAGGTCAAAACGGTCAAAACGGTCAACCGGGTAAGGATGGCATCGATGGTTCAATCGGTGTGAACGGAAAAGATGGCTCTGCAGTAGTAATTAATGGCAAAGACGGTTCAATCGGCTTGAATGGTAAGGACGGAGCTAACGGTTTAACTATTAAGGGCGGACAAGGACCTGCAGGTGTTAACGGTAAAGATGGTGAAACTGTTACCCGTATTGAATACGTTGATAGTAATAATGCTACCCATAAAGTAGCAACGCTAGATGACGGTTTGAAATTCAAAGGTGATAGCGGTGAAGTTATCAATAAGAAACTTAACGAAACCTTAAATATTACCGGCGGTGCAAATGGTTCGTTAACGGATAATAATATCGGTGTTGTTAATGAAAACGGTAACTTAACCGTTAAATTGGCTGAAAATATCACTTTAGGTAATAACGGTAGCTTAACTATCGGCAATGTAACGGTTAATAAAGACGGTTTAAATGCTGGTAATACGATGATTACCAATGTGAAAGGTAACCTAGACAATGTGACGAACGACACTAAGTCTAATCCGGATACAGCGAGCAATAAATATCAAAATATTACCAAGAATGCCGCCACTGTAGGTGATGTATTAAATGCGGGTTGGAATTTACAAAATAACGGCCAGGCAGTTGATTTTGTTACCCATGGTAATTCAGTGAATTTTAATAATGGTACGGGAGTATCGGTTAAAGCAACTTATGATAATGTAACCGGTACAACTAATATTACCTTTAGCACCACAAACAGTTATGTTGATAATAACGGTAATTTGACAAATGAACCGACCAATAAGGTGAAATTTGTTGGCGGTAATGTTTCCGCACCGGTATTAATTACTAATGTGGATAGTGGTGTATTACCAAATGGTACAACGGTTCCGGCGAATCAAACCTTTAATAGTGTATTGAACAATTTAACCGGCGATGCATTGAATAATGTTGTTAATGTAGGCGACTTAAAAAATGCGACGAAAGATATTACCAATACCACATTAAGTGCGGTCGGATTTAGCTTAAAATCGGCAAAAGTGGATGGCACTACTGGAATAGTGGAAGAAGCAAGTGGTTTAACGGATGAAGATAAACGTTTGACCAATAACGAAACTTTCAGCTTAAATGCCGGCAATAACATTGTAATTAAACAAATTACAAATGGTTATGAGATTGCTACTTCAAACAACGTTACAATCGGTAAAGATGGCAAAGACGGTGTGGACGGTAAGTTAGGTGTAAATGGTAAAGACGGTGCATCCGTTGTTCTTCACGGTAAAGACGGTTCAATTGGCTTAACCGGACCACGTGGTGCGGATGGTAAAGATGGTGCATCCGTGAATATTACGGTTGCTAATGGAACCGGTACATTAGATTCGGCGGATAAAGGTGGTAAAGGTATTGAACGTTTGGTTTATAACACAACCAATACGGACGGTAGCGTAATAACCCGTGAAATTGCAACTAAAGACGATGGCTTGAAGTTCAAAGGCGACAAAGGTCAAGAAGTTGTGAAGAAACTGGGTGAAACCTTGAACATTACCGGTGGTTCAACAGGTACGTTAACCGACAATAACATTGGTGTAGTCAATGAAAATGGTAACTTAACTGTTAAATTGGCGGAAAATATCACTTTAGGTAATAACGGTAGCGTGAATATCGGTAATACTACGGTGAACAATGATGGTTTAACCATTAAAGGTGGCCCAAGCATTACTGTTGGTGGTATCGATGCCGGTGGTAAGACAATTACCAATGTAGGAAACGGTACGAACGCAACCGATGCAGTGAACTTGTCGCAATTAAATGCGTCTGCAGCGGCGGCGAAAACCGAAGTTACAGCGGGTAAAAATGTTAATGTAACCTCTGACACTGCTACGGATGGGCATACCATTTATACCGTTAATGCAGAAAAATCGGTAGTTACCGGTTCGGATAGTATTACTGTAACGCCTAGTGATGATCGTGCTAACTTTACGACAACCTACAAAGTTGAGCTTTCTCAATCAATGAAAGATCAAATTGCGAAGGAAGAGAGCGTTACCGCAGGTGATAGCAATGTGAAAGTAACGCCAAATGGTACAAATGCCTCCGGCGGTAAAGACTTTGCAGTGAGTTTGAATAAAGATCTTAATCTTACTTCAAACGGTAGCGTGACACTTGGCAATACCACGTTGAAAGACGGTAATCTCGCAATTGGCAATACTACGTTAAAAGATGGCAATCTCACAATGGGTAACACCAGCATTACTAATGAAGGTGTGACAATTAAAGATGGCCCTACTATTACGAATGAAAAAATTGATGCCGCTAATATTACGATCTCAAATGTAGGTAATGGTGATATCAGTCCGACCAGTAAAGATGCGATCAACGGTAGTCAGTTATATAATTCCGGTTTTAATTTGACAACCAATGGTCAAGATGTTGCAACGGATAAACGTATCAATTACAACGAAACTTTCGTATTAAATCAAGGTAACAACATTGTTGTGAAACAAATTGATAACGGTTATGAAATTGCAACAGCAGAAAATGCAACTTTCACTAACGTGACTGTCGGTAAAGATGGTAAAGACGGTGTGGACGGTACTATCGGTGTAAACGGCAAAGACGGTGCGTCTGTCGTGATAAATGGTAAAGACGGCTCAATCGACTTAACCGGACCGAAAGGTGCGGATGGTCAGGATGGTGCTTCAGCAACCGTTCAAGTAGTGAATGGAGCGAAAGGCTTAGACGGCAACGATGGTAAAGACGGCGAAAGTAAAACCCGTATTGAATACGTGAAAAAAGACGGCAATAAAGAGCAAGTAGCGACTTTAAATGACGGCTTAGAATTCATGGGTGATACAGGAACGGTTTCTCAACAGAAACTTAATACGCGCGTTAATGTGGTTGGTGGTCAAGCAGATGAATCCAAACTATCTTCTGCACCAAATATTGGTGTAGTGTCTGATGGTAAAGGTACATTAACCGTTAAATTGGCAAAAGATATCGATCTTGGTCAAGACGGTAGCTTGAATATCGGCAATACCACCGTGAACAATAATGGCTTGACTATTAAAGGTTCTGATCCGCAAGGCAGAGACACCGTAAGCGTGACCGACAACGGTATCAGCGCAGGCAACAAAGTGATCAGCAATGTTGCACCGGGTGTTAAACCGACCGATGCAGTCAATAAAGGACAGCTTGATCAGGTACGTGGTGATATCTATAACGTCAACAATCGTGTTGATGACTTAGATAAACGTGTACGTGGTATCGGTGCGAATGCGGCAGCGGCTGCTTCATTACCTCAGGTTTATATTCCGGGTAAATCAATGGTGGCGGCAGCAGCCGGCGGATATAGCGGTGCATCTGCTATTGCAGTCGGTTACTCAAGAGCCAGCGATAATGGTAAAGTTATCCTGAAATTAACCGGTACGGCGAACTCCGCAGGACATTACTCCGGTGGTGTAGGTGTAGGTTATCAGTGGTAATCATTAGCCAATAGTAAAAATGCAACCCTTAGGGGTTGCATTTTTTTTGCTTTATTTACACATTTTTCAATGCTATATAAGCGGTTGTACTGTGAGCAATTTCTTAGAGAAAAAGTAGGGACACCACGCTGGTGTTCTTAATTTTAATCCATTGAAATTGTTTGTTTTTATAAGGATATGATCATCGCGCTCCGACCAATCATATTATTTAACTTCCGATCCTTTTAACCATTTCCTTACCCACGCGCGATTTGCAGATAAGTTTTGCAGAATATCTTCACCTAACGGCAAGGGTTCATCATAAATTAAGGAAGCCAATGCTTCGCCTAATAAGGGGGCGGAGGTTAAGCCTCGAGAACCTAATGCGGCGGTGAGAAAAAGATTGGGAAAATTGGCCGCACTTTTTATTGGCTGTTTACGGCGGCGAAGATTAAAGAGGTTATGATAGTCTTCGCATTGCCGGGCGAAGTTTGGCACATTACCGACCATTGGGGCAAGATCCCGCACGGAGCAACGAATACCCACTCGGGCAAGATTGCCTGAGGTGTTCACCTCTTGTGTCCAAGGTTGGGCGATATTTTGTTGGAGTTTTTGTTGATTTTCCCGTTGCTCTTGTGGGCTGAAAGTGCGATCGGTGTTATCCCGTAGATGACTTGCCCCAATGCAATGTGTCAGTTTTGCCTTATCAACAGGGGTGAGATAGCCGTCATAACAAAGCACGGATTTAAGTTTGAGTAAGTTTTTGGAAGTGGGAATTTGGCTAACCTGTCCACGGATTGGATACAGTGGAAGTTTTTCGGTTTGGGAAAAGTCGGTGATTTTATATCCGTTTGCCAGTATAACAACTTCGTGTTGCATTGTTTCATTTTCGGCATTAACCAACCGCCAACCTGATTGGGTTTGTGAAAGTGCGGTAATTTTTTGTGATGTTTTAATTTTTACGCCGTATTTTTCTAACAAGGCAAAGGCATTTTGCACAAATTGGCGTGGGGCAAGCCAGCCGCCTTGAGAAATAAAACCACCGCCACAAGAAAGGGGTAAGCCCACTTTTTCGCTTAATTGTTCTGCATTGAGGCGTACAAATAATTCTGTGGGTAAGCCTAATTGCGAAATTTTATCTAATTTGACCGCACTTTTTTCGTTGTAACCACACAAGGCGACACCACAAAATTGATGTTCAAATTCAATGTCTTGTTCGACCGCCCAATCAAGTAATTGTTTGCCATAGGCGAAAGCGTGTAGGTAAAAACGTACGGTGAGTTCGTTGTCATCACTTAATTGGGGGTAAAATGCCCCTTGTTTATTACCGGAAGCATTGAGTGCGGGTTGTTCGTTTTCACAATAAAGGGTGATGTTTGCTCCGCGTTTCAACAAAGGGATTGCGGTGCAAAGCGAGGCAATGCCGCCGCCGATAATGGCAATATCCTGTTTTTCCATTTGTGCGGATTGGGGGAGATACCAAGGGGTGGAAAGTGCGGTCGGTTTTGATTGTGTTTTTTGTCCGTTTAAGCATTCCCGCTTTTTGCCAAAGCCTTTTCGTTTGGTGATGGTAAAACCGGCAAATGTTAATCCTTTTCTGACCGCACTGGCTGCGGTGAAAGTAGCAAATGTGCCATTTAGGGCGGTGAAGCGATACATTTGGTGGTAGAGATTTTCGTTCCACATTTCAGGATTTTTACTTGGGGCGAAGCCGTCTAAAAACCAAGCATTAACGGATTCATTCATATAATCACCAAGTTGCGGTAAATTTTCCACCACATCGCCAAACCACAAATCAAGGATAGTTTCCTCAAAATGAATACGCCGGCAACCTTTAAGAGGGAATTGCCAATAGCGTTGTAAATGGTTGGTTAATTCGGCAAATTGCGGATAGGCACGATGGGCTTGTTGAAGTGCGGTCAATTTCAGGGGATATTTTTCAAAAGAAATAAAATACAAGCGTTTTAATGGCGCAGAGGGATGTTGTTGGCGAAATTCACGAAAGCGTTTGGTTGTGGCAAAAAAATTTAATCCCGTGCCAAAGCCGGTTTCGGCAATAACAAAATGTGGGTGTGGATGGGTGAGCCAGCGTTCCCATAATTGATTTCCTTGCAAAAAAACATAATCCGTTTCAGCCAATCCGTCTTGATTGGAAAAATAAACATCATCAAATTGATCGGAAACGGGGGTATTTTCTTCATTAAAATGAATTTTTGCATAGTCAACGGTGAGCATTTTTATTCCTTTCTTGCATAGTTGAATTGGCTTATAATAGCCGAATTTCTTGGCTTGTTGAATTTGTTGGCGGGAATAACTGGTCAAACAAATCAAGAATTGCTTGAAATATTTTCATTTCGTAGTAGTTTTGAGCCGCTATTTTTTATGTAAAACAAAAGGGAAGAAGCAATGAAAAGAGCTGTGATTACAGGTTTTGGTATTATTTCAAGTATCGGTAACAATAAAGAAGAAGTGCTTGCTTCGTTGAAAGCAGGTAAATCGGGCATTGAAGTGGTGCCGGAATTTGTGGAAATGAAAATGCGTAGCCACGTTGCAGGTACGATTAAGCTTGATCCAAGTGAACATATTGATCGTAAAGTGTATCGTTTTATGGGCGATGCGGCAGCTTATGCTTATCTTTCTATGCGTGAAGCGATTGAAGATTCGGGTTTGACGGAAGAGCAGGTTTCCAATGATCGTACCGGTCTTGTGATTGGGGCGGGAACGGGATCTGCACATAACCAATTAGTGGCTTGTGATGCGGTGCGTGGCCCACGTGGCGTGAAGGCAATTGGCCCTTATGCCGTCACCAAAACGATGGCATCCAGTGTGTCTGCTTGTTTGGCAACACCTTATAAAATCCGTGGTGTGAACTATTCGATTAGTTCCGCTTGTGCCACTTCGGCACATTGTATCGGTCACGCCGTAGAATTGATTCAATTAGGCAAACAGGATGTAGTTTTTGCCGGCGGTGCGGAAGAATTATCTTGGGAATGTGCAACGGAATTTGATGCAATGGGCGCGGTTTCAACCAAATATAACGATACTCCGGAAAAAGCCTCCCGTGCTTACGATGCTAACCGTGACGGTTTTGTTATCGCCGGTGGCGGTGCCGTGGTGGTGGTTGAAGAATTGGAACACGCCCTTGCCCGTGGTGCGAAAATCTATGCTGAAATTGTGGGTTATGGTGCGACTTCCGATGGTTATGATATGGTTGCGCCAAGCGGTGAAGGGGCAGAGCGTTGTATGCGACAAGCTATGGCAACTGTTGATAGCCCGATTGATTACATCAATGTTCACGGCACTTCAACACCGGTTGGGGATGTGAAAGAATTAGGGGCGATTAAAAATGTTTTTGGTGCAAATATTCCGGCGATTTCTTCCACCAAATCAATGACCGGTCACTCATTGGGGGCGGCAGGCGCGCACGAAGCTATTTATACCCTGTTAATGCTTGATAATGATTTTATTGCACCAAGTATTAATATCGAAACCTTAGACGAAGCGGCGGAAGGCTGTAATATCATTACCGAAACCAAAGAAAACGCCGGTTTACAAACCGTGATGTCAAACAGCTTTGGTTTTGGCGGAACGAACGCAACCTTAATCTTTAAACGTTATAATGGTTAATCGGTTGAAAAGTGCGGTGAATTTTTGAAGTATTTTTTTTAAAGTAGGACGCTGTGCTTGGTGTCTTTATATTAATCCATTGAAATTACTTGAATTTTAATAGGGACGCCTGCGTGGCGTCCCTACTCGCATTATTTTTCTTTTGTGCGTTTATAACCTAATACCGAAAAATTGCCCGTTTTTTGATTAAAATAAAAGCCCTGAATTTAATTTCAGGGCTTTTTCACTATCAATGACTAGTTTGCAATACCTTTATGTCTTAGTAAGGCATCTAACTGTGGTTCACGTCCACGGAAACGTTTAAACAGTACCATTGGTTCTTCTGAGCCGCCACGGGTTAAGATTTCATCTAAGAAAGATTTTCCGGTAATTGGATTGAAAATACCTTCTTCTTCAAAACGTGAGTAAGCATCGGCAGATAACACTTCCGCCCATAAATAGCTGTAATAGCCTGCGGCATAGCCCCCTGCGAAAATATGGCTGAAGCTGTGTGGGGTTCTTGCCCAATCAACGCCTTTAATAACGGCAACTTGAGCTTTCACCGCTTTCAATGTATCCAAAATTTGATTTAGTTTTTCCGCATCAAAAGTGTGGTGCAAACGGAAATCAAAAATACCAAATTCAAGTTGGCGTAGCACAAACATTGCCGCTTGGAAATTTTTGGCTTTCAATAATTGGGTGAGTTTTTCTTTTGGCAGAGGTTCTCCCGTTTCATAATGACCGGAAATAAATGCCAGTGCCTCTTCTTCCCAACACCAATTTTCCATAAATTGACTTGGCAACTCCACCGCATCCCAAGGTACGCCGTTGATCCCTGCCACATCGGAAACATCAATTTGGGTAAGCATATGATGAATACCGTGACCAAATTCGTGGAATAGGGTGGTTACCTCATCGTGAGTAAACAGGGCGGGTTTATTGCCAATCGGCGCGTTGAAATTACAGGTTAAATAAGCAACCGGTGTTTGGATTGCACCGTCCGCTTTGCGTTTTCTGCCAATGCAATCATCCATCCACGCGCCGCCACGTTTGTTTTCACGGGCGTAAAGATCGAGATAGAAACTGCCACGAACCTGATCTTTTTCATCAATAAGATCAAAGAAACGCACATCTTTATGCCAAGTATCCACATCAAAACGTTCTGCGGCACGAATGTTGAAAATGCGTTTAATCAATTCAAATAAGCCTGAAATAACACGATCTTCAGGGAAATATGGGCGAAGTTCTTCATCATTAATGGCATATAAATGTTGTTTTTGTTTTTCGCTGTAAAAGCCAATATCCCAAGGGGCAAGCTCGGTTACGCCAAATTCTTTTTGGCAATAATCTTGAAGTGCCTGCAATTCTTTTTCTCCCTGTGGTTTTGCACGCTCTGCCAAGTTATCTAAGAAATCTAAAACCTGCTGCGGATTTTCTGCCATTTTGGTGGCGAGAGAAAGCTCGGTGTAGGTGTTGAATCCCAGTAATTTTGCCAACTCCACACGCAAAGTCAGAATTTCTTCCATCACTTTGCTGTTATCCCATTTGCCGGCATTCGGCCCTTGGTCTGAAGCTCGGGTGGCGTAGGCTCGGTACATTTCTTCACGCAATGCCCGATTTTCGCAATAAGTCATCACCGGTAAATAGCTTGGAATTTCAAGGGTAAAACGATAGCCTTTCAAGCCTTTACTTTCGGCAGATTGTTTTGCCGCCTGTAAAGCCGATTCCGGTAATCCTTTGAGTTCCGCTTCGTCTTCTATCACTTTTTCCCAACCCATTGTGGCATCGAGTACATTATTGCTGAATTGCGAATTGAGTTCGGATAAGCGTGCGGAAATTTCGCCGTATCGTTTTTGTTTTTCTTCGGAAAGTCCGATACCGGAAAGATCAAAATCACGGAGTGAATTTTCGATTGCTTTCTTTTGAGCAACAGAATAAGTGGCAAATTCAGGGTTGTTTTTTAACGCCAAATAAGCATTGTAAAGCCCTTTGTGTTGCCCAACCCAAGTGCCATACTCGGAAAGTAATGGCAGGCAGGCTTGGTAGGCTTCCCGTAATGCCGGGCTATTTTTCACCGCATTTAAGTGGGATATTGGCGACCAAGCCAGACTGAGGCGATCGCTGACTTCGGTCAACGGTAAAATGAAATTTTCCCAGCTAAAGTGCGGTTGATTTAGCACTTGTTCTATCGTATTGCGACAATCTTGAATGAGTTGTTTAACGGCTGGTTGAATGTGTTCCGGTTTGATTTGTGAGAAAGGCGGTAAGCCTTGAATATTCAGTAATGGATTTGACATAAATGTTCCCTTTTTTAAAACAGTCCTTTATGTGACGGCGAATTCTATAATATCAAGGTTGAAAAATCTAAAAAATCCGCAATAATGGTTCGCATTTCTATGATTTCGGAAAGGTTATGAAGTTCATTTATATCTTGTTGGGATTTCTTTCGCTCGCACTGGGCATTATTGGCATTTTTGTTCCGATTTTACCGACAACACCTTTTTTATTGCTTACCTTATTTTTCTTTGCCAAAGGTTCAAAAACCTTAGAAAACTGGTTTCTTGGCACTTCCCTTTATCAACATCATTTGAAATCCTTTAATGAACGCCGTGCAATGACGAAGAAAACAAAAATATCGATTTTGGCACTTTCAACTACAATGTTGTTAATCGGGTTTTACTTTACACCGAGTGTGATTGGGCGAATCATTATTGCTTTGTTGATTGGCATAAAATATTGGTTTTTTCTCTTTTGGATCAAAACCGAACCGGAACGTGGTGAACAAATGCAGGCGGATGGCGAAAATGAATAATATTTTTTCATTGGGAGTAAAAAGTGCGGTCATTTTTTTCGTACTTTTTGCGTTGAATGCTTGCGATAAGCTAAACAGCCCGAAAACGCCTCAAATTCAGTCCTCATCAACGGAGGACGTGAAGACGGTTTCCCCTCAAGTAGCATTAGATCCATCGCCGCGTGAAAAATTGGTTCGAGGTATCAAATTTGAGCCGATTTTAGATCCTTGGCTGGTAAAAGAGGAAGAACAACTTTCCCTCATTCGTGATTTATTTGAAGGATTAACGGCTTATGATGCCGAGGGCAATATTGTGCCTGCCGCAGCGGAAAGTTGGCAAACCAAAGACAATAAAATATGGCGATTCGTACTACGGCAAGAGGCAATGTGGTCAAATGGCGAACCAATGAAAGCGCAGGATTTTGTGCTTTCTTGGCAAAGGCTTTCACAATCTCAAACAGCGTTAAAATCTTATTTATTGTATTTGAATTTGAAAAATGCAAAGGCGGTATTAGAGAAAAAACAGCCTGCGGAAAGTCTTGGAATCTCGGCAGAAAATGACCGCACTTTGCTGATCACTTTGGATAAACCTACCCCTTATTTGCCTGAAATGTTGGCGCATATCGCTTTGTTACCACAATATCCCGATCCTGCCGAAAAGGTATCAAATGGGGCTTATGTATTTTCATTCCGTGATGATAATGGCGTTCATTTGGCGAAAAATCCGCACTATTGGAAAAAAGACTCGGTAGCGTTCAAACAGGTGGATTATGTGCTTTTGGGGTCAACATCCCTTGCAAAATTCGATGTAGTTTGGAATGTTGGGCAAAAGTCGGACAATATTCAATATTTCCCGAAATTATGCAGTTATTTTTATGAGTTTAATTTGCGTGATCCCAAATTGACCAATCCGTTAATCAGAAAAGCCATTGCTTCCTTAATTTCTGTAACGGCGATTACTCATAATGAAATGCCAAATAATATTGCCGGTTCTTATTTTTTACCGAAAGCGATGTTGCAAGGGCAGGATTCAAAATGGGAACCGGTGGTGGCGGAACAGTTATTGGCACAGGCAAAAATTACTGAAAAACAGCCCTTAATTTTACGGCTGAGTTATGATGATGTCGCACCACATCGTCATATTGCACAGCGTATCACCCAGCAATTATCGGAATCGGATTTATTGCGTGTGGAGGCATTGCCGATGAGCTGGCAGCAGTTGCAGGAAAAGCGAATAGCAGGACAATTTCAGTTGATTCGTTCCGGCTGGTGTGGGGATTTTAATCACCCGATGGCATTTTTAGGGCTGTTTTATTCAAAAAGCCCTGATAATAAAAACGGCTATGCGAATCCACAATACGATAAACTTTTTGAGCAGGCATTGAAAAGCACGTCAGAAAAAGAGCGGTCGGAAATTTACTTAAAATTAAGCGAGATCATTCAGCAGGAAAATATCGTTCTTCCGTTATTTCAATATACCGTGCCGGTTTATATTGCCCCTTCCATTATGGGGGCAAAACCAAATCCAACAGCAGGCGCAATTTCCAGTAAGAATTTATGGCGAAAGGTGGTGACGGGCGAGCCGAATATGGAATAATAAAAGCCCCGTTGAGTAACGTAACGGGGCTTTTTATCATTGGGAATAATTTGGGGAATAGTCTATTTTTTATCGTCTTTTTTAATTTCTTCGCATTTATCAATATCGCTACATTTGCCGTAAAGATACAAACTGTGGGCTTTTAATTGAATGCCATATTGTTCGCTGATTTCTTTTTGGCGTTGTTCGATAAGATTATCGGAAAATTCAAAGACTTTACCGCAATCTTCACAAATAATGTGATCGTGGTGTTCGGTCGGGGCGAGTTCAAAAACCGATTTATTTCCCTCAAAATTATGGCGAATCAAAATATTTGCTTCATCAAACTGGTTTAATACCCGATAAACCGTGGCAAGACCAATATCGCTACCTTGTTCCAACAAAATTTTGTACACATCTTCAGCGGAAAAATGTTCATTTTTGTGGTTTTTCATTAATGCCAAAATCGTCAAGCGGGGTTCGGTTACTTTTAGCCCCACTTTTTTTAGCAATTTAATATTTTCTTCAGACATAAAGTTTCCTTGTGATAATGTTAGGCAAGTTCCGCCAAACACATTTCTTCATAAATTTGTTTGCACCATTTTTCTACCCGCTCTGCGGTGAGTTCCGGTTGGCGATCTTCATCAATACACAAACCGATGAATGTGCCATCTTCCAAGAGTGCTTTGGAGGCTTCAAAGGTATAGCCTTCTGTTGACCAGTTACCCACAACAATGGCGCCACGTGGTTCAACAATATCACGCACCGTGCCAATGGCATCGCAGAAATAATCAGCGTAGTCTTCTTGGTCGCCACAGCCGAAAATGCCCACTAACTTGTCGGTAAAATCAATTTCTTCTAAGGTTGGGAAAAAATCATCCCAGTCTGCTTGCGCTTCACCGTAATACCAAGTTGGGATACCAAAAAGTAAAAAATCATAGGCTTCAATATCTTCTTTTGAAGTTTTGGCGATATCACGAATATCTACTAATTCACTGCCTAATTGTTTTTGAATCATTTTGGCGATGTTTTCGGTATTGCCCGTATCGCTACCATAAAATAGACCCACTACTGCCATTTTTCTTTCCTTTAAATAAATTTAATCACGATAAAAATGAGGGGAAACGCCCCACAAGTTGGCGAACTATAGCACAAATCAATTCTCATTTGAATCAATTAATTCTTATTTAGAAAGCGCGAGATTGCCCGAATAACAAAGTCCGGTTTTTCAGCGTGAACCCAGTGACCGCAACCATTTATGATGAAGGAAGAAGCATTTGGGAATTGGGCTACAATACGGTCGCTATCCTCCGGTTTGATATAGCTGGAATTGCCCCCTTTGATGAACAAAGTTGGAGTGTTTACTTGAAGGTTCTGCCAATCCATTAAGTGTGGATAATTATTGAAAAGTGCGGTTAAATTGAAGCGAAAAAATTCCGGTGATGTAGGTTCAAAGGATTTCAGCATAAATTGCACCACGGCAGGATCTTGAATTTTTTGTTCCAAGATCGGTTTGGCTGCTTGGCGGTTTTGTGGGGCGGCAGTTTTTACCGCAAATAAACCTTCAAACACGTCTTGATGTCCGCCGTTTCCATAGGCAATCGGCGCAATATCAATCACAACCAATTTTTCTACCCATTCGGGGTGAAGTGCGGTCAATTTCATCGCCGTTTTTCCGCCCATCGAATGGCCGATCAAAATAACCTTTTCCAATTTGAGATGTTGAATTAATTGGAACACATCTTCCGCCATTAAATCATAATCCATTGATTCCGAATGAAAACTTTGTCCGTGATTACGTAAGTCCACCCGCAAAATGTTGTAGTCATCGCTAAAAGCACGGGCAATGACACCAAGGTTATTCATATCCCCGAATAAACCGTGAATAAAGACTAAGGTTGGACGGTTAATTGTTTGTTTTGTCGGGTGAAATTGATAGTTTAATAATTGGGAATGAGGCATATTTTTCGCGTGAGAATTTGTTGAGAAGTCGTTATAATGGGCAAAAATTTTAGCAAACGGAGAGAGAAAAATGAAGATTATTGAAGTAGATGAAGAGTTATATCAATACATTGCCAAACAAACGCAATCTATTGGTGAAAGTGCTTCCGATATTCTTCGCCGTTTGCTCAATCTTCCTGCCAATCCAAGTCATACCTTGGATTTTGTTTCTTTTGACAATGCGAACAATGAAAGTGCGGTCAAATCCGACAATATTTCCGCTCAACAAAATCAATCGAATGAGATTGTTTCTTCACCGCTAGACGCAGTAGCCGAGGTTGCCGAACCGATTGTGCCGAAAACCGTGAAAAAAACGTCAGATGAAGCCATTAGTCAAATCACGGATAAAGTGCGTGCATTGTTAAATTCCGCAGAATTTAAAGAGGAAAGCAAAGCCGTGGTGCGTTTTTTGGCGATTTTACGGGTGCTTTATCGTACCAATCCGGAAAGTTTTGCACAGGCAACGGAATCCTTACAGGGGCGTACGCGTGTTTACTTTGCCCGTGATGAAGCTACTTTACTGGTGGCAGGCAACCATACCAAACCGAAACAAATTCCGGACACGCCTTATTGGGTGATTACCAACACCAATAGCGGACGAAAAATGCTGATGTTGGAAGGGGCAATGCAATCAATGAATTTGCCGGAAAGTCTTATTGATGAAGTGCGGGCGTATTTTGTCAGCAACTAAATTATTTCCTTGGCAATATTTTGCCAATCATTCCCAATATGCAAATAAAATCGCGTTGCGTTCATCGCAGGGCGATATTTTTACTTGGGCGGAAGTTGCCGAAAAAATAGCACAAACGGTGGCGTTTTTACAGGCTCGGGGTGTAACGCCGAAAAGTGCGGTCGCTTTTTGCGGTAAAAATTCGGAAGCGATGTTGTTGCTTTATTTGGCGGCAATTCAATGTGGTGCCAAAATCTTAGGGTTAAATCCTGCTTTTCCGACAGAAAAAATTGAAGCATTATGCCAAGAATATGGTGTTGAATTTTGTTTTAAAAATGAAGATCTTACGCTGATTGAGCCGTATCCCGCCGAAATTTCCCTTTCACAAGGGGATTTTTCCCGTCCGGCAACAATGACCTTGACTTCCGGTTCAAGCGGTTTACCAAAAGCAGTGGTGCATAATGTGCAGGCGCATTTAGATAACGCCAAAGGGGTTTGCCAATTAATGCAGTTTAATGCTACCCAATCTTGGTTGTTATCTTTGCCGTTGTATCACGTCTCGGGGCAAGGCATTGTGTGGCGTTGGTTGGCTTGTGGGGCGGAATTGCATTTTCCTCAGACAGATTTTTATGCCTCGTTATTACAAGCTACGCACGCTTCCTTAGTGCCGACCCAACTTCAACGTTTGCTTGATTATTTGACACAACATCCGCAGAGGGATTTTAAAACACGTCATATTTTATTGGGCGGTGCGCATATCCCGCTTGAACTCACGCAAGCCATTCGCCAATATGGCATTATTTCATACAGCGGCTATGGGATGACGGAAATGGCATCCACGATTTTTGCTAAACCATCCGATGACTTAATAGGCGTAGGGCAACCCCTATTAGGACGGGAATACCGCTTAGTCAATGATGAAATTTGGCTTAAAGGGGCGGGACTTGCCTTGGGATATTGGAAGAAAGGGAAAATTTTTTCCCTTACCAATGAACAAGGGTGGTTGCAAACCAAAGATAAAGGCGTTTGGCAAAATAATGAACTGGTGATTATCGGACGTTTGGATAATATGTTTATCTCCGGTGGTGAAAATATTCAGCCGGAAGAAATAGAAAAATGGATCTTACAATCAGGTTTGGTAAAACAGGTGTTTGTATTACCTAAGCAAGACAAGGAATTTGGTGCAAGACCGGTTGCTATCCTTGAGTTTTATGAACCGTTCACAGAAAGTACGGTCGAAAAATTGCGTATTTTTTTACAAGAACACTTAGCACGTTTTAAACAACCCGTTGCTTATTACCCATTGCCTCAAGATTTACAACAGGGGGCAATTAAGATTTCACGTAAAGTGCTGGCGGAATGGTTGGCACAACAACACAATGAGAAATAGGAAGAATATGAAATTACCTCGTTTTTTAACCGCACTTTCTTTAAGTGTTTTACTGGGCTTGGCATTATCCCACTCGGTTATGGCAGAACCGGCGACATCTTTGCCTACCGAGCAAAGTTTAAAATCGGCATTAGCTGATGCGCAGAAATTGGATGATGCGGATTTGAAAAAAACACGCGTGGAGCAACTACAAACTTCATTGGATTTGTTACAACAGATTCAAACGCAGCAAAAAAATAATGATGAACTTAATGACACCATTAATCGTGCCGATGCGAAAATTCAAAAAAATGGAAAGGAATTGCAGGATCTGAAAAAAGGGCTGGGACAGGCGAAACCGGACGATTATAAAGGCAGTTCTTTAGAGAACTTGCAGGGCTCGCTCAATACATTGAATACCCAACAGCAGGAAACACAAACCGCATTGAGTACCGCCAATGCTTTGCTGGCGGGGCAAAGTTCCGTTTCCGAACGTGCGCAAACGGCGTTGACGGATAATTTAAAGCGAAGCCAAACTTTGAATCAACAGCTTTCCGATGGGACACAGGATAATACATTACAACAGCAATATCAGTTGGAATTACAACTGATTGAACTGAAAAACAATTACAATCAAACCTTATTAAAAAATAGCGATCAGCTTTCTTTGCTTTACCAAAGTCGGTATGACTTGCTAAGTACCAAACAACAACTTCAGCTACAACAGATTGCGGCAATTCAAGAGGCGATTAATCAAAAAAATCTTGAGCAAACCCAAGATAAAGTTGAACAGGCACAGCAACAACAGCAAAGTGCGGTCAAAAATGATTACATTCAAAAGGAATTGGATCTAAATGCCCAATTAAGCCAATATTTGTTACAACAAACGGAAAAAACCAATACTTTAACGCAAGATGAACTCAGAATGCGTAATGTGTTGGATAGCTTAACGCAAACACAGCGTACCATTGATGAACAAATTAGTGCCTTGCAGGGAACGTTGGTGCTTTCCCGCATTATTCAGCAACAAAAACAAAAATTGCCGACAAATCTCAATATTCAAGGCTTGTCAAAACAAATTGCCGATTTACGTGTGCAGATTTTTGATATTACGCAACGCCGTAATGAACTCTACGATCTTGATGCTTATATTCAAAAAATCGAAACGGATGAAAATCGCACCTTCACGGCGGCAGAAAAAACACAGCTTACCAATTTATTAACGGAACGCCGTAAAATGGGGTCGGATCTGATTAAATCACTGAATAATCAATTAAATTTGGCGATTTCATTAGAATTAACCCAACAACAAATCACGCAAATTAGTGATGAAATCCAATCTAAGTTGGAACAACAAAGTTTCTGGGTGAAAAGTAACAATCCGATTAATCTGGATTGGGTGCAAGCCTTACCAAGATCATTAAAAGCACAATTTGATGGTATGGTGAAGCATTTAGGCTTCCCAACCAATTATGATAACTTGCCGGCATTATTGACTTATGCTTTCATTCTTTTGGTAATCGGTGGGGCGATTTTTAAATTTAAACCGAAAATCAAGGAACGTTTGGCGGTGATCAATGGGGAAATCAATACATTACGTTCAGATACCCAATGGCACACCCCCATTGCCTTGATTTTGACCTGTTTGTTAAATTTATCCGGTACGCTTTGGTTTTTGGCGATTTGTCAATTAATCGGCTTTTTCTTCTTCCGCAATCCGCAAGAGTTTTGGGATTGGTCGTTCCGAATGGCAGGATACTGGTGGTTCTTTAATGTGTGGTTTGCCATTTTCCGTCCTAACGGTATTTTTGTACGTCATTTTGGTTTTGCACAGGAAGATGCGGAGAAATTCCGTGGCGTGGTAAAACGCATTATTATTACCGTTGTGTTGCTATTAAATACCTCGGTGTTTAGCAATGTGATGGATAATGGCTTGGCAAATGATGTACTGGGTGAACTCAATACCATTGCAGCGCTTATTTTCTGTATGCTGATTGTTGCGCCCCGCTTTAGTCGAGCCGTAAAAGCTTATGAAGAAAGTCAGGCACAACGTAATGTTATCATAAGAGTTATTCAAATTCTGCTGCAACTGACCCCAATTGGTTTCATCATTTTGATCGCGTTAGGCTATTACTATACGGTGCTGAATTTAATTCAACATCTCATTAGTTCTTATATTGCGTGGTGTGTGTGGTTTGTTTTACGCAATGTGATTTATCGTGGAATTACCGTGTCATCACGCCGTTTGGCACATCGCCGTTTAATGGAAAAACGTACACAAAAAGCAGAAGGATTTAATGATGGCACACCTTCAGATGATGTGGTGATGGTGAGCGATCAAGAGGAAGGGTTGGCACTCAATGAAGTAAGAAGCCAATTATTACGTTTTGCCGATCTCTTTATTTGGACGGCATTATTCGCCATTTTCTACTTTGTTTGGTCAGATCTTGTGACGGTGGCAAGTTATCTGCGGGATATTACCCTATGGCAACAGGTTTCGGTTGTTGATGGCGCAAACGTCACGGAAAGTATTACGCTGTTTAATTTATTGGTCGCCCTGATTATTGTGGTGATTACTTATGTTTTAGTGCGCAATATTTCCGGTATTTTAGAAGTGATGTTGTTCTCTCGCTTAAAATTATCGCAAGGCACGCCTTATACGATCACCACTTTATTAACTTACATCATCGTGGCGGTTGGTGGAGCTTGGGCGTTTGCTACATTGGGAATGTCTTGGTCAAAATTACAATGGCTATTTGCCGCACTTTCCGTAGGGCTTGGTTTTGGTATGCAAGAAATTTTCGCAAACTTTGTTTCCGGGATTATCTTGTTATTTGAGCGTCCAATTCGAGTGGGTGATACGGTGACAATTAACGGCGTAAGTGGCACGGTGGCGAAAATTCGTATTCGGGCGATTACCTTGATCGATTTTGATCGTAAAGAAGTGATTGTGCCGAATAAATCTTTCGTAACAGGGCAGGTGATCAACTGGGCGCTTTCAAGCACAATGACACGTTTAGTCATTACCGTTGGCGTTGCCTATGGTTCGGATTTGGAATTAGTGAAAAAATTATTGCTTCAGGCCGCTCACGAACAACCAACCATTTTGAAAGATCCTGAACCAAGAGCATTATTCTTGAGTTTTGGTGCAAGCACATTAGATCACGAATTACGGGTTTATGTCGGTCAAATTGGGGATCGTACCAATACGACAGATGTGCTTAATCGCCGTATCAACGAGCTTTTTGCCGAAAATAATATTGATATTGCATTTAACCAACTTGATGTCTTTATTAAAAATAACGACACAGGAGAAGAAATTCCGTTTGTGGATGTAAATGCAACAAAATTAGCCACAAAACAATAACAACAATTAAGGGGAAAATATGGCAGGTAACAGCATTGGACAACTTTTCCGTGTGACAACCTTTGGGGAATCTCACGGTATCGCATTAGGCTGTATCGTAGATGGCGTGCCACCGAATATGGCATTATCCGAAGCGGATATTCAACCGGATTTGGATCGCCGCAAACCAGGCACTTCCCGTTATACCACCGCACGCCGTGAAGCGGATGAAGTGCAAATTTTATCCGGTGTTTTTGAAGGAAAAACCACCGGTACGAGCATTGGAATGATCATTAAAAACGGCGATCAACGTTCGCAAGATTATGGCGAAATTAAAGATCGTTTTCGTCCGGGACACGCTGATTTTACCTATCAACAAAAATACGGCATTCGTGATTATCGTGGCGGTGGGCGTTCTTCTGCACGTGAAACCGCAATGCGGGTGGCTGCCGGTGCGATTGCCAAAAAATATTTGCGTGAACAATTTGGCATTGAAGTTCGTGGTTTTTTAAGCCAGATTGGGGAGATCAAAATTGTGCCACAAACCCTAAGCAACATTGATTGGGAAAAAGTAAATAGCAATCCCTTTTTCTGTCCCGATGAAAGTGCGGTCGAAAAATTTGATGAATTAATTCGCGATCTGAAAAAAGAAGGGGATTCCATTGGGGCAAAATTGACGGTGATTGCGGAGAATGTTCCCGTTGGATTGGGGGAACCGGTCTTTGATCGCTTAGATGCCGACCTTGCCCACGCCTTAATGGGCATTAATGCCGTGAAAGGGGTGGAAATAGGTGACGGTTTTGCGGTGGTGGAACAACGGGGCAGCCAACATCGTGATGAAATGACACCGAATGGCTTTGAAAGTAATCACGCCGGCGGTATTTTAGGGGGCATTAGTTCCGGACAACCCATTATTGCCACGATTGCCTTAAAACCCACTTCCAGCATTACCATCCCCGGACGTTCCGTCAATTTAGAGGGGGAGGCGGTGGAAGTGGTGACAAAAGGTCGCCACGATCCTTGTGTCGGTATTCGTGCTGTTCCCATTGCCGAAGCGATGGTAGCGATTGTGTTATTGGATCACTTGTTACGCTTTAAAGCACAATGTAAATAGTATAAATAAATGAGTCTTTGAATGAAAAAAATGCTATTAAAAACGGCGGTCATTTTTACCGCACTTTTTTCTTTAAACTTACAAGCCGCACCACAGGATTGGCAGCAAATTAAACGTCCAATTCCAAGTGAAGATGGCAAAGCGAAACCGATTGGCAGTTATTCCAACGGTTGTATTATTGGCGCACAAGCCTTGCCGGCAAAAGGGGAAGGCTATCAAGTGATTCGTATGAACCGCAACCGTTATTACGGCCATCCGGCGATGATTAAATACCTTGAACGTTTGGGCGAACGGGCAAAAGCAGCGGGCTTACCGACAATGCTGGTGGGGGATATTGCAATGCCGGGTGGTGGGCGTTTTCTAACCGGACACGCCAGCCATCAAATGGGATTGGATGCGGATATTTG
Organism: Rodentibacter myodis; assembly: GCF_001999305.1. GTDB lineage: Bacteria > Pseudomonadota > Gammaproteobacteria > Enterobacterales > Pasteurellaceae > Rodentibacter > Rodentibacter myodis. The sequence continues at coordinate 28,046 of NZ_MLHQ01000016.1, read as the reverse complement.
GTTACGAATGGGGGCGATGTCTGATGCGGATGCCCTTAATTCCGATGGCAAAGGATTATTGGTGGTGAATCGTCAAGCACAGCGAGTCGATGAACGCGTGTGGAACAATCATCACGCAACATTAATTAAATTAGCCGCACAAGATCCCGATGTTACCCGCATTTTTGTCAATCCGGCGATTAAATTAAAACTCTGCCAAACGGCAGGGGCAGATCGGGGATGGTTACATAAAATTCGCCCTTGGTTTGGACACGATTCCCATTTTCACGTGCGATTAAAATGCCCTGTTGACGCTGCATATTGTGAAAATCAAGCCCCTGTTCCTGCCGGTGACGGTTGTGGTGACGAGCTTTATTCGTGGTTTGAACCGTCAAAACCAAGCAGTGGCTCGACTAAACCGAAAGTAGTTCCGCCTGAACCCTTTTTATGTCAACAGGTGTTAAGTTCACCAAATCGTCACGAATGGTTAAAGTAAACTGAAATTCACAATCGGGAAAGAAAATGGAATTAGGTATTGATGTTTTAGTCATACTTTTTGTGGTGGCATTTGTCGCTGCATTTATTGATGCCATTGCCGGTGGAGGTGGTTTAATCACCATTCCCACCTTATTAATGACTGGTATGCCTCCCGCAGTTGCTTTAGGCACAAATAAATTGCAGGCAATGGGCGGTGCATTTTCCGCAGGAATGTATTTTCTGCGCAAAAGAGCGGTCAATTTGCGGGAATTTTGGTTTATTCTTCTCTGTGTCTTTATGGGATCAGCGTGCGGCACAGTGCTGATTAGAATGCTGGATGTGTCTATTTTCAAAAAGTTATTGCCCTTTCTTATTTTAGCGATCGGCTTGTATTTTTTATTTACCCCAACATTAGGGGAAAGTGATCGCAAACAACGTCTCAGGTATTTTTCTTTTGGCGTGATAGTTAGCCCTTTTCTCGGTTTTTATGATGGCTTCTTCGGGCCGGGAACGGGATCGATAATGAGTTTGGCTTGCGTGGTATTGCTCGGCTTTAATCTTTCAAAAGCAACCGCACACGCCAAAGTAATGAATTTCACCTCAAACTTTGCTTCTTTTTTACTGTTTTTCGCCGGCGGACAAATTTTGTGGACGGCAGGTATTGTAATGATGTTGGGCAGTATTCTTGGCGCAAATTGGGGGGCAAAAATGGTGATGACAAAAGGCAAGCAACTCATTCGACCAATGGTTGTGCTGATGTCATTGGGAATGACAGTGAAAATGGCGTACGATCAAGGCTGGTTTAATTTTTAAAGTGCGGTTAATTCCGCAATCGTTTTTATTATGACAGATTCTCAAAAAAATATACGTTTAACCGCACGAGTGGGTTATGAACCGCATTTTTCGTGGTCGTATTTAAAACCCCAATATTGGGGAATATGGCTGGGTATTTTTTTCTTACTATTACTGGCACTCATTCCTTTTCGCTTACGCGACAAAATAGCCGGAAAATTGGGTGTCTGGATTGGGCGAAAAGCCAAAAAACAACGTAAGCGCGCGCAAACCAATTTACAACTGTGCTTTCCCAACTGGACAGAACAACAGCGTGAACAGGTGATTGATAAAATGTTTGCAGTGGTAGGGCAGGTGATGTTTGGTATTGGCGAAATTGCCATTCGCTCTAAAAAACATCTGCAAAAACGCAGCGAGTTTATTGGCATTGAGCATATTCAAAAGGCAAAAGCAGAAGGCTATAACATTATTTTAATGGTGCCGCACGGTTGGGCGATTGATGCTTCGGGGATTATTTTACACACTCACGGTATGCCAATGACATCAATGTACAATCCTCATCGCAACCCATTGGTGGATTGGCTTTGGACGATTACCCGCCAGCGTTTTGGCGGAAAAATGCACGCCCGCCAAAATGGTATCAAGCCTTTTTTAAATTATGTCCGCAAAGGGGAAATGGGCTATTACTTGCCTGATGAAGATTTTGGGGCAGAACAAAGTGTGTTTGTGGATTTTTTTGCAACCTATAAAGCCACCTTACCGGGATTAAATAAAATGGCAAAACTTGCCAAAGCAGTGGTGATTCCAATGTTTCCACGCTATAACGCCGAAAGCGGAAAATATGAAATGGAAATTCACCCCGCTATGGTGCTCAGTGATGACCCTGAACAATCCGCCCGCGCAATGAATGAAGAAATTGAATCTTTCGTCACCCCCACACCGGAACAATATGTATGGATCTTGCAATTATTAAGAACCCGTAAAGACGGAGAGGATCTTTATGATTAAGTCAATGGGGAGGATGAAAAGGCCGTTAGACGATTTGATATTGTGTAGTACATCAAGTTGATATAGCACATTAAGTTGGAACAATGAGATGGGTAGGGACACGATGCTTCGTGTCCCTATTTTATATTCGAGAAATTTTAGTGGACTAATATCACGGACGTTAGCGTATTATTCTTACTTCTGTGTCTATTGTGCAGTAGCGATATACCAAAAACTTCGTCATTTTTAACCGCACTTTCTTCGCATTATGCGGCAAATTTTAACAGATTGCGTTTCGGTTGAATTTGATGAATGGTGTTAGTCACTGTTCCCACAATGGGTAAACTTGCCCATTCTCTCGTTTTAATGTTTTGCATTTTAGAATCAAGCGCCATAAATACAAATTCATCATTGTGGGCGATAAATTCATAAATATGAAATTCATTTTGGCTTTCAAGTACAACAAGATCGCCTAATGAAATCTCATCTTTTCTTTCCACAACCAACATATCCCCTTGTTCTATTCCCCAAGCGAGCATATTTGGATTCGTGACACGAATAAAGCAGGTTTGTTGCGGGCGTTTAATGCAGTAAAGATTTAAATCAAGTTTTTTACTGAATGTGGTGTTTTTCTCAATATCGTTAAAAAATGGCATAGGATGATAAGAAAACGTCATATCATTTTGTGTAGCGGTATTTGCGTAATTCATCATCGGATTTCCTTTGGTTAAAAAATAATTGGTTGTTTATACAGTGATAAATATACTGTTGTTCTATACAGGTTGTCAACCATCGGTAGAAAAAATTTTTTTATTCGGCAAAATTTTAGAAAAAATATAATGAATGGCAGAAAATTATTAAACCCTTACAAAAGAAAGAAAAAAGGTTTTCTTTTAGATAAAATTTAAGCTATCTTTAGTTCGCTTTGGGGGATCGGCAATGATCCGAAGTTCAACCTTACTTTTATCTAAATATTATTATGAATGTATCACGTTTATTTCATTTCTTTTTCCAAGGCAATTTGGTTAAACGAATTGCTGTGGGGCTTGTCCTAGGAATCCTTGTTGCGTTGGTAAATAGCAGTATTCAACAGTCTTTGGGGTTTGATCTTGCCTCGGCTGTGGGGGTATTGGGACAAATTTTTGTAAAAGCCTTACGTGCGGTTGCACCAATCTTAATTTTCTTTCTTGTTATGGCAGCTTTGGCAAATAAAAAAGTTGGCTCAAAAAGCAATATGAAAGAAATTGTTGTGCTTTATCTGTTAGGCACGTTTTTAGCGGCGGTTGCTGCCGTGGTGGCAAGTATGCTTTTCCCTTCCGAAGTGGCATTGTCCGTAAAAGAAGATGCCAGTTCTGCTCCGCAATCCGTCAGTCAAGTTTTATTAACCTTAGTGCTTAATGTGGTGGATAACCCATTAAATGCGATTTTTAAAGCAAACTTCATCGGGGTGTTGGCGTGGTCTATTGGTTTAGGCGTGGCATTGCGTTATGCTTCCGAATCGACCAAACAGGTTGTTGCAGATTTTGCCGAAGCCATTTCAAAAATTGTTCACGTCATCATTTCTTTTGCTCCGTTTGGCGTTTGGTTTAGTGGCAGAAACCTTATCTGACAAGGGATTAGTTGCTTTAGGGGGATATGTTCAATTATTGTCCGTATTAGTGGGAACAATGCTCTTTACGGCATTCGTATTGAACCCTATTTTGGTGTATTGGAAAATCCGCAAAAATCCTTATCCGTTAGTATGGACTTGCGTACGCGAAAGTGGTGTTACTGCATTCTTCACGCGTAGTTCGGCGGCAAATATTCCGGTCAATATCGGTTTGGCAAAACGCTTGAATCTTGATGAAGAAACCTATTCCGTGGCGATTCCACTTGGTGCGAATATCAATATGGCGGGTGCGGCAATCACTATTACCATTTTGACTTTAGCGGCAGTGCATACTTTAGGCGTTGAAGTATCTTTTGTAAGCGCGGTCTTGCTAAGTGTTGTGGCAGCCCTTTGTGCTTGTGGGGCATCGGGTGTTGCCGGCGGTTCATTACTCTTGATTCCATTAGCTTGTAGCTTATTTGGCGTATCCGATGATGTTGCGGCACAAATGATTGGTGTGGGCTTTATTATCGGTATCTTGCAAGATTCTACCGAAACCGCATTGAATTCATCTACCGATGTTTTATTCACCGCAGCGGTATGTATGGAAGAAGAACGTAAAAACAACGCATAATTCAACATTTAAAAAGGCGGGTACATCCCGCCTTTTGTTTTTTAGGAAAAGAGAATATGGGACTTTTGATTCGCAACGCGAGCTTTAAACTCCATAAAAATCATCACTTAAATTTACCGCACTTTACTATTAAACCTCATCAATATTGGGTGATCGTTGGTGGAAATGGAAGTGGCAAAACGGCATTTTCTCTTGCTTTGCAAAATAAATTGCCTTTAGAAGCGGGAGAATATTGCCGGCAATTTAAACAAATTTATGCGTTATCTTTTGAAAAACAACGCAAGATGATGGAAGCCATTTTAAAAGATCTCAATAATGACGATACAGATCCGCAATTTTTCGGTAAAACGGCACGGGAGATTATTTTAAGTGGTGGCGATAATCTTAAACATTGTGAAGAAATTGCCCATAGGCTTGGTATTCGGGATTTGTTAGATCGCTTTTTTATTAAACTTTCAACGGGCGAATCCCGTAAAGTTTTATTGGCACAAGCCTTGCTAAATAAGCCGGATTTATTGATTCTTGATGAACCTTTTGAAGGGCTTGATCAGCAATCGGTGAAAGATTGGAGGGCATTATTGGGGGAATTAACATCAACTTGCGCAATCGTACTTATTGTCAATCGTTTGTCTGATATTCCCGAACAGGCGACACATTTAGCGATGTTGGAGAATGGCGGGTTAATTTTGCAGGGAAGACGAGAGGAAATTGAAACACAAACTGTTTATCAACAGTTGGTTTATGCGGAAAAAGCCATTAATGTTGCCTTGCCGGAAGCGATTTCAACCTTGCAAAAACTGCCTCAAAATCAACCGCACTTTGAATTAAAAAATGTGGTGGTGAAATACGGTGAGAATATTATCTTAAATCATCTCAATTGGACGGTGAATGCCAAGCAAAATTGGTGGATTAAAGGGCCGAATGGGGCAGGAAAATCAACGTTACTTTCGTTAATTACCGGCGATCATCCACAGGCTTTTTCTAATCACGTCAAGATTTTTGGTAAACAGCGTGGTTCCGGCGAAACCATTTGGGAGATTAAGCAAAAAATCGGCTATGTCAGCAGCCAACTCCACTTAGATTATCGTGTGAATTGTGCCGTTTTAGATGTCATCATTTCAGGTTTTTTCGATAGTATTGGTGTCTATCAAAAAGTACCGGATAGCATTCGCTTAAAAGCGATGCAGTGGTTGGAACGTTTGAATTTAACGGCATTGGCGAAAACACCCTTTCAATCGCTTTCTTGGGGGCAACAACGGTTATTATTAATTGCAAGAGCAATGGTCAAACATCCACCGGTCTTAATTTTAGATGAACCTTTTCAGGGGCTTGACGGACTTAATCGCAAGTTAGTCAAACATTTTATTGAACAACTGGTTAATAATAGTGAAACCCAACTTTTATTTGTTTCCCATCAGGATTCGGATGCGCCAAATTGTATTACGCATCTTTTTGAATTTGTGAAAGAAAAGGCACAATATTCCTATATACAGCGTGCGGTTTAATTTGCTAGACTTTCGCCGCTTAATCTAACTTAAAAGAGGAAATAATATGGACGGTTTATCAATGGCTACTTTAGTCTTTCTGGTGCTTGTCGTGGCAATCCTATTCTCAACGGTTAAAACCGTGCCGCAGGGCTACAACTGGACGATTGAACGTTTTGGCCGCTACACCCGTACATTAATGCCGGGGTTGAATTTGGTTGTGCCTTTTGTGGATCGTGTAGGTCGCAAAATCAATATGATGGAACAAGTATTGGATATTCCTTCGCAAGAGGTCATTTCTAAAGATAACGCTAATGTATCTATTGACGCAGTGTGTTTTGTACAAGTGATTGATGCACGCAGTGCGGCGTATGAGGTAAACCACCTTGAACAAGCCATTATCAATCTTACGATGACCAATATCCGTACTGTATTAGGTTCAATGGAATTAGATGAAATGTTATCGCAGCGTGATTCGATTAATGGCCGCTTACTCGCCATTGTTGATGAAGCAACCAATCCTTGGGGAATTAAAGTTACCCGCATTGAAATTCGTGATGTTCGCCCACCACGTGAATTAATTGATTCAATGAACGCACAAATGAAAGCGGAACGTAACAAACGGGCGGAAGTGCTAGAAGCGGAAGGGATTCGTCAGGCAGAAATTTTACGTGCCGAAGGGGAAAAACAAGCACGCATTTTGAAAGCGGAAGGGGAGCGTCAAGAAGCCTTTTTACAAGCAGAAGCACGCGAACGTGCGGCTGAAGCGGAGGCGAAAGCCACCCAAATGGTTTCTGAAGCCATTGCAAGTGGTGATACGAAAGCGATTAATTACTTCATTGCACAAAAATATACAGAAGCCTTAAAAGAAATTGGCGGATCGCAAAATAGTAAAGTGGTGCTTATGCCATTAGAAGCGGGGAATCTAATTGGTTCGGTGGCAGGTATTGCGGAATTATTGAAAGGCGATAAAAAATTGTAAGGCAATGCTTTAAAGTGCGGTCAAAAGTTACGGTATTTTATATAGCGGTTGCACAATAAAGGGCTATTTGGAAAAAGTGGGGATGACACGCTTGGTATCCCTACCGTTTACATTATTTCCCTTTTATGCGTTTTCTACATAATGCCAAAATTTATTGAATTTTATGACCGCACTTTTCTATTGGGGAAATTTTTACGGAGACAACAATATGGCGGAATGGTTAACAACGTGGACATTATGGCATTGGTTGGTGTTGGGGTTTGTGTTGCTTATTGCCGAAGTCATTATACCGGGCGTATTTCTGCTTTGGTGGGGCTTGGCGGCACTTATCACCGCTCTACTTCAATTTCTTTTCCCGAATTTATCCCTTGCCGAACTGGCGATTTTCTATGCCTTACTAGCCTGTATTCTCTCGGTGCTTTGGTGGAAATATCAGCATACTAAAGACAATCGGGATCAATCGCATAGCACATTAAATCAGCGTGATCACGCAATGTTGAATAAACAGGGAATCGTTGTAGAAATTGCCGCAAATGGCATTGGGCGCGGGGCTTTTGGCGACACCACTTGGCGTATTCAAGGGGAACATCTGGCAGCGAATGATTTGATCAAAGTCGTTCGTGTAGACGGTATAACACTTATTGTAGAAAAGGTAACAAAATGAATCATCTTATTATTTTTGCCCATCCGAATTCTAAAGGCAGTTTTGGACGGGCGATTGCCGATCGTGTGGCAAAAGCGAGCCAAACCCTTGGGGTAAGCACACAATTTCGCGATCTTTATACATTAGATTTTAATCCGATCATTTCTTTTGAAGAATTGCAAGCGGCAAACCAAGGCATTATTCCCGAAGAAGTCAAATATGAACATCAACTTATTCGCCAAGCGGATTTGATCACTTTGGTTTATCCCCTTTGGTGGATGGGCTTTCCCGCTATTTTGAAGGGGTATTTGGATCGCGTATTAAGCCACGGTTTTGCGTATAAAACGGAAAATGGTGAATCCGTGGGCTTGCTTCAAGGCAAACAAATGCAACAGTTCATCACACTTGGTAGCAATGTGGACAAATATAAAGAATTTGGCGTGGATAAGTCCTTGGATCATTGTTTAATCAACGGCTTATTTAATTATTGCGGTATTTTGAATGTGGACTATGAACTCTTCGGGGATATTCATCTGATTGATGACGAAGCCCGCCGAAAAATGATTGATTTGGCGGAACAAAAAACACGGGAAAAACTGACCGCACTTTTAAATGGAAAGATGTAATGAACACAGAAAAACAATTTAATAATTTCTCTTTAATCAGCCGATTATTTGGTAATTTATTTTATCGCGCCCCGACGGATGACGTCCTTGCCGGTGTATTTGCTTGGTTGCAACAAAAAGGCTTATCGCAAGTTTGGGCATTGGATACCGATAAAGAAAGTTTGGCGGCATTGGACAATCTTCAACTAAAAATTGATTTATCACTACTCGATCAAGAATATCAAAAGCTCTTTGCTAAGGACGGTAGCGTTGCCACCGCTATCTCGGCTTATGGTATGAAGGTGGAAGATTTTATTGCTTTCCGTCAAGCAAGGGGAATGCCCGAAGTGGAAAGTGCGGATCATTTTGCCTTACTTTTGCTCACAGCGTCTTGGTTGGAAGATAATGTGGATTCCATTTCTGCCCAACAAACCTTATTTGAGGCATTTTTATTACCCTGTGCCGCAAAATTTTTAACACAGGTAGAAACCTACGCCACATTGCCGTTTTACCGCTCACTTGCTTATTTAACCCGAGAGATCTTGGCCGCAATGGCGGATGAATTGGAAGAAAATTGATGAAAAAGGCTTGTTCAAAAACAAGCCTTCTTTTTTCTGATTACCTTAAGGTCGCCAAAATAATCTGCGCCTGATCAATATGTACCCAAACCGATTGCCCGACTTGGTAAGTGTTTGATGGGGTCACAGTGGCACAAAATTCAATATCGGTATGACCAAATTGTAAAATCCCTTCTTCTTCGTTGAGGGATTTTATTGTCACCGGAAACTGATTCTCCTGATTTTCTAAGGGGTGTTCGGTGATTTTCACCCAAGGGGCTTTAAACATTAACATCACTTCTTTTTCCGTCATCAGCTTTAACCGCTCCGCACTTTTGGTGGTGATAGAAACTTGGAAAGGCGAGGGCAATTCTGCCACATCAACATCCACAATATATCGGGAATGAATCATCCGTTGGCGGGCCACTTTGCCGAAGAATTGATTACGTGCGCTACTTTGTAAGGAAAAACGGGCGGTCGCACTCAGTAAGCTATCAAGGGGAATCGATTCATCTTGTAAAATTCGGAAAGCGTGATCTTGGGTACTTTCCAATAAATCATAAAGTTGAAGTAAACGTTTGGCATAATTTGTCAATGTCGTGCCGCCGCCGTTTTTTCCACCGATATTGCGTTCCAACAACGGACGGGGACTGATTTTATTCATTGCTTCAAGGTGATCCCACGCACTTTTATAACTGACATTGGCATTTTTTGCCGCCTGATTAATTGAGCCACATTGCTGAATTTCTTTGAGTAAACGAACACGTTTCGGATCAATAAACAGTGTTTGTTGAAGTTTGATTGTTAATAAAATTTCAGTATTTTTCATTGCCATTCCCTATCATCGTGAGGGGATATTTTACTTGAAAATGAGATTTTCTGTGTGTTAATTTAAAATTTCACTATATAATGAAGTAAATAACGAATAATCATAGGAGATGATTTATGAAAAAAACAACCGCCGTTTCAACCGCACTTTCCTCTTTATTTTTCACTGCTGCACTGAGTTTTTCGGTAAATGCTTCGGCAAAAGTAACCGTGTTTGCCGCCGCCTCAATGACAGATGCATTGCAGCAAGTCGCCGCAGATTATGCAAAACAAAATCCTCAAAATGAAATTGTGTTTTCTTTTGCTTCCTCTTCAACTTTAGCAAAACAGGTGGAAGAAGGTGCGCCTGCCGATATTTTTGTTTCCGCAAGCAATAAATGGATGAAATATCTTTCTGAAAAAGACTTAACCGTAAAAGACACGGAAAGACCACTTGCCGGCAATGCATTAGTGTTAATTGCACCGATAAAAAGTGCGGTCGATTCTGTGAAAATTTCTCAAGGAGAGTGGATTAATGCCTTAACAGATAGCTATTTATCTGTGGGTGATCCGGCACACGTACCCGCAGGGCAGTATGCGGAAGAAGCCTTAACGAAGTTAAATTTGTGGGATAAAGTGAAAGACCGTTTGGCACGGGCAAAAGATGTGCGCGGTGCATTGGCATTGGTTGAACGTGCCGAAGCACCTTACGGCATTGTATATAGCACCGATGCCAAAGTAAGTAAAAAGGTGAAAACCGTGGGGGTATTCCCTGCTGAAAGCCACAAAGCGGTGGTGTATCCGATGGCGATTTTAAAAGATCACGATAATGCCGATTCGCGTGATTTCTTTAAATATCTTGAGTCTGATTCCGCCCAAAAAGTGTTGGTAAATTATGGTTTTTCGGTGAAGTAAATTATGGTTTATGTTGATCTATTCCCCTTTCCTCCTCTCTCTTTGACGATTAAGAGGATATTTTAATGGGTAAGAAAGTGCGGTCAAAATTGGGAATATTTTTGGCATTATATAGCCATTACACAATAGAAAAAGTAGATACCATAAGAATAATCTTCGCTCCTTCCGTTTACAGAGGGAGCCGGGCGTAGCCCTGAGGGAGGGAGCAACGCAGTTGCAAAAACAACCGTACTTTTCCCTCCCTCCGCCTTCGGCACCTCCCTCCGCAAGCGGAGAGAGGGAAGATAAATTTGGTATTTTTAAATATTTCACGTTATAAACAAAAGGAAAGGATATTTTGCTGTGTTTTGTTATAACCACACAAAAATCAAATAACGTGTTCGTAGAGACGCCACGCTGGCGTTATTAATGTTAACTTATTGAAATCAATTAACTTTTTAATAAAAGCGCGAAGCATCGTATCCTTACTGATTGCATTATTTTCGCTTTGTGCATTTGCTATAACGGCGAATATTCTCGGTTTATGTTATAAATGCACGTTATTCAAATAATGAGACCGATAGGAATGTTATCGGTACTAACATTTAACCCATTTCAAAATAAAAAGGATTTCCCTTTGCTCTCTCAAATTTTTTCTTTTTTCAATCTTAACCCATTAGAAATTGAGGCTATCCGCCTTAGTTTAAGCGTGGCATTTAGTGCAATGGCGTGGAGTTTGCCTTTTGCCGTGTTCACCGCTTGGTTATTGGCACGCAAAAATTTCTACGGTAAATCATTCGTCACAGGGATTATTCATCTGCCTTTAGTTCTTCCGCCTGTTGTTATCGGGTATTTACTCTTAGTGGCAATGGGTCGAAATGGTTTTATCGGCAAATATTTGTATCAATGGTTCGGCTTATCTTTTGCTTTTAGTTGGAAAGGGGCGGTACTGGCTTCGGCAGTGGTGGCATTTCCTTTGGTAGTGCGTGCTATTCGGCTTTCTTTAGAAAGCATTGATATTAAATTGGAACAAGCCGCGCAAACCTTGGGAGCTTCTGCTTGGCGTGCCTTTTTCACCATCACATTGCCCCTTTCATTACCGGGTGTATTAGCCGGATTGGTGCTTGGATTTGCCCGATCTTTAGGGGAATTTGGAGCAACCATTACTTTTGTATCCAACATTGCCGGTGAAACACAGACAATTCCCCTTGCGATGTATTCTTTTATCCAAACACCGGGGGCAGAATCGCAAACCGCCCGATTGTGCCTGTTTGCGATAATCCTTTCATTGATTTCCTTGCTTGCTTCTGAATGGTTAAGTAAGCGAATGCAGAAAAAATTGGGGCAGGGCAATGTTGCACATTAATGTAAAAAAACAACTGGGACAACTTGCTCTGCAAGTAAATCTACAAATTCCCGCGCAGGGTGTCACGGCGATTTTTGGTTTATCGGGTTCAGGCAAAACCTCCTTAATTAATTTAGTGAGTGGTTTAACACTGCCCGATGAAGGATTTATTTGTTTAAATGACCGCACTTTAGTGGAGACAAACAAGCCAAAAAATATACCGACTCATCAGCGAAAAATTGGCTATGTCTTTCAAGATGCCCGCTTGTTTCCCCATTATACGGTGAAAGGAAATTTACGTTATGGCGCAAAGCATATTGATCAAGCGGATTTTGATTATATTGTGGATTTATTGGGGATTCGGCATTTACTCAAACGTTATCCCATCACGCTCTCCGGCGGTGAAAAACAACGTGTTGCCATAGGGCGTGCGTTGCTCACCGATCCCGATATTTTGTTAATGGATGAACCGCTTTCCGCCTTAGATTTGCCGCGTAAAAGGGAGCTAATGCAGTACTTAGAACGCCTTTCTCACGAAATCAATATTCCGATTTTGTATGTCACCCACAGTTTGGATGAACTTCTTCGCTTGGCTGATCGGGTGGTATTAATGGAAAACGGTTTAGTGAAAGCCTACGATACACTGGAAAATATTTGGAACAGTCCGATTTTTGTACCGTGGAAAGGGGAAAGCGAGCAAAGTGCTGTCTTGGCGTTGCCGGTTTATTTGCATAATCCACCTTATAAAATGACCGCACTTTCTTTAGGTGAACAAACCCTATGGATTAATCAAGTACAGGGGCAAGTGGGCGATAATGTGCGGGTGTGTATTTATAGCTCGGATGTATCAATCGCCCTACAAAAGCCGACACAAACCAGTGTTCGTAATATCTTATACGGACAAATTGTGCAGGTTGAATTATGCGATCATCGGGTGGATGTCGCCGTGTTGGTGGAAGGCTATAAAATTTGGGCAAGCATCAGCAGATGGGCACAAAATGAATTGCGTTTTTCTGTGGGAATGACGGTTTATGTACAAATTAAAGCGGTATCGGTGGTTTAAATCTATATAGTATTTGGTTATAAGCTATCACAAAAAATAATTAGATTTTTTATGATGAAATTTATCTAATACCGCTATTCAATGATTTTATGAAGGAAAAACGGAAATGCTCTTTCTCACATTCATTATTTTTGCCCTAATTCTTGTGTTGCTTGGTTATCTTTATCAAAAAACGCAAAAGCTCGGACAAACGGTATTTATTGGCTTAGTGCTGGGTTTAGGCGTTGGCGCTTTGTTGCAAAATATTGGTGATGAAGACACCATAAAAACCGCCTTAGATTGGATTAACCTTGTGGGCGGCGGCTATGTGCGTTTATTACAAATGATTGTAATGCCGTTGGTTTTTGTCTCCATTTTATCGGCAATTACCCGCTTAAATGAGGCGCGTTCTTTAGGCAAAATTAGCTTCAGTGTGCTTTCGGTATTGCTTATTACCACAGCGATTGCTGCATTTATCGGTATTATGATGGTGCAAGTATTTGGTTTAACGGCGGAAGGATTAGTGGCGGGCGAGCGTGAACTTGCAGCCCAAACCAAAGTATTGGGACGTGCGGATCAAATTAACACATTAAGTATTCCTGCGATGTTGCTTTCTTTTATTCCGAAAAATCCTTTTGCGGAATTAACCGGTGCCAATCCGACTTCAATTATTAGCGTGGTGATTTTCTCTGCCTTTTTAGGCGTGGCAGCATTGAGTTTACGCAAAGAAAATCAAGCATTAGGCGATCGCATTGCGCAAGATGTGGAAACGTTGAATAAATTGGTGGCACGCTTGGTTCGTTTTGTTATTCGCTTAACGCCTTATGGGGTTTTTGCCTTAATGATTAAGGTGGGGGCAACCTCAAAATGGGCGGATATTTTAAATTTAGGAAGCTTTATCGTTGCCTCTTATCTCGCCATTTTCCTAATGTTTATCGTACACGGCGTATTGCTTTTCTTGTCCGGCATTAATCCAATTCAATATTTCAAAAACGTAATGCCGACTTTAGCCTTTGCTTTTAGCTCCCGTTCCAGTGCGGCAACAATTCCGCTTAATATTGAAACGCAAACGGATAAACTCGGTAACAATCCGGCAATTGCCAATTTCTCTGCCACCTTTGGAGCAACAATCGGACAAAACGGCTGTGCGGGAATTTATCCGGCAATGCCGGCAATGCTCGCCGTAATGATTGCCCCTACAGTGGGAATCGATCCCTTTAGTGTGAGCTATATTGCCACCTTGGTTTTAGTGGTCGCTATTTCTTCTTTTGGCATTGCAGGCGTAGGCGGTGGGGCAACCTTTGCGGCTATTGTGGTACTCTCCACCTTAGGGTTACCATTGGAATTAGTGGGATTATTGATTTCTATCGAGCCATTAATCGATATGGGACGTACCGCTTTAAATGTGAACGGCGCAATAACGGCAGGCACATTAAGCAGTAAATGGTTGAAGTTGAAAGACTAAGATAACAACGTAAAAAAAATAATACGTTTTGTCGGATCGACATCAGTAGCCCATAATATAATCCATTGAAATTATTTCAAATGTTAATACGAAAACAAGGTGTTACATTCCCGGTCATCACCTTGTTTTTATTTTGCATTTTATGCAGAAAAAACATCCCTAATTTTGACCGCACTTTTCTTCCTTATATCACTTAAAGTACAGTATTTTGTCGCAAACACACAAAGAGGAAATAAGGTGATAGAGGAGGACGCCATGTTGGCGTCCTTATGTTAGGTAATTGAAATTCTTTGGTGTTAGATAAGGACACGAACTATCGCATCCCTACTCTTTCTGAGGAATCCTTCTAAGAACTATTTCTCGGATTTACCCAAGTTATCAAAGAATTTCTTCACACCGTCTAAAAAGCCGGAAGATTTTGGACTATGTTTACTGAGTCCTTTTCCTTGTAGGCTTTCCTCAAGTTTTTTCAGTAATTCTTTTTGCTCGCTATTTAAATTGACCGGTGTTTCCACCACAATACGACAAATTAAGTCGCCGGTATAGCCGGTTCGGGTCGTGCTGACACCTTTACCCCGCATGCGGAATAATTTTCCGGTTTGGGTTTCTGCAGGAATTTTGAGTTTTACTCTGCCGTCTAAGGTTGGTATTTCAATTTCGCCACCTAATGCAGCGGTGGCAAAACTAATCGGCACTTCACAATAAAGATTATTGCCGTCCCGTTCAAAAATATGGTGATCTTTTACGTGAATCACAACATATAAATCACCTGCCGGCGCGCCGTTTTCGCCTGCGGCACCTTTACCTGCCAAACGAAGTTGGTTGCCGGTATCCACCCCTGCCGGAATTTTAACGGAAAGGCTTTCTTTTTTATGAACCCGCCCTTCACCGTGGCATTTTTTACAAGGATTATTGATTTTCTTGCCCGTGCCGTGACAAGTTGGACACACGGTTTCGGATACAAAGAACCCTTGTTGGCGGCGAACACGTCCCGCGCCGTGGCAGGTTGGACAGGTTTCTACTTTAGAACCTTTTTCCGCACCCGAACCCTCACAGTGATCGCAATGAGCCAAGGTATTAATCTGAATATCTTTGGTTGTACCTTTTACGGCTTCTTCTAGGGTGATTTCAATGTCGTAGCGTAGATCTTCACCGCGAACAACGCGTTGACGCGAACGACCGCCGCCACCGAAAATATCACCAAACATATCGCCAAAGATATCACCGAAATCAGCACCGCCGAACCCGCCACCAAAGCCGCCTTGTTCAAATGCTGCGTGACCATATTGATCGTAGGCAGCACGTTTTTCTTTATCGCTTAGGATTTCATAGGCTTGTTGAATTTCTTTAAATTTTTCTTCTTTTTCTTTATCCCCTTGCGTGCGGTCAGGGTGATATTTCATCGCGAGCTTTTTATATGCCCGTTTAATTTCTTTTTCATCAGCACCTTTTGAGATACCGAGAAGTTCGTAGTAATCTTGTTTTGCCATAACTAATACTTACTTATCTACAAATTTTATTTTAAATATCTTTACTGCAAGTTTTACTGCATATTTTGGAATTACAAATGCTGAAGGTAGTGCAACAAGAAAAGCGGTTGCCCAATTATGTAACCAAGTCTCTATAAAACCGTCAAAAAAACCTTTCATTATCCACATCATTACAAAAGACATAAAGCCTGACATAGATAATACTGCAAAAGGAGTAAGAACGCATCTTTCCCATTTTTTATTAATTAAAATCATTATTTTCCTTATACACTAAAAGGGCGTTACCGCCCTTTAGTTAAAAGTGCGACTAAAATGACCGCACTTTCTAGAAAGATTATTTATCTTTCACTTCTTCAAACTCTGCATCAACAACATCATCATTTGATTTGCTGTTGCTTTGAGCTTGTTGTTCGCCTTGTGGTTGCGCCGTTTGGGCGAGTTTTTGCGCTGCTTCTGCAAGGGCTTGGATTTTCGCTTCGATTGCCGCTTTATCTTCGCCTTTCGCCGCTGTTTCCAAATCGCTTAACGCACTTTCAATCACACCACGATCTGCAGCAGGTACTTTATCCCCGGCTTCTTCTAGTTGTTTGCGGGTGCTGTGTACAAGGTGATCCGCTTGGTTACGGGCTTGTACTAATTCTTCAAATTTACGGTCTGCTTCGGCGTTGGCTTCCGCATCACGCACCATTTGTTGAATTTCATCATCACTTAAACCGGAAGAGGCTTTAATGGTGATTTGTTGTTCTTTACCGGTGCCTTTATCTTTCGCAGAAACGTGGATAATACCGTCTGCGTCAATATCAAAGGTGACTTCAATTTGTGGCATACCGCGTGGTGCAGGGTTAATCCCTTCAAGGTTGAATTGACCTAAGGATTTATTCGCTGAGGCTTGTTTACGTTCACCTTGTAACACGTGGATGGTTACCGCGCTTTGGTTATCTTCCGCTGTTGAGAACACTTGTGATTTTTTGGTTGGAATCGTGGTGTTTTTCTCAATTAAGGTGGTCATCACGCCGCCCATCGTTTCGATACCAAGTGATAATGGGGTAACGTCTAATAACAATACGTCTTTCACATCACCGGCTAACACACCGCCTTGTACTGCCGCACCGATTGCCACCGCTTCATCAGGGTTTACGTCTTTACGTGGTGCTTTGCCAAAGAATTTTTCTACTTCTTGTTGAACAAGCGGCATACGGGTTTGACCGCCCACTAAAATCACGTCATCCACTTCAGACGCACTTAAACCGGCATCTTTTAATGCAATGCGAACCGGCTCAAGGGATTTCGCCACTAAATCTTCAACTAAAGATTCTAATTTCGCACGGGTTAATTTAATGTTTAAGTGTTTTGGCCCTGTTGCATCTGCGGTGATGTAAGGAAGATTTACATCGGTTTGTTGTGAAGACGAAAGCTCAATTTTGGCTTTTTCTGCCGCTTCTTTTAAACGTTGCATTGCAAGTGGGTCATTACGTAAATCAACGCCCTGTTCTTTTTTGAATTCATCCACTAAGTAGTTGATGACGCGGGTATCGAAGTCTTCACCACCTAAGTGGGTATCCCCGTTGGTTGCCAATACTTCAAAGGTTTTTTCACCGCCCACTTCATCAATTTCGATAATGGATAAGTCG
Source organism: Rodentibacter myodis (assembly GCF_001999305.1). Lineage (GTDB taxonomy): Bacteria > Pseudomonadota > Gammaproteobacteria > Enterobacterales > Pasteurellaceae > Rodentibacter > Rodentibacter myodis. The sequence continues at coordinate 10,644 of NZ_MLHQ01000016.1, read as the reverse complement.
AAGGTACCGCCCCCTAAGTCATATACGGCGATGGTTTTGTTGCCCTGACCTTTATCCAAACCATAAGCCAATGCTGCTGCGGTTGGTTCGTTGATGATACGTTTTACTTCTAATCCTGCGATACGGCCTGCATCTTTTGTAGCTTGACGTTGCGCATCGTTGAAGTATGCCGGCACGGTAATCACGGCTTCGGTTACCGGTTCACCTAAGAAATCTTCTGCGGTTTTTTTCATTTTTTTCAATACTTCGGCAGAGATTTGTGGTGGGGCAAGTTTGTCGCCTTTCACATTTACCCAAGCATCGCCATTGTCTGCACGGGCAATTTCAAATGGCATAATGTCGATGTCGCGTTTTACTTCTTCATCTTCAAAGCGGCGACCGATTAAACGTTTGATTGCAAATAATGTATTTTTCGGATTGGTGACCGCTTGGCGTTTTGCCGGTTGACCGACCAATGTTTCGTTGTCATTTGTATAAGCAATGATTGACGGCGTTGTACGATCGCCCTCGGCGTTTTCAATGACGCGAGGTTTGTCACCGTCCATTACAGCCACACAAGAGTTGGTTGTACCTAAGTCAATACCAATAATTTTTCCCATTTTGTACTCCTAAGTAAAATTTTGAAATTCAGTGTAATTTGTTACGGGTTGTAAGATGTGGATATTCTTTCGCATTTCAAGAGAAAATTTTAAAAATTTATTTTCTGACTAAAAGTGCGGTCATTTCCGTTCTTGTTTTGCAAAATAAGAACGAACCGACAAACTTCAAGGGGAAGATTGTAAAATTTTTGATAAAGACTGGTGAAATCGGAAAAGTGCGGTAGAATCAGCGGCAATTTTTTCTCAATATAGTCAAAAGGATAATTTATGAAAAAATCAAAAGTGGCAATCGGTGTGATTGCGGTGCTTGGTATTGCTTGGGTGGGCGGCGCGTGGTTTACCGGTCAAACGGCGGAAACGGAATATAAACGCCAAATTGAACGTGCGAATCAACAATTTCAGTCTTTGAAAGCCTCGAATTCTTTTAATGTGGTATTTAAAAATAAACAATTTGAACGGGGTTGGTTTCGCTCTCAAGTGGAAGATGAACTGGTGATTTCTCTCCCACAAACCCAACAGCAATGGACGATTCCCCTTTCCACCACGCTTTACCACGGGCCGTTCCCCCTTAATCAATTGGCAAAATTAAATTTAATGCCGGCGATGTTTGCGGCTGAGGGGTTCATCGCCAAAAATGAAAGTACGCAACCGTTATTTGATTTGATGAAATCCGATAAGCCGATTCAATACCGTGCTTCAACAGGCTACGGTTTAAGCACAAAAGGCAGTCTTTCTTTTGCAGCCGGTGAATGGCGTGATCAAGAAAACGATCAAAATAAATTGCTTTGGTCCGGTGTGAAGATGAATTTTAATGTCAATCAAGATCTTTCCGGTCATTATGATTTTGCCGCTGAAGATGTAACAGCTTTATTTGATTGGGAAAAAGAGATTGATGAAACGCCGTTTAAATCCCTAAAAGTACAATGGAAAGGCATTAAGTTTAACAGTGATTTTGCCCCGACTAAATGGACGTATATTTATACCGGAAAAGGAGGATATTCTGTTGATGCGCTTGAAATGACACGCTTGGATCGTGAAGATCAAACGGCTTCTTTTATTAAAAAAGGCTTGAAAAGCACTGCAGAAGTGAACCTTGAAAGCGATTTTGTTAACCTTAAAAGCACAAGTTCAATCGACTCGGTAATGAGTGATCATCAAGATTTAGGAAAAGTGACTTATAACCTTGAACTTAATCATTTTGAAGGAAATGCGGTGAATGCCTTTATTGAAACCTTAATGAGCATTTTTAACGAGGCGAAAGGCGATAATGCAAATGCAGTGGCGGGTCAGCTTTTACAAAATTGGGTGCTACAACACGGATTGGAGATTTTGAATAATCAACCACAGGTAAAATTAAACCCAATGTCCATTTCTGACGAACAGGGGAAATTGTCACTGGATTTAAATGTTGCCCTTGCCCCAAATCCAACATTCAAGCGGGGCAATCTTTATAAGCAATTTAAGGATTTCTCTTTGAATATTTGGTTGGATAAAGCCACCGCGGAAAATATTCTGGCGAAATTACCACCACGGGAAGATCGTGCGGCGATTAAAGCACAAATTGAGGAATTTGCCCTTGAAGGTGAAAAAAATGGTTTTGCCGTAAATAGTGAAAAATCGGTGAGCGTAAAACTTATGCTTGAAAATGGTGAATTAAAACTGAATGGCAAAGTCATACCGGAAGAACAGGCACAAGGTATTATTTTTATGCTATTAATGGGGGCAGTGATGCCACGCTAACTGAGTTTTAACTTTAAATTGACAAGTTGACCGCACCAAAAGTGCGGTCAAAATTTGGGGTGTTTTCAGTATTATGTCGCAAACACATAAAGAGAAAATAATGTGATCGAGAGAGACGCCACGCGGCGTTCCAACCTTTTATCCCAAACGTTCTTTTAAATACCCTTCATAATCAGGAATTTCAATTTCTACATTTTGTTCAAATAATGCGGAAGTCAGCAAAAAATCGGCAGAAGCTTGGTTGATAGCAACGGGGATATTCCACACGGTGGCAATACGCATTAGGGCTTTCACATCGGGATCGTGCGGCGCGGCATTCATCGGATCCCAAAAGAAAATCATCATATCAATTTTCTTTTCGGCAATCAGCCCGCCGAGTTGTTGATCGCCGCCCATTGGGCCGCTTAACAAAGGTTGAATGGTTAAACCGGTTTCACGTGCCAGTAAATGTCCGGTTGTGCCGGTGGCATAAAGTTGATGAGGCGTAAGGGCAATTTTATGCTTTTGTGTCCATTGAATGAGGTTTTTCTTGCAACTGTCGTGTGCAACCAGTGCAATGCATTTATGTTGAGCGAGGATTCGTGTGGTGGTGTTCATTGATTGTCCTTTATGTAAATGATAGTGTGCAGACTTTAGAGTAATCCTAATATGGATGCAATATTTTAGTTATACCTTTCATCATTGAATAAAAATATGTTGAAAAATGACCGCACTTTTATCTCAATTTCATCAAAATAAAAGCCGAGAAAAAGGCGGTTTGATGAAAATTCACTATCTTTATTTCAAAAAATCTTCTAAAATTTGCAGTATTTGTTAAATGTTTGTGAAATTAACGCAAGCATTTCCCATCTTCGTGTTTGGTGTTGAGCCAAGCTAATTTTCACTAATAACAGATAAGGAAAACCTATGTCTGAGATTTTAAAAAATGATGTTGATCCAATCGAAACGCAAGATTGGTTACAATCGTTAGATTCTTTGATTCGTGAAGAAGGCGTTGAGCGTGCGCAGTATATTATTGGGCAGGTAATCGGTCAGGCGCGTGCCGGTGGTGTTTCATTGCCAACAGGTGTAACCACAGATTATGTGAACACGATTCCTGTTTCCGAGCAGCCGGCTTATCCGGGTGATCACGCTATTGAACGCCGTATCCGTTCAGCTGTTCGTTGGAATGCGATTGCGATGGTTTTGCGTAGTCAGAAGAAAGATCTGGATTTAGGTGGTCATATTTCAACTTTCCAATCTGCCGCAACGATGTATGAAGTGTGCTATAACCACTTCTTCAAAGCCGCAACCGAGAAAAACGGCGGCGATTTAATTTTCTTCCAAGGTCACGCGGCACCGGGTATGTATGCACGTGCTTATGTGGAAGGCCGTTTAACGGAAGAACAGTTAGATAATTTCCGTCAAGAAGCCTTCGTAGATGGCTTATCTTCTTATCCTCACCCTAAATTAATGCCTGAATTTTGGCAATTCTCTACCGTTTCAATGGGTTTAGGTCCGGTGAATGCGATCTACCAAGCCCGTTTCTTAAAATATTTAGATAACCGTGGTTTGAAAGATACCAAAGATCAAAAAGTGTATGCTTTCCTTGGTGACGGTGAAATGGATGAAATTGAATCGAAAGGTGCGTTAACCTTTGCCGCCCGTGAAGGATTAGATAACTTAATTTTCACCGTAAGCTGTAACCTCCAACGTTTGGATGGGCCGGTAAACGGTAACGGTAAAATCGTTCAAGAATTAGAAGGTTTATTCACCGGTGCCGGTTGGGAAGTGATTAAAGTCTTATGGGGTAGCAACTGGGATAAATTATTCGCAAAAGATACTTCCGGTAAATTAGCACAGTTAATGATGGAAGTCGTGGATGGTGATTACCTCACGTTCAAAGCGAAAGACGGTGCGTATATTCGTGAACACTTCTTCGGTCGTTACCCTGAAACGGCAGCATTGGTTGCAGATATGACCGATGATGAAATTTGGGCATTACGCCGTGGTGCGCACGATTCCGAAAAACTTTATGCCGCTTATGCCAAAGCACAAAAAGCAACCAAACCGGTTGTGATTTTGGCGCAACAGGTTAAAGGCTATAAAATTCCTGAAGCGGAAAGTAAAAACACCGCACACCAATCCAAAAAAATGTCTTATGAAAGCCTTAAAGGTTTCCGTGATTACTTTGAATTACCATTAACGGACGAACAAGTTGAGAACCTTGAATACATTAAATTCCCTGAAGGTTCTGAAGAATACAACTACCTACACGGTCATCGTAAAGCGTTAAACGGTTATGTGCCTGCCCGCCGTTCTAAATTTGATGTGGAATACAAAGTGCCTGCATTGGAAGAATTCCAAGCATTACTTGAAGAACAACCGCGTGGCATTTCAACCACAATGGCATTTACCCGTGTATTAAATACTTTATTAAAAAATAAAGATATTGGTAAAACCATTGTGCCAATTATTGCCGATGAAGCCCGTACTTTCGGTATGGAAGGGTTATTCCGTCAAGTAGGTATTTATAACCCTTACGGACAAAACTATGTGCCTTCGGATCGTGATTTAGTGGCTTACTATCGTGAAGCGAAAGACGGTCAAGTATTGCAAGAAGGGATTAATGAATTAGGTGCAACGGCTTCTTGGTTGGCGGCAGCAAATTCCTATTCCGTCAATAACCAACCGATGATTCCGTTCTTCATCTATTACTCAATGTTTGGTTTCCAACGTGTGGGCGATATGATGTGGGCGGCAGGTGACCAACTTGCACGTGGTTTTATGATTGGGGGGACTTCCGGTCGTACAACCTTAAATGGTGAAGGTTTACAACACGAAGACGGTCACAGCCATATTCAAGCGGGCGTGATTCCTAACTGTGTGACTTACGATCCGTCATTTGCCTTTGAAGTGGCGGTGATTATGCAAGACGGTATCCGCCGTATGTACGGTGAAAAACAGGAAGATGTGTTCTACTATATGACCACGTTGAACGAAGTAATGGATCAGCCTGCAATGCCGAAAGGGACAGAAGAAGGTATCCGTAAAGGGTTATATAAATTTGAAACCGTTGAAGGTAAAGGCAAAGGTCGCGTTCAATTATTAGGTTCAGGTGCCATTATGCGTCACGTTCGTGAAGCGGCACAAATCCTTGCTAATGACTATGGTATTACATCCGATGTATTCTCTGCACCGTCATTTAATGAATTAGCACGTGAAGGTCACGATGTGGCACGTTGGAACTTATTGCACCCAACAGAAAAACAACGCGTTCCTTACGTTGCACAAGTCTTAGCCGATTTACCGACTGTTGCTTCAACCGACTATATCAAATCTTATGCGGATCAAATCCGTGCATTTGTACCGACTAAACATTATCACGTGTTAGGTACGGATGGTTTTGGCCGTTCAGACAGCCGTGCAAACTTACGCGAACATTTTGAAGTAGATGCCCGCTATGTCGTGGTTGCCGCCCTTTCGCAATTAGCTAAAGAAGGCACAGTAACCAATCAAGTGGTGGCGGATGCTATTGCGAAATTCGGTTTGAATGTTGATCGTATCAATCCGCTTTATGCGTAATTGATAGAAAATAGCGGTCAAAAACACGTGTAAATTTGACCGCACTTTATGTTTCTGAAGGAATAAAAAATGTCAAAACAAATTCAAATTCCAGATATCGGTAGTGATGAAGTTACCGTAACTGAAGTGATGGTGAAAGTTGGCGATACCGTTTCGGTGGATCAAAGCATCATCAATGTAGAGGGCGATAAAGCCTCGATGGAAGTCCCTGCACCGGAAGCGGGTGTAGTGAAAGAAGTATTGGTGAAAGTGGGTGACAAAGTTACCACCGGCACACCAATGTTAGTCTTGGATTCTGCGGAAGCAGCCGCACCGGCTCAAGCGGAAGTACAAGCTGCTCCTGCAGCGACTGCACCGGCTGCCGCAAGCATTGTGGAAGTGAACGTACCGGATATTGGTTCTGACGAAGTCAACGTCACCGAAATTATGGTGAAAGTAGGTGATGCCGTTGAAGTGGATCAATCCATCATCAACGTTGAAGGCGATAAGGCTTCTATGGAAGTGCCAGCACCTATCGCCGGCGTGGTGAAAGAAATTTTAATTAACGTGGGTGATAAAGTTTCTACCGGCAAATTAATTATGAAATTTGAAGTAGCGGGTGCCTCACCGGCAGCCTCTGCACCGGCACAAGAAAGCGCACCTGCGGCAGCGCCAAGTGTTGCGGCAATTAAAGATGTGAATGTACCTGATATCGGTGGCGATGAAGTCAATGTTACTGAAATTATGGTGGCAGTGGGCGATACCGTCTCGGAAGAACAATCTTTAATTACCGTTGAAGGTGACAAAGCCTCAATGGAAGTACCGGCACCATTTGCAGGCGTGGTAAAAGAAATTTTAGTGAAATCCGGCGATAAAGTATCAACCGGTTCATTAATTATGCGTTTTGAAGTGGCAAGTGCCGCCCCGGCTGCTCCGGTAACACAAACCGCCGCACCGGCACCAAAAGCCGAATCCGCTCCAACCGCTCAAGCCTCACAAAGCGGTAATGTTTCAGGATTAAGTCAAGAACAAGTGGTAGCAAGTGCAGGCTATGCCCACGCAACGCCGGTAATTCGCCGTTTAGCGCGTGAGTTCGGCGTGAACTTGGACAAAGTAAAAGGAACGGGACGTAAAGGCCGTATCGTTAAAGAAGATATTGAAGCCTACGTGAAAACCGCCGTGAAAGCATACGAAAGCGGTGCAACGGCTGCTGCCGCAGGCAATGGCGTGGCAAATGGCGCAGGTTTAGGCTTATTACCGTGGCCGAAAGTCGATTTCAGCAAATTTGGTGAAGTGGAAGAAGTTGAATTAAGCCGTATCAACAAAATTTCCGGTGCGAATTTACATCGTAACTGGGTGATGATTCCACACGTAACCCATTTTGATAAAGCGGATATCACCGATTTAGAAGCTTTCCGTAAAGAACAAAATGCTCTTGCGGAAAAACAAAAACTTGGCGTGAAGATCACCCCTGTTGTGTTTATTATGAAAGCGGTAGCAAAAGCATTAGAAGCGTTCCCACGTTTCAACAGCTCCCTTTCTGAAGATGCGCAACGTTTAATCTTGAAAAAATACATCAACATCGGCGTGGCAGTGGATACACCAAACGGCTTAGTTGTACCGGTATTCAAAAACGTGAACAAAAAAGGCATTATCGAACTTTCCCGTGAATTAATGGAAGTATCGAAAAAAGCGCGTGAAGGTAAATTAACCGCCTCAGATATGCAAGGTGGCTGTTTCACCATTTCAAGTATTGGTGGTTTGGGTACAACGCACTTCGCACCAATTGTCAATGCACCTGAAGTGGCAATTTTAGGCGTGTCCAAATCGGCAATGGAACCGGTATGGAACGGTAAAGAATTTGCACCTCGCTTAATTCTTCCGATTTCATTGTCCTTCGATCACCGTGTGATTGACGGTGCAGATGGCGCACGCTTTATCAGCTACATTGGTTCTGTATTGGCAGATTTACGCCGTTTAATTATGTAATCATCACGCCTCTCAACTGAGGGGCGTTTTTCAATTTCTCGTGATCGCTTAAAAGAGCGGTCAATAATTTCAACGTTTTTACGAGGTAAAAATGAGTAAAGAAATTAAAACCCAAGTTGTTGTACTTGGTGCAGGCCCTGCGGGCTATTCTGCTGCATTCCGTTGTGCGGATTTAGGCTTAGAAACCGTGCTTGTTGAACGTTATTCAACCCTTGGCGGGGTGTGTTTAAACGTGGGTTGTATCCCGTCTAAAGCATTATTGCACGTTGCAAAAGTGATTGAAGAAGCAAAACACGCAGAAAAAAATGGTATCTATTTTAGCGATCCTAAAATTGATTTAGACCAAGTGCGTGCCGGTAAAGATGCCGTGGTGGCGAAATTAACCGGCGGACTTGCCGGTATGGCAAAACAACGTAAAGTTACCGTAGTGGAAGGCTTGGCGACTTTTACCGATCCTAATACTTTGGTAGCACGTGATCGTGACGGCAACCCAACAACGGTTAAATTTGACAATGCAATTATCGCGGCAGGTTCCCGCCCAATTGAATTGCCATTTATTCCACACGAAGATCCACGTATTTGGAACTCTACCGATGCACTTAAATTAAAAGAAGTTCCGAAAAAATTGCTTATTATGGGCGGCGGTATCATCGGTTTAGAAATGGGAACGGTTTACCACGCGCTGGGTTCAGAGATCGAAGTGGTAGAAATGTTCGACCAAGTGATTCCGGCTGCAGATAAAGACATCGTTGCCATTTACACCAAACAAATTGAGAAAAAATTCAAATTAATGCTTGAAACCAAAGTGACCGCGGTGGAAGCAAAAGATGACGGCATTTACGTTTCAATGGAAGGTAAAGCCTGCAACGACACCAAACGTTATGATGCAGTGCTAGTGGCGATTGGTCGTGTACCAAACGGTAAATTAATTGATGCAGGCAAAGCAGGCGTAGAAGTGGATGAGCGTGGCTTTATTCGTGTGGATAAACAAATGCGTACCAATGTACCGCATATTTTCGCTATCGGTGATATTGTTGGTCAACCAATGTTGGCACACAAAGGTGTACACGAAGGCCACGTTGCAGCAGAAGTGATTGCCGGACAAAAACATTACTTTGATCCAAAAGTGATTCCATCTATTGCTTATACCGAGCCGGAAGTAGCGTGGGTGGGTAAAACCGAAAAAGAATGTAAGCAAGAAGGCTTAAACTACGAAGTGGCAAAATTCCCTTGGGCGGCTTCCGGTCGTGCGATTGCTTCCGAATGTTCGGAAGGGATGACGAAGTTAATCTTCGATAAAGACACACATCGTATTCTTGGTGGTGCAATTGTTGGGGCAAACGGTGGTGAATTGTTAGGGGAAATTGGGCTTGCAATTGAAATGGGTTGCGATGCGGAAGATATTGCTTTAACCATTCACGCTCACCCGACTTTACACGAATCAGTCGGTTTAGCCGCAGAAGTGTTTGAAGGTTCGGTAACCGATCTTCCAAATGCGAAAGCAAAGAAAAAATAATGAAATAAACTAATCGAAAGGCAATCTCTTGGATTGCCTTTTTCTTTAGGTTAGTTATGTAAAATTTACAGGATTATGCTGAAGTTACATTAACATCAAGCTTAATGTCTCTTGTATCATAAATAAACCCTACAATGTATTAATTCCAGAGTTAAAAGGAAGAATAGAGCAGTGGTGTTCCTACAAACCATATTATCTTCGCTCCCTCCGTTTACGGAGGGAGCTGGGCGTAGTCCTGAGGGAGGGATTGCAACGAAGTTGCAAAAATTTACTTAAAAATAACCATACAAATCCTAAATAACGTGATTGGTAGGGGGGATGCTCGCGCCCTTATTCAAAAAACAAGCATACCAACCGATCATAGTATTTATCTTTGTGTATTGATTACATCATACCGAAAATTTACATTCTTACGCTAAATTTGGGCTGGCAATAATCTTTATTTTTGATAAACTTAGTCGGTTTTTATTTTTATCATTTTTTATTTTCAATTTTTGATATGTTGAAGCGAATTTTAATACTGATTGGATTAGCGATACTCACCACCGCTTGTTCAAGTGGCACAAAATATTATCAATACGCCCAAAATGGCAGAATTTCAGAAAGCGATGATGCGGCATTTACCGGATTTATTAGTCAATTAGAAAAAGGCGAACGCGGTATTCAGCATAAAAGAACAAACCGTCCACGTTCAGGGCTGATTGGTGATAAAGCATTGAGTGGCGTTTATAGTGAATGGGTTGGCACACGTTATCGTATGGGTGGCACAACAAAACGTGGTATTGATTGTTCGGCGTTTATGCAAACGGCATTTTGGTCGGCTTATGGTATTGAATTACCCCGTTCTACCGCAGAACAGCGTCATTTAGGACATAAAATTAGTAAGAGTGAATTACAAAAAGGAGATTTGGTGTTTTTCCGTGGAAATAACCACGTTGGCGTTTATATTGGAAATAATCAATTTATGCACGCCAGTTCAAGCCAAGGGGTAACGATTAGTTCGCTAGATGAAAGCTACTGGGCAAGAACCTATACACAATCCCGCCGTATTATGTAAAAGTGCGGTCATTTTTGACAAAGTTTTTGTTGTTATGTCGTAAATTTTCAAAGCAAAATAATGCTTTTTTATGTTGATATCATTAGTTTTTCTTGAGAAGTAAATTAATTAGAACTGCTTGTTTTTTAAGTATTTAATAAAATAAAAACTTTTCTTTTTAGAATAGGAGGCTCATACTGATGAACAGAACAGAACAGAAC
>NZ_MLHQ01000015.1 GCF_001999305.1 Rodentibacter myodis | reverse complement strand
ATTGTTAAAGAGCAAAAAAACAACGACGCACTGTTATCATTCAAATGTCCCACAACAGTGCGTCGTTGTGTGCCGTGTATTATAGGGAAAAATGAAATCCTTGCAAGCGGTTTTTGTAAAAAAATTTAAATTTTTGATCTTTTGATTAAGTCCTATTCAATTTGTATAAGAACCAATAAAATTTTGCTACTTTATTGAACGTTTTAGCTCTCTCGGTAAATCGGCAAGAGAATCCAACACATAGTCAGCTAATACTTCTCCTTCCTCAGTGATCTTTTTTCCGGTGCGCACTAACACATTCGTCTTCACTTTTGCCCCAATTCCCGCTTTCAAATCATCGATTTTATCCCCCACCATCACAGACTGCGTAGGATCAATCTTTAATTCCTTGATCGCTTGCAACAACATCCCCGATTTAGGTTTACGGCAATCACAATCTTCTTGATATTCACCTTTTCCCTCCGGATGATGAGGGCAGTAATAGATGCCATCCAAATCTACGCCTTGTTCTGCCAATGACCAATCCATCCACTCCGTTAATTGCAAAAATTGCTCTTCTGAAAAATATCCCCGAGCGATCCCGGATTGGTTGGTGACTAACACCAATAAATAGCCCATTGATTTTAACTCACGCAATGTCTCGATCACCCCATCGATAAATTTAAAATGATCAATGTCGTGTACATAGCCATAGTCAATATTCAACGTACCATCGCGATCAAGAAATACCGCTTTATTCATTTTTATCTCCAATTCATAATGATACCGCTATAGTATCACGAATTGAAAATGCGTCCTTAGGAATAATTGCCCCGCGATAACCAATGACACAACCGGCAAGAGTGTGTCCCTGACGAGCGGATTCTACTTCATTTCTACCCTCTAAACGTGCAGATAAATAACCCGCACTGAAAGAATCTCCCGCAGCGGTTGTATCAATAATATGCTTAATTTTTTGCGAAGGAATATCAAATCGTTGATGAAAATGCACAACAATACAACTGTCTGCACCACGCTTAATGACAATTTCCAGTACACCAAATTGCTGTGTTCTTTCAATACATTTTTCTAGCGAATCCTTTTTCCATAACTTAACTTCATCATCTAGGGTTAAAAACGCAATGTCGGTAAAAGATAAAATTTTTTGATACGCAGCTTGCGCACTTTCCACATCACGCCACAAAATCGGGCGGTAATTATTATCAAATGCAATTTTTCCACCATTGGCTTTAAAGTGCGGTAGAAAATCAAAGAGTTTTTGTCGGCTTGCTTCATTTAAAATCGCCAAACTGATTCCGCTGAAATAAAGATAATCAAAACTTTTTAATTGATTTAATACATCATCGGTCAAATCTGTATCCAACCAATATTTCGCCGCAGAATCATTGCGCCAATAATAAAAAGAACGTTCTCCGAACTCATCGGTGATGATGGAATAAAGCCCCGGTAATTTATGTGGCAATTGCTGAACCAAAGCGGTATCAATGTCTTCTGCCTGCCAAGACGTCAACATCATTTGACTATAAGGATCACAACCTAACGCGGAAATGTAATGCACGGAAAAAGTTTCTTTTGGCAATAACCTTGCCAAATAGACCGCTGTATTTAAAGTATCGCCCCCAAAACCAAGTTTGGTTTTTCCTTCTACTTGGGAAAGCTCGAGCATACATTCCCCAATAACACCTATCTTCATTACCACCTCACTTCACGTTATCGACTGCCTGCTTCGCCAATTGGTAAATCTTGTCAAAATCCCCCTGTTCGATTTGATCACGCGGAACAAACCAAGTTCCACCAACACAAAGCACATTATTTAATGCCAAATAATCCCGATAGTTTTTTTCGCTCACACCACCTGTTGGGCAAAATTTCACCTGTGCAAAAGGGCCGGAAAACGCTTTCAATGCCTTCACCCCCCCATTAATTTCTGCCGGGAAAAATTTCAATACCGTCAAACCGTATTCCGCCGCCGACATTAATTCGGAAGACGTTGCCACACCGGGAATAAAAGGAACGTCATATTCTTTACTTTTTTGTAATAATTTCTCCGTCAAACCGGGGCTAATAATAAATTGCGCCCCAGCCTCTACCGCCTGAGTATATTGCGATACGTTTGTTACCGTGCCGGCACCAACAATAGCCTCCGGTATGGCTTGCTTTATGAGACGAATCGCCTCTAAGGCACAATCTGTTCGTAAAGTCACTTCCAGCACCTTAACCCCTGCAAGCACGAGTGCTTTTGCCAAAGGAACAGCATCTTGCACGCGTTGGATAGCTATCACCGGCACAATCGGTGAGGTCGTTAGGACATCAAGTGCGGTTAAATTTTTCATTGTTTTCCCTCCTACAACGTGACGCCACTTTTGAAAATAGCGAGTTCACGAAATTCATTTAATTCATTTTTCGTTTTTTGACCATTTACGGTTGCTACAACCAAATCAATAAATTTTTCAAGTAATTGCGTCATACTCACGTCATAAATTAATTGACCGGCATTAAAATCGATCCAATGTGGCTTTTTCGCTGCTAATTCACTATTTGTAGAAATTTTCATTGTTGGCACAAAGCCGCCATAAGGCGTTCCCCTGCCGGTGGTAAATAGCACCATATGACACCCGGCTGCGGCTAAAGCACTGGTCGCCACCGCATCATTCCCCGGCGCACTTAATAAATTTAATCCGGCAACTTTTAAACGCTCGCCATATTGCAACACATCCACCACCTGACTATTGCCTGCTTTCTGCGTACAACCTAAGGATTTATCTTCAAGGGTTGTAATGCCCCCTGCCTTATTCCCCGGTGAGGGATTTTCATAAATCGGCTGATGATATGCCATAAAATAGCGTTTAAAATCATTCACCATCCGAACCGTTTTCTCAAACGTGGCTTCATCTCGACAATGGTTCATTAAAATACGTTCAGCACCAAACATTTCCGGTACTTCTGTCAAAACGGTCGTACCACCGTGAGCTGTTAAGTAGTCCGAAAAATGCCCTAGCATTGGATTTGCCGTAATACCGGAAAGCCCATCAGATCCGCCACATTCCAAGCCAAAATGTACTTCACTTAATTTCCCTTTCTCACGCTTATCCTGACGCATCGCTTGATAAAGCTGTTGTAAAAGTTGCACGCCTTGTTCAACTTCATCATCACAATGTTGGGCAACCATAAATTTCACACGCTGATCATCAAATGCGCCCAAGCCTTTTTTAAACGGTTCAATCTGATTATTTTCACAACCCAAACCAATCACCAACACCGCACCCGCATTTGGATGTTGCACCATATTTTGCAACATAATTTTGGTATTTTCGTGATCATCTCCCAACTGTGAACAACCATAGTGATGATTGAATGTAAAGACGCCATCAATATCACTGAGATCGTTTCTCTGCATAAACGCATTTTTAATTTGATTGGCGATCCCCACCACACAGCCTACTGTCGGAACAATCCATAATTCATTACGAATACCAATATCTCCGTTTTGTCGGCGATAAATCAATACATCACGATCCGGATTGGTAACAGAAAGTGCGGTCAATTTTGGCTGATATTTATATTCATTAATATCACTCAAATTTGTTTTCACATTATGAGTATGAATATGTTCACCGGCTAAAAGATCACGCAAGGCGTGACCAATGGGATAACCATACTTCACCACATTTTCACCTGCGGCAATGCCACACAACGCAAATTTATGGCCACGGGCAATCGCCTCTCGCAAAGTAATCTTCACATTGTCAATTTCTAACAATGTACCAGCCGATAAATCCTGCAACGCCACCGCAACGTTGTCTTGCGTGCGGATTTTAATAAATTGTTTCATCATCACTCCTCAGCGTAAGACAACAAGGCTTCACGCATTCCTTTCTCTAAAATAGCTTGTAATTGTTCGGTTACCGTATCGACCAACTGAGGAATTTCCACGAGGTTGGTTTCCCAATGTTGTGTTTGACTTAATACAGAAACAACGAATTGATAAAGAGATGTTTCGCCCGCCTCAACCAGTCGCCATCCGGTTTGAAAATGTTCCAACCAAAAACGATCGTCCTGTAATGGAATGACCTGTCCCTGACGCTGCCCCCGATAAAATGCAATCAATGCGGCTAATGCAAAAGTTAAACGCACCGGCAAATGATGATATTTAGCTTGATATGCCAATAATTGAGGCAAAATACGCGTACGATATTTCGTCATACTATTCAGTGCGATGGATAAAAGTTGGTGCTGAATAAACGGATTTTGGAAACGTTGGATCACAGCTTGAGCAAACTGATGTAATTCCGACTCGGGTAATGAAAGAACCGGAATAATCTCTTTTTCGACCGCACTTTTCACGAAACCACAGAGTTGCTCATCTTGCATCGCCTCACCTACAGTATCAACACCGGATAAATAGGCGACAGGAACAAGCGCGGTATGTGCGCCATTTAAGATCGCCACCTTACGTTCTTTGTAAGGTTTAATATCATCCACGACTAAAATATTTAATTTCATTTGTTCTAAATAAAAAACATCACGCAACCATTGTGGGCCTTGAATAACAAACAAATAGAAATATTCTGCCGTATCTAAAAAGGCATCCCGATAGCCTAATTCCGTTTCCAACATTTCAGCTTCGGCTCTTGGGTAACCGGTTACAATGCGATCGACTAAGGTCGAACAAAATGTATTTTTAGCCTCAAGCCAATCAAGAAATGCCTGAGAAAGTTCCCATTCTTTTGCATAACGCAAAACAAGCGTTTTTAATTGTTCACCGTTATAATCAATTAATTCACAAGGCAAAATAATAAATCCCGGTGCATTTTTGCCCAAAACATCAAAACGCTCGTATAGTAAACGCGTTAATTTAGCCGGATAACTCACCGGTGGGCGATCATCAAAACGATCATTTTCGTGATAACTAATTCCGGCTTCCGTTGTATTGGAGAAAATCATCGTAATATCCGGATTGTGTGCCAATTTTAAATACTCATCAAATTGATGATAAATATTAATCTCTTCATTCACCGAACGAATAATACGTGATTGTTTTACGGTATTTCCCTGTTCATCTAATCCGCGGATTACCGCAGTGTAAAGTCCGTCTTGTGTATTTAACGAAGGCGGAAATTCAGAATTAATCGGACGAACAATCGCTATGCCCGAATTAAAATCCGTTTTTTCATTCAATAAATCAATTTGCCAATCAATAAAAGCCCGTAAAAAATTACCTTCACCAAATTGAATAATTCGAGTGGGATATTGTGGACCGGGGAAATTTGTTCTATTTAATGTTTGCATCATCGTATTCCTTCTTAATTTAATTCAATTTCAAAATAATTTTTGGCGTTGTTAAAACAAATATTTGAAACCATTTCACCTAACAGTTTAATATCTGCCGGCGCTTCACCATCACGCACCCAATGTCCTATCATTTGGCATAAAATACGGCGGAAATATTCGTGACGGGTATAAGAAAGAAAACTACGACTATCGGTTAACATTCCCACAAAATGGCTCAATAAACCTAATTGGCTAAGTTGGGTCATTTGACTGATCATTCCGTCTTTTTGATCGTTAAACCACCAACCGGAACCAAACTGCATTTTGGATTTAATGCCGCCTTGTTGGAAATTCCCCAGCATTGTTGCCAATACTTCGTTATCCCGCGGGTTTAAACAATATAAAATCGTTTTAGGTAACCGATTATTTTTAGCTTGCGCATTTAATAATTTTGCCAAGGGTTGTGCTACCGACGCATCATTAATCGAATCAAAACCGGTATCCGCCCCTAACTGAGAAAACATTAAACTGTTTGTATTACGCAGCGCACCAATATGATATTGTTGAACCCAATTTCTTTTATGATATTCGTGACCCAGAAAAACTAAAACGGCAGTTTTAAATTTTGCAATTTGTACTTCGCTTAATGCTTTTCCGGATAATTTTTCCTGCAAAATTTGGTCTAATTCCGATTCATTGGCATCACAATATAAAACCACATCAAGCGCGTGATCCGAGACTTTACATCCGTGGGCGGCAAAATAATCAATACGTGAAGCCAAGGCTTGGCAAAGCGTATTAAACGAAGAAATTTCAATATTTGCCTTTTCCCCCAGCAAATGCAGATATTCGGTAAAGGTTTCTAATTCAATATTGAATGCTTTATCAGGCCTAAAACTTGGTGCAACTTTAGTTTGGAAGTTGTTATCTTGAGCAATCATTTCGTGATAATGAAGATCATCAATAGGATCATCTGTCGTACCAATAAATTTCACATTCATTTGTTTAATGATCCCTTTGGCGGAAAAATCATCTTGTTGTAACAAGGTATTACATTGATCCCAGATCTCCCTAGCAGTATCCGGTGATAACAATTTATTACGAATACCAAATGGACGTCTTAATTCTAAATGCGTCCAATGATAAAGGGGATTGCCAATTGTATGAGGCACGGTTTCACACCACGCTAAAAATTTGTCAAAATCGACCGCACTTCCGGTACAAAACTTCTCATCTACACCATGACTTCGCATAGCCCGCCATTTATAGTGATCACCTTTAAGCCAAATATCATACAAATTTTTAAACCGATAATTCTCTGCTATCTGTTGTGGAGGCAAATGGCAATGGTAGTCAAAAATAGGTTGATCTTTGGCATAGCTAAAAAACAAGTCCTTAGCAAAATCTGTATCTAATAAAAAATCTTCAGTCATAAAACTTTTCATTACTTTCTCTCCTATAACGAACATATAATTCATTCACACAATATGTTATACCAATTAAATAAAATTAATAGCTTTTTTTTGTGATCGTTGTCACAAAACGAAAAATTTGTATGATATTTATAAAAATAAAATGATACCATTGCGCTGTAAGTTACTGAGAGATAGTTCTTTAATCTCAATTAGCATACATAAAGAGATACAAAATCCTCTTGTCATACAACATAATGGAGATCACTATGAAACTCAAAAAATTTATCTTATCCGGCTTATGCGTTGCATTGCCAATGTTATCCCTTTCTAATAACGTATTTGCTAAAAAAGTAGTGTTGAAATTAGCACATAATCTCGATCAAACCCACGTGGTTCACCAAGCCTTGGATAAAATGGCAAAAGAAGTACAAGAAAAATCAAATGGTGAACTAAAAATTCGGATTTATCCTAGCGGACAAATGGGCGGCCCAAGAGAAACGGTGGAGCTTATCCAAAATGATGCCTTAGATATGACAAAAGCAAGTGCCAGTGAAATGGAGTCTTTTGTTAAAGAATTTTCTATTTTTAGCACGCCGTATTTATTTGATAATGAAGAACATTTCAAACGCGTATTATTCGGTGATATTGGTAAAAAAATTACGGATAAAACACAAAACAGCGGATTTAATGTATTAGCTTCTTATGTCGCAGGAACACGCAGTTTCTATGCCAAAAAACCAATCCATTCACCTGCCGATATGAAGGGGATGAAAATTAGAGTGGTATCGACACCAACGACCAATAAACTTATCGAACTGCTAGGTGGCTCACCCGCACCAATTCCATTTGGGGAAGTTTATACCGCACTTCAACAAGGCGTTATTGATGGTGCAGAAAATAATATTCCTTCTTATGAACAAACCCGACACGTTGAAGTGGCAAAATATTACATTGAAGATCAACATACCAATGTTCCTGACTACTTAATCATTGCGAGTAAAACGTGGAATAAACTGGATGAAAATCAAAGAAAAATCCTACAGGAAGCGGCAAAAAACTCAGAAATCTATCAGCAAGAACTTTGGGATAAAGAGGTGGCGAGAGCAAAAGAGTCGGCTCAAAAAACCGGTGCTACCTTTATTCAAGTTGATAAACAGCCATTCCGTGATGCATTAAAACCACTCTATGATGACTTCGCTAAAAATCCTGATTTATCCGACATTATTGAAGCCATAAAACAGGAAGGAAAGAAATAAGGTTAATCTCTCCTCTTGTTTGTAGTGGAGAGATATTTGACTTATTTGAAAATTTGGAGCGTACGCTATGCAATTAGAAAAAATAAAAAAACCGGTAGATAAATTTATCTCGACATTCTCAATTATTGTGATGGTATTACTGGTTATTTGTGTTACTTGGCAAGTATTCAGCCGATATGTATTACATATACCAAGTACCGTCACCGATGAAATTGCCCGATTTAGTATGATCTGGGTAGGATTATTAGGGGCAGCTTACACTGTAGGTTTACAAAAACACCTTTCAATTGATTTGTTTACCCATAATCTAACCCACAAGAAAAAAGCCATTAGCAACATCTTCATCAATCTCTGCATTTTCACTTTTTCTCTAGGGGTAATGGTATTTGGAGGTTTCACGCTTATTGGAAATGTTTATGCCTCCGGACAAATCTCCCCCTCAATGCAAATCCCAATGGCTTATATCTACGTTGCCTTACCGTTAAGCGGAATATTAATGCTCTTTTATAGTGCATTATTTTTAATCGAGAATATTTTTTCCTTAAAGGAGAATAAATAATGGAATGGTTATTTTCTTGGGAATGGTTTGTTCCTTCCGTGATGTTTTTATCTTTCTTTGTTCTTGTCTTTTTAGGCATCCCGATTTCTTTTTCAATCGGTATAGCCACATTAGCCGCCGCCTCTTTTATGCTTCCTCCGGATACGGTGATGATTGTATCGGGACAAAAAATCGCAACAGGGCTTGATAGTTTTTCTTTATTAGCCATTCCGTTTTTTATTTTAGCCGGTTCATTAATGAATAGCGGTGGTATTGCAACCCGATTAATTAATTTCTCACAAGTTTTAGTAGGGCGAATTCCGGGTTCGCTAGGACACGTCAATGTGCTGGCAAATATGATGTTTGGTTCAATTTCCGGTTCAGCAGTAGCGGCTGCCGCGGCGGTAGGTGGCACAATGGCGCCATTACAAAAGAAAGCAGGGTATGATCCGTCTTATTCTGCAGCAATCAATGTTTCTTCTTGTATTACCGGATTATTAATTCCGCCCTCAAACGTTATGATTGTTTATGCACTAACGGCAGGCGGTATCTCAGTTGCAACTTTATTTATGGCAGGATATATCCCCGGAATTTTGATGGGGTTAGGGATTATGGTTGTCAATTATGTTATCTCTAAAAAAAGGCATTACCCCGTATCTGAAAAACCAACATTCGCAATGGTTATAAAATACGCGGTTGATGCAATTCCCAGTATGCTAATGGTCATCATTGTCATGGGCGGAATTTTGGGTGGCGTATTTACTGCAACCGAAGCCTCTGCGATTGCCGTAGTCTATACCTTCATCTTATCCGTTTTGATTTATCGTGAAATAAAATGGAAAGACTTACCCCGAATTATCTTGGATTCCGTTGTTACCACATCTATCGTGTTATTTTTAATTGGTGTGTCAGTGGCAATGTCTTGGGCAATGACAAATGCAGACATCCCATATATGGTAAATGATCTGCTCACAAGTCTGTCAGATAACTTAATTGTTATTTTATTCATCATCAATATCTTATTACTTGTTATTGGCATATTTATGGATATGACCCCGGCTGTGTTAATCTTTACCCCAATCTTCCTGCCTATTGTAAAAGAACTAGGAATGGATCCCGTTCATTTTGGTATTATGATGATTTTTAATCTTTGTATCGGTCTTTGTACCCCACCTGTCGGCAGTGCTTTATTTGTTGGTTGCTCTGTTTCCGGCGTTAAATTACAAGATCTCATAAAGCCAATGTTGCCATTCTTCATTGTGTTATTAGTCACGCTATTTTTAGTCACTTACGTGCCTCAACTTTCCTTATTTCTACCTAATCTGCTCGGATTATGATACCTCCACAACTTACCGGGTCTATCAAACCCGGTAAGTTGTATTACAAGAAGCATTAAGATCTATGTTATAATCTCGCATTATTTTTAACAGTAAAAAAAACTATGGAATGGTCTGATAATCAAAGGTTATATCAACAACTTGCACAAAAATTAAAGCAAAGCATTACTTCAGGAATATACAAAGTTGGAGAAAAACTCCCACCCGAGCGACTAATTTGTGAAGAAATGAACGTTAGTCGAACCGTTGTTCGTGAAGCTATCATTATGCTTGAAGTTGAAGGTTTTGTTGAAGTGAAAAAAGGTTCCGGTATTCACGTCATTTCATCCTCTCCGAAAACGCATACGGAATATTTAAATCAAAGTCGTGGTTTAGAATTTGCTGAATGTGGGCCTTTCGAGTTACTACAGGCAAGACAGCTCGTTGAACCCATTGTTGCTGAATTTGCAGCAAGTCAAGCCACAAAAGAAGATATTATTGAGTTAATGGAAATTCAAAAAAATGCCCGACAGGAAGATCGGTTTCGTGATTCAGAATGGGACTTTAAATTCCATTCAAAAATCGCGCAAATCACACGCAATAGTGCATTAATCACCATTGTGCAAGAAATGTGGCGTCAACGGGTACTTAATCCTTATTGGTTAAAATTACACGAACATATTGATGCAAAATCGATTGATAGTTGGTGTGAAGAACACGATGCCATCTTGAACGCCTTGAAAAATAAAGACTCACAAGCCGCTAAAATTGCTATGTGGACACACCTTGAACACACTAAACAAATGCTCTTTAATGGTGCAAATGATGATTTTGAAATTGATGTGGATAAATTTATGTTCTCTGAAAATCCGGTTGTTCACTTAACCGAGGCTATCTCAACATTAAATACAAAATCATAGGGAATGGAATGCCATATAAATCGCTTATATGGCAATCTTCCCCAAATGTCATCTCCTTCGCCTCATCAATTATACCCCTAACGACTAACCCATAATTAATCCGTCTAAAAAAGATTCCCCAACATATTGACACGGCGATCTAGACGTCTAGAATACCGAAACAGGTTTAAAAGCAATAAAGAACAAGGGCTTATATGATTAAGCTAAATAATATTACGAAGATTTTTGAGCTGCAGGGCAAGAAATTGACCGCACTTGATAACGTGTCGTTAAAAGTCGAGAAAGGTCAAATTTGTGGTGTCATTGGCGCATCCGGTGCAGGGAAAAGTACGTTAATTCGTTGTGTCAATTTGTTGGAGAAACCAAGCAGTGGTTCTGTCGTTGTTGACGGTATCGACCTCACCCAATTATCCAATCGTGAACTCATTCGCGCCCGCCGACAAATCGGGATGATTTTCCAGCATTTCAACCTATTAACCTCACGCACTGTCTTTGAGAATGTGGCATTACCGTTAGAATTAGAAGGTTTACCGAAAGCAAAAATTCAAGAAAAAATAACCGCACTTTTAACTCTCGTGGGGTTAAATGATAAACGTGATGCTTATCCGTCCAATCTTTCCGGCGGTCAAAAACAACGCGTGGCAATTGCACGTGCCTTGGCAAGCGATCCGAAAGTGTTGTTATGCGATGAAGCAACGAGCGCACTTGATCCAGCGACCACACAATCCATTCTAAAATTATTAAAAGAAATTAACCGCACTTTAGGTATCACCATTTTACTGATCACACACGAAATGGAAGTGGTGAAACAAATTTGTGATCAGGTGGCGGTGATTGATAAAGGCCGCTTAGTGGAGCAAGGTACGGTTGGTGAGATTTTCTCGAATCCGAAAACTCAACTGGCACAAGAATTTATCAGTTCAACATTTCACATTACGCTGCCTGATGAATATTTATCCAATCTTACCGATACACCAAAACACAGCAAGGCTTACCCTATCATTAAATTTGAATTTACCGGTCGCTCCGTGGATGCCCCTTTACTTTCACAGGCATCCAAAAAATTTGGCGTGGAACTCAGTATTCTTACTTCACAAATTGACTATGCCGGTGGAGTGAAATTTGGCTATACCATTGCAGAGGTGGAAGGTGATGAAGATGCCATCACTCAAACTAAAATTTATTTAATGGAAAACAATGTACGCGTGGAGGTTCTCGGTTATGTTCAATGATTTATTGACAATGCTTGGTCATCAATTTCCGGACCGATTTGCAAGCCTTCTCGCGGTTTCTACCCTTGAAACGGTGTATATGTCGGTCCTTTCAACCTTAATTGCGGTATTGCTCGGGTTACCCATCGGTTTTTTAACATTTTTAACAAATAAAAGGGCAATATTAGAAAATAAGAAACTTAACGCCTTTTTAAATATTATTATTAATATTGGTCGTTCTATTCCTTACATCATTTTGTTATTGGCACTCATTCCATTAACCAGCTGGCTGTTACCGGGCGGAAGTATTGGTTCTAATGCAGCAATTGTTTCATTAAGTGCGGCGGCAACCCCTTTCTTTGCCAGATTAACCAGTAATGCACTTTTTGAAATTCCCGCCGGACTAACCGAAACTGCCAAAGCAATGGGCGCAACCCATTGGCAAATTATTCGTAAATTCTATTTACCTGAATCGCTACCAACCATCATCAATGCTATCACACTTACTTTTGTGACGTTAATCGGTTACACCGCAATGGCAGGGACGCAAGGTGGTGGCGGATTAGGCAGTTTGGCGATTAACTACGGTGTATATCGTAATATGCCTTACGTAACTTGGGCGGCTACCATTGTGATTGTTGCAATTGTAATGATTAGCCAAAAACTTGGTGATACCCTTGCGAAACGGGTTGATCATCGTTAATCATTTCTTAAACTCACACAAGGAAACATTATGAAACTAAAAAATTTATTCGCAATCACGGCTATTGCCTCAGCGCTTGTTTTAACAGGTTGTAAAGATGACAAAAAAACTGAGACGGCTGGCTCAACTTCAATTAAAGTGGGTGTAATGGCAGGCCCTGAGCATCAAGTCGCAGAAACAGCAGCGAAAGTCGCCAAGGATAAATACAACTTGAATGTTGAGTTTGTTCTTTTCAATGATTATGCCTTACCAAATACAGCCGTATCTAAAGGCGATTTAGATGCCAACGCAATGCAACACAAACCTTATTTAGACGAAGATGCGAAAGCAAAAAATCTCGATAATTTAGTGATTGTCGGCAATACTTTCGTCTATCCATTAGCCGGCTATTCTAAAAAAATCAAGAATGTAAATGAATTACAAGAAGGGGCAAAAGTGGTTGTTCCAAATGATCCGAGCAATCGTGGTCGCGCATTGATTCTTCTTGAAAAACAAGGGCTAATTAAATTAAAAGATGCTAATAATCTGCTTTCAACCGTATTAGACATTGCTGAAAATCCTAAAAATCTGAAAATTTCAGAAGTCGATACTTCTGTTGCCGCGCGTGCATTGGATGATGTGGATTTAGCCGTAGTCAATAATACTTATGCGGGTCAGGTAGGCTTAAATGCTCAAGACAATGGCGTTTTTGTGGAAGACAAAGATTCCCCATATGTAAATATCATTGTTGCCCGTACGGATAATAAAGATAGCAAAGCAATCCAAGATTTTGTGAAAGCATATCAAACAGAAGAAGTATATGAAGAAGCAAAAAAACACTTTAAAGACGGTGTTGTAAAAGGCTGGTAATTTCAACCGCACTTTAGATCTTTTCATATTAAGCCCCTAGTTAGTGATTAACTAATTAGGGGCTTAATTTTTGGATACGACACCTAATGACTATTTAAAGGTAGCTTATATTCACAATGAGATCATTAGGCATAATTTTAAAGTTAGCGTAGAAATTAACAATGAAATTTAAATAGGTTCACTATCGTTTTTTACATTGAGATTTCCTAATTTCAATTAAGGGCAAGCTGGAAGGAAAAGGAAAAGGAAAAGGAAAAGGAAAAGGAAAAGGAAAAGGAAAAGGAAAAGGAAAAGCAATAATCAATAAAAAAGCCAATAGTAACAACTATTGGCTTTTATTTTTTTATAAATAATTATTCAGCTGCTTCTGCAACTTCAGGGCGATCAACTAACTCAATATAAGCCATTGGTGCATTATCGCCTGCACGGAAACCACATTTCAAGATACGGGTGTAACCACCTGCACGTTGAGCAAAACGTGGACCTAATTCATTGAATAACTTCGCAACAGTTTCGATGTTACGGGTACGAGCGAATGCTAAACGACGGTTTGCAACGCTATCTTCTTTTGCTAATGTAATTAACGGCTCAACTACACGACGTAATTCTTTAGCTTTAGGCAAAGTAGTTTTGATAATTTCGTGACTAACTAAAGCACTTGCTAAATTACGGAACATCGCTTGGCGATGACTACTATTACGGTTTAGTTGACGACCACTCTTACGATGGCGCATGATCTTATCCTTCTCAGAAAAATCTTAACCTATGACCAAACTAGTCTTCAGCAATACTTGCTGGTGGCCAATTTTCAAGGCGCATACCAAGTGACAAGCCTCTAGAAGCAAGCACATCCTTAATTTCAGTAAGCGATTTCTTACCAAGATTAGGTGTTTTTAATAACTCAACTTCTGTACGTTGAACTAAGTCACCGATATAGTGAATTGTTTCTGCTTTCAAACAGTTAGCAGAACGAACTGTCAACTCTAAGTCATCAACAGGACGTAATAAAATCGGATCAAACTCCGGTTTTTCTTCCTTGACTTCTGGTTGACGAACATCACGCAAATCAACGAATGCATCAAGTTGCTCTGCTAAGATTGTTGCTGCACGACGAATTGCTTCTTCAGGATCCAACGTACCGTTTGTCTCTAACTCAATAACCAATTTATCTAAGTCTGTACGCTGTTCAACACGTGCTGCCAAAACATTATAGGAAATGCGTTCGACAGGGCTGTAACAAGCATCTACAAGTAAACGACCAATAGGACGCTCATCTTCTTGAGTACGGGCTGAAGCCGGAACATATCCTCTACCTCTTTGGACACGAATACGCATATTAATAGATACGTTTTCATCCGTTAGATGACAAATTACGTGATCCGGATTTACAATTTCAACATCGTCATCGTGAACGATGTCCGCTGCAACAACAGGGCCAATTCCAGATTTATTTAGCGTCAGAATAACATCATTTTTATTCTGTACTTTAACCGCTAGACCTTTAAGGTTTAAAAGGACATCTTGAATATCTTCGTGAATACCTTCCTTACTACTGTATTCATGCAATACACCTTCAATCTCAACTTCAGTTACCGCACAACCCGGCATTGAAGATAGAAGGATACGACGTAATGCATTACCTAAAGTATGACCAAAGCCACGTTCTAACGGTTCAAGGATCACCTTAGCATGAGTTGGGCTAATTTGCTCAATATCTACTAAGCGTGGTTTTAAAAATTCTGTAACAGAACCCTGCATTTTATCCTCTCTCTAGTTTTAAGCTTAACTATTATTTAGAGTAAAGCTCAACGATCAGATGTTCGTTAATGTCTGCTGATAAATCAGAACGCTCAGGAACACGCTTAAACACACCTTCCATTTTTGCAGAATCAACTTCCAACCAAGTTGGTTTTTCTCTTTGTTCTGCTAATTCTAAAGATGCTTTAATACGTGCTTGTTTTTTGGATTTCTCACGAACAGCAATAACATCATTAACTGAAACTTGGAAAGATGGAATGTTAACAACACGACCATTTACAACAATCGCTTTATGACTCACTAATTGACGAGCCTCTGCACGAGTTGCAGCAAATCCCATGCGATAAACAACGTTATCCAATCTACCTTCTAGTAACACAAGTAGATTCTCACCGGTGTTACCTTTTAAACGGTTTGCTTCTTTATAGTAGTTACGGAATTGACGCTCTAAAATACCATAGATACGACGAACTTTTTGTTTTTCACGTAATTGACTACCATAGTCAGACAAACGCGGTTTACGAGCCCCATGTTGACCTGGTGCTGTATCAATTTTACATTTTGAATCAATCGCACGCACGCCTGATTTAAGGAATAAATCAGTGCCTTCACGACGGCTGAGCTTGAGTTTAGGACCCAAATATCTTGCCATTTTCTTTCTCCAACTATCCTATTACGCCATTAAACACGACGTTTTTTCGGTGGACGACAACCGTTATGAGGAATCGGAGTCACATCAGTAATATTCGTGATACGAAAACCCGCTGCATTCAATGCACGGATTGTTGATTCACGACCCGGCCCCGGACCTTTAACCATAACTTCCAAGTTCTTTAAGCCGAATTCTTTAACGATTTCAGCACAACGCTCTGCTGCAACTTGTGCAGCGAATGGAGTTGATTTGCGAGAACCACGGAAACCTGAACCACCTGCAGTTGCCCATGCTAGAGCGTTGCCTTGGCGGTCGGTAATAGTAACGATTGTATTATTGAAAGATGCGTGAATATGTGCAACGCCATCTACAACTTGTTTTTTTACACGTTTACGTGCACGAACTGGTGTTTTAGCCATTATTTACCCCGACTATTTTTTGATCGGCTTACGAGGACCCTTACGGGTACGCGCATTAGTTTTAGTACGTTGACCACGTACCGGTAAACTACGACGATGACGTAAACCACGGTAACAACCTAAGTCTAATAGACGTTTGATGTTTAGTGTCACTTCACGACGTAAGTCACCCTCAACGGTAAATTTACCAACTTCGTCACGCAGTTTGTCAATCTGCTCTTCAGACAATTCTCTGATCTTGACATCTTCAGCAATACCCGCAGCAGCACAGATAGCTTTTGAACGAG
This sequence comes from Rodentibacter myodis, assembly GCF_001999305.1. Lineage (GTDB taxonomy): Bacteria > Pseudomonadota > Gammaproteobacteria > Enterobacterales > Pasteurellaceae > Rodentibacter > Rodentibacter myodis. Next base: position 95,237 of record NZ_MLHQ01000015.1, on the reverse strand, counting down.
TCTTACCGATACCATAAATTGCAGTTAACGCAATTACAGTATGTTTATGATCAGGAATGTTAATGCCTGCAATACGGGCCACTATGCACTCCTATTTTTAATTAATTGGCAAACTGATCTTGAAAAGCCCGTTTTCAGGATACTCAAACAGAATGCCAAGGACATAAATGAGCTGAGCAGTATAACTGCTCAACTGGTTCTTTGCAAGAAAATTATCAATTAACCTTGACGTTGTTTATGTTTAGGGTCACTGCATAATACACGCACAACACCTTCACGTTTAACAATTTTACAGTTACGACACATTTTCTTTACGGAAGCACGAACTTTCATTGCTTATCCTTTCTATGTTAGATGGACAATTACTGTCCTAAACCCTTAAGGTTTGCTTTTTTCAACGCAGATTCATATTGAGACGACATTAAGTGACTCTGAACTTGCACGATGAAATCCATAATTACAACGACAACGATTAAAAGAGATGTACCACCGAAATAAAACTTCACATCCCAAGCCGATGTCATAATATAAGGGACTAAACACACAAACGTTACATAAAGACCACCAATCAAAGTTAGGCGAGTCATTACTTTATCAATGTAACGAGATGTTTGTTCACCCGGTCTAATTCCTGGAATAAATGCACCAGATTTCTTTAAATTATCTGCCGTATCACGCGGGTTATACTGCATCCCCGTATAGAAGAAACTGAAGAAGATAATTGCTATTGCATAAACAAGTAAATACAAAGGCTGTCCGGGATTCAACAACATTGATAAATTATTTAACCATTCAAATTTATCATTTTGACCAAACCATTGCGTTAACGTAGCCGGAAATAAAATAATGCTTGAAGCAAAAATTGCAGGCATTACATTTGCCATATTAACTTTTAATGGTAAGTGTGTTGAGTGTCCACCTAAAATCTGACGACCTTGTTGACGTTTAGCATACTCAATTCTAATCCGACGTTGTCCTCTTTCTACGAAAACAACAAAATAAGTCACTGCAAAAACAATCGCAGCAATCAGTAAAAGAACCAATGGATGCATTTGCCCTTGACGAGCCTGTTCAATTGTTTGCAATATTGCTGAAGGTAAACCGGCCACAATACCACCAAAAACAAGAATTGAAATACCATTTCCAATTCCTCTTTCTGTAATTTGTTCACCTAACCACATCAGAAACACAGTACCGGTTACTAGACTTACTACAGAAGTAAAATAAAAACTGAATCCCGCATTTGGAACCAGTCCAGGTAGCATATTTGGTAAACCTGTAGAAATAGCAACAGCTTGGATCGTCGCAAAAACCACAGTAGCATAACGTGTATACTTTGTAATTTTTCTTTGACCTGCCGCACCTTCCTTCTTCAACTCAGCTAATGCAGGGGAAACCGTTGCTAACAACTGAATCACAATAGATGCCGAGATGTATGGCATAATACCTAATGCGAGAATTGAAGCTCGGCTTAATGCACCACCAGAGAACATATTAAACATATCAATGATGGTGCCTTTTTGCTGTTCAACTAATTGCGCAAGTACGGCTGCATCAATACCAGGAACCGGAATAAAGGAACCAATACGATAAATAATCAGTGCACCCAAAACAAAAAGTAATCTACTTCTCAGTTCACTTTTACCACTATTAGTACTTCTGGTTTGATAACCTGGTTGTTTAGCCATCTGCTAATTATTCCTCAACTGAACCGCCAGCAGCTTCAATAGCTGCTTTTGCGCCTTTAGTCACGCCTAGACCACGAACTGTAACTGCAGACTTCACTTCACCAGCCAAAATAACTTTAGCAAATTGAATATCTTTAGTTAAAACATTCGCTGCTTTTAAGGTTTCTAAAGTTACCACATTACCTTCTACTTTAGTTAATTCATTCAAACGAACTTCTGCTGTTACAGCAGCCTTCATTGATGTAAAACCAAATTTCGGTAAACGACGGTATAAAGGCATTTGACCACCCTCGAAACCGCGACGAACACCGCCTCCAGTACGAGATTTTTGACCTTTATGGCCACGACCACCAGTCTTGCCTAATCCTGAACCAATACCACGGCCAAGGCGTTTAGCACTATGCTTCGCACCTTCAGCCGGAGATAGAGTATTTAAACGCATCTCTTACTCCTCCACTTTAACCATGTATGAAACTTGGTTAATCATACCACGTACTGCAGGCGTATCAATTAACTCAACAGTGTGGTGCATATGGCGAAGACCAAGACCACGCAAGGTAGCTTTATGCTTCGGTAAACGAGCAATTGCGCTACGAACTTGTGTTACTTTAATAGTTTTAGCCATAATAAATTACCCCAAAATTTCATCAACAGTTTTACCGCGTTTCGCAGCAACCATTTCTGGTGATTTCATATTTGCTAATGCATCAATAGTTGCACGAACAACGTTGATTGGGTTTGTAGAACCATACGCTTTAGAAAGAACGTTACGTACACCGGCAACTTCTAAAACCGCACGCATTGCACCACCTGCGATGATACCTGTACCTTCACTGGCAGGTTGCATAAATACGCGGGAACCGGTATGAACACCTTTAACCGGGTGTTGTAATGTACCTTCATTTAAAGCAACATTAATCATATTGCGACGTGCTTTTTCCATCGCTTTTTGGATCGCTGCCGGAACTTCGCGTGCTTTACCATAACCAAAACCTACGCGACCGTTACCATCACCTACTACGGTTAACGCAGTAAAGCTCATAATACGACCACCTTTTACAGTTTTTGATACACGGTTTACTGCGATTAGCTTCTCTTGCAGTTCACCAACTTGTTTTTCGATGTTTGACATCTCAATTTACCTCATTAGAACTGTAGACCAGCTTCACGAGCAGCGTCCGCTAAAGTTTGGACACGACCATGATATTTAAAACCGGAACGATCAAACGCAACCGCTTGAATACCTTTTGCTAATGCACGTTCTGCAACGGTTTTTCCAACTACTGCAGCGGCATCTTTGTTGCCGGTGTATTTTACTTGCTCACGAATTGCTTTCTCAACAGTTGAAGCAGCGGCAAGCACTTCTGAACCGTTTGGTGCAATAACTTGTGCATAGATATGACGTGGAGTACGGTGAATAACCAAACGGGTTACACCCTGCTCTCTCATCATATGACGTGCACGAGCTGCACGACGGATACGAGCTGATTTCTTATCCATAGTGTTACCTTAATTATTTCTTCTTAGCCTCTTTAATACGTACTACTTCATCAGAGTAACGTACCCCTTTACCTTTATAAGGCTCAGGACGGCGATAAGCACGAATATCTGCTGCAACTTGACCGATTAACTGTTTATCTGCACCTTTCAATACAATCTCGGTTTGAGAAGGGCATTCAGCAGTAATACCTGCCGGTAAAGTATGCTCAACCGGGTGAGAGTAACCTAAACTTAATGCAACAACATTGCCTTTAAGTTGAGCTCTGTAACCAACACCGACTAATACTAATTTCTTCGTGAAGCCTTCTGTAACGCCGATAACCATTGCATTAATCAACGCACGTGCTGTACCTGATTGTGCATTTGCTTCAACAAAACCTTCACGAGGTGAGAAAGTTAGTTGACCGTTATCGTGTTTAACTTCAACTGAGTTATGAATTGTGCGAGATAACTCGCCATTTTTACCTTTTACTGTTAATAGCTGACCGTCGAGTTTAACATCAACGCCGGCAGGAATATTAACAGGTGCTTTTGCAACACGAGACATTTTCCTACCTCTCTATTAAGCTACATAACAGATGATCTCACCGCCTAGGCCCGCTTGACGAGCTGCACGGTCAGTCATAACACCTTTAGATGTAGAAACAACAGCAACACCTAAACCGCCCATAACTTTTGGTAATTCATCTTTACGTTTGTAAATACGAAGACCGGGACGGCTTACACGTTGGATACTTTCTACAACCGGTTTGCCCTGGAAATATTTTAAAGTAATTTCCAATTCAGGTTTTACACCTTCTAAAACTTTAACGCTTTCGATATAACCTTCAGCAGCTAATACATTGGCGATTGCCACTTTTAGCTTGGATGAAGGCATACTGATCGCAACTTTGTTCGCAGCTTGACCGTTACGAATACGGGTCAACATATCTGCGATTGGATCTTGCATACTCATTGTACTTTTTCTCCGATTCCAAAATAAAGTGGTTATTACCAGCTAGCTTTTTTAAGGCCTGGAATTTCACCGCGCATCGCAGCTTCACGAACCTTAATACGGCTTAAACCAAACTTACGAAGAACGCCATGAGGACGTCCGGTTTGGCGGCAACGGTTACGTTGACGAGACGGGCTTGAATCACGTGGTAAAGTTTGTAACTTTAACACTGCATTCCAACGATCTTCATCAGAGGCATTTACATCAGAAATGATTTTTTTCAACTCTACACGTTTTGCATAGAATTTTTCAGCCAATTTAACGCGTTTTACATCGCGTGCTTTCATTGATTGTTTAGCCATTATAACCTGCCTTATTTACGGAATGGGAAATTAAAGGCAGCAAGTAGTGCTTGACCTTCTTCATCATTCTTAGCAGTAGTTGTGATAGTGATATCTAAACCACGAACACGATCTACTTTATCGTAATCGATTTCAGGGAAGATGATTTGTTCACGCACACCCATGCTGTAGTTACCACGACCATCAAATGATTTCGCACTTAAACCGCGGAAGTCACGAATACGTGGAACAGCAATTGTAATTAAACGTTCAAAGAACTCCCACATACGCTCACCGCGTAGTGTTACTTTACAACCGATTGGATATCCCTGACGGATTTTAAAGCCGGCAACAGATTTACGAGCTTTAGTTACTAAAGGTTTTTGACCGCTAATTGCTGTTAAATCCGCTACTGCGTTGTCTAGCAATTTTTTGTCGGTCAATGCTTCACCCACACCCATATTCAGGGTAATCTTTTCGATTCGTGGGACTTGCATGACAGATTTGTAGCCGAATTTATTTTTTAATTCGCTTACTACTTGATCTCTGTAGTAATCATGCAGTTTCGCCATCGCATTACTCCAGTTTGTTAGATAATTTCATTGTTAGATTTAAAGAAACGGACTTTTTTGCCGTCTTCAAATCTAAAACCTACACGGTCAGCTTTGTTTGTTTTCGGGTTGAAAATTGCAACATTTGAAGCATCAATTGCCGCTTCTTTTTTCACTAAACCGCCGGCTTTACCTAATGCAGGAACCGGTTTTTCGTGTTTAGTGATAATGTTGACACCTTCAACAAACACTTTACCATTTGGTAACACTTTAGTTACCTTACCACGCTTGCCTTTATCTTTACCGGCAAGCACAATTACTTCATCGTTTTGACGAATTTTTGCAGCCATTTCTCACTTCTCCTTACAGTACTTCTGGTGCCAAAGAAATGATCTTCATAAACTTCTCAGAACGAAGTTCACGAGTCACCGGTCCAAAAATACGAGTACCGATAGGTTGCTCTGTGTTATTGTTTAAAATGACACAAGCGTTACCATCGAAGCGAATGACTGATCCATCTGGGCGACGAACACCCTTCTTGGTGCGCACAACAACTGCTTTTAACACATCACCTTTTTTTACTTTACCGCGTGGAATTGCTTCTTTCACAGTAATTTTGATGATGTCGCCAATTGCAGCATAACGACGGTGCGATCCACCTAGAACCTTGATACACATTACGCTGCGAGCGCCTGAATTATCAGCAACATCCAGCATAGTCTGTTCTTGGATCATATTAGTGCTCCGTTAAGTTTAAAAAAACACCCTTTCGGGACGAACCTACTTACATAAGATAGATGTAAGAGGGTGCGGAATATAGCATAATGCCCTAGGCAAATCAATAAGATTTTATGCGAAAATCCTAGTTAAGAAAAGGAATAGGGGGAGAGGATTATTTATAACGCCATTTGTGGGAAAAATTGCTCGCTAATCGTCACTAAATCCGCCAAAGACACCAGTTGTACTTGGCTTTCTTTGGATAAAAGTGCGGTCAAATTTCTTGCTGAAATATCTTGCTCTAAGGCAAAGCAATGTCCTTTGCAATGCTGAAAAAGTTGAGGGAATTTTATCGCCAACAATACGCCATCTTGCCAAAGTAGCACTGCATCATTTTCTGTGACAGTGCGAAGATAATTAACCAATTCATCCTTGTCATAAACGGCTTGAGAAAAACAATAAAGCATCTTTAATTCCTTAAAACGTCAGCAATTTTTCGGCTTGATTTAACTTCGCCATCAACAAAGTACGGTCAATTTTTTCGGCGGATAAAACCAATTCATTTTCGGTTATACCGAATTTTTCCAACGAATCTTGGCACACAAAGCGTTGATTAATGTCATATAAATCCAAGAGTTTGAAGGTACGAACAAAATCTTTCTGTAATAACCGTTCCGGTTGCTGTCCATTTAATAGATTGAGTACACCGTCATCCACAAAAAAAACACCGATATCCTGCTCATCACAAAAAGCCGTTGCCGCCAATAGTGCGTCTAATCCTTCTCTTGTCTTGGATGAACCGTGCGGTGCAGAACGAAATAAAAAAGCAATTTTCATAATGTGATCACTCTATCCGCTTTTAATGTTGCCGCAATAAATTCACCTAAACCGGCAATCACAAACCCCTCTGCCAAATTGACCTCTCCTTCGCATTTTGCCGTGGTTTGATCCACCACGCCACGGCGTTGGGAAGCCGCCACGCACAAATGCAACGGAATATGATAAGTTTGAGAAAGCCTTTGCCAACGTTGCTGTAAATTCACTTCATCATTAGCAGGATAAACAAACCCGTTCCCATTGCTCACGCCCTCTTGAAAGAAAAAAATTTGCGTGATGCAATGCCCTTTTTCAACCAAGGCTTCAGCAAATTGATAAGCAAGATAAGCACTTTGCTTACCGTAAATCGGGCTTTTTACTGCAAGTACGTAGTTCATTATTCCTGCTCTTGCTTAATTTGACGAATATAAAGATAAACAGTGTGACGGGAAATATTCAAACGTTCCGCGACTAAATTGATGGCATCTTTAATATCAAAAATGCCCTTTTCATAAAGAGAAATCACAATTTGACGATTTTTATTATTATTCGCCAGTGAACGATCCACATTGACTTCTTCAATGGTTTTTTCAATCGTCTGCGACACCAAATCTTCAACAGAACTGGCAAAATTCACCGTGGAGGTTTCATCGCTTTCAACGGTCGGCATAAGGGCTTGAATAAATTGTGAAATCGGTGCATCCAAATTAATATTAATGCAAAGTAACCCTATCATTCGCTGATTTTTATTGCGAATTGCAATGGTCACCGACTTCATCAATACATTACCTTTCGCGCGGGTAAAATAAGGTTTTGAGACGTTTTCACTCTGCATATTACGTAAAGAACGTAAAGCAAAATCGGTAATGGGCGATCCCACTTGGCGATTTGTGTTATGTCCGTTGGCAATACGGATTGCAGAATGTTCAATATCTTCTAAAGAATGTAAAACAATCTCGCAATGCTCCCCGATAAGCGCACTGACGCCATCCACCACGGCATAGTAAGAATTTAGAATTGTGCGATCTTCATCCGTGAAAATATGCTTATCCTGTAACATAAATAGGTTCCAAATCTATGCTAAAAATAACCGCACTTTTGGTGCTGAAAATGAACAAAAAAGCACAAGCCAACGCCTGTGCTTTGATCGAATAAATAAATTATTTTGCTTTAGGATTAACGTCTAACACTTCCACTTCAAAATAAAGGGTCGCATTAGGTGGAATAGAAGCTCCTGCACCTTGTTTGCCATAAGCCAATTCCGGTGGAAGCACCAATTCAATTTTACCGCCTTTTTTGACTAACTGAAGCCCTTCCGTCCAACCTTTGACCACTTGATTTAAACGAAACTCCGCTGGCTGACCACGCTCAACAGAGCTGTCGAACACCTCACCATTTGGCAATTTACCGGTGTAATGCACCTTCACGGTATCTGTCGGCTTAATTGTTTCGCCTTTACCGGCTTCAACCACGCGATACAACAAACCGGATTTTGTTGTTTTCACGCCGTCTTTTTTAGCGAAATCGGCACGATATTTATCCCCTTCCGCTTGTGCTTTTTGAGCAAGTTCTTTTGCTTTCGCCTGTTCTTGGGCAATCATTTTTTGCTCAAATTTTTCTAAAGTTTTGCCTAATTCACCAATTTTTTCTTCGTTCAAATCACCTTTCAACACATCGGCAACGGCTTTATTCACTTGGCTTTCGTTTAATTTTATGCCACCTTGTTCCGCCATTAATTTTGCTTGTGTCATTGAATAAGCGGTTAATGCGTAAGAAACATCATCATTAAATTTAGCATCGGCTTTTTCATCGGCAAAAACACTGCCGGAAATGACCGCACTTACCATCAATGCCGCAAATGATAACTTTTGAATTTTTAACATTTTTTATTAATCCTTTATAATAGAAAAGTGCCGGATAGATTAAATCGGATTTAACCTATTCTCAACTTTTTTTTAAAATTTAGAGAAAAATTATGCAAATTCAACAAATGTTAGAAAATCGCATTGCCGAACTTGAAACAAAAGTCGCATTTCAAGAACAGCTTTTAGAGGAATTGAACCAAGCATTAGTTCAACAACAATTTGATATGGATAAAATGCAAATGCAATTACGTTACATTGCAGGCAAATTAAAAGATTTTCAACCCTCCAATATTGCCAGCCAAGCCGAGGAAACGCCTCCCCCCCATTACTAATAAAAAGGGATAATAACATTCTGCTATTATCCCTTTTTGTTAATGATTACTTCACCACACTAAATGACATTGGTTTATAGAATTTATTCATCACTTGAACCTGTAACGTATATTTGCCGATTGGATCTTGTTCATCAAAACGCCAACAGTTGCCCACGATTTTGCCCTGATTGGCACTTTCTAAAGAAGTTTGAATCACATTGGTTTTACGCCCGTCAGAACTTGACACCTTCGCCCCTTTTGCAACAATCGTTTGTTTTTCCGGCGCTTTCATTGTTTCAATCACATTCACCTTTTTGCTAAACGAACCCTGCACCGCCCAACAAAGTTGAAGATTGGGGTTGCTACGGGAAACTTGCGTAGTATTCAGATCCGTCAAAAGCCCTTTTGAGGCATCAAATACAGACAAATAAATTTCCGGCGTATTTGATTTTTGCATCTTTGCCTTATCCGCTTCTTTTGCCACCACAACATTCGCACCGCTTAATAAAAACGCTGCCACCGACACTAAACCTAAGTATTTTTTCATTCTATTTCCTTAAAATAATTGTGATTAAATTTTTATAAAAATGACCGCACTTTACTGCACGATCAGCACACCAATACAGCCCATATCCGCCAACATTAAGTTGGACGAACCAAAAATAAAGGGATAAGTATTGGAAGAGGGCTTTTCAAAACGCACTAAAATTTGCGTTTTTCCTCTCACCCAAACCGTATCTTTCCACGCCAACTCATTTTCTTCCGGCGCCCCCTGTTCATTGCTTTCTACAATAAATTTTGCCCCTTGAATACTAAAGCCAACCGGTAAAGAAGCGGTTAAAATCCAACGTTCTATCGTTCCTTGTTTCGCCACCACATCCACACGGCGTGGATCAAAACGTTTTTGATTAATTAAGCCGTTGGTCACGTCTAATACAAATTCACGTTCTTGCACCACATTTGCTTTCAGCATTGCAACCGCATCTGTCTCAAACCGAACATCCATTTTTTGTGCAAATGCCGAAAATTCGCCTTGAGGACGTAACTCAAGCACGGTGTTATCCGCCAGCTCCCCTTCGGAAGAAAACACGTTTTTGATGGTATCGAAAATGCCCCGTTTATGTCCGGTGATAAGGGATACGCCCTCGCCTTCCGTTAAATTAATTAAAATTTCCGTACGTTCGCCCGGCGCTAACACGAAAGATTTCACCACTTTGCCTTGAGGTAAAAAACCGAGATCTTTGGCGATAATCATTATTTCTTGATCATTATTCAACCGTAAATCATAAGCCCGTGCCAACGATGCATTCACCAAACGCAAACGCACCCAACCTCGCGGCACCTCCAAATAAGGGGCTTCCAAACCATTCACCAATAAGCGGTTTCCCACAAAGTGCGGTTGATTTTGTTTGAATAATTGCAAGCCATCACCGTTCAATTCCATATCCTGCAAAATGAGCGGTATATCATCCACACCATATTTACGTGGAAGAGGCGATTTCAAACTTTGCTCATCCTCAATCAACCACATTCCCACCAGCCCACGATAAGTCTGATAAGCAGAATTTGCCAAAGTGGCGGAACGATACCAACAGGTTGTGGCAGGTTGTTCAATCGGCACAATCGGCGACCAAGATTCCCCTTTTTTCAACACCCGAGCCGCCCCACCAAATAATTCGCCGGATGCTTGCAATCCCTGAATGGAAAGGGAAACGTGCTGCGGTAAATTATTGTGATAATTTAATTTTGCAAAGCTACCTGATTTAATTTTAATGGTCGGGCCTAAATAATTACCGTTGAATCCCCACACACTCACCTGATGTTTACCGTCTAATTTGTAGCCCATTTCTTCCATCGTCAAAATTATCGGGCGACCACGGCGAACCTCAATTAACGGCGGTACAACCAATTTCGGGCGGGAGGCAGCCAATAATGGTGATGGCACGGCGGCAAGTGCGGTGGAAATTACCGTTGTTTTTAACAACTGACGGCGGGAAAATTTAGGCATTTTGGCTTTCCTTTTCGGCTTGAGCAATTTCCGCATCTAATTCCGCAATGCGTTTTTCCATCAAGTCGTGGCAATATATCGCCAGATCACGCACCGTCTCTTTGCTATAACCGGTCGTATCAATCGGTTCCATCATTTCACAAATCACTTTGCCATTATGCCAACGGTTTAAATTGATTTTATTATGGGTTGTCGAACACACCACCGGAATAATGGGTACGCCTGCCGCCACTGCCGCATAAAACGCCCCCGTTTTGAACGGCAATAACCCACGCCCACGGCTGCGTGTACCTTCCGGAAACATCCAAACGGAAAGGTTATCTTTATGAATACGTTCTGATAACTGCGTCATTGTGCTATGTGCTTTGGCGCGATTTTCACGATCAAGAAAAATGTTGCCCGTTACCCAATACAAAATGCCAAAAAACGGAATCCAAATCAGACTTTTCTTCCCAACACTTACCGTTCTAGGCTGCACCATATAAGAAATGGTAACCATATCGTAGTTATTTTGGTGATTACCGATATAAATCGCACGCCCAAGATTTTCTTTATGTGGCGGAAAACGATGTTCCACCTGCAATCCGAAAAGCGGATACAAACGCCCGAACCAACGTGCCACCACGCCTACATTACTTGGATTTTTAAAACGAATAAAAGAATAAATCGTGCCAAGCACGCAAATAAGGATACAACAAATCGTGATAATAATAATTCGAGCCGCTTTTAACATATCAATCCCTGAGAGAAAATTTCGGCGAAGTATAGCAAATATGAAGGGATTTTGTGCTAATCTAAACAAAAATTACGGAATTTTTATGAAAAAAACCTATTTCATCGCCGACCTTCATCTTAGCGAAACGCAACCCAAATTGACCGCACTTTTCCTCGATTTTATGCAAAATCTCGCCCCAAATGCGGAACGGATTTACATTCTCGGTGATTTATTTGATTTTTGGATTGGGGATGATGAGCAATCGGCGTTAATCGAACAAGTCAAATGTGCCATCAAAAACGTGACCGAAAAAGGTATCCCGTGCTATTTTATTCACGGGAATCGGGATTTCTTAATCGGCAACGGTTTTGCAAAAGAAACCGGCATCATTTTACTGCCGGACTATCAAGTCATCGAACTTTACGGCACGCCCACCCTGCTTTGCCACGGCGATACACTCTGCACCGATGATGTGAAATATCAACAATTTCGCCAAAAAGTGCATCAAAAATGGCGACAATGGCTGTTTCTCCATTTACCTTTAAAAGTGCGGTTAAAAATCGCCGAGAAAATTCGAGCCAAAAGCAAACGGGATAAAATGCACAAATCCAATGAAATTATGGATGTCAATCTTCCTTTTACACAACAAACAATGCGTCAATTTAATGTTCCGCAGTTAATTCACGGACATACCCACCGCGAGGCAATTCATCAATACGAAAACCAAAAACGCATTGTGCTTGGCGATTGGCGAACCGATTACGCCTCCATATTGGTCGCAGAAGAAAAAAGAGAATGTTATTTTCTCAAATGATACGACCAAGTGCGGTCAAAATCCTGATGATTTTTCTGTATTGTCGCGTACCAATAATGCGGCTCGAAGGAACGTCGCGCTCGTGTCCTTATCAACACCCCAAACAATTGCAATAAATTAACAACAAGGACGCCGGCGTGGGGCGTCTCTACCAATCACGTTACGTTATCTTTGTGCGTTTGCTACATAATGCCGTTATTTTCAACCGCACTTTATAACTTTTTCATCTATCAAATAGCCTTTATTTCTTTCCCTCATCTAAAACACTCACATAATATCTACCTAAACAAATAACTTTAGCAACCTATACAGGAGAACTTTATGTCACAATTCACCATTCACACTATTGAAAGCGCACCTGAAGCAACAAAAGAAGCATTAAATGCAGTAAAAAATGCGAATGGATTTATTCCCAATCTTATCGGTGTATTAGCCAATGCCCCAACCGCTTTAGAAACCTACCGTACAGTGGGCGGTATTAATGGCAGAAACAGTCTCACCCCAACAGAACGTGAAGTAATACAGATTACAGCAGCCGTGGTCAATGGTTGCGGTTTCTGCGTGGCGGGACACACAAAAATTGCATTAAAAGCATTAAAACTGGAAGAAGAATTAGTTAATCAAATCCGTGCAACGGCACGCATTGAAAGCGATCACAAACTTGATATCTTGGCACGCTTCACCCTTGCCGTGATATTACAAAAAGCCAAGCTAACAGAGGCTCAGTTACAAACTTTCTTTAAAGCGGGTTACACTCAAGAACACGCCATTGATGTGATTCTCGGCATAAGTCTTGCCACATTATGTAACTATGTCAATAACCTTGCGGAAACACCGATTAATCCGGAATTGCAACCTTTCGCTTAATTCATAAGGGAACAATAGCAAAGTTTAAACTTTACTATTTTCACATTTGGCTTTAAAAGCTCGAACCGGGTTGGGTTAAAAATTCAATTTCTTCTGCGGTGCTTTCTCGTCCAAGCACTTCGTTACGATGTGGATAACGCCCAAAGCGATCGATAATGACTTTATGCTTTAATTCAAAATCTAAGGTTTCCGGCGGGCAATATTTTTCAAATAAACGGGCGGCTTCAGCGTGAATAACTTTGCTTTCACTGTGCATTAGCGGCATCAACATAAAATGGCGTTCACTTACCGTCATCAAAGGAAATTCCGGCTGTTTAATGGCTTCCTGCGTCAATGCCACCGCCATATTGTCTTGTGCAAATGCCAAAGGGCTATTGCGGTGTAAATTGCGGGAAAATTGATCCAACACGATAATTTCAGCCAAACGCCCTTTTAGGCTTTCACGCCAATGACTTAATTCCGCCTGTGCCGCCTGTTGCCATACGGCATAAAATTGTTCCCGAATTTGGCGATCAAATTCCTCACTTTTAGCGAACCAAAAGGGTTTTGTCTGCTCGCTAAACCAAAAATCCAATACCGATTGATAAGACATCATTTGCTCCATTTATACCGTTAAAAGGAATAATTGTTTTATATAAACAGCCCATTAGAATAACAGTTAGTTATATAAAATTCTATATCATCCTTGTCATAGCCCAATAGTCTTCCTATTTCTCTTTCTACCATAGGATTAAATTCCCCTGCCGCTTCTTTTAGTAGTTCCACTAAGTAGTTTACATCCTTTATGTATTTGTCTTTATAGATTATATTATAGGAAAAGGGATTCTTTAATTCATCTACTGGATTAACTACTCTAAGTTTAAATATATTATTTTCTAAATAAGGCAAAAAACTTTCCGGAATATCATAATCACTATAAAAAAGTGCTATATTTTTTTGATTATTTAACATTAATTCCAATTCTTTACCCTCATGAGGTCCGATAACAGCCATTAGTTTGTTTTCCTTTTAGTTACTGAGTTCCATAAAAATAAAATTACTTGTATCAACGCCAACATATTCATATATTATAGAAAATCCAATTAATATCGAAACAAATTTATTCCCTAAAAACCACCACGCAATCGTTTTCGTTTTCTGTGTTTTCCTTTATAATGGCGCGCAATTTTTACTTCCATTCAGACTCAAAGGGAATCCTTATGTTTCAAATTTTCCGCGGCTCTCCTGCCCTTTCCGAATTCCGTATTAATGGCTTAATGCAAAAATTCCGACAAAATGATGTGCCGGTCAAATCCGTCTATGCGGAATATGTGCATTTTGTGGAACTCAACACGGCACTTTCCACCGAGCAGGAAAGCAAATTGAAAGCCCTGCTCCATTACGGCCCAACCTTGGCAGAACACGAAGCAAAAGGCGAAACCTTTATTGTGATTCCTCGTATCGGCACAATTTCTTCTTGGTCATCAAAGGCAACGGATATTGCCCATAATTGTGGTTTGAAAGAAGTGGAACGTATTGAACGGGGATTGGCGTATTATTTTGAATTTAGCCAACCTTTGAATGAAAAAACGCAAGAAAAATTGACCGCACTTTTGCACGACCGAATGATGGAAACCGTGGTGCGTGAAGCAAAAGAGGTGGAAATCTTATTCCGTCATCAAGCCCCAAAACCTTTCACCACAGTGGATATTTTAAATGGCGGTCGTCAAGCCTTAGAAAGGGCAAATATTGAATTAGGCTTGGCACTGGCGGAAGATGAAATTGATTATTTGGTGGACAATTTCACCGCCCTTGGACGTAACCCAAACGATATTGAACTCTATATGTTCGCCCAAGCCAACTCAGAACATTGTCGCCATAAAATCTTTAACGCCGATTGGATAATTGATGGTGAAAAACAAGATAAATCCTTGTTTAAAATGATCAAAAACACCTTTGAGAAAACACCTGATTTCGTGCTTTCCGCTTATAAAGATAATGCGGCAGTTATGGAAGGTTCAAAAGTCGGGCGTTTCTTTGCCGATCAAGACGGACAATACCGTTACCACAATGAAGATACCCACATTTTAATGAAAGTGGAAACCCACAATCACCCGACCGCCATTTCGCCTTTTCCGGGGGCGGCAACCGGTTCCGGCGGTGAAATTCGTGATGAAGGTGCAACCGGTCGTGGGGCAAAACCAAAAGCCGGTTTAACCGGTTTTTCCGTCTCAAACCTTATGATTCCAAACTTTGAGCAACCTTGGGAAAATCCGCTTTCTAAACCAAACCGCATTGCTTCAGCCCTCGATATTATGATTGAAGGCCCATTGGGTGGGGCGGCATTCAACAATGAATTTGGTCGTCCGGCATTGCTCGGTTATTTCCGCACTTATGAAGAAAAAGTAAACAGTTTCAATGGCGAAGAAGTGCGTGGCTATCATAAACCCATTATGCTTGCCGGCGGAATTGGCAATATCCGCGCCGAACACGTGCAAAAAGGCGACATTCCTGTCGGTGCAAAACTCATTGTCTTAGGCGGTGCCGCAATGAATATCGGTTTAGGCGGTGGCGCGGCATCCTCAATGGATAGCGGCAAATCAAAAGAAGATTTGGATTTTGCTTCCGTTCAACGTGAAAACCCTGAAATGGAACGCCGTTGCCAAGAGGTGATCGATCGCTGTTGGCAACTTGGCGAAGACAACCCGATTTTATTTATCCACGATGTGGGGGCAGGCGGCTTATCCAACGCAATGCCGGAATTGGTACACGATGGCGAACGTGGCGGCAAATTCGATTTACGTTCCATTCTTTGTGATGAAAAAGGGATGTCGCCACTTGAAATTTGGTGCAACGAATCGCAAGAACGCTACGTTTTAGCCGTAGCACCGGAAAAACTTGAATTATTTACCGCACTTTGTGAGCGTGAGCGTGCGCCATTCGCGGTGATTGGCGAAGCGACCGAAGAAAAACATTTAACTTTGCACGATAGCCATTTCAATAATAATCCGATTGATTTACCGATGAATGTGCTACTCGGTAAAACCCCGAAAATGACCCGCAATGTACAATCAAGTGCGGTTGAAAATCCCCGTGTTTTACAAGAAGGGATTGAACTAAAAGAAGCCCTTCACCGTGTATTACGCTTGCCGGTCGTGGCAGAAAAAACCTTCTTAATTACCATTGGCGATCGCTCCGTTACCGGTATGGTCGCACGTGATCAAATGGTCGGGCCGTGGCAAATTCCGGTCTCGGATGTGGCTGTTACCACCGCAAGTCTTGATAGCTATCACGGTGAAGCAATGGCAATGGGCGAACGTGCGCCTGTCGCCTTACTTGATTTTGGTGCTTCCGCACGTTTGGCGGTTGCCGAATCCATTACCAACATTGCCGGCACCAATATTGGCGAGATTAAACGCATTAAACTTTCCGCAAACTGGATGTCTGCCGCAGGCCACTGCGGTGAAGATGCCGGTCTTTACGAAGCCGTAAAAGCGGTGGGGGAAGAACTTTGTCCGGCATTGGGTCTTACCATTCCGGTGGGGAAAGATTCAATGTCAATGAAAACTACTTGGCAGGAAAATGGCGAACAAAAAACGGTAACCGCCCCTCTTTCTTTAGTGATCAGTGCATTTGCACGCGTGGAAGATGTGCGTAAAACCGTCACACCGCAACTTCGCACCGATAAAGGCGTATCCCGCCTACTCTTCATTGATTTGGGCGAAGGAAAAAATCGCCTTGGGGCGACCGCCCTTGCTCAAGTTTACAAACAACTTGGCGATAAACCTGCCGATGTGGTGAACGTAGCGACATTGAAAAATTTCTTCAATGCAATGCAATCTCTTGTGGCGGCACGTAAATTATTGGCTTATCACGACCGCTCAGACGGCGGTTTAATCACCACCTTGGCAGAAATGGCATTCGCCGGTAACTGTGGTGTGGAAGTGGATATTTCCGCATTAGGCGACAATGATCTTGCCGTATTATTCAACGAAGAATTGGGGGCAGTGATTCAAGTTGCCGAGGGCGAATTAAGTGCCGTGCGTGATATCTTACAAGCCCACGATTTATTGCCAATCACACACGAAATCGGTGCGGTTATCACCGATGATCGCATTGAAATCGCACGCGGCAACCAAAAATTACTCAGCGAAAAACGTTCGGCATTGCGTGGAATTTGGGCCGAACTCACCCACCAAATGCAACGTTTACGTGATAATCCTGAATGTGCCGATGAAGAATTTGAAGCGAAAAAAGATCCAACCAACAAAGGCTTATCAGCATTCTTAACTTATCACCCAAATGAAGATATTGCCGCCCCTTACATTGCCAAAGGGGCAAAACCAAAAGTCGCCGTATTGCGTGAACAAGGCGTAAACAGCCACGTAGAAATGGCAGCCGCCTTTGACCGTGCAGGCTTTGCGGCAATTGATGTACATATGAGCGATTTAATGGCAGGTCGCTATAACTTAAATGACTTTAATGCAATGGTTGCCTGCGGAGGATTCTCTTATGGGGATGTACTCGGTGCAGGTGGTGGCTGGGCAAAATCCATTTTATTCAACCCACAATTACGCGATCAATTCAGCCAATTCTTCGCCAATGAAAATACCCTTTCACTCGGTGTATGTAACGGCTGTCAATTTATCTCAAACCTTGCAGAAATTATCCCGGGGGCGGAAAACTGGCCTCGTTTCGTTCGTAACAAATCCGAACGCTTTGAAGCCCGTGCCGCAATGGTGAAAATTAACGATACCTCCTCCCTCTGGTTTCAAGGTATGGCGGGATCACATATGCCAATCGCCGTATCACACGGGGAAGGGCGGGTGGAATTTAAAACACCGGAAAATTTGACCGCACTTCAAGCACAAAACTTAATCGTTGCACAATACATTGATAGCCATTTGAAGGTTACCGAAACTTATCCGGCAAACCCAAACGGCTCGGCATTGGGCATCACCGCAATCACCAACACTGACGGCCGCATTGCTGCAATGATGCCTCATCCGGAGCGGGTATTCCGTGCTGTCTCTAACTCTTGGTATCCGGAAGAGTGGAGCGAAGACGGTGCTTGGATGAGATTATTTAGAAATGCAAGAATAGTGTTGAAATAGCGATGAATATAACGAAAAAAGCAACAACCCAAAAGGCTGTTGCTTTTTTATCCTCTGTACTTTTATTTACAAATTTAAAATGATTGGATATTGTGCGAATATTGTTACGACTATAACTGTAAAAGGCGAAAAGTGCGGTTAAAAACAGTGTAGTTTTGCGTGTTTTGTTCTTGTATGAAAAGACCATCACAAATCTAATCACTACCTATTTTCACTCACTTTATTTCTCCCCTTTTCCCTGACCATAGTCTTTCAACAAATGATGCAATCGTTTGGTGTTTTTACCAAAAGCCCGACAATACGGACAAATGAGTAAATGGGTTTTAAGACGAATTTTCTGATAAGTCGACAAGGGTTGCTCATAAGATAATGAAATAAATTGAGTCGCTTGTTTACATCGCATCATTTTCACCATTAAACCAATTTCTTGCCAAACAAACCTGCAGTTGTAATCTGGCACGATAAAGTAACACATTAAGGTTACTCACTGAAATTTCGCATTCTTGGCAAATCTCTTGAGTGGCTAAACCGAGATAGTTACGCATCATAAAAACACGAGCTTGTTGAGCGGGGAGTTTATTTAAACAAAGATGAAAAATTGCCCAAAATTCACTCTTATACACCGTAGCTTGAATACCGGTCCATTCCGAAGGAGCATCATTTTCGCTCCAATGCCCTGTCTGGTCAAAAAAATTTTCAATCTCGTGATCTTCCACCAATTCCGATACCGGGATCGGTTTCTTTCGCTTCAAAGCATCAATAATTTTATTTTTAAGAATGGAAAATATCCAAGTTTTCAAAGCTGATTTTCCGCAGAAAGTATCTGCATATTTATAGGCAGATTCAAATGCTTCTTGAACAATATCTTCCGCTAAATTTGAATCAGAAAGTTGTAATACAGCAAATTTAAGCATTTGCAACCGTATTTCATCTAATTCTTTATTTGATAGGTTATACATTTTGTTTTTCTAATTTTTTGTAAGGATTTTAAATGATTTTCGTCAAACAAGAAAACTATTTTTATAAAACAAGGAGATAAACGATGCTAAAACAATCAGATGTTACCCCTGAAGCGATTTTTAAGCAAAGACGTAAAATTATCGCAGCCCTTGGTCTTGGGGCGGTGGGGGCATTGTTGCCAAAAACAAATTTTGCGGAAACCACGTCCCGATCGCCCGATAAACTGATACTGACCCCCGAAGAAAAAGTGATCGGTTATAATAATTTTTATGAATTTGGGGTAGATAAAGGCTCGCCTGCCCAATACGCCAAAGATTTTAAGACAAACCCGTGGCAACTTGAGATTGACGGTGAAGTGGAACAACCTTTCACCCTTGATTACGCCGCTTTAACCAACACCTTCCCGTTGGAAGAACGTATTTACCGTTTTCGCTGTGTCGAGGCGTGGTCAATGGTCATTCCTTGGCAAGGGTTTGAACTCGCCCGTTTAATTGAAAAAGCCAAACCCACCGCCAAAGCCAAATATGTTGTCTTTCATACACTGTTTGATCCGGAACAAATGCCCGGACAAAAAAATCACTTTTTCGGTGGCGGCATTGAGTACCCTTATGTAGAAGCCTTACGCTTGGATGAAGCCTTAAACCCACTCACCTTGCTTGCAACGGGCTTATACGGAAAGCCGTTGCCACCACAAAATGGTGCGCCGATTCGATTGGTTGTGCCGTGGAAGTACGGCTTTAAAAGTATCAAATCCATTGTCAAAATCACCTTCTCGGAAACCCGTCCGCTCACCACTTGGGAAAAACTCGCCCCGCAAGAATACGGTTTTTACGCCAATGTGAATCCGAATGTGGATCATCCTCGTTGGTCGCAAGCCTCCGAAAGGGTTATCGGCAGTGGTGGATTGTTCTCGGTTAAACGTCAACCAACCTTAATGTTCAATGGTTACGAAAAAGAAGTGGCACAGTTGTACACCGGTTTAGATTTAAGGGAACATTTCTAATGCTACGTTTTTGGCAAATATTAATTCATTTATGCTGTCTTAGCCCGGCAATTTGGTTGGGCTATGCCTTAAGTGGCGACAATCCGAACCTGCTCGGCAGTGATCCAATTAAAGAAATTGAGCATTTCCTTGGTTATACGGCAATCATTATTTTTTGTGTGATGTTTTTGGTTGGGATAATGTTGCAAGTATTGCGTAAAAATCAGTACCAAATTTTACGCCGACCACTTGGATTATGGGCTTTTGTTTGGGCCGCATTACACGTTACAAGCTATTTTATGCTGGAATTGGGGCAGGATGTCAGGTTATTCTTCAGCGAACTGTTTAGCCGACCTTATTTAATCTTGGGGTTTATCGCCTTTGCTATTTTAACGGTCATGGCGATCACCTCATTACCTTCACTTAAGCGTAAACTCGGGCAAAAATGGTTTAAAATCCATCAATGGGCTTACCCCGCCATTGGGTTGGCAGCAGTGCATTATTATTGGTCGGTGAAAAGCGTTACCCTCGCCCCGCTCGTAATCGGCGCTTGCGTATTCGTGATTTTGTTGTGGAAATGGCTTTCACCAAGGTTTCTTCGTTAAGCCTTCATAAGGGAAAACCTGTCATCAACCGGTTTTCCCTTTATTTTCGGTATTATGTTGCCGTTGTGCAATGAAGGGGTTATTTGAAAAAGGACGACAGCGTGGCTGTCTCTACTATTCACACTATTTTTTCTTTGTGCATTTGTTTCATCACGCCACCAAATTTTCTTCCTCTGTTTATCAAGAGAAATGCTTGAAATACCCAATTTTCCTTCCCTCTCTCCATTTACAAAAGAATGTGCCTTAGGCTGAGGGAGAGAAAAGTGCGGTTATTTTTCACAAAGTTTTTGCGACTACGTTACAATCCCTCCCTCAGTCACTTCGTAACAGGTTACTCTCTTCGCTCGCCCCTTTGGGGTCGTAGGCAAAGCCAACGCTCAAATGTAAGCATCAGTCCTCCGCAAGCAGAGAGAGTGAAGAAAATATAAACGATGTGTTCGGGGTAAGATGTAAAGGATGTTATCAGGTTGCCCCCCTTTCTCTCTCCGCTTGCGGAGGGAGGTGCCGCAGGCTGAGGGAGGAAAAGTACGGTCATTTTTAGGGAGTTTTTTAACTCACCAGTTTCTTCAACTGATATAAATATGCCAACGCTTGTTTTGGGCTGAGTTCATCGGGGTCGAGTTTTTCAATGGTTTCCCGTAGAACATCCGTTGTTTGTTCAAACATTAATTCGCCTTGATTTTGATTGGCCTCACGCAAGGCTTGAATTTGTTGATCCGCCGAATGTCCGGCGTTTTTTTCTAATTGCGTTAATTTTTGTTTTGCCAATTTTATGACAGGTTGTGGCACACCTGCCAATGCCGCCACCGCCAAGCCATAACTTTTACTTGCCGCTCCCTCTTGCACGGCGTGCATAAAAGCGATGCTATTGTTGTGTTCCAATGCATCCAAATGGACGTTTTGAATGCCTTCAAACTGTTCCGGCAAAACGGTCAGTTCAAAATAATGGGTGGCAAATAAGGTGAGGGCGCGAGTTTTTTTCGCCAACCATTCGGCACAAGCCCAAGCCAGAGAAAGTCCGTCATAAGTGGATGTTCCCCGCCCGATTTCATCAATCAGCACAAGGCTTTGTGCCGTGGCTTGATGAAGAATATTTGCCATTTCCGTCATTTCCACCATAAACGTAGAACGACCGGAAGCAAGATCATCCGATGCGCCAATGCGGGTGAATATGCGATCAATCTGCCCGATTTGCGCACTGTCTGCCGGTACAAAACTACCGATATATGCCATTAGCGTAATCAACGCGGTTTGGCGCATATAAGTGCTTTTACCGCCCATATTCGGGCCGGTAATGATCAGCAAATGGCGATCCGAATTCAGTTCAACAGGATTGGCAATAAACGGCTCTTTTAAGACTTGTTCCACCACCGGATGGCGACCGTTTTCAATGCTCACCCGAATATCATCGCAAAAAGTCGGCATTACATAATTTAAGGTGTCCGCACGTTCTGCCAAGTTCACCAATACATCCAGTTCTGCCAAGGCAAGGCTTGCCATTTGCAATGCCCCTAAATACGGTAACAATAAATCAAACAATTCCTCATACAGTTGTTTTTCTAATGCCAATGCCGCCCCTTTGGATTTCAGCATTTTATCTTCATATTCTTTCAATTCGGGGATGATGTAACGCTCGGCATTTTTCAAGGTTTGGCGGCGTACATAATGGATTGGAGCTTTATGCGCCTGCCCTTGGCTGATTTGAATGTAGTAACCGTGTACGGCATTAAAACCGATTTTGAGGGTATCAATGCCCGTGCTTTCACGTTCCCGTTTTTCAAGATTTTCAAGATATTGGGTTGCGCCATCAGAAAGGGTTCGCCATTCATCCAGTTCGGCATTGTAACCTTTGGCAATCACGCCACCATCACGAATTAATAAAGGCGGCGTTTCGATAATCGCACGCTGAAGCAAATCACATTGTTCGCTAAAATCGCTAATTTGCCCGAAAAGTGCGGTCAAAAATGGCGGTGTTTTTTGTTGAACAATGGTTTGCAATGCGGGAATTTGCTCCAATGCGGTACGCAAACGGGTTAAATCACGTGGACGTGCCGAACGCAATGCTACTCGAGCCAAAATGCGTTCCATATCGCCCACTAATTGCAAGTAAGGTTGCAACTCATCCACCAGATCAAAATTGAGAATTTCCGCAATGGCTTGTTGGCGTTGTTGCAATTTTTGTCTATCCCGAATCGGTTGGTGAATCCAACGTTTCAATAAACGACTGCCCATTGGCGTGACGCATTTATCCAACACGGAAGCCAAGGTATTTTCCGTTCCGCCGGCAAGGTTTTGGGTCAGTTCTAAATTACGGCGTGTCGCTGCATCAAGCTGAATGCAGTCTTGGTTTTGAATCACACTAATACTTTGAATATGTGGCAGTGCCGTACGTTGTGTTTCTTTTGCATATTGCAACAGGCAACCTGCGGCACTTAATCCCAGTGGTGATTTTTCCACGCCAAAAGCACGAAGATCTTTTGTCCCGAACTGGCGGTTTAATAAGGTAATGGCGGTACTAAGTTCAAATTCCCAAATCGGGCGGCGGCGTAAACCTTTACAATGTTCAATCGCTGCCATTTCGGTAAAATCTTCACAATAAAGCAATTCAACAGGGGCAATGCGTTGCAGTTCTGCCCGTAAAGTTTCTTTATCTGCCGGCTCACAAAGCTGAAAACGACCGGAAGTCATATCCAAGGTGGCTAAACCAAATTTGTCTTTTTCTTGATATACGGCTGCAATGAGATTGTCTTGCCGTTCCGGCAATAAGGCTTCATCACTCACGGTGCCGGGGGTGACAATCCGTACAATTTGACGTTCCACCGGCCCTTTACTCGTTGCCGGGTCACCCACCTGTTCACAAATTGCGACCGGTTCTCCCAACTGAACCAATTTGGCCAAATAACCTTCCACCGCGTGATAAGGCACACCTGCCATTGGAATAGGCTCGCCTGCCGACTGTCCTCGTTTGGTTAAGGAAATATCCAATAACGCTGCCGCTTTTTTCGCATCGTCATAAAACAACTCATAGAAATCCCCCATCCGATAAAACAGCAAAATATCCGGATTCTCCGCTTTAAGTTTGAGATATTGCTGCATCATTGGGGTGTGTTGTGAAAAATTTTCTTGAGAAATCATTGAGTTACCTGTTTATGTGCTAAAAATCGGCAGAAATGCGATCAGTAAATGGGGCTTATTTTAGGGCTTGAGGGAGAAAAAAGCCAATAGCAATCCGGTACAAGTTTAAATTATGCCCTTTCAAAGAATTGGGTGATTTGGGTCATTACCTTTGATCTTAATTCATCCCGTTCAAATAAAATTTCGTGTTTGGCGTTTTGGATTAATTCGCACTGAGCATTGGGGAAAAGTGCGGTGAGTTTTTCCAGTGTTTGGTTATCGACAATTTTTTCTTTTTCCGATTGTAAGATTAACACCGGAATTTCAATGCGTGGAATGATGAGTGGTAATCGTTTGATGGCATTAAGACATAAATGCACCCAGCGAAAAGTAGGGCCGCCGAGGTGAAGTTCGGCGTATTTTCGGTTTATCCGATTCATCCATTTCATTCGGGTTTTACAAAAACTAAGTTCGTTATTTTCTAAATGTGCCGGTTTATACGCACCTTTGCCGAAGACATAACGTTTCCCCAGTCCGAATAAATTCATCGTGGCGATAATTAATTCATCCCGAATCGGGTGTTTTAGCGGCACGCCAAAAAAGGGGGAGGATAATACGGCTTTTTTGATGTGGTGGTCGCAATTTGCCAAATAATAGGTGGCAATTAATGCCCCAAGGGAATGGGCGAGTAAATGTTGAGTTTGATAAGCAAAAAGTGCGGTGGTTTTTTCGATGATTTTTGCCATATCTTCCACATAGAAACGAAATTCATCCAAATGCCCTTTTTCCGTCTCTTTTAAAAGCCTGTCTGAGTAACCTTGTCCGCGGTGGTCAAAAAGTAAAACATCATAGCCTTGGTGGTAAAAATCATAGGCAAGTTCCGACCATTTCAGCATATTTTCCGCTCGTCCATTCACCAAAATCATCAATTTTCTGACCGCACTTTTATTGTGAACAAAATGACGATAGGCAATATTGATGCCATTTTTCCCATTCAAATATTGCGTTGGAAATTGTTCAAAGAAGGGAAGCAGTTCGGTTAAAGCAAATTGGGTGAATTGAGGTTCTCGGATCATAGATATTTTAGGCAAGGTTTATTAGCCGGAATGATGTTGAAAATAAAAAAGGTGTGCGAACCCTCGGTTCACACGCCTTATCAATTATGCGACTAATTGTTTTAAAATTCGGCGAACCGGCTCTGCGGCACCCCATAATAATTGGTCGCCCACGGTGAACGCCGCTAAGTATTCAGGCCCCATTGCCAATTTGCGTAAACGTCCAACTGGTACACTTAATGTGCCGGTGACTTTAGCCGGTGTTAGTTCACGCAATGTGGTTTCTTTGTCGTTTGGAATGACTTTCACCCATTCATTGTGTGAGGCAATAATTTGTTCGATTTCTTGCAACGGTAAATCTTTTTTCAATTTAATTGTGAAGGCTTGGCTGTGGCAACGTAATGCACCGATACGCACGCATAAACCGTCCACCGGAATTGGGTTGTCACTCAATCCCAAAATTTTGTTGGTTTCGGCATAACCTTTCCATTCTTCTTTGGTTTGTCCTGTTTCCGGCAGTAATTTGTCAATCCAAGGAATGAGGCTGCCGCCTAATGCTGCACCGAAGTTTTCGGTTGGGAAATTGTCGCCACGCATTTCAGCCGTTACTTTACGTTCAATTTCTAAAATGAAAGAAGCGGGGTTGGCTAATTCTTCTTTCACCGCATCACGCAATAAGCCCATTTGGGTGAGCAATTCACGCATATTTTTTGCACCGGCACCGGATGCCGCTTGATAGGTAGCGACAGAAATCCATTCCACCAAATCTTTTTCAAATAAACCGCCGATTGCCATTAGCATTAAGCTGACGGTACAGTTTCCTCCCACAAAGGTTTTTACGCCATTTTTTAAGCCTTCGGAAATCACGTGTTGATTCACCGGATCTAATACGATAATGGCATCATCTTTCATACGCAGTGCAGAGGCGGCATCAACCCAGTAACCGTCCCAACCGGTGGCTTTTAATTTAGGATAAATTTCGTTGGTGTAATCACCACCTTGGCAAGTAACAATAATGTCCAACTTTTTCAATTCTTCAATATCAAAAGCATTTTTCAGCTCGCCTGCCTCTTTACCGGCAAACACCGGCGCTTTTTGTCCTGCTTGTGATGTGGTGAAGAAAACAGGGTTTAAATCCGCAAAATCATTTTCTTGCACCATACGATCCATTAAGACGGAACCAACCATTCCGCGCCATCCAATAAAACCAACGTTTTTCATAGTGTTTCCTTAATTGTGTTTGAATGGCGTTATTAATTACAAGATAGTATTTGTAAAATCAAGTATTTTTATCGGGAAGGAGAAGAAATTTATTAATTGATTAATTTTCGTCAATAAAAAATCCCCTTTCGGGGATTTTCATTATTTTTTAGCTTTCTTTACGGTTTTTCCGCCGGTTTTCTTTTCTGCAGTTTTGGCTGCAGATTTACCTTCGGATTTGACCGCACTTTTTTTGCTTGTGGCGGCGGTTTTGGTTTCAGTCGCTTTTTTAGTCGCCGACTTTTTCGCTGCCGCTTTTTTCTTCGGTTTTTCACCTAAATTCGCCACTTTCCATTCATCAAATTTTTCTAACAAGACTTTACCCATTGGGCTTGGATCGCCGGTAAAGAGGGTTTTTAAGCCATTGGTTTCAATAATATGGCGGCGTAAAGCTAAACGTTCTTCGTGATTTTCAGCCAAACGAATTGCACGTTCAACATATTCATCTACAGTGTTGGCAATTAACCATTCCGGTAAACCTAAACGTTTAAACAAGCCTTCGTCAATGTGTTCGTGAACTTCCGGCCCGGTTTTACAAATGCCCACTAAACCAAGCGTCACCATATCGATAATTCCGTTGGTATTGCCGAATGGGAATGGGTTTACCATCATATCGCAGTTATGCAAAATTCTGAGGTATTGATGATATGGCGAATGGGCGTGAGCGGTTGCATCATCACCTAAATAGGATTTAATAAAACGTTCAACATACGGATGGGTAATACCGCTTGATTGTCCCAATGCGAAGTGGAAATGCACTTTCACTTTTGCACGATCACGGATTGCTTTCAACGCTTCTAAGAAATATGGGTTTAATTTCATCGTTGTTGAAGCGATACCAATATTCACCACTTCCGGATTTTCACGTAAGCGATACTCCACATTTTGCGGTGCAAGGGCGGACGGTACGTAAGGAAGGGCATCCTTCGGCAAGCGTAGCAAGGTTTCACTGAAACAATCTTCAGAACCCACGTAGTCATCTTCCACAATGACATATTCGATAAAATCAGAATGGGTAGTTGCCGGATGTCCCAACGCAATCACTTGGATTGGCGCAAGTCTTGTGTTGCTGGCAAAAATCGTGGTGAGATCCATACCGATACTCGGCATATAGAACACCGCCGCACCGTTTTTATTACAAATATCTTTAATTAAATGCAATTTATCGAAAATATTGTTGCCTTCTAATAAATGAAACTCATCAAACACCGCTCTGCCGGCCTCATCCACCGCTTGGCTACCAATACCAATTAAATGGAAGCGTTCACGTGCCGCCACCATTGAGGTGGAATGGGTACGATAAATAGAATGTGCGGAATGGAAATGTTCCAACAATACCACCATCACCGGTTTGCCGTTTCTTGTGCCAATTTGAGTAACATCACGATCTTCCCAACCTAATTCAAGCAAATGGCGGCGGATAACTTGGTTCAAGGCTTTTTTCACTAAATGTTTGTTTGAGGCAATGTCATAACTACAATGCATATACACATCGTGAGAAATACCGCTTGGCAGGTTATTCAAATTGTTAAGTTGCGCCAATTTTTCCGGGAACCATTGCAATAATGCACCACGTTTACCGAATGATTGTTGCGTTCCGATAAAACGAGGGGATTGCAATGCAAAACAAAGTGAGGCACAAAGTTCCGGATCAAGCGTCCACAAGGCATCTAAATTTAGGCTAACGTTTGATTCCGGCAAATATAAAATACAGAATTTAATTAATACCGCTTGTGTCGGATCTAAATGAATATCCAATGGATTTGTCGGTGCCGGATTACGGTTGTAAGTTTGTAAAATGTGATCAGCATTGACAAAAGGTGAGGAGGCAAAAATTAAGTTTAACCAACGTTGCAAAGTAAAGAAACGTTGCGCACCGGAAAGAGAAATTTCTAATTTCGGATCACTGAATAACTGCGTGATCGCAACCGCCATACGGGTACAAAAATAAACGGTTTTTTCTTGTTCTAATTCGTTTAATTGTTCAGGGCAATCAAATTCAATATCTTGAATGCCACCGAAATTTGAATCAATTTTGCCAAGAATATCGAGTAATTCTACACACGCCGCTTCATAATTTTTAGCTGCCACTTCTTTTTCAAAGCGTGCAACATTTGTTTTTTTCACTTCAGACATTTTATTTTTCCTTTCGATTTTAACTAACAGGTTCCCCAAAGATCGTATTCATCCGACCGGGTAACGGTTACTTTAATCACGTTACCAACTTTTACATCAATGCCGCTTAAATTATCCACATAAACTAAGCCATCTACTTCCGGTGCATCAGCCTTAGAGCGTCCGATGATTCCTTCATCATCAATTTCATCGACTAAAACATCAAGGGTTTTGCCGATTTTCAATTTTAAGCGATTCGCAGAAATTTCTTGCTGTAATTGCATAAAACGATGGAAGCGTTCTTCCTTCACGTCTTCCGGTATTTGCTCCGCCATCTCCGTTGCCGGTGCGCCCTCAACAGGACTAAATTTAAAACAACCTACTCGGTCAAGTTGTGCTTCTTTTAAGAAGTCTAATAATAATTGAAAATCTTCTTCCGTCTCGCCCGGAAAGCCTACAATAAAGGTAGAACGCAGGGTTAAATCCGGACAAATTTCACGCCATTTTTTAATCCGCTCCAAAGTGCGGTCAATAGCACCCGGTCTTTTCATTGCTTTGAGAATTTTCGGGCTGGCGTGTTGTAACGGAATATCTAAATAAGGCAACAATATGCCGTCTGCCATTAATGGAATTAAATCATCCACGTGCGGATACGGATAGACATAATGTAAACGCACCCAAATACCAAGTTTTCCTAACTGTTTGCAAAGGGTGATTAAATCATTTTTGATAGGCATTCCGTTCCAAAAAGCGGTTTTTACACCACCATCTTGGCGTTTTAAATCCATTGCATAAGCAGAGGTATCTTGCGATACCACAAGCAATTCTTTTACACCGGCTTCCGCCAAACGCTTGGCTTCATCCAATACTTGGGTAATAGAACGGCTTTCCAAATCCCCCCGCATAGAAGGAATAATGCAGAAAGTGCAACGATGATCACAACCTTCCGAAATCTTTAAGTAAGCATAATGTTTCGGGGTTAATTTCACGCCTTGTTTCGGCACAAGACTGGTGTAAGGGTTATGCATTGGCTTCGGCACATATTTATGTACCTGTTCCATTACCGCTTCATAACTATGCGGGCCGGTCACTTCCAACACTTTTGGATGTACTTCACGAATACGGTCTTCTTTTGCCCCCAAACAACCGGTAACAATGACACGACCGTTTTCTTCTAACGCTTCACCAATGGCTTCCAATGATTCTTGCACCGCACTGTCAATAAAACCGCAGGTATTGACGATCACCAAATCCACGTTTTCATAACTCGGTACGATGTTGTAACCATCGCTGCGCAATTCTGTCAAAATACGCTCGGAATCCACCAAGTTTTTTGGACAACCAAGGCTTACAAAGCCAATATTTGGTGTAGAAGTCTGCATAAAGCCCTATCTCTATCTGCTCATATTTAAGTCGGCAGATTCTACTCAATTTCCCCTGAGAAGTCGAACAGATAAACGTAAAATATTGTAAATTTAAGTATATTTTTATTTTTCAAATCGCTAGAATTGACGGATTGTTTTTTGCTCAAATCCCCTTATGGAAAATTCACCGCTTATTTTGACCGCACTTTTAGAATCCCTTCATTTAACCATTCTTGGAAAAATGTTTTTGGCATTAATTTTAGGCAGTATTATCGGGCTGGAACGTGAACTCAAACACAAACCGGTCGGCATTAAAACCTGTGCCATTATTGCCATTACCACCTGCACGCTCACCATTGTTTCTATTCAGGCGGCGGAACATTATGCGCAGGTGTCGGAAAATATTCGTACCGATCCAATGCGTCTTGCCGCTCAAGTTATCAGTGGTATCGGTTTCTTAGGAGCTGGGGTGATTTTACATAAAAAGAACGATGCAATTTCAGGTTTGACGACTGCGGCAATTATTTGGGCGGCTGCCGGAATCGGTATTGCAACAGGAGCAGGTTTTATTTTTGATGCCTTGATCGCCACAGCGATGATCTTAATTGCCATTCGATTCAGTCCAATGGTACAACGTTTAATTCGTCGTAAAGGACGCAAAAAGAAAACCAAAATTATCATTCACCTCAGTGCTTCCGATGATATTGCGGCAATCACCAATTTATTGATTCAAAATGATTACCGTATTGAAAATCTTTCCGTAAAAGATTTGGCGAATGGCGAGGTGCGTGTACAAGTGAGATGTTTCGCGATCGATACAACAATGATTAAAGATGTTTACACACTGCTCAAAACAGAAGAAGGCGTACTAAGCGTGGAGTTGTTTGAAAATTAAAAGGGATAAGTACAAGCAGAGATTTTATATTGACTTGCTCCGCCATAAATGCCAGCGAGAAAATCTCTCATATTTTTGACGATTATATAGGGTAAAACCTTATGTTTTACCCTATTTTGTTTGAAGAAATTAAATTATGCCCAGTATTTGTCGATTTCCGCACGAATGGCTTCGGCGGTGGCTTTGCCTTTTTCACCCACTAAAGCACGGCCGGCAATAAAGGCTTTGGCATTTTTAATTTCTTTAAAGAGGTGAATATCTTCAGGTACGATACCGCCGGTGATAGATAATGCTAAGCCAAGATCAGACAGTTGTTTCATTAATTCCACATCTTCCGGTGTCCAACCTTTGCCGGCAAGTTCGGCATCGCGGGAGCGGTGATAAATAGCTTGTTTTACGCCAAGTTCTACCCATTCCTTCGCATCTTTTTCGACTGTCCAGTTGCCGTAGATTTCGATTTGAATTTCTTTTTTCACTTTTAATTCGGGATGTGCGGCATTAAATTCATCCGCCACTTTTTTACACGCCGCTTTGGTGGCAGGATGTGCCGCTGCAGAAACGGTCAGCCAATCTGCACCGGCTTCAAATGCCATTTTCGCCAAAATTGCACCGCCGTCTGTGGTTTTTAAATCGCATACAATAATGTGATTTGGGTGCAATGCACGCAAGGTGCTAACCGCTTTCATTCCTTCTGCACAGGCTAAAATCGTGCCGACTTCAATGATTTCAACCACTGATTCCGCCTGTTTGGCATCGGCAACGGCTTTTTCAAGACTTAAAGAATCCAGTGCGATTTGGAGTAAAGGTTTAGACATAGTATGTTCCTCTCAGTGAAATAAAATTAGGTGCTTTGGGATGAAGTGCGGTCAATTTTGAAGAAATTTTTCGTTAAAAAATCTATTTTTTAACCGCACTTCGCTTGATTAGCCGTTTAATGCTTTATCAATGGCGGCGTAAACCTCTTCTGCCGTATTGCATTGACGGAAACGGTTTAAATCTACGCCATCATCACTATCCGGATCATCAAGCACTTGGGTGATTTCCATTAAGCCCTGCATATGTTGATCGGAGTCGCTGCCGGCGAGAGTAATAAGCACATAAACCGGATCATCTTCTCCCTCAAAATAAACCGGTTCGGTTAGCGTGACTAAAGCGAAAGCGGTTTTCACCACGCCTTCTTCCGGTCGGGAATGTGGCATTGCCAAGCCCGGTGCCAAAATGATGTACGGCCCTAAACTTTCAATATTACTGACGATAGATTCATAATAGCGGGGTTCAATCGCACCGGAGGCTTCCAATAAATCTGTACCAATTTTTATTGCCGCTTTCCAATCTGTGGCGGTTTGATTGAGTTTAATTGAGTTATTGTCAATAAGTGATTGTTTTAACATAGTCCGCTCCTTAATTCTTACGGATAATCTCGCGGTCAATTTAAGGGAAAAATTGACCGCACTTCGGTTTATTGGGTTTGGAATTTTTTAATCAGTTCAATTAATTCATCACCGAATGAGTTTGGGTTAAGCATATTTTGCACGCCTAATACATATTTGCCTTCGCCCACTTGAATTTCATCGGATAAATGTTTGGAAGAGACGATAATGTCGGTTGCATCCAGTTTACCTTTGTAATCGGTCACGGCACAAGAATCCATAATATTGGGAATACCGCGTTTATCCAAATAACCTTTGATCTTCATTTTCATCATCATTGATGAACCCTGACCGGAACCGCACACGGCTAAAATTCGCACCGGTTTTACCTCTCCGGAAACATTTGTATTTTCGACCGCACTTTGTGCTGTGCCTGTTGAAACACTTTGCACAACGGTAGTTTCTTCTACTTCATCAACACCGTAACCATCCATTTGCTCAAGGGTTTTCCCTGCCGCAGCCGCTGCGGCTTCTGCCGCGCGTAATTTTTTGGAAGCGAATGCCATATAGACAAATGCTGCGGCTAAGATAACAAAGAAGAAGAATGGAATGCTGACAATACCTTGCAATACCGGTGGGAAGAATAATGCCCAGTCCGCCATTCCCATCCAACCGTTAAAGGTTGCACCTTGTGTTGCTAATAAATGGATGACCCAAGCAGAGCCTAAAACTTCAATAATCCCCATCACAAAACAGATTTTCATCACCGCTTTCCAGCCACCGAAATGGTTGGCAAAAACCCCGACTGTGGCGTTAGAGAAAAACATTGGGATAAAGCCCGGGATAATTAATACGGAAGCATCAAAGCCGAGTAATAAGCCTACTGCAACAAATTGACCGATTGCCCCCCACATAAAGCCGAATACCATCGCATTTGGTGAGAAAGCATAAATTGCGGCACAGTCAATCGCCAATACTGCGTTGGGAATAACCCGTTCGGAGATCCCTTTGAAGGCTTCGGAAAGTTCGGCAACAAACATACGCACACCGATCACGATCACTTGAATCGCCACGGCAAATTTTAAGCCGGTTTCAAAAATATAAATTGCCCAGTGGGTTTTACCTGCCATTGTTTGCAGATTATCCAAGCCGAAAGAAAGCAGGATAATGCCGAAGAAAACCGTCATCACCAAAACGGTGGCAGAAATACTGTCGTGGAAAATATGCAACCATTTCGGTAATTTCATATTATCAACGCTGTCTTCTTTATTACCGAGTTTTGGCGCAAGTTGAACGGCAATCCAAGAGGCAATTTGTTGTTGGTGACCAATGGAAAAACCTGCCCCACCCGTTACGGCTTGGGTCGGTTTATACATAATGTTGGATGAAATCCCCCAATACAATGCCATAATGATTGCGGTGTAGATGATGGTTTCCATCATTGAGGCACCGATCAACATATAGAACACCGCAACCAAACCCGCCTGTTGGAACATAATATGACCGGTCAGCATAATGGTGCGGATACCGGTAAAGCGTCTAAACAACACTAACAAAATATTTAACGCCAATGCCAATAATACGGCATAACCCACCCAAGCATAATTATCCGCCATCGTTTCAATGGTTGCCTGCATACTGGTGTAAGGATCAATCACCGCACCGGTTAAACCGTGGTATTCGGAAAGTTTTGCGATAATCGGTTTGAAACCTTTTACCAATTCGCCCGCCCCGACTTGCACCAACATAAAACCAACGATGGTTTTGATCGTACCTTTAATCACAGTGGTGGTGTCTTTGCGTAAAAGAATATAGCCGATACAGGCAACAATCCCCAAAAGAAGCGGGGCTTTATTGAGTACCTGATCTCTAAAAACGATAAATAGATCTAATAATGTTTCCATAACAGAACCTCTGTTGCATTGTGAAAATGGGGAAAACGTCTCGGAATGTTTGTTTTTCAGTCCCTTGAAAAACAAAAGCGGCTAGATAATAGCAACAATTATTGAATAAAAAAGATTAAATTTGATGTTTTGTGAAGTGTGTCACATTTTATTTTCATCTTTAATCATTTGTTCTGATGAAATTCTCAAAAACGCTCTCTTTTATTATTAATGGGGCTTTCTTGTGATCTCAAGCCGTTAATCGCTTTCTTGGAAATAAAAATGAGATCTTGATCACAAAAATGATAAAAAAGATTTTACAAAGAAAAATGATTGCGTATGATTATTTTTGATTATTTAAATCCGGTTCTATAATTGACTAATCAGGAGTTTACAATGAGCAAAATTCAAGAAATTACCCGTGAGAGTTGGATTCTTTCTACCTTTCCTGAATGGGGGACGTGGCTAAACGAAGAAATTGAACAAGAAGTGGTGCCGGAAGGTAACTTCGCAATGTGGTGGCTAGGCTGTGTGGGGGTGTGGATTAAAACCCCGGGCGGTGCAAACCTTTGTATGGATTTGTGGTGTGGTCGTGGTAAATCCACCAAACAAGTGAAAGATATGGTGCGTGGCCATCAAATGGCGAATATGGCGGGTGTGCGTAAGTTACAACCTAACTTGCGTGCCGCACCAATGGTGCTTGATCCGTTTGCCATCAACGAAGTGGACTTTATCCTTGCTTCTCACTATCACAGTGACCACATTGATGTAAATGTGGCAGCCGCAATTGTGAATAATCCAAAATTGGATCACGTTAAATTTGTCGGCCCTTGGCATTGTGCAGAATTATGGAAAAAATGGGGCGTGCCGGAAGAGCGTATTATTGTGGTAAAACCGGGTGATGTGGTGAAACTCAAAGATGTGGAAATCCACGCCCTTGATTCTTTCGACCGCACTTGCTTGGTAACCTTGCCGGTAGAAGGTGCTGAAGAACAAGGTGGTGAATTGGCAGGGCTTTGCCCATCTGATGAAGAAATGGGTCGCAAAGCGGTAAACTATGTCTTCAAAACACCGGGTGGCAATATTTACCACGGTGCAGATTCCCACTTCTCCATTCAATTTGCCAAACACGGTAAACAATTCGATATTGATGTTGCATTGAATAACTATGGTGAAAATCCGGTGGGGATTGCCGATAAAATGACATCTGTGGATTTACTCAGAATGGCAGAAAGTTTACGTTGTAAAGTGATTATTCCTGTTCACCACGATATTTGGACGAATTTTATGGCAAGCACCGATGAAATTATCCAATTATGGAAAATGCGTAAAGAACGTTTGCAATACAAATTCCATCCGTTTATTTGGGAAGTGGGGGGAAAATATGTTTATCCACGTGATAAAGATTTGATTGAATATCATCACCCACGCGGTTTTGATGATTGCTTTGAACACGAACCAAATATTCAATTCAAATCAATGTTATAACAATAAAAGCCGCCTTTTTACTTGAAGGCGGCTTACTTTTTGTTCATTATTAGCAAGAGGTAAGAGAAAGCAAGGAAAATATAATGAACGAAAATTATCGTCATAAGCAACTTTTAGCGTTATTGCTTGAGAAAGGATCGCTTTCAACGGCGGAAATTATCGAACAATTAGGCATTTCACCGGCAACAGCAAGACGGGATATTAACAAATTAGCACAGCAGGGGCAGCTCACCAAAGTACGTAACGGTGCGGAATCCTTACAATCAGGTTCATCAAATAAACCAAAACCGCTCACTACCGTGAATAATTTTGATGAAAAACAACGCATCGCCAAAATGGCAAGTCAATTATGTCAAGAAGGCGATTCCGTGATTTTAACCTGTGGCTCGACTATGCAAATGTTGGGTAACCATTTGTGCGGACGAAAATTGCAAATTATCACCAACTTTTTGCCTTTAGCCAATTCTCTGATTGAGCAAAATCATGAGGATGTCGTCATTATGGGCGGACAATATCATCGCAATAAAGCCATCACCCTTTCGCTAAATCAAAATGAAAGCCCTTATGCCGCCAATATTATGTTCACCAGTGGCAAAGGATTTACCGAAGAGGGGCTTTATAAAACCGATATGATTATTGCCAATTCCGAACAACGATTATCCGCAAAAGCAAGCAAATATGTGGTGTTGCTGGATAGTACGAAGTTGGGGCAACAGGTGGGAATGTTATTCACCCAATTATCGGATATTGATTTATTAATCACCGGTAAAGAAGCGGATAAAAATTTCATTGAAGCATTGCGTAGCAAAGGATTGGACGTAATGCTTGCCTAAAAGTGCGGTCGGATTTTGATGAGAATTTATGAAATGATGTCGCGATTGCACAATGAATAAAGTAGGAATATCAGCCGGCGTTCTCAATAGATGATGGACAACGGTGAATACCTTTTACCCAATATAGATGAAGTAAGACAACAATTTAAGGAGCTTCCGTGAGAAAACATAAACTGGGTATTTATGAAAAAGCCCTCCCGAAAAATATTAGCTGGCAAGATAGACTTTCCATTGCCAAAGCCTGCGGATTTGATTTTGTGGAAATGTCGGTGGATGAAACCGATGAACGATTGGCTCGACTTGATTGGAGCAAAAAAGAGCGATTAAAACTGGTCAAAGCCATTGTAAATACCGGCGTTACCATTCCTTCAATGTGCTTGTCGGGACATCGCCGTTTTCCATTTGGCAGCCGTGATGAAGCTACCCGCCAAAAAGCCTATGAAATTATGGAAAAAGCAATTCAATTTGCAGTGGATACCGGCATTCGCACCATTCAGCTTGCAGGCTATGACGTATATTATGAAGAACAAGATGAAGGCACCATCGCCCGTTTCCAACAAGGTTTGGAATGGGCGGTAGAACTTGCAGCAAGTAACCAAGTGACCCTTGCCGTTGAAATTATGGATACAAAATTTATGAGTTCCATTTCCCGTTGGAAAAAATGGGATGAACTGATCAAATCACCGTGGTTTACCGTGTATCCCGATCTCGGCAATTTATCGGCTTGGAATGATAATGTTGCGGAAGAATTAAAACTGGGTATTGATAAAATTTCCGCTATCCATTTAAAAGATACTTATAAAGTCACACCAACCTGCAAAGGTCAATTCCGTGATGTTCCTTTTGGTGATGGCTGTGTTGATTTCGCTGCCTGCTTTAAAACCTTGGCGGAATTAAATTATCGCGGTGCATTTTTAATTGAAATGTGGACAGAAAAAGCGGAAGAACCCATTGCCGAAATTATCAATGCACGCCGCTGGATCGAACAAAAAATGCAAGAAGGAGGATTCCAATGTTAGAAGCATTAAAAGAAAAAGTATTAAAAGCCAATTTAGCCTTGCCAAAACATAATTTGGTTACCTTTACGTGGGGAAACGTGAGTGAAATTGACCGCACTTCCAACTTAGTGGTGATTAAACCCTCTGGTGTTGAATATGACGTAATGACTGCCGATGATATGGTTGTGGTGGACTTATTTAGCGGAAAGGTGGTGGAAGGCAATAAGAAACCGTCCTCCGACACCCCAACCCACTTGGAGTTGTATCGTCAATTTAAAGATATCGGCGGTATTGTTCACACCCATTCACGCCACGCAACAACTTGGGCGCAAGCCGGTGAAGATTTGTTGGCACTGGGAACAACCCACGCCGACTATTTCTACGGCACTATTCCTTGCACCCGTAAAATGACCCCACAAGAAATTCAAGGCGAATATGAATTGGAAACCGGTAAAGTGATTGTGGAAACCTTCCAAAAACGCCATATCGATCCGAATCAAGTGCCTGCCGTATTGGTTCATTCTCACGGGCCTTTCGTATGGGGAACAGATGCGGACAATGCCGTTCATAATGCCGTTGTGTTGGAAGAATTGGCATATATGAACTTATTTAGCCAAGTTCTCCGCCCAAGTTTGGGCTCAATGCAACAAGAATTGTTAGATAAGCATTATTTACGCAAACACGGCAAGAATGCTTATTATGGTCAGTAATAACAAACAGAAAAATAAGGCAGTAGAAAACTGCCTTTTCCATTTTATTTAAGGAGTAAGTATGCATTATCACCATTATAACGTAGTGACTTTCGATCTTGACGGCACATTATTAAATAGTCAGGGCAACATTTTGCCGGAGAGCAAAACGGCAATTCAAGCAGCAATGGCACAAGGCGTTAAAATTATTTTGGTGACCGGTCGCCATCATACTGCGGTGAAACCTTACTATCGGGAATTAGGATTGGATACCCCTATCATTTGTTGTAATGGTACTTATGTGTACGATGTAGAAACCGATTCCACGCCCTTTGCCAATCCGCTATCGAAACAGCAAGCACAGTTAATTTTTGATGTAGCAGAAAAACATCAATGTCATTTGTTGATGTACTCTCGGGATTCAATGAATTATGCCGAACTCAATCCGCATATGGAAAAATTTATTAAATGGGTGGAAAGCTGTCCACAGGATGTTCGCCCCGATGTACGAAAAGTTGAAAGCATTCAAGAAGTAATCGATCATCACAACCCAATTTGGAAATGCGTTATCAGCGCACCGGACAAAGAGATTATGAACGCCGTTGTCGCCGATTTACCGCAAAATGAATTTAGTTGCGAATGGTCTTGGGTGGATCGCGTGGATATTGCCAATGCAGGCAACACCAAAGGCTGTCGATTGTTAGCTTTACTGCGGGAATGGCATATCGATCCGCAACAGGTGATTGCATTTGGCGATAATCACAACGACATCAGTATGCTAACCGCAGTCGGGTTGGGCGTGGCAATGGGCAATGCCGAAACGGAAGTACAACAACAAGCGAAATTAGTCACTTCGTCCAACAATGAGAATGGCATTGCACAGGTGTTGAAAACGTATTTATCTCTTTAAAGAATCGTTTTCGGTATGTAGTACTTACCAAAAACATCCACAAAAATGACCGCACTTTATCCATAAAAAAAACGGCTAAGCACATAGGCCTAGCCGCTTAATTTATTATGCAAACTTCCCTTTTAAGAAATCCAATAATTGCCCTTTAGCAATCATTTCTTTTTCTCCGCTGCGGCGGTTTTTGTATTCAATTTCGCCATTTGCAAGATTTTTCTCACCAATGACAACCATATGCGGTACGCCAATCAGTTCCATATCGGCGAACATCACACCGGGGCGTTCTTTACGATCATCAAAAATCACGTCTACGCCTTGTGCTTGTAAAGTGCGGTATAATTCTTCGGCATATTGTTGTACGCTTTCGGATTTGTGCATATTCATTGGCACAATCGCCACAGTAAAAGGCGCGATTTCATCTGTCGGCCAAATAATGCCACGATCATCGTGATGTTGCTCAATCGCTGCCGCCACCACACGGGTAACACCAATACCATAACAACCCATCGTTACCACCATTGGACGACCATCTTCACTTTGAACGGTAGCATTCATCGCCTCGGAATATTTTTTACCCAGTTGGAAAATATGCCCCACTTCAATACCACGTTTGATAAGTAATGTACCTTTACCGTCCGGACTTGGATCGCCCTCGACCACATTACGAATATCCGCAATTTTTGGCAATGCCACATCACGTTCCCAGTTGATATTGAAGTAATGTTTACCATCAATGTTTGCACCGGCACTGAAATCGGACATCAACGCCACACTGCGATCAACAATCACCGGAATATTGAGGTTTACCGGCCCTAACGACCCGACACCGGCACCAATTTTTGCCTTAATTTCCGCTTCATCGGCAAATTCAAAGGGGGAGGCGACTTCCGGTAATTTTTCCGCTTTGATTTCGTTTAACTCGTGGTCGCCACGAATCACTAATGCCACTAAAGGCTGCGCTTCCGTTGCGCCTTTCACAATTAAGGTTTTCACGGTTTTTTCAATCGGTTGATCGAACTGTGCGACCAATTCCGCAATGGTTTTCGCATTTGGTGTATCGATAAGTTCCATTGGTTTTGTTGGTGCGGCACGTTCGCCAATCGCAACTGCCTCAGCAAGCTCAATATTCGCGGCATAATCCGATTCGGTGGAAAAAATCACATCATCTTCACCGCTATTTGCCAATACTTGGAATTCGTGGGAAGCACTCCCGCCAATGGAACCGGTATCCGCCTGCACGGCACGGAAATCTAACCCTAAGCGGGTAAAAATATTGCTATAAGTTTGATACATCACATTGTAAGTTTGTTGCAGGCTTTCTTTATCAGTGTGGAAAGAATAGGCATCTTTCATAATAAATTCACGGCTACGCATTACGCCAAAGCGCGGACGAACCTCATCTCGGAATTTGGTTTGAATATGATAAAGATTAATCGGAAGTTGGCGATAAGAAGTGATCTCACGGCGCATTAAATCAGTAATGGCTTCTTCATTCGTTGGACCAATCACAAAACCGCGCTCACCACGATCGGTAAAACGCAATAATTCAGGTCCATACTGCTCCCAACGCCCTGATTCCTGCCAAAGTTCTGCCGGTTGTACGACGGGCATTTTAATTTCAAGTGCACCGCTTTTATCCATTTCTTCACGGATCACTTTTTCCACTTTGCGAAGTACACGCCAACCTGTCGGCATCCAGTTATATAAGCCGGAAGCAAGCGGGCGGATCATTCCTGCACGCAACATCAGTTGATGACTGACAATCGCCGCTTCCGCAGGGGTTTCTTTTAATGTAGAGAATAAATATTGACTTGTACGCATTGGTTTAACCTTAAGTGCTTTAAATTAAGAAAAAATTGGCGAGAGTATAACAAAAAGTGCAGTCATTTTTAACCGCACTTTTTTAAGAAGAGATTAATTGGTTTTTAATTTATTCCAATATTTTTCGTAAATATCCACAGCTTCGCCTACGTCACCTTGCATAATCCCTTTTTCGACCTGTTCAGCCGGCGGGAATAAAGTCGTGTCGTTTGCTAATTCAGGGCTAAGTAATGCTTGCACACCGTTATTTGGCATAGAGAAGCCCATACGTTCTACCACAACTTTGGCATTTTCAGGGCGAAGTAGGAAGTCGATGAACTTATGCGCGCCTTCTACATTTTTGGCAGTTCTTGGAATGGCGTAGTTATCCATCCAGAAAATCGCCCCTTCTTTCGGATAGACAAATTGAAGGCTTGGATTTTCTTTATGGGCTAAATATGCCGAGCCGTTCCAAATCATACCGATTGCCGCTTCTCCCTGTACATAAGGTACTTCCGGTGAATCGGAATTGAAGGTAACGATATTAGGCAACAATGTCACCAAACGCTCGTAAGCGGCTTTGATTTCTTCTTCATTTGTGGTGTTTGGTGATTTACTGTCCAGTAATAAAGCAATGTGGAAAACTTCACGTGCATCGCTGGTCATCAAGACTTTATGTTTAAATTCCGGCTTCCATAAATCCGCCCAACTTGTAATGCTGCTTGGGTCAATATCATCCGCATTCACTTCAATCCCTGTTAAGCCATACACATACGGCAGAGAATATTTATTCTCAGGGTCAAATTCCTTATTTAACAGGTGGGTCGGCACTTGTTTCAAGTTAGTGAGTTTGTTGTGATCAAGCGGTTGTAACATATTCTCTTTGATCATTTTGCTCACATAGTAACTTGATGGAAACACCAAATCATAACCTTCACCGGCGTTTTCCGTTAACTTCAATTTAGCGTACATTTCTTCGTTGCTTTCAAAGGTAGAATAAATGACTTCCACACCGGTTTCTTTGGTGAATTGCGCAACAAGATCGGAAGGCACATAGTCCGTCCAGTTATAAACATAAAGTTTATTATTTGCAAAAGCAGATGCCGCAAAAAATGCAATAGCAGAAAGGAAAAGCGATTTGATTGAGCGAACAAAAGATTTTTTCAATTTATTGACCTCCTGAGTCAAAAAAGGGAACTATTTAAGCATCAATGCGTAAAATTTACGCGGTTGGCAGTATAGCATTTTTTTCGCAAAGGGTTTGACATATTTCCCCATAAGGGTAAGATTTCGCCAATTTTTATTCACGAGATTTTTTATGCTGAATTTTTCCCATCAAGAACACGTTCCTTCTTACTATTTCGACACCCGCAATCAAGATTTTCAACTTCCTGCGTTAACACAACAAGAACAAGCGGATGTGTGTGTGATCGGTGCCGGTTTTTTTGGTTTATCTGCTGCATTGGAACTTGCTGAAAAAGGAAAAAAAGTGATCGTACTGGAAGGCGCACGCGTGGGATTTGGTGCTTCCGGGAGAAGTGGCGGACAAGCCATCAACGGCTTTGAAGAAGGCATTGATGAATATATCAAACACGTAGGCTTTGATAACGCACGGAAATTATGGGAAATGTCGTTGGAAGCCATTGACATTATTGATGAACGCATTGCGAAATACGGCATACAATGCGATTGGAAAAAAGGCTATGCCACGCTTGCATTAAATGATCGTCGAATGGATGATCTGATTAAAATTGAAAAAGCCAGCCACGAAAATTTTGGCTACCAAAATATGCAGCTTTGGGACAAGGCGAAACTCAAACAACATTTAGGTAGCGATATTTATGTAGGCGGTTTATACGACAGTAACTCGGGGCATTTGCACCCTCTTAATTATTGTTTAGGGCTGGCAAAGGCCTGTTTAGATCTTGGCGTACAGATTTTTGAACAATCGCCGGTGATTGATCTCATTGAGAAAAACGGTTCTATTGAAGTGAAAACCGATAAAAGTGCGGTCATTTCTCAAGATATTATTTTAGCCACCAATGCCTATATCGATGCTCTACCAAAATCCATTCATCACGGCATTAACCGTAAAATTATGCCGGTGGAAAGTTTCATTATCGCCACCGAACCTTTAAGTCAATCCGTTGCAGATTCGGTGATTAACAATGGAATGTCCGTTTGTGATAACAATTTGTTACTCGATTATTATCGTTTAAGTGCGGACAATCGTCTGCTTTTCGGCAGTGATTCCCGTTCGGAAAAAGATATGGTTGCGGTGATGAGAAAAAATATGTTGCACGTTTTTCCTCAACTTGAAAATGTGAAAATTGATTACGGTTGGGCGGGGCCTATTGATATGACGATGAACTCCACCCCCCATTTCGGTCGAATCTCCCCGCATATTTATTTCGCCCACGGTTATTCCGGACACGGCGTTGCTTTAACCGGATTGGCGGGGCGCATTGTGGCAGAAGCAATTTTAGGCAATGATGAACGCCTGAAAATTTTTGAAGGATTAAAAGTCCCTTCCGTTTATGGTGGGAAAATTGTGAAAAATCTCGCCACCAAAATTGGCGTGCAATATTACAAATTTTTGGATCGGTTCTTTTAATAAAAAATCAGAAGAATGTAGATATGTAGGGACATCACATTGATGTTCTTAATATTAAACTTATTGGAATCGCTTGATTTTTTGATACGGACGCGAACGTCGCCTCCCTACTTTTATTCAGTAGCTATTGTGCAATAGTTAAGAATAACGAACTAAAAAAACGTCTAAAAAATTGACCGCACTTTGTGAAGTTGAATGGGTTTTACTACAAGCAACAATTTTCGTAAAACCCCATATCACGCGTCTAAGGCTTAATATCCCGCAGAATCGGGTTTTGCATTGAAATTAACGTTTCGGTGGACTGAATTTCATCAATTAACTGAATTTTGGTTGCCAGTACGGAATGCAACTCTGCAATGGTGTGTGTCATTACTTTAATAAAAATCGAATAATTTCCGGTAGTGTAATAGGCTTCTACCACCTCAGCAAAGGTTTCCAACTTCTTAATCACTTTTTCATAATCTTTTGCACTTTTTAAAATAATGCCAATGAAACAGCACACATCATAACCCAGTTTGCGTTCATCAATGATCACTTTTGTGCCTTCAATAATGCCTGACTGGCGCATTTTTTCCACTCGAACGTGAATCGTTCCGGGGCTTACGCCAAAATTTTTTGCCATTTCCGCATAGGGCGTACGGGCGTCTTTCGTGAGAACACGAAGAATTTGTTGGTCTAAGTTATCAATATTGGGCATAAAATCTTCTCCTTTAGAAATCATCTAATAAATCCTAATTGGATTGAATAATATTCAAACATAATCCAAATGTAAACAAAATACTTGAAATATAACCGAACTTTATTAAATAATACGCAACCAAACCAACCTATCATTAAAAACAGGCAGGAAATATGAAAAAAACATTTATCTTACAACAGCAAGAAATTAGCTTTGTTAAAAACACTTTCACCCAAAACTTAATTGAGCAACTGGGCATCATTGAAGTGCAAGGCCCAATCCTTAGCCAAGTGGGTAATGGGATGCAGGATAACTTATCCGGCATTGAAAAAGCGGTGCAAGTCAACGTGAAACAAATTCCTAATGCGGTATTTGAAGTGGTTCACTCTTTAGCAAAATGGAAACGCCATACCCTTGCCCGTTTCCATTTTAAAGAGGGCGAAGGCCTATTCGTTCATATGAAAGCATTACGTCCGGATGAAGATTCACTCGATCCAACCCAC
Source organism: Rodentibacter myodis (assembly GCF_001999305.1). Classification (GTDB taxonomy): domain Bacteria; phylum Pseudomonadota; class Gammaproteobacteria; order Enterobacterales; family Pasteurellaceae; genus Rodentibacter; species Rodentibacter myodis. Next base: position 50,900 of record NZ_MLHQ01000015.1, on the reverse strand, counting down.
TCTGTTTATGTAGATCAATGGGACTGGGAGAAAGTTATCCCTGCCGGTCGCCGTAATTTTGCTTATTTAAAAGAAACCGTGAATTCCATTTACCGTGCGATTCGTCTAACAGAACTTGCGGTAGAAGCCCGTTTCGATATTCCTTCCATTTTACCAAAACAAATTACCTTCATTCATAGTGAAGATTTGGTAAAACGTTATCCTGATTTAAGCAGCAAAGAGCGTGAAAATGCGATTTGTAAAGAATACGGTGCGGTATTTTTAATTGGTATCGGCGGTAAACTTTCTGACGGTAAACCTCACGATGGTCGTGCGCCGGATTATGATGACTGGACGACAGAATCCGAAAACGGCTACAAAGGCTTAAACGGCGATATTTTAGTGTGGAATGAAGAACTCGGCACAGCTTTTGAGCTTTCCTCAATGGGTATCCGTGTGGACGAATCCGCTCTGCGCCTACAAGTTGGCTTAACCGGTGATGAAGATCGCTTAAAAATGGACTGGCACCAAGAGTTACTCAACGGCAAACTCCCACTCACCATTGGTGGCGGTATCGGTCAATCCCGTTTAGCTATGTTCCTGTTACGCAAAAAACACATTGGTGAAGTCCAATCAAGCGTGTGGCCAAAAGAAATGTTAGAGCAATATCAGCATATCCTTTAATCTTTTCAAACAAAAAAGTGCGGTCAAATTTGACCGCGCTTTTACTATATTTAAATATTATTTTTTTATTCTTCATCTTCCTTTGCCCATTCTAACGAACGTTTTACTGCTTTTTTCCAACCTTTATAGCGGCGTTCACGTTTTTCGTTATCATTGTCCGGGGTGAAGGTACGTTCTACACGAGCTTTGTCTCGGAGTTCGTCTAAGTCTTTCCAAAAACCGGTGGCAATGCCTGCAAGGTAAGCCGCACCAAGTGCAGTAACTTCTTTCACCACGGGACGTTCTACATTCACATCTAAAATATCTGCTTGGAATTGCATTAAGAAGTTATTATTTGTCGCCCCGCCGTCTACACGGAGATATTGTAAACGTTCACCGGAATCGGATTGCATTGCTTCCAGTACATCACGGGTTTGATAAGCAATGGATTCCAACGTGGCACGCACAATATGGTTGCGGTTCGCACCACGGGATAAGCCGAAAATCGCACCGCGTGCGTATGGATCCCAATATGGCGCGCCCAAGCCGGTGAAAGCAGGCACTACATACACACCGTTGCTATCAGGAACTTTTTGCGCAAAATATTCGGAATCAAAACTATCGTGAACGATTTTAAGTTCATCACGCAGCCATTGAATGGAGGCACCGGCGATAAAGACCGAACCTTCCAAGGCATATTCAGGTTCACCTTTTGCGTTACAAGCAATGGTGGTCAATAAGCCATTTTTTGAGGTAATGGCTTTATCACCGGTGTGAAGTAACATAAAACAACCTGTGCCGTAAGTATTTTTCGCTTGACCGGCGTGAACGCATAAATGGCCATAAAGTGCCGCTTGTTGGTCGCCCGCAATACCGGCAACCGGAATACGCACACCACCTTTACCGCCGATGTTGGTTTGTCCGTAAATTTCCGAAGAATTACGCACTTCCGGCAACATTGAACGTGGAATATCCAAGATTTCAAGCATCTTGTCATCCCATTGTTTGGTATGAATATTAAATAGCATTGTGCGTGAAGCATTGGTGTAATCGGTTACGTGTACACGACCTTGCGTCAATTTCCACACCAGCCAAGTATCTACCGTACCAAATAAAAGTTCGCCGCGTTCCGCTTTTTCACGCGCGCCTTCCACATTATCTAAAATCCATTTTACTTTCGTACCGGAAAAATAAGGATCAACCACCAAGCCTGTAGTGTGGCGAATATAATCTTCATAACCATCGGCTTTGAGTTTATCGGTCATATCGGCAGTACGGCGACACTGCCACACAATCGCATTATAAACCGGTGTACCCGTGGCTTTTTCCCAAACAATTGTGGTTTCACGCTGATTGGTAATACCAATTGCCGCAATTTCATCGGATGTAATACCCGCTTTTGCCACCACTTCATTTAACGTAGAACTTTGCGTTGCCCAAATTTCCATCGGATTATGTTCTACCCAGCCTGCCTGCGGATAAATTTGGGTAAATTCGCGTTGAGCAATTTCGACAATGTTCGCATTATGATCTAATAACACCGCTCTTGAACTGGTTGTGCCTTGATCTAAAGCAATGATGTATTTTTTATCGGTCATAGAAAAACTCCTTAAAGGTACGTTTTAGTGGTAAACGAATATTTTGAGTCAAAAACGAACAAATTGCGCGCGTAAACTAATGGAATTTATAGACAATGAAAATACCCACTTTTTGATTTTATGATATTGATCACAAAAATTTTTTCCTTTTCGATAAATTATGTGATCTATTTCTCATTTCTGAAATTTAGTGATTATTCCCACTTGAACTGTAAGGTTTTTAGATAATAATGAACGCACTCACATTGAGTTTTCTCTCTTTGATCGAATAACGAACATAATTGCCTTTTGGTGGATTCTTTCGATGAAACCGTTTTCTATCATCCTATGGAGATTCTCTTATGAATGCTTATTTTGCAGAATTTTTCGGTACCGCGCTGATGATCCTTTTGGGAAATGGTGTGGTTGCCAATGTTTGTCTGGATAAAACAAAGGGACAAAGTGCCGGTTGGATTGTGATTACAACGGCTTGGGCATTTGCCGTCTATGTTGCCGTAGCGGTAACCGGGCCTTATAGCGGTGCGCACTTAAATCCTGCCGTCACCTTAGGGCTTGCGGCAAAAGGTGCATTTGATTGGGCGTTGGTGCCTGGGTATGTCATTGCTCAAATGTTGGGGGGAATGACGGGCGCATTCTTTGTTTACTTAATGTATCGTGATCATTTCCTCGCCACCGAAAACGAAGGGGCAAAACGCGCCTGTTTTTGTACCGAACCGGCTATTCGCAACTATCCAAGTAACCTCATCAGCGAAATTATTGGCACATTTGTACTGATTTTCGTGATTTTCTATCTTACCGGCGCAAGTATCATTTTCCCGGGAGCGGCTGAAACAACACCGATTGGTTTAGGCTCTATCGGCGCATTGCCTGTGGCGATTCTTGTGTGGGCAATCGGTTTAAGTTTAGGCGGAACAACGGGTTATGCCATTAATCCCGCACGGGATTTAGGCCCTCGTTTAACCTTAGGGATTTTCCTCAGTCGCAAGTTAAAAACCAAAGCAGATTGGGGGTATAGCTGGGTACCTGTTATCGGGCCACTGGTAGGGGCATTGTTGGCTGCAGCGGTTTATGCGGCAGTGATGTAAGCTCAACAAAAAACAACGCTCAAATCAACCGCACTTTTCAATAAAAAGAACCCGTGCTTTATCGAAATGGGTTCTTTCTTTTGAGAAAAAACAATTTCTTCACTTTAAAATTTTTGTTTTTAAGCGTATCTTTAATTCTTTGAGATTAAAAATTAATAAGGTACTTCTAATGTTTCCCATTCCCAATTTACGCAATCAAATTAAAGTCGTCTTTTTTGACATTGATGAAACCCTAATCGTCAAGCACAAAGATTATTTACCGGAAACGGTGTTACCGGCACTAAAAGCCCTCAAAACCAATGGCATTATTCCTGCGATTGCGACCGGTCGTTCACCTTGCAGTATTCCGTTAAAAGTGAAGCGATTGATGGAAGAAGTGGGCATTGAATTATTGGTTACAATGAACGGGCAATTTGTTTGTTTTGGACAAAAAGTCATTGAAAAACACCCGATCCCCACAGAAAAAATTGCCAACATTACCGCTTATTTTGATCGCCAAAATATTGCCTATGCCTTTGTTTCACAAGATGATATTTATGTTTCGGCAAAAACGCCCGAAGTTCATTCGGCACTTGATCCTATCACCACCAATTATCATATCGATAAAAATTACTATTTACGTCACGAAGTTTTCCAGATCCTTCCTTTTTATCGGGAAGATAAAGATGAACAGGTGGCACAATCGGGGATTTTAGATAATCTCAAAGTTGTTCGTTGGGATGAAGACTCGGTGGATTTATTTGACGCACAAGGCTCAAAAGCGCGTGGTATTCAAGCAGCGATAAATTATTTAGGCTTCACAATGGAAAATGTTATGGCATTTGGTGACGGCTTAAATGATCTGGAAATGATGGAAGCCGTAGGCGTGGGGGTAGCAATGGGAAATGCCCACGATAAATTAAAGGCGAAGGCTGATTTTATTACCGATCACATTGAGGAACAGGGCATTGCGAATTTTTTACGCAAATCAGGATTAATTGATTAACATTTTGCAAAAAACAGCAACAAAACTGACCGCACTTTTAAGCGTAAAAAAAGAACCCAATTTTTGAATTGGGTTCTTTGCGTTTATGTTTATGTAGGAGAATTATTTTTTACTTTTCAAAAATGCCACGCCGGTATCAGGGAAATCGGTGAATACACCGGTTGCACCGGATTGATTCAATAAGGCGTCATACATTTGATTTACATCGGTGAAAAATTCAGGCAGGGCATCTTTACGGACGGTGTACGGGTGTAATTCCACCTTATACTGTGCCAGCTCTTTTACGAGAGGGGTATATTCAATTTTTCCCGGTTTGGATTTTTCCTGATCAATCAACATATACCAGCCCGGGCCAACACCATCGGCATATTTCACCACTTCCGCCATTGCTCCCGGTTTGAACATCCAATCATAATCGTAGTTTACCCATTTGCCGTTGGTATTTTTTTCCTCCGTTTCGTGCCAATCGGTGTAAGCAACAAGTTGAACCAATTTTAAATCCATTCCCATTTGAGGTAGAAGTTCGGTTTTAATCCGTTTAAGTTCATTAAAGTCGAAAGTTTGTAAATAAACCCTGTCCGTTTTTTTGTCATAACCATATTTTTTCAGCACTTTAAGGGTTTCGGTGGCAATATCTTTGCCATTTTGATGATGGAACCAAGGGGCTTTAATTTCAGGGTAAATCCCAACTTTTTTACCCGTAGATTTTTCTAGCCCTTGGATAAATTCAATTTCATCTTCAAAGGTGTGAATTTTGAAATGGGATTTCCAAAGTGGAAAACGGTTCGGATAGACGGCTGTTTGTTTACCATTTTTGGTTTCAAAGTTTTCCGTCATATTTAAACGTTGAATTTCCGCCAACGTGAAATCAATCACATAGTAACGCCCGTCTTTACGATGACGATTCGGGAATTTTTTCGCCACATCGGTTAAACCATCAAGGAAATGATCGTGAATCACCACTAAATGACCGTCTTTTGTCATCGCGAGATCTTGTTCTAAATAATCAGCCTGCTGTGCAAAGGCAAGGGCTTTGGCTTCCAGCGTGTGTTCCGGCAAATAGCCGCTCGCACCACGATGGGCAATAATAATTTTCTCTGATGTCATCTTTTCTGCCATTGTTAAGGGTTGGCTACTACAACCGACCAAGACGCCGGCAGTCAATATGGAAAGGGCGAATGCTTTAAGTTTCATTGTGATTTCTCCTTAAAAGTGCGGTTAATTTTGGGGGGTAATTTGCAAAGCGGATAAATCTCTATCGCGCTTGATTAAATTTAAGTAACAAAAAAGGCGAGCAAGCTATACGCTTATCGCCTTTTAGATTAACTATTTAGTGCCGTAAGTATCACCTAATTTTGCTTTGTGTTTACCTTCTTCAATCATTACATTGAGAAGCAGTAACACCGCCAAGATACCGCCTGCGATCATCACGTAGAAACCGCCATCCCAGCCATAATATTCAGCCGCCCAACCAACTACTGCCGAGGCTGAAACCGTACCGCCCAAATAACCAAATAAACCGGTGAAACCTGCTGCCGTACCTGCCGCTTTTTTCGGCGCAAGCTCTAAGGCGTGTAAGCCAATCAGCATTACCGGGCCATAAATCAAGAAACCGATGGTGGTCATTAAAATAAAGTCTGTTAATTGATAAGGGTTTTGATACCACGCGGCATAACTTGCAATTTCCGCTTCAGGTGTCGCCGGATTTTTCCATAATGCAACCACGGCGATAGTGGTTAAAATCATAAAGATGAAACCGGTTAAACCACGTTTCCCTTTGAACACTTTATCGGAAACCCAACCGCACAATAGTGTGCCGGGAATTGCCGCCAATTCATAAATGGTGTATGCCCAAGCCGTGCCTTTAATATTGAAGTGTTTTACTTCTCCCAAATACACCGGCGACCATTTCAGCACACCATAACGGATTAAATAAACAAACACATTCGCAATGGCGATATACCATAACAATTTGTTTTTTAACACATAAGTCATAAAGATTTCTTTGGTAGAAAGCTCGTGCTCATAAGTTTTTTCGTTATAGTCATCGGGATAATCGTTACGCCATTTTTCAACCGGTGGTAAACCGCAAGATTGTGGTGTGTCTTTCATCACAAGGTAAATCGGAATGGCGATAATCATCGCGGCAATACCCGGATAATATAAGGCTTGTTGCCATACGTCTTTTGCCGTGGCTTCCACACCGTAAGTGCTGAAGTAAATTGCACCGGCTAAAAGTACCATTGCGCCCGGCACCATACCGCCAAGATTGTGTGCGGTATTCCAAATAGAAACTATCGTTCCACGTTCGGATTTAGACCACCAGTGAACCATACTTCGACCACAAGGCGGCCATCCCATTCCTTGAAACCAACCGTTCAAGAAAATCATAATCCACATTATTACAATGCCGGATGTTGCCCAAGGGAATAACCCCATCATTGTCATACACAAACCGGACAACAATAAACCGAACGGCAAAAAGACTTTCGGGTTAGAACGATCGGATAACATTGCCATAAAGAATTTTGATAAGCCGTAGGCTAAGCCTGCCGCAGTACCGACAATCCCTAGCTCCGCCTTGTTATACATACCGGCTTCAATTAAACCTTTTTGTGCCAAATCAAAATTTGCCCGCACAAAATAATAAGCGGCATAACCGAAAAAGATGCCTGCGAAAACTTGCCAACGCAAGCGTTTGTAGGTGGAATCAATTTTTTCCGCCGGAAGTTCCGCAATATGTGGTGCGGGTTTGAATGGTCCAAACATAATTTTTCTCCAACATTTCTATTTATGGTTTCTCCTTTGATCCCTCAGACCGAAAGAAGCCTGGCGGATAATAAAAGAAAATAAAAAATAAGAAAGCAGGAGTATTCAAAAATGTGACCTAATTCACAAAATTTTTATACGCCTATGAGTGAGTTTGAAAATTATGTGATAAACATCACAAAATCATTTTCTTTTTCGCTCAAAATGTTGTTAATTTAAGCGTTATTCTCTACAATCGACCATATTCTACATTTCTTATTGGCAGGATTGGGGGAAAAGATGGGATTGTCGCCTCATTTATATCGGAATGCGGGGGATCTTTCCCCTTTATCAACGGATGTGATCATTATTGGCGGTGGCGCAACCGGTGCGGGGATTGCACGAGATTGTGCTTTGCGTGGGATAAATTGTATCTTATTGGAACGCCGTGACATCGCAACCGGTGCAACAGGACGCAACCACGGCTTATTACATAGTGGCGCACGTTATGCCGTGAATGATCAAGAATCCGCCCGAGAATGTATCAGCGAAAACCGTATTTTACGAAAGATTGCCCGCCACTGTATTGATGAAACGGAAGGTTTGTTTATTACGTTGCCTGAAGATTCGATGGACTATCAAAAAACTTTTATTGAAAGCTGTACCCAATCCGGCATTGAAGCGGTTGCCATTGATCCTGATTTAGCCAAAGTGATGGAGCCGTCCGTCAATCCAACGCTTGTTGGTGCCGTCGTGGTGCCGGACGGTTCAATCGATCCATTCCGTCTCACCGCTTCCAATATGCTTGATGCCACTGAAAACGGCGCGAAAATGTTTACCTATTGCGAGGTGAAAAATTTAATTCGTGAAGGCGGCAAGGTGATTGGCGTGAAGGTGTACGATCACAAAAATAAGGCAGAACGCCAATTTTTCGCGCCGGTTGTTGTGAATGCGGCAGGCATTTGGGGGCAAGGCATTGCCGAATATGCGGATCTCAATATCAAGATGTTTCCGGCAAAAGGTGCGTTACTTGTTATGGGGCATCGCATTAATAAAATGGTGATTAACCGCTGCCGTAAACCGGCGGACGCCGATATTCTTGTGCCGGGGGATACCATTAGTGTCATCGGAACAACCTCCAGCCGAATCCCTTACGATCAAATCGACAATATGGAAATCACGCCGGAAGAAGTGGATATTCTTTTCCGTGAAGGCGAAAAACTCGCCCCAAGTTTGCGCCATACACGGGTATTGCGTGCCTATGCTGGCGTTCGTCCGTTGGTAGCGACCGATGATGATCCCTCCGGTCGTAATGTAAGCCGTGGTATCGTATTGCTTGACCACAAGGAACGTGATGGCTTGGACGGATTTATTACTATCACCGGCGGTAAATTGATGACTTATCGCTTAATGGCAGAATGGGCGACCGCTCTCGTTTGTAAAAAACTCAATAAAACCGCCCGTTGTATTACAGCCGAACAACCTTTACCGGGTTCAAACGAAAGTCGTCAAGAAACCAACCAAAAAGTCATTTCATTACCCAGCACCATTCGTTATTCTGCCGTCTATCGCCACGGTTCACGCGCCACACGTTTGCTTGAAAAAAGCCGTTTGGATCGCTCTATGGTGTGCGAATGTGAAGCGGTGACTGCGGGAGAGGTGCGTTATGCGGTGGATGAATTGGATGTGAATAATCTGGTGGATCTACGCCGTCGTACCCGTGTGGGAATGGGAACTTGCCAAGCGGAACTTTGTGCTTGTCGTGCCGCCGGCTTAATGAATCGTTTTGAGGTGGCAACACCCCGCCAATCCACCCTTCAACTTTCCGCTTTTATGGAAGAACGTTGGCGTGGTATTGAACCTATCGCTTGGGGAGAAGCCATTCGGGAAGCGGAATTTACCGCTTGGATGTATGGCAGTGTATTAGGCTTAAATGATGTAAAACCGCTTGAAGAACAAGCGCAACAAGGGACGGATAGCAATGAATTTTGATGTGGTTATTATCGGCGGCGGCTTGGCAGGTTTAACCTGTGGAATCGCCCTTCAACAGCACGGCAAACGCTGCGTGATTATCAACAATGGACAAGCCGCGATTGATTTTGCCTCCGGTTCATTTGATCTATTAAGCCGAATGCCTTCAGGAAGTGCGGTCGAAAATTTAAAAGAAAATCTCACCGCACTTTGCCACCTATTGCCTACCCATCCTTACAGTTTACTGGGAACAGAAAATGTTCTCGCCAAAGCAAAAGCCTTTCAAACCTTGGCAGAATCCCTCAATTTAGATCTCATTGGTTCTTCCGAAAAAAATCATTGGCGCGTAACGGGATTAGGCGGTTTACGGGGTTCGTGGCTTTCGCCAAATAGCGTGCCGACAATCGTAGGCAATAAGACATTTCCACATAAACGAATTGCGGTGTTGGGCATTGAAGGTTATCACGATTTCCAACCGCAATTATTGGCGGCAAATTTAGTGCTTAACCCACAATTTTCCCATTGTGAAGTCACAAGCGGTTTTTTAAATATTCCCCAATTAGATGAACTGCGTGAAAACGCACGGGAATTTCGTAGTGTGAATATTGCTCAACTTTTAGAACATAAATTGGCTTTTGATGAGTTAGTAAAAGAAATGGTGGAATCGGCACAGGGTGCGGAAGCAGTGTTCTTACCGGCTTGTTTCGGGTTAGAAAATCAAGAATTTATGACCGCACTTCGCCAAGCAACCCAACTCGCACTTTTTGAATTACCCACCTTGCCACCCTCATTACTCGGTATGCGGCAGCGTATTCAATTACGCCGTCAATTTGAATCGCTAGGTGGCTTAATGATGAATGGCGACAGTGCGCTCAACGCTCATTTTGAAGGCAACCGAGTACAGGGCATTACGACCCGTTTACACGAAAATGAAGAAATCACTGCCGATCATTTTGTACTGGCATCGGGCAGTTTTTTCAGCAAAGGCTTGGTCGCAGAATTCGACAAAATTTATGAACCGGTATTTGAATCGGACATTATCGGCGTGGCAGGCTTCAACAATAAAGATCGCCTAACTTGGACGGATTCCCGTTTTTCTCATTCTCAGCCTTATCAATCTGCAGGCGTGGCAATTAATCGTCATTGCCAAGTGCAAAAGTGCGGTCAATTTTTAACGAATTTATATGCGATCGGCAATGTGATTGGCGGCTTTAATGCCTTAGAACTGGGATGTGGCTCGGGCGTAGCGGTGGTGACAGCCCTTGCCGTGGCAGATGAAATTTTGGCGAAATAAGGGGGAAGTATGAATATTCAACGCTTAATTGACAGTGCAAAGCAATCGCTCAATTCACCGGCAAGCCACCAATATATTGATGAAAGTTTTGAAAGCTGTATTAAATGTACGGCTTGTACTGCCGTCTGTCCGGTTTCGCGAAACAATCCCCTTTATCCCGGGCCAAAACAAGCCGGGCCGGATGGTGAACGCCTGCGTTTAAAATCTGCCGAACTTTATGATGAAGCTCTTAAATACTGTACCAACTGCAAACGCTGTGAAGTGGCGTGTCCGTCAGATGTAAAAATCGGGGATTTAATTGTGCGTGCGCGGAATAACCATCTGGCACAACAGAAAAAGCCATTAATGAACAAATTGCGTGATGCCATTTTGAGCAATACGGATGTAATGGGTAAACTCAACACCCCACTTGCCCCCATTGTCAATCGGATCACCGGCTTGAATGCCACCAAATTTGTGTTAGAAAAAACACTCAACATCAGCAAAAAACGCACGTTACCTAAATATTCTTTTGGCACTTTCCGCAGTTGGTATATGAAAAATGCCTTGGAAGCACAAAAAAAATTTGAACGCAAAATCGCCTATTTTCACGGTTGCTATGTGAACTATAACAATCCACAACTCGGCAAAGAATGCCTAAAAGTATTCAATGCAATGAACATAGGCGTGATGTTATTGGAAAAAGAAAAGTGCTGTGGTTTGCCGTTAAGTGTAAACGGTTTCCCTGAACGGGCGCGTAATATTGCCCAATTCAATACAGATTACATTGGCAAAATGGTGGATGAAAACGGCTTAGAGGTGATAAGTGAAGCATCAAGCTGTGCCTTAAATTTACGGGATGAATATCATCATATTTTGGGTATCGATAACGCCAAAGTACGTCCGCATATTCATATGGTTACGCCGTTTTTGTATCAATTATTCAAAGAAGGCAAAACCCTCCCCCTCAAACCTTTAAAACTGCGTGTTGCCTATCACACCGCCTGCCACGTAGAAAAAGCCGGTTGGGCGCCTTATACCCTCGAAGTATTGAAACAAATCCCGGGTTTGGAAATTGTAATGTTACCCTCCCAATGCTGCGGCATTGCCGGCACTTATGGTTTCAAAGCGGAAAATTATGATGTCGCCCAATCTATCGGTAAACATCTTTTTGAACATATTAATGAAGGCGGGTTTGATTTTGTTATTTCCGAATGCCAAACCTGCAAATGGCAAATTGATATGTCATCCAACGTAACTTGTATTCACCCTTTAACCTTACTTTGTATGTCTATGGAGGTTTAGCTTGTCTTAGAAAAGTGCGGTCAAATTTGACCGTATTTTTTAGCTGCTGCGTATTGCACCACAGTTACACAATGTACGTTATAGATTACCCAATTTTTGCAACAACCTATCCATTGCCCGATAGCCTAACGCTTCTGCTAAATGGGCTTGGGTGATCTGTTTTTCATCATTAAGATCGGCAATCGTGCGTGAAACTTTTAAAATTCGATGATAAGCCCGCACGGAAAGCCCTAATTTATTGAGGGTATTTTCTAAAAATAACGCTTCTCTTTCATTTAATTTACAATCACGCTCAATTTCTTTACCGGTGAGGTAGGCATTGATTTTCCCTGCTCTTGCTAACTGAATTTCCCGTACTTTTAACACTTTCTCCCGTACTTGCGCACTGGTTTCACCGCGATCACCGCTATTTTGTAAACTCCCTTGTGGCAACAAAGGCACTTCAATGGATAAATCAAAACGATCTAAAAATGGGCCTGATAAACGATTTAAATATCGCATAATTTGTTGTGGCGAAGTGCGGTTATGCGTACCGGTATAATGTCCCGTAGGACTTGGGTTCATCGCCGCAACCAGTTGAAAGCGTGCCGGAAATTGAATTTTGGCATTGACACGGGAAATAATAATTTCACCACTTTCCAAAGGTTGTCGTAGTGCATCAAGCACTTTGCGTTCAAATTCCGGCAATTCGTCTAAAAAAAGCACACCATTATGTGCTAAAGAAATTTCCCCCGGTTTAGGAATCGTCCCACCGCCCACCAAAGCCGGCAAAGACGCACTATGGTGTGGCGAACGAAATGGGCGTTGTTTCCAGTTGTGGAAGTTTAGTTCATTTTGTACAAGGCTGGTTACAGAAGCCGTCTCTATCGCTTCTTGGTCGGTCATTTCTGGCAACAATGCAGTGAGCCGACCGGCAAGCATTGTTTTACCTGTGCCGGGCGGCCCGAGCAGTAATAAATTGTGCTGTCCTGCTGCCGCGATGGTCAGCGCACGTTTGGCGTGCTGTTGTCCGATAATATCCGTTAAATCTAAAGGATTTTTAGGCTGAAAATTGACCGCACTTTCAACGGTCAATTCCGAGGCAAGAGGTAATTTTTCCTGATTATTCAAAAACTGCACCACCTCTAAAAGAGTTTGTGCAAAATAAGTATTTTGCTCGGAAACCAACGAGGCTTCATTGGCATTTTGTTTTGCAATAATTAACTCCCGTCTTGCTTTTTGTGCCGCAAGAATTGCCGGAATAACGCCGTGTACACCACGTAAATGCCCTGTTAGTGCAAGTTCACCGACAAATTCAAATTGCTTTAAACGCGAACCATCAAGCTGATCTGAGGCAGCGAGAATACCTATTGCAATAGGTAAATCAAAACGTCCGCCCTCTTTTGGTAGATCCGCCGGGGCAAGATTGACGGTGATACGTTTTGCCGGATATTTAAATTGCGCATTCATCAATGCACTACGAACCCGATCTTGTGCTTCTTTGACGGTTTTTTCCGGCAAACCTACAAGGGTAAAACCTGGTTTACCATTACTGAGATGAACTTCAATGGTAACAAGAGGGGCTTGAACGCCCATCGAGGCACGGCTATAAACAATGGCAAGCGACATAAAAATCCTTAGAAAAATAACATCCGACAAAGGGAATGGAAAATTACCTACGGAAATTTACTATAAAAAAAGCCTGTAATGAGATCACTCATCACAGGCTTTTTTTGCGGGTTTGATCGCAAAACTTACCGATTATTCGCTAAAAATAGGTGAAAACCAGTGATCTAACTTCGCAGCAAGTTTATCAATACCAATTTTATTTTGCGCAGAAAAGGCTTCCACCTGAATATCCCCTTGGAAAGGAAGAATCGCCTCACGCACCATTTTCACCTGTTTACTGCGTGCGCTTTGGCTGAGTTTATCCGCCTTGGTGAGCAGTAAAAGCACCGGTAAATCTGCCGAAACCGCCCATTCAATCATTTGCTGGTCGAGATCTTTTAACGGATGGCGAATATCCATTAAAACCACCAATCCCCCCAAACATTCTCGTTTTTGCAAATATTCCCCTAAGGATTTTTGCCATTGGATTTTCATTTGCTCCGGCACGGCAGCATAGCCATACCCCGGTAAATCCACTAATTTGCAGTGGGGTTCAACTTCAAACAAATTAATAAGCTGAGTACGTCCCGGTGTTTTTGACGTGCGTGCTAAATTTTTTTGATTGGTTAACGCATTAAGTGCGGTCGATTTTCCTGCATTTGATCGACCGGCAAAGGCAATTTCAATACCGCTATCTTCCGGAATTGCCCGAATATTCGGGGAACTGGTTAAGAAATGGGTTTTATGATAATTCAATTTAATTTCAGACATAAGGATTCTATCTCATTGCAATAAGCCGATAAATTGGCTCATAGCATATCATAGATCAAGTTTTGCCTGAAATGAGGGCAAAAAAGAGTGGTCAATTTTGACCGCTCTTTCCATAAAATTAAATCTTAATACAGCACACGAGCGCGAATTGTGCCGTCAATTTCACGCAGTTTTGCCAATAATGGGGCGGTATCTCCTGTTTCAACATCCACTACCACATAACCGATTTTCGGATCGGTTTGTAAGTATTGGGCGGCAATGTTGATATTGGCTTCAACAAAAACTTGGTTCAGTTTATTAAGAATACCCGGGCGATTTTCGTGAATATGCAATAAACGTTTTGTGCCTTCGTGTTCCGGTAAGGACACTTCCGGGAAGTTTACGGAAGATAGCGTTGAACCGTTATCGGAATATTTCACAAATTTACCCGCTACTTCAAAACCGATATTTTCTTGTGCTTCCGCCGTTGAACCACCGATATGCGGCGTTAAGATCACATTGTCAAATTCACGCAATGGCGAAACAAATTCTTCATTAATTGACGCCGGTTCAATAGGGAATACGTCAATGGCCGCACCGTGAATTTTGCCTTCTTTTAATGCTTTCGCTAATGCATCAATATCCACCACCGTGCCACGTGCCGCATTAATTAAAATTGAACCTTGTTTCAGTTGTGCAATACGTTCCGCACTCATTAAATTGCGGGTTGAAGGCAAGTCCGGTACGTGTAGCGAGATCACATCGCAAGAACCCAGTAATTCTTCCAAGCTACGAACTTGTTTGGCGTTGCCGAGGGGTAATTTATTTTCAATGTCGTAAAAATGCACATCCATACCGAGGGATTCCGCAATAATGCTTAATTGTGAACCAATATGACCATAGCCAACGATCCCTAGTTTTTTGCCACGCACTTCGTGAGAACCGACCGCAGATTTATTCCACACGCCACGATGAACTTCCGCATTGGCTTGCGGCACATTGCGCATTAATAACAAAATTTCCCCTAATACCAATTCCGCAACGGAGCGGGTGTTTGAGAATGGAGCGTTAAAGACCGGAATACCACGTGCTTTTGCCGCATTCAAATCTACTTGATTGGTGCCGATACAGAAACAACCGATGGCAATCAGTTTTGGCGCACTCTCAATCATTTCGGCGGTTAAATGCGTGCGTGAACGAAGCCCAATAAAATGCGCGTCTTTAATCGCCGCTTTCAATTCATCACCATCAAGGGCTTTTTTATAATAATCAATGTTTGTATAACCTGCCGCGTGTAGGGTATCCAATGCACTTTGATGTACACCTTCCAACAGCACAAATTTGATTTTTGATTTATCAAGTGAAACTTTGTTTGTCATATTTGCATCCTTATGTTTATTTTTATGAATTAATCGATAATTTTTGCACCTTCCGGTGTGCCGACAATCACCACATCTGCACTACGTAGGGCAAAAATACCATTTGTCACCACGCCTGCCACGTTATTTAATTCTTTTTCCATTTCCACCGGATTTAAAATTTTGAAGTTGTGTACATCTAAAATGACGTTACCATTATCGGTTACCACACCTTCACGGTATTCCGGTGCACCACCCAGTGCAACTAATTTTCGTCCCACTTGGGAGCGTGCCATTGGGATCACTTCTACCGGCAATGGAAAGGTTGAACCTAATACATCCACCTGCTTGCTTGTATCCACAATGCAGATAAATTTTTTCGCCAATGCCGCCACGATTTTTTCACGGGTTAATGCCGCGCCACCGCCTTTAATCATCATTTTTTGCGGATTAATTTCATCTGCGCCATCCACATAAATATCCAAAGCGGAAACCTCATTTGCACTGAATACTTCAATGCCTTGTTGACGTAATAATTCTTCCGAGGCTTTTGAGGCGGCAACCGCACCTTTAATTTGATTTTTCATTGAACCTAAAGCCTCAATAAAACAGTTCACTGTTGAACCGCTTCCCACTCCCACAATGGTATCCGCTTTCACATATTGCAAGGCGGCTTGGGCGGCGAGTTTTTTCATTTCTAACTGATCCATTTCTTTTCCTTTTTGAGAAGTAAAACGATTGCGTTACTTTAATACGCACATTATCAATAAACAAGTGCAAATTTTTCTCAGGCACGATGAAAAGGAATAATGCCTTTTAATCCTCCGGTAAAAACAATGCCAATAATTCGTTCAAAAATAATTTTCCCCGTTCGGTAACCTGCCAAGATTCATTGGTTTCCACAATGTAGTGTTGTTGAAGGGCTAAATCGATCTGATTTTTGACCGCACTTTGCGACAAACCGGTATAGGCTTCAAATTCGCATTTAGGCACAGCTTCCAACAAACGAAAGCGGTTCATAAAAAACTCAAAAGTGCGGTCAATTTCGGGAATATTTTTTTCTTCATACAAATATTCGCCACGTAAATAGCCTTTCGGGTGCTTGGTTTTGGAAAAACGTAAAATTTCCCCCTTCTCGAAAGTCAGTTTGCCGTGCGCACCGCAGCCGATCGCCAAATAATCACCAAAACGCCAATAGTTTAAATTATGACGACATTGAAAACCCGGCTTGGCATAGGCGGAAGTTTCATATTGTTGATAACCGGCTTCCGTCAGTAATTTATGCCCTTGTTCAAAAATAGCCCAAAGTTCGTCATCATCCGGCAGTTTGGGCGGACGATAGGCAAACATTGTATTCGGCTCAATGGTGAGTTGATACCAAGAAAGATGAGGCGGTGAAAGGGCGATGGCTTGGCGTAAATCCTCCAATGCCTCTTCTAAGGTTTGGTTCGGCAAACCGTGCATTAAATCTAAATTGAAACTTTTCAAACCGGAAACTTTCGCTAAATTGACCGTACTTTTTACCTCAAAAGCATTATGAATTCGCCCTAAACGCTGAAGTTTGTCATCGTTAAAACTTTGAATACCCATCGAAATACGGGTTACGCCTGCTGCCACATAGCCTTTAAAACGTTCCGCCTCCACCGTACCGGGATTGGCTTCTAAGGTAATTTCAATATCGTCCTCGAAAGGGATATGTTGTTTTATTTCCTTTAACAAGCGGGTAATACTTTCCGGCGAAAATAAACTCGGCGTGCCACCGCCAATAAAAATGGACTGTAATTTGCGATCTTGGATGGCATCTTTAAAACGTGTCAAATCCGCCAGCAGATCCAACAATAAGTGATGTACATAATCCGCTTCGGGAAGATCACCTTTTTGTGCGTGAGAGTTGAAATCGCAATAGGGGCATTTTTGCACGCACCAAGGAATATGAATATAAAGGGAGAGAGGGGGGAGTTTAAGCATCATTTTTGAAAATAAAAGGGCTTGTTTTCATCACAAGCCCAAAGTGTATCATTAATTAACCGCTCTGGTGGTTTTTGTTGTCGCTTTACGGCGAGGTGTTTTTGGTTTGGCTTCCACTTTCACAAACTCAATGCCTTCCGGTGGATTTTCCAACGCGAAACCAAGCACTTCATCAATGGTTTCAACAGCGTGAATGGCAAGGCTTTCTTTTACGTTCGCCGGAATTTCTTCCAAGTCTTTCACGTTGTCTTTTGGAATCAACACCGTTTTAATTCCGCCACGGTGTGCCGCCAACAGTTTCTCTTTTAAACCGCCAATCGGCAGCACTTTACCGCGTAAGCTGATTTCACCCGTCATTGCCACATCGGCACGCACCGGATTACCGGTTAAACAAGAGACAAGTGCCGTACACATCGCGATACCGGCACTTGGTCCGTCTTTTGGCGTTGCCCCGTCCGGCACGTGAATGTGGATGTCCCGTTTTTCGTGGAACTCAGGGTTGATACCAAGTTTCTCTGCACGTGAACGCACAACGGTCATTGCCGCTTGGATGGATTCTTTCATCACATCTCCCAGTGAGCCGGTGAAGGTGAGTTTGCCTTTTCCAAGCACGGACGCCGTTTCAATGGTTAATAAATCACCGCCGACTTCTGTCCAAGCCAAACCGGTTACTTCGCCCACACGATTTTGCGTGTCGGCTTTGCCAAATTCAAAACGTTTCACACCAAGGTAATCGTGCAGATTATCGGCATTCACGGTGATGGATTTTAGTTTTGGATTGATCAGTAGATTTTTCACCGCTTTGCGACAAATTTTGGAAATTTCACGTTCTAAATTACGCACGCCGGCTTCACGGGTGTAATAGCGGATGATGTCCAAAATAGCATTTTCTTCCACCACCAATTCGCCTTTTTTCAAGCCATTGCGTTCAATTTGTTTTTGTAACAAATGACGCATTGCGATGTTGAGTTTTTCATCTTCGGTATAGCCGGAAAGACGAATCACTTCCATACGATCAAGCAGCGGCCTCGGGATATTCATTGAATTTGAGGTTGCCACAAACATTACATCGGACAAATCGTAATCCACTTCTAAATAGTGATCGTTAAATGCGGTATTTTGTTCCGGATCAAGCACTTCCAATAATGCTGAAGCAGGGTCGCCTCGCATATCCGATGCCATTTTGTCGATTTCATCAAGCAAGAATAATGGGTTTTTTACCCCCACTTTTGCCATTTTTTGAATCAATTTCCCCGGCAATGCACCAATATAGGTTTTACGATGGCCACGAATTTCCGCTTCATCACGCACACCGCCCAACGCCATACGCACATATTTACGCCCGGTAGCATTGGCAATGGATTGACCGAGAGAGGTTTTCCCCACCCCCGGCGGCCCCACTAAACAGAGAATCGGGCCTTTCACTTTATTGAGTCGGGCTTGCACCGCAAGATATTCCAAAATGCGTTCTTTTACACGTTCTAAACCATAATGATCCGCATCTAACACCTGCTGTGCTTTGGCAATATCTTTTTTCACTTTGGTGCGTTGGTGCCAAGGCACCTGAATCATCCATTCCACATAGCTACGCACCACGGTGGCTTCTGCCGACATTGCCGACATCATTTTGAGTTTTTGCAGCTCGCTTTCCACTTTTTCACGCACTTCTGCCGGCATTCCTGCCGCATCTACTTTTTGGCGAAGTTGCTCCACTTCATCAATGGTATCTTCGTTTTCCCCTTCGTCCATTTCCTTGCGAATCGCTTTAATTTGCTCGTTCAAGTAATAGTTACGCTGGCTTTTTTCCATTTGTTTTTTCACGCGGCTGCGAATGCGTTTTTCCACTTGCAGAATATCCGCTTCCGATTCCATCATTCCAAGCAAATATTCCAAGCGTTCCTGCACATCGGCAAGTTCCAATACATTTTGTTTGTGACGAACGGTTACCGGCAAATGTGCCGCCATCGTATCGGCTAAACGATCCGCATCATCAATGCGTTGGAGTGCGCCCAACACATCGGCAGGTATTTTTTTATTCAGGTTGAGATAGTTTTCAAACTCTGCCAATACCGCATTTTTCACCACATCCACTTCTAATTCATTGCCATAGGTGGAATCAATCGGCGTAATTTTTGCCGAAAAGAAATTTTCGCCTTCTTCCAAATGATTAATTTTGGCGCGTTGTTGCCCTTCTACCAGCACTTTCACCGTGCCGTCAGGCAATTTCAATAATTGGATAATGTTGGCAATCGTCCCCACATCAAACACATCATCGACAGTCGGTTCTTCTAAATCCGGTTGTTTTTGAGAAACTAACAGAAGCTGTTTGTTTTCATTCATCGCTTCTTCAAGGGCATTAATGGATTTTGCACGCCCTACAAAAAGCGGCATAACCATATAAGGAAAAACCACGACATCACGTAATGGCAATACGGGAATCGTGCGTTGTGTTCTTTTGGCGTTCATATTTTCTCTCTAATTTCTTGACAATTTCGGGGGTATATGAGGGCAGGCTTGATAAATTCAAGTGAAATACTTGGATTTTGTTGGCGCAAAGTGCGGTCAAAAATAACCGCACTTTGATCAAAGACTAAAGAATATCCAGCAACTGACTAAAATCATCAAACACCCAGTCCGGATTAGATTCACCAATAGGAATATTATAGTTATAACCATAGGTCAATCCCACCACCGCACAACCTGCAGCGTGTGCCGCGATGATGTCATTTTTAGAATCCCCTACAAAGAGGACTTGACGGGGTTCAAGCCCAAATTTTCCACATAAATAATAAAGCGGTGCCGGGTGAGGCTTAATTGCCGGCAATGATTGCCCACCCAACATTTCACTGAATAAGTGATCGATACCAAACGCCGCTAATACGGGTTGTACGTGTTTGGTCGGTTTATTGGTTACCACGGCAAGCGTATAACCTTTGGCTTTTAAGGCTTCTAAGGTTTCTTTTACATTGGGATATAAGCGGCTGATATTACAAAGATTTTCGCCATAATAATAGCCAAAACGTTCTTTTACTTTTTCAATTTCTGTTTCAGTTAAAGTTCGCCCTGTTTGTGCATACGCCCAATCTAATGCACGGGCAATCAGCACGGGTGCGCCGTTTCCAATCCAAGTTAATACCAATTCTTCCGAGGCTTGGGGTAGATCCAATTCCGCCAAAGCCGAATTTACGGATAAGGTGAGATCCGGCAAACTATTGACTAATGTACCGTCCAAATCAAACCCGATAAGTTTAAATTGTGTTTTCATTTTGTCTTCTCTACTTTTTCTATACTTCTATACGATTGCTTAAAACCTTTATTTTCCGCTTACTTTAGCAAGCTCATCCCTCATTTTATCAATCACTTGCTTGTAATTCGGTTGATCAAAAATCGCCGAACCGGCAACAAACATATCCGCCCCTGCCGCCGCAATTTCTGCGATATTATTAATTTTTACTCCACCGTCGACTTCAAGGCGAATATCAAAACCACTGTCATCAATGATTTTGCGAACCTGTTGTAACTTTTTCAATGTCGCCGGAATAAAAGATTGTCCGCCAAACCCAGGGTTAACCGACATTAACAAAATCACATCCACTTTATCCAACACATAATCCAAATAACTCAGTGGTGTTGCCGGATTAAACACTAAACCGGATTTGCAACCCTGATCACGAATCAGTTGCAATGTGCGGTCAATATGTTCTGAGGCTTCCGGATGAAAGGTAATATAACTCGCACCGGCTTTGGCAAAATCAGGAATAATTCTATCTACCGGTTTTACCATTAAATGCACATCAATTGGGGCGGTAATGCCGTAATCACGCAAAGCTTTGCACACGGCAGGCCCAAAGGTCAGATTCGGTACATAATGGTTATCCATTACATCAAAATGAATCACATCCCCACCGGCATTAAGCACATTTTTTACATCATCACCAAGGCGGGCAAGATCGGCGGAAAGAATGGAAGGGGCAATAAGATAAGGTTTCATTGTCATCTCCTGAAAGATAAAAGTTGCGCTAGTTTACTACGTTAAAGCAAAAATTGCCCCGATTATTTCCCAAAAAACACGGAAAAAAATAACCGCACTTTGCCTGCCCGCTAAAGGAAGAACAAAGTGCGGTCGATTTTTGAAAGATATTTTATTTACCCACTTGGCTGCCGATTAAACCACCTAACGCCGCCCCACCTAATGTGGTTGCCGCGTTACCTTTAATCATATAACCGGCTGCGCCACCAATAGCTGCCCCAACAGCGGTATTTTTTTGGCTACGGCTCATATTTCCACAAGCCGCCAATGAAACAACCGTCATACCAATAATGAATGATTTTGCAATAAATTTCATAACATCTCTCCGAATAAAACGAAAACGCTATCAAGGATGATAGCGTTTTGTAAGACAAATTCGGCTGAACAAAAGTTCATTAAAATCACCTATCCGAAATGTAACTCAAAAAAACAGCCCATTGTTTTATCGATCTAAAATTGCCGTCACGACTTTTAAATATTCAATCGCCAAACTCTGATGTGTGGCACTTGCATTAAAAACCAAATCTTCCGAAAGTACGCCACAAGGGAGATCTTGAGGAATTTCGCCCTGTTCATAAGCTTCATAATCCTCCCGCCAATCCCCTTCAAAATAATATTGTTCCAACTGTTTCATTTTCGACAAAAATGCCTGCCATTTTTCAAGAAAACTCTCTGCTTCGGCAAGAAAATCTGTTGCCTCATTCAAAATGGCTTCCATCTCGGTAATTTGTGTTAAACGTTCTTTAGATAACATTTGCTCCTCCAAAATTTTTATAAATAGTTTGTATCAATGTCATCCGTAACAATATCAACGGATACAGCGATAAGTTAAACCATAATAACCAATAGAGGCAATAAGTGTGCAGCAAAACATTGTATAAAGCATTGGTGCGGCACTGTTGATTTGCAATATTGTGATGCAAGATCCCACGATAGCACCAGTGGCAAAGCGAATGCCACCAATGAGTGAATTTGCCGTACCTGCTAATGTAGGAAATTGAGTTAGTACCGATGCCATTGTATTGGTAGATATTAACGAATTTTGCCCGACAAATAGTGCAATGCCGAAAGTCATTGACCAAAAACCGAGATCAAATAATTGTGTCAGTACCAACCACACACCGGCAATAAACTGTAAGGTTAAACCAATTCTTAACATCATTTCTGTTCCCCAATGAACAACCCATTTTCGATTAAGAAAGGCAACACCAATCATTACTAGTATATTTAAAATAAAAAAATAACCGAATTGTGCCGGTGAGATTCCATAAACGCCAATATATACAATGGAGCCGGTTGTAATCACGGCAAATAATCCGCCAAAGCTAAATGAAGTCGCCAAGATATAACCCCGTATCGTCTTTCTTTGCCAAAATTGAATAAAATTTTGTACAACAATACGCCAATTTAAAGGGATGCGATTTTCTAGTCGATGAGTTTCCGGGATCAATCGCCAAACTAAGTAGAGAGATACAACGCCCATAAATCCAATGATATAAAAAATTATCGACCAATGGGCGTATGTGACAATATAGCCACCAATAATTGGAGCCAGTAAGGGAGCAACCATAAATACCAAAGAAACAGATGACATTATTTTGGACAATTCATTTTTGTTGAACAAATCTCGTAATAACGCCCCCACCACCACAACGGATGCCGAAGCAAAGAAACCCTGAATAAAACGTAATAAAGTGAATGTAATAATAGAGGTGATATTAGGGAGACATAATGCAATAAACGAGCTGATAGCAATGCCGAGCAAAATGATTGGCTTGCGCCCCATACTATCGCTAATTGGTCCCCAGCATAATTGCCCGAGAGCCATTCCATAAGCAAAGAAAGTCAAAGTATATTGGCTATTTTCCGCTTCGACATTCAGATCAGTAGAAATCGCAAGAAGTGCCGGTAAATACATATCGACGGCTAATGGTGGTAGCATAGACAATAAGCCTAAAGTTATTATAAAAATAATATGGGATGTAACAGGTATTTTATTCATTTAATGAAATTCTCAGCAGAAATACATATTAGAATATAAGAAAAAAGTGCGATCAAATAAACCGCACTTCTCTATCATTTTTATTTACACATCATAAGTTGTCGATGCCGTATTGCCACCACGTCCTGTCCAGTTGGTGTGGAAAAACTCACCACGTGGTTTGTCGGTGCGTTCGTAAGTATGTGCGCCGAAGTAGTCACGTTGAGCCTGCAATAAATTTGCCGGTAAACGGGCGGAAGTATAACCGTCTAAGAAGGTGATCGCAGATGCCATACAAGGCATTGGAATACCGACTTCAATGGATTTCGACACCACTTTACGCCAGTCGCTCATTGCATTTTCCAAAATGCCTTTGAAATAAGGATCTGAACCTAAGAACACTAAATCAGGGTTAGTTTCATAGGCATCACGAATATTGCCTAAGAAACGGCTGCGAATAATACAGCCTTCACGCCATAAAAGTGCGGTCGCGCCGTAGTTAATATTCCAACCGAAGTTTTCTGAGGCCTCACGAATGAGCATAAAGCCCTGTGCGTAAGAGATAATTTTTGAGGCTAACAAGGCTTTGCGAACGGCTTCAATCCATTGTTGCTTGTCGCCTTCCACTTTTACAATAGTTTTATTAAAGAGTTGGGAAGCCGCTACACGTTGATCTTTAAACGAAGACACACAACGCGCGAACACGGATTCCGTAATCAAGGTTAATGGAATACCGAAATCAAGCGCGTTAATTCCTGTCCATTTCCCTGTGCCTTTTTGCCCTGCGGTGTCTAAGATTTTTTCTACTAACGGCTCGCCATCAGTATCTTTATAGCCTAGAATATCCGTTGTAATATCAATCAGATAACTATCTAACTCGGTTTTCTTCCAATCGGCAAAGATCCCTTGCATTTCTTCATAGCTCAAGCCTAAACCATCTTTTAAGAACTGATAGGCTTCGCAAATTAACTGCATATCGCCATATTCAATGCCGTTATGCACCATTTTGACGAAATGCCCAGCGCCTTCTTTGCCCACCCAATCACAGCAAGGCTCGCCTTTGTCGGTTTTAGCCGAAATCGCTTGCAAAATTGGTTTCACAAATTGCCAAGCCTCTTCGTTACCACCTGGCATAATAGAAGGCCCATGACGCGCACCTTCTTCGCCGCCTGATACGCCTGTACCGATAAAACGAATACCTTTTTCGGCAAGGGCTTTCACACGACGATTAGTATCAGGATAGTTAGAGTTACCACCATCAATAATAATATCGCCTTGCTCTAAGTGCGGTAGTAATGCGTCAATAAATTGATCCACCACCTCACCAGCACGCACCATTAACATCACTTTGCGTGGTTTTTCCAACTTCGCCGCCAAATCTTCCAACGAATAAGCCCCAATAATATTGGTACCTTTCGCTGCACCTTCCAAGAACTCATCAACTTTAGACGTGGTACGGTTATACGCCACCACCTTAAAGCCATTATCGTTCATATTTAAAATTAAATTTTGACCCATTACCGCTAAACCGATAACGCCGATATCACCTTTTACTGACATTTTTTTCTCCTAGTAGTATTAGATATATTCTTTGACTTAAAATTTCTAAGCCTATTCCTTTTATCAGCATAATTTAATAGACTTATTTCTGGAATACATACAAGTAATATGGAAAGTATAATCCCTAAAGGATCTTTAATAGAAAAAATAAATGACATTGTAATGGCTAGTCCTATACACCAAATAAAGAATGCTCCATACCACAAATGCAAATCCCAATCCCATTTTCTATTTAATAATTTCTTACCATCATCCGTCAGATTTAGAGAATCATCTATCCATTTCTTTTTATACAAATCCAAAAAAGTAAAAAAATTATTATCTCCAATATCAATTTTTAATAGTTTATCTACTTCAGTAAAAGTAACACCTCTGAAGCTAGGAAATATCCTTATCGTCATATCTTTAATTATAGCTGGTTCTTGTTTTAATTTATTAAAACTATCTTTTGATAAATATTTTTCAGCTAATTCAAGATCTCTGATAAATTTCTTTTGTGGAAGATTGTATTTCAAGCCCCCCCATATAATGCCAAATACAGTAAAAATGTAAGGTAATGTATCTTTCCAATTTTCTTTAAAGAAATCACCACATTCATAGATAAAGTTCATCATTTTATATTCCTTTATTTCTTAATTATAATGAAATTATATCCTTAAAAGATCTAATAACGACCAACTCACAAGATTATCATTGTAAAATAAATCCGAATATACTTTACGGCATATTCAACCACTCCCCCAAACAATCCAAACCCAATAACCTTTGCTGATAGGCTAAGGATTGCTGGCTAAAATACTTATGTAGCCCATAACTTTCAATTCTCAATGCCACAGGAACAAAAAACGCGTCAACTGCGGTAAAGGCTTTGCCTGCAAGGAAATTGTCACCGAATTGGTTTAAGCCCTGTTGTCAGAGTTGATCTAAGCGTGCTAATTCTTGCTCACGTGCGGTAGAAATGGGCGATGTTTATAATCGTTCCAATGGGAGGAAATCGCAAATTTCTCGCAACTGTTCAAAGCCTGAATGCATTTCCGCACAGGCAGCTCTTGATCAAGTACTAGCCAGTTTTTTTGTCGCCCATACTTACGGATACGTTTCCGCTAAATATTTTACAATCGCCAAACTATCCAAAACCGTCGTGCCATTATGTTCCAACGCGAGGATTTTTGCTGTGGGGGGAAAATTGCAAAAACTGCTGACGTTGAGCGATTTTCTCGTCCAAATAACGCACATTCACTTGTTCAAGAGGAATGCCAATCTGTTTTAGTAAAATCCACACACGTAATGACCAAGAGGATTTTGATGGATTTACATACAGTTTCAACATTTTTATTCCCTCTTTTTTGGCAACAATTTGGGCTTAATTCTGCCTAATCCTAGAAAAATAAGCCACTAAATGTCACAAGTGCGGTCAAAATAAGGGCTAAAATGTCCATTACAAAAACTTCGCTGCCGCTTTATCTAAATACCATTCTGTCACACCATTTTTTGCCTGAATTTTGGCTGCCGGATAAGGCAAATTTTCAGCCGGTGTGGTTTGGATTTCTTTTAAGATTTCCGCTTTGCCTTCGCCGGTGACTAAGTAGGTAATGCGTTTTGCTTGCTCAATCAGTTTTGCCGTTTTGGAAATACGGATTTGTCCTGTTTCCGGGTGCTTGGCAATCACGGCAAGGTTTTCATCATCAAAGTTGGTTTGATGTGGGAATAATGAAGCCGTATGCCCGTCCGTCCCCATTCCAAGAATAATCCAGTCAAAAACGCCGCTCGGAATGACAGCACTTAACTCTTGTTCAAAACGTTCCAGCTCCAAGTGCGGTTCATTTTCGCCACGGATTCGGTGAATGTTCTCAGTTGGAATGACGATATGATCGAACAATAATTTCTGTACTTCACCATAATTGCTTTCGGGATCATCAGGATTCACCATTCGGTCATCGCCCCACCAAAAATGTAAATTTTTCCACTGAACTTGAGAAACATAAGGCTCACTCACCAAAGTTTTAAAAAGTAATTTAGGCGTTGAGCCGCCCGAAAGCGAAATATGCACAGGGTGGTTTAATTGGCTATAAAGTTGAAATTCTTGTGCTATTTTTTCTACAGAGTTTTGTGCCGTTGGAAAGATTAAGTAATTCATATTTTTTCTCTTAATTAAGGGGTGGGAGGGAGAATAAATTCACCTTTTGCCACTTCAATGACGTTACCACCAACCCAAATACGCTGTTGTTCATCCACCTGCAAAGATAAACGATTAGGACGGCCAAGTTCATCGCCTTGGCTAATAGCCAGTTGAATAGGGACTTTTTGCTGTAAAATATACCAACCGCCTAAATTTGCTGCTGCCGAGCCTGTACCAGGATCTTCCAAAACCGCTCCATATTGTTCAAAAAACATTCGTGCATTCACTTGTCCTTGTTGTTCAAACCAAATATAGCACTCTTTTAAAGCAAAATCCGTAGTAAGCTTTTGATTAAAAAGTGCGGTGGAAACTTGACAATTTTTAACTGCCCTTCGGTTGCTTACCTGTACCAATAAATGACAAGTTCCCGTATTGACCCACACTGGTATACCAGCAATATCCTGCTCTTGTAACCCTAACACCGATGCGATATCTGCTTTGCTCAAATTTACTTCATGGCTTTTTACATCACAGGTTAAAATTAAGCTAATCTTACTCTTCCGGTGTTGAATCTCCACCAAGTTCGCCAAGGTTTCCAGCTGATAATGGTCTTGTTGACAAAATAAATGGCGAATAACAAAACTTGCTCCTAGGGTGGGATGTCCTGCAAAGGGAAGTTCCACTGTTGGTGTAAAAATTCTCAGTTTTTTTACTGCACTTTGAATCGTTGAATCTTGTATAAAGACAGTTTCCGACAAATTAAATTGCCGTGCGATAAGCTGCATTTGCCGATCCGTTAAGTCATTCGCATAAGGGAATACCGCCAAGGGATTCCCCCCAAAATGCGTTTCAGCAAATACATTAAGAAGATAAAACGGACAAGCTGTCATTGTTACTCCCTATCGTTATACTTTTTTCTTCATTAACCCACTTGGTTTACGCCACACACGACCACTTTTGGCAATCAGTTTATCGGCAGCAGTTGGCCCCCAAGTGCCGGCTTCGTATTCGTGGACTCGACCGCCGTTAGCTTTGTAGTCTAAAATCGGTTGTACAAAACGCCAAGCGGCGTGAACGGCATCGGTACGCGCGAACAAGGTGGCATCCCCTTTCATTGCGTCCAGCAATAAGCGTTCGTAAGCCGTTAGCACTTGCGCACCGGCAAGATCCGCATAGCGGAAATCCATTGAGACTTCTTTTGCTTCAAAACCTGCCCCCGGTTTTTTCAAGCCAAAACGCATTGAAATGGCTTCGTCCGGTTGAATACGAATAATGAGTTTATTTTCCGGTGCGTCTTGGCTAAATACCGGATGTGGCGTGGTTTTAAAGTGAATGACAATTTCCGTCACGCGTGCCGGTAAACGTTTTCCGGTACGCACATAGAAAGGTACGCCTGCCCAACGCCAGTTTTCAATTTCACAACGCAATGCCATATAGGTTTCCGTGTGAGAATCTGCCGGCACGCCTTTTTCTTCCAAGTAACCTTTTACTTTTTTACCGTTAATTTCTGCCGCAGTGTATTGACCCAACACGAGGTTATGTTCCACGTCTTCCTGTGTTAATGGACGCAAACTATGCATTACTTTTGCCACTTCATCACGCATTGAATTGGCATTGATGATTGCCGGCGGTTCCATCGCCACCATAGCAAGCACTTGTAATAAATGGTTTTGGAACATATCACGCATTGCACCGGAGCCGTCATAATAGCCGCCCCGTTCTTCCACGCCGATGGATTCAGCACCGGTAATTTCCACATAATCGATAAAATTGCGATTCCAAAGGGGTTCAAACCAACCATTGGAAAAACGCAAGACAAGTAAGTTTTGAACGGTTTCTTTACCAAGATAGTGATCGATACGATAAATTTGGTGTTCTTCAAAGAAACGGTGAATTTGCACATCTAGGGCTTGGGCGGTTTTTTCATCATAGCCAAACGGTTTTTCCACAATAATGCGTTTCCAACCGTATTCTTCGGTATTCAAGCCGTGTGCAGCCAAACATTCGGGAATCACGCCATAAAGACTTGGCGGAGTGGACATATAGTAGAGGGTATTGCCACAAGTTTGATATTTATCGTGCAGTTCATCCAAACGTGGTACCAGTTTGCCATAGTCGGCGGCATCTGCCGTATTAATGGCTTGATAGTAAAGGTGATGACAAAATGCGTCTAGGGTTTCAGGCGTAGTTTCTTCATTATTAACCAATGCATCACGCATTTTTTCACGGAAGGTTGCATCAGTTAAATCGGAGCGTGCAACCCCAAGCACTGAAAAGTTTTCGCTTAGTCGCCCGATTTTATATAGATTATAAAGAGCGGGAATGAGTTTACGGTGAGTTAAATCACCGGATGCGCCAAAGATGACGATACAATTATTGTCTGTTTGCATAATAATTCCTTGTAAAATACCGAGTGTCGGAAATGATGGGCTATTCTAACGAAAATTACTCATTGAACCAATCAATTAAATTGAAAGATAGATTGCCAATCCGCCGATTTATCCGCCACCATCACAAAATAGGGATTAATTAAGGTTTCACGCTGGTTATAAGTCAGCGGTTTAAAATGTTGATCGAAAATTTGCCCGTTCATTTCGCCTAATAAAACTTCTGCCCCTGCAGTATCCCATTCGCCCGTTCTTCCAAGTCGAATATAACAATCTACGGCACTTTCTGCCACGAGACCGCTTTTTAGGCTGCTTGAACCTAATACCACAAATTCACAATCGATATTCTTGGGCAAAATTGACCGCACTTTTTCTTGCGAAGTGGTTGCCCCCACGGCGATCCGCAAAGTGCGGTCAAATTTGACGGTATTTTTTGTGAGTTTTTTCACGTGCTCACCTTGTTTTTTGTACGCACCAAAGTCTTCCATCGCATAATAAGTAAGGGATAAAACCGGCGCGTGAATAATGCTCATTACCGGCTTATTTTTACGCACAAGGGTGATTAAAACGGAAAATTGATCCGTGCGATTAATAAATTGTTGCGTGCCGTCAAGGGGGTCAATCAACCAATATTCTTTCCACGTTTGACGTTCTTCAAAAGGAATATGGCAATTTTCTTCTGAAAGCACGGGAATATGGGGAAAAAGTGCGGTCAATTTTTCCGTTAAAAATTGACTGACGAACAAATCTGCTTCCGTCACCGGTGTGTTATCTTCTTTTATTTTCACGTTAATCTGTTGGTGATAAAAACGTTGCAAATGATTACCGGCTTGGTAAGCAATAAGCAGGATTTGGTTCAGTAAGTGTTCATTAAGTATCAGCATAATGTTCTCCTTAACAATCGGGCGATGAGGATTTTTCTTTTGGCAACAACCACGGTATGACAAACAACGAATAAAACACCATTCCGCACACACTTAGTAGCCCAAGGGATAATCCTCCTTCGGTGATCCATTGCCAAAATGAGGGCGTTTCTTCGCTCATCACCAACAAATAGAAATACGCCGCAATGTTGCAATAACAAAAAGCAACTAAAGATGAACATAACACAATAGCGGCAATATTATGGCGAACATAGCCAAACCTTGTGGCAATAAGGGCGATAAGAAAAGCGGGAATGGTGGCGAGGAAAAATGCGGTAACAACATAACGACTGAAAGGCATCGGGCTAAGATCCGCATCTAAAAAACCAAATAATGCTGTTGCCAACACCTGTAACATCAAGGGAAATAAAATGAGTGTTTTAAGATAAGGCTTCATAAAAAATAGGCTATCGGAAAAGATAGCCTATTTTATAGGAAAATAGCCCTTTTTTATAGAATCCTTATGTTGATATTTTGGCTTCTCATTGAGATACAAGATACTCAAGAGCTATTAAACAACAGAAAAGAAGAAAGCACCATCGTTCAGCCAACAACCCCAAGCGAAAACCAATACCGAAATTGCCGATTATTTCAGCGGTGACAGTATCACCGACAACGACAGACTTTGCTTTTTGTTTCAGTTATCTAAAACCTGCGATCCTGTCATTGTATTTACTTACAGTCAGGCTTTTCACTAACTTACAAATATAAAGGCTTTTTTCCTCAAATTAAGCAGTTCAATAAAAAGTTTAAGGCGGCATAATTCATTTCATCACTATACTTAGATAAAAATAATAGATATAAAATAAGCACTTCCTATTTAAAGTTAATTAGAAAATGCTTACTTTATTATATTGAAAAATTAGAATGTTCGACTGGCTTCAATAAATATCAGCGATTTGTCATAGCTATAAAACGGAATGTTACTATCAGTTTTTGTATAATTCCAAGTAATTCGAGGTGTAAAACCTGCATAATGAATTTCTTTATGCCATAAAGAAACACCTGATGAATATTCTTTATTTTCCTGTTTACCTAAAAAACTTGCTTCTTTATAGTTACGTTTTGCTATACCTAAAGAGATCGCACTGGATATTCCAAGCGGCCATTCCTGTCCCCAAACCAAACGCGTTCCATAGCGGGAATAACTATTACTATGATCTTTCGCCTTTTTACGAGAAAGATCTACTGCAAGCATCCAATATTGTTTTGCACTTGGTAAATAAGATAGCGCATTAGTAAAATAATGTGCAGGGCCGTCATATTGGTTAGCATTCACTTCTCTGTCATATTTATCATAACCAAAGCTGTAGCTAAATGTATATTTTAGTTGTTGTGTCAACCAATAATTAGTCGTTATGCTTGCGCCATAATTGGTTGAATAACGTTTAAGTGCATTGCCATAATTATATCCACCTGCATACCATCTTTTGTAAACACGTGGCATAAACTCAATATTAAACTTCGCATTTGAATAGCCAAATCCCAGCCCAATATTAGTATCCAAATCATTATAACGTTTATTATCCCAATAATATTTTCCACTCATTCCCGAACTAAGTTTTAAATATTTTCCATTAGATAATGCCCATTGTTTATCCGCCCCAAACCAAGCTGAAATACCTTGTCCTTTTTGTTTTGGTGTATTATAGGTAAGCACAGCACCATTTTGTAATGTCATTTGTGTACCCTCATCAGCAGCATCGGCAAGATTAGGATCATTTAAAAAAGTTGTACCAAATGAGAAATTCCACTGCTCTTTAGAATTAATCACATCAATATAGCGATTGATCACTTCAACATCTTTAGGGTTAGAAACCGTTGTTCTTATTTTCTCAAATTGGCTTTTTGCGGCTTCGTACTCTTGGTTAAAAAATAAAGTTTCAGCAAGTTGATAGCGAATAAAAGAATTATCAGGAAAAGCCGAAATAAGTTTACGATAAATTTTTATAGACTCATCAAGATCATTATTAATTGATAAGATGGCATCTGCCCATTCAATTAATGAATCATCTCGATCATTAACTTGTCGATATACTGAAATTAATTCAGGTAATGCTTTTATATTACGATAAATAAGTGCCTGAACAATCGCTTGTTCTAACTGAACTGAATTTTTTATTAAATCTGCTTTAGCGTTTTCGGATAATTTAAATTCTTGTTCACCACTTAACATTTCTTGTCGTAACAGATCTTCTTGAACTGTTTTAGTATTAATTTTATCCGTTTCTATTTTTGTTTTTTCAACATCTCTTATATTAACGGTTTGGGCATAACTAAAATGAGGCAATGTTAATAACATACCAAATACAATGGAAAGGGAATATTTTTTCATAACGACCTTCTTATGTTATAGAAAAAAACAGCCCACTTTTAGGTGGACTGTTTACGAATAAAAAACCCAAATTAGTTAGAATTGTTATTTTTATCTGTTGATGCAGCAAATGGATTGTCTAATGTAACAGGACCGCCGGTTTTAACCGCGCCAAATACCGCACCCCATTTATTAGCGTCTTTCGCATCAGAAATAATTGAACCGCCTAACTCTTGAGCTTGTGGACCAAATAAGTTTGCTTGGAAAGAACCGGTTGCTTTATCGCCGTATGCTTTAGCAGAAGTACCTGCAATATTACCTTGTGCAGCAACATCACCTTTGAAGGTTGCTAAAGTTTGAACACGGTCAGCCGCATTTGCTTTTTGATAAACATCATAAACACTACCGCTTACAGCTTTAGTTGCCAAATCAACCGTTGCTTGTACATGGTGACCGGATTTTAATGCCCAATTTGCCGGCGCCGGAGTAGTTGTTGTCACAGAAGGTCTTGCTGAAACCGCGTTAGCGGGATTATCTGCACCATTCGTTGTGTTAGTAACAGGGCCTGCCACACCATCTGTCGCCGGATTATGTAAACCAAATGCAACAGCATGACCTTGGTAAGTTAAAGTACCGGATAATTTCGCTAACTCTTCTTTAGTTGTTGGTTGTACACCGCGATAGAAATAGTTATTTTCAGTACCTTTATCACCGTATTCACCGTAATTTACCACAAAGGTATTCGGTGCCACGCCATCTTTATAAAGTCCTTGATTCTCTAAGTAAGCCGAATCATTTAACGATGAAGTAACACGACCATATTGAACACGTTGTAATGTTGCACCGGTATAGCTATCCGCAGCCCCTGTATTTTCGTGTCCTAATGCATTTTTTACTGTAGTCACACCATCTTGAGTACTTACTTGATGAGCTTCAAAATAAGTATTACCTAAGCGGTCGGTTTTAGCAGTAACTAAAGGTAAATTGCTTTGATCTGCTTTATTACCATATTTAGTACCGTTCTCGGTATCTTGTGTATAATCTTGAGCAAAAGTACGGTGTCCATAAACTTCAGCTACAGAGTCTTTTAATACAACATCACTGCGTCCACCGGTGTTTCCGTGGTTGGTATAATCCACACGGTCTTGGTTATCATAAACAAATGCTTTACCCGCTTCAGTACCGGCAGTTGATGTTTTGGTTTCGGTTTTAGCGCGAGCGGTTCCACCTACTGTAGTTTTAGAGGCATCAGTTTTATCGTTTTCATTTACAAGATAGATTGTTGATAAAGTGGTTTCGCCGTTGTTTGCCGTATTACCAACAAAATCAAAATCTTCAACATAACCTAATTTTCCGGATTTTTGATTTGGATTAGGTGTACCCACTACAACTGTATCTAAACGAGCAGAAGCCGAAGCACTACCATCACTATAAGTTTCAAATGGAACTGTCATTTCGGCATTGTTAGACATACGGTTCAAATTTTGACCTTTAGTGTCGTTATCTAAAATAAGATCAGAACCAATTTTATTTACAAATTTACCACCACGGTTAACAGCTGCATTATCTTTTTTTGCTTGAGCCTCAGCTGCAGCTTTTTCCGCTGCTGCTTTCTCTGCGGCTGCTTTTTCTGCAGCTGCTTTTTCTGCGGCTTGCTGTTGTGCAGCTTTTTCTGCCTCTGCATTATTACTTGAACCACCTGATGAACCACAAGCAGCCAAAATACCTGCAGCAACAAGAGTTAAGCTAAATTTAATTAAATTGTTCATATAAGGTACCTATATTAAATCATCGTTAATTAAAAACTGTGCTCACCATAACGTAAACAATTGAAAGTAAAGCACGTATTCTTATTTTTAGAAAAAGAAAAACCCATATTTTTCTTAATCTCTCCTGATACTAAGGATCCGTAAACTCAAACAATCTTAAATCCTGTTACTCCGGTTCATAGAATTCTATTTGCTCAAAAGAGAAGCAATAGACCGCGTTACCTAAAGCTAAAGATTAATGATAACCTATTGAAATTACGAAGTTTTAATACCATTTATTCCCCCTCAAACATTCCTTAAAAAAGTTTAGCAAGAGGAGTTGTTATCTCTGTAAAGAGATAACAACAAGGAGTATACTCCTTGCGATTTTTTCACTTTATCAAATGCAGGCTTATCAAAATTTATTGAAGGAAAAGGGGATGAAACAAAGTATGGCGGAAAAAGGTAACTGCCTTGATAATGGTGCTATGGAGAGGTTTTTCGATCGATTATTGAGAAAGACTTTAATAATAAGTATCCGGCTATAATAAAAATCCACCTTCGTAGAAGGTGGATTTTTTAACTGTATAATACTGAGAATTTTAGGGACTAATCAGATTTTTTCGCACGTAATACACGGGCGGCGAAAATCGCAATACCGAGAATAAAGACCACTAAACCTAACACTTCACCAATGCTACCCCAGTTTTCAAGATTTAAAGCAAGAGGGGCTTCAGATCCACCGGAAGTCACCGAGGCGGCAATGATGAAGGCTAAAATCACCCCCATTAAACTTTCGCCAACGATTAAGCCTGCCGAAAATAATGTGCCGAAACGTTCTGCTTTGGCGGAAATTTCTTTATTACCTTTCTTCGCAATGTGGCGATTGATAAACCACGCTAAAAATGCGCCAATGGTTACCGGCATATTGATAGACGGCGGTAAATAGATACCGATCCCGACTGCCAACACAGGAAGAGCGAAAGCGTTACGGCTGATTTTTTTCAAGAAAGCGTCAATCACAATTAAAATCGCACCTAATCCCACACCACTTAAAATGTATGTCCATTCTAATTGGTTAGAAAAAATACCTTGTGAGATGGTGGTCATAATAGTGGCTTGTGGCGCAGAAAGGGCTTGGCTTGGATCCATATCCGCACGCGGTAATGCACCGCTGAAACCATAAGCGTGATAAAGAATTTCCAACACCGGTGCAATTACCAACGCCCCCACAAAACAGCCGATAATCAATGCCACCTGCTGACGCCAAGGCGTGGCTTCTACCAATAAACCGGTTTTTAAATCTTGCAGATTATCGTTAGAAATGGTTGCAGTGGTTAATACAATAGAAGCGGTAAAGAGCGTAAGTGCGGTCAAAAATTTCTGACCTTCTGCGGTTTCAAATAAACCGGCTGCATTACCAATAGACACCAACACAAGGGAAATCACAATCACGGAAATAATCCCGATACCGGAAATCGGGCTGGAAGAAGACCCCACCAATCCTGCCATATAACCGGACGCCGCCGCTACAAAGAAACCGATAAATACGGCAAGGAACGTACAAACTACCACCAACAAAATAGCAAGTTCAGGTGAAATTGGGGCGGCCGCAATAAAATGATGTAACGAAATGACAATCAATGCCACGGTTGCAATCAAAATATAAATCATTGTTTTTGGGGAAAGGTCAATATCAATGCGATGTTCGGATTCGGCGTGTTCACCTTTCAACATACGGAACGAATGTACCATTCCTTCCACCATCGGTTTCATTAGCACCAATAATGTCCAAATTGCCGCAATCCCAATCGTACCGACACCGATAAAACGCACTTTGGTTTTCCACGTTGTCATTGCAAAATCAATCAGGCTCATATCCGCCGGCATATCGCCCGAAGCAGTGAAAAACGGCACAGCAACACCCCAAGTTAAAACCGTGCCGATTAACATTGCGATACCGCCCACGATACCGATTAAATAGCCCGCGCCGAGTAATGCTAAGGAGAAGCCCATCGGCAATTGAAATGCCGCTTTTCCGCTTTGAATCCACGCGCTCGCACCATCTGCCATCACACGCAAACCGTTTGTTAAAAATGCCACCAAAGCGGCTAACACACCACCGTAAGCAATGTCTTTCACGCCACTGTCGCCGTTTTCATTATTACCGGCTTTCAAAATTTCCGCTGCGGCTACACCTTCCGGATAAGGTAAGTCACTATTTACCACCATCGCACGGCGTAATGGAATGGTGAATAACACGCCCAACGTACCGCCGGAGGCACAAATCAACATCGTTTGCCAAAATGGAAAATCGTTCCAGTAACCCATCATTAATAAGCCCGGCAAAACGAAAATCACGGAAGAAAGTGTTCCCGCTGCCGAAGCTTGGGTTTGCACCATATTGTTTTCCAAAATACTGGAATCTTTAAAGAATTTCAGCACTGCCATAGAAATAACGGCGGCAGGAATAGATGAGGCAAAAGTCATCCCGACTTTTAACCCTAAATAGACGTTAGAAGCAGTGAAGATCACCGTAATTAACGCCCCGAGAATAATCCCACGAAGGGTGAGTTCTTTTAAATTGGAATGAGGCATAATTTTTCCTTAGGTTAAATAAAAAGGCGTTTACCTTCGCAAAAAATCGGGGAAAACTCAAGAATTGTTTAATGTTTCTTTGATTTAGTTAAAAGACATTTAATAAATTGCATTTTTATTAAAAGAATTATCGAGCAACCGCTCACGTGCGATTGCTCAAATAATCCTTTAACACATAAAGTGCGGTTAAATTTCGGGCTTCGTTGAAATTCGGATCAGCCAGTAGTTCATCAATCTTTAATAGGGGAAAACGCACGATTTCCAATGGCTCAGGCTCGTCCCCTTCAAGCCGACAAGGGTAGAAATCCTCCGCAATCATAATGTGCATTGTGCTACGCATATAGCTTGGGTTGGTACTCACCGAGCGTAAGAAATGAATTTGTTTTGCGCCAAGCCCAATTTCTTCTTTCAATTCACGGTTCGCCGCCTCTTCTGCCGTTTCGCCCTCGTCCATTCCACCTTTCGGAAAACCCAATTCATAACGTTCAGTTCCCACGGCATATTCTCGAATCATCAACATCTCATCGCCATCAATGGGAATCATCATCACCGCTTGGTGTGTACCCGGTTTAAAGCGTTCATAAGTACGTTGTTCACCATTGGAAAAAGCTAATTCCACCGATTGAATTTCAAACAACCGAGATTTTGCTGCGGTGCGAATCGATAAAATTTTCGGCAATGATTTTTGAATATTTGACAACATAGGCTTCTCTTATTTTGTGATACTATGAGCGCAAACTTTATCACAAATTACCTAAAGAGCGATCTGAAATGGAAGAAAAAGAAGTTAGACTGGATAAATGGCTTTGGGCGGCACGTTTTTATAAAACCCGCAGTATCGCAAAAGCGATGATTGAAGGCGGCAAAGTACATTACAACGGACAACGCGCCAAAGTGAGCAAACTCGTGGACATCGGGGCGATTCTGAAATTACGCCAAGGCAATGAAGAAAAAGAAATAGAAATTTTAGCCTTAAGCGATCAACGCCGTGGCGCACCGGAAGCACAACAACTTTATCGAGAAACAGAACAAAGCGTGAAAAAACGGGAAGAAATGGCTTGGGCAAGAAAAAATAACGCCCTTTCAATGCCTCACCCTGATCGCCGCCCAAATAAAAAAGAACGGCGTGATTTGTTGAAATTTAAACATCAGGAATAACAAAAGTGCGGTTAAAAATTGATGTGTTTTTCAACCGCACTTTTTTGCGTTTTCCCGTTCGGATAAACCTAAACAACCGACTCCAACGCCCAAAGATCCTGTAAACTTTCACGGCGGCGAATTAAATGGGCTTTATCGCCGTCCACCAACACTTCTGCCGTGCGTGGGCGGGAGTTGTAATTCGAGGACATACTAGCCCCATACGCACCGGCAGAACATTGTGCAATATAATCCCCTTCGGCAATCGCCAATTCACGTTGTTTGCCCAAGAAATCGGAGGTTTCGCATACCGGCCCAACGACATCATAAATCGCTTTTTCACGCCCTAAAGTGCGGTCAATTTCAATGATATTCATATAGGCTCCGTATAATGCCGGACGAATCATATCGTTCATTCCTGTATCGGTAATGGCAAAATTGCGGCTTTCATTACTTTTCAGATATTGCACTTTCGCCACCAAAATTCCTGCATTGGCAGAAATTGCCCGTCCCGGTTCAAGAATAATTTCGAGATCACTATAATCTTTTAATTTTTCCAGCAAGGCTTTGGCATATTCACTTGGATGTGGCGGATTTTCGTCCGTATAAGTCACCCCCAAGCCACCGCCTAAATCTAAATGTTCCAACACAATACCGTCTTGTTTAAGCTGTTCCATTAGCACAATTAAACGATCCGCCGCATCAAGGAAAGGCTGTAATTCTGTGAGTTGTGAACCAATGTGGCAATCCATTCCGGTGATTTTCACATTTGCTAAACCTGCTGCAAGTTTATAAACATCACGGGCTTCTTCCACGCTAATGCCAAATTTATTTTCTTTCAAGCCGGTGGAAATATAGGGGTGCGTATGGGCATCCACATCCGGATTCACCCGCAGAGAAATAGGCGCAATTTTGCCCATTTCTGCGGCAATCTGGTTGATGTGTTTGAGTTCGGAAATGGATTCCACATTAAAACAACGAATCCCTACTTCCAAAGCGCGCATAATTTCCTCACGAGA
Source organism: Rodentibacter myodis (assembly GCF_001999305.1). Classification (GTDB taxonomy): domain Bacteria; phylum Pseudomonadota; class Gammaproteobacteria; order Enterobacterales; family Pasteurellaceae; genus Rodentibacter; species Rodentibacter myodis. Next base: position 11,814 of record NZ_MLHQ01000015.1, on the reverse strand, counting down.
TTTCGCCACACCGGAAAATACGACTTTTGAAGCCTCGCCGCCTGCCACAAGCACACGTTCCAATTCGCCTTGCGATACAATATCAAAACCCGAACCCAATTTTGCCATCACACTCAACACCCCAATATTGGAGCAGGATTTCACGGCAAAACAAATTAAATGAGGATGATTTCCCAATGCCGAATCAAAAGCGTGCCAATGGCGTTCTAATGTTGCACGGGAATAAATATAAAGCGGGGTGCCGAATTGCTCGGCAAGCTGTTGCACCGGCAGTTGCTCGGCATAAAGTTTGTCGTTTTGATATTGAAAGAAATTCATTGTGTATCCTTTATTTATTGCGTTTCTTGCGTTTTTTCTTTTTCAGGAAAATATAACGGCCCTTTTACACCGCAACCGCTCGCCAAAGCACAAATCGCACTTAATACTAAAATAGAAAGTAATTTTTTCATTTTTTCAATCTCTTTCATTGTTAAAACTGCCTTTCACTAGGGCGTGAAAGGCTTTATAATCTGCCGCATTCTATCAGATTTACAGGGAAAAACGTGATGAATGTTGCAGAATTTCACCAAAATATCGAACAAGTTTGGCAAAAAATTGAGGAAGAATTAGACGCACAAGGTGCGGATGCGGATTGCGAAATCCAAGGTTCGGTATTCACCATCACTTTCGACAATCGTTCACAAATTGTGATCAATAAACAAGAACCCTTGCTTGAACTTTGGTTGGCAGGCAAATTAGGTGGCTTTCACTTTGCCTTCAAAAACGGGGAATGGATTTCCAATGATGGTAAACGTTTTTGGGATAGCTTAACCGAAACCTGTGCTGCACACGGCGAAAACGTTCAGTTCTAAGATGACCACGCCTTCCCCAAAAACAACGGAAAAATCCACCGCACTTTCCGTATTAAATTCAGTTTTCGGCTATCAATCTTTCCGCAAAGGGCAGGAAGAAGTGATCAACGCTGCACTGAAGGGGAAGGATACGTTGGTGGTGATGGCAACAGGAAACGGTAAATCACTTTGCTATCAAATTCCTGCCCTCTGCTTTGAGGGATTAACATTGGTGATTTCGCCATTAATTTCCTTGATGAAAGATCAGGTGGATCAATTACAAGCCAATGGTATTGAAGCGGATTTTCTCAATTCCAGCCAAACGCCGGAGCAACAACAACAGGTACAAAATAAACTGATTGGCGGACAGCTCAAACTGCTTTATGTGTCACCGGAAAAGGTGATGACCAACAGTTTTTTTCAACTCATTTCCTATCGTCAAGTCAGTTTTATCGCCATTGATGAAGCCCATTGTATTTCCCAATGGGGACACGATTTTCGCCCCGAATATACCCAACTTGGCGGCTTAAAAGCCAGTTTTCCGAATGCTCCGATTATGGCACTGACGGCAACCGCTGATTATGCCACGCGACAAGATATTCTCACTCATCTTAAACTGCAAAATCTATATCAATATATCGGGAGCTTTGACCGCCCTAACATTCGCTACACCCTAGAAGAAAAATTCAAACCGATGGAACAACTTACTCGGTTTGCACTGGCACAAAAAGGAAAAAGCGGCATTATTTATTGCAACAGCCGTAACAAAGTGGAACGCATTGCGGAAAGTTTGCGTAACAAAGGCATCTCCGCCGCCGCTTATCACGCCGGAATGGAAACCGCCCAACGTGAGCGGGTGCAACAGGATTTTCAGCGTGATAACGTACAAATTGTTGTCGCAACCATTGCTTTTGGAATGGGGATCAATAAATCTAACGTACGTTTTGTGGCGCATTTCGATTTGCCCCGTAGCATTGAATCCTACTATCAAGAAACCGGTCGTGCCGGCCGTGATGATTTACCTGCTGAAGCCGTATTATTTTATGATCCGGCAGATTACGCTTGGTTACAAAAAATTTTATTGGAAAAACCGGAAAGCCCACAACGCCAAATTGAACAACATAAATTGGAAGCAATTGGTGAATTTGCCGAAAGTCAAACCTGCCGCCGTTTGGTTTTGCTGAATTATTTCGGCGAACATCGCCAAACACCTTGCAATAACTGTGATATTTGCCTTGATCCGCCAAAAAAATATGACGGTTTAGTGGATGCACAAAAAGTGATGTCCACCATTTATCGTGTCGGGCAATGTTTTGGCGTGCAATATGTGATTGCCGTGCTACGTGGAATGCAAAATCAAAAAATTATTGAACGCCAACACGACAAACTCAGCGTATATGGCATTGGCAAAGAGAAAAGCAAAGAACATTGGCAATCGGTGATTCGCCAGCTTATTCACCTCGGATTTGTGCAACAAGTGATCGGTGATTTCAACGCAACGCTACAACTGACCGAAAGTGCAAAACCCGTGTTAAAAGGTGAAGTGACACTCGAGCTTGCAATGCCACGTATTTCCGCAATCAGCAAAATCGCCCATAATCCACAACGCAGCACTTTGACAAGCTATGATAAAGATCTTTTTGCCCGTTTACGTTTCTTACGCAAACAAATTGCCGACAAAGAAAACATTCCCCCTTACATTGTATTCAACGATGCCACCTTACAAGAAATGGCGCAATATATGCCAAGTTCCAACATTGAAATGCTACAAATTAACGGTGTTGGCTCAATAAAACTCGAACGCTTCGCCCAACCTTTTATGAGCTTAATTGAAGAACACAAGGCGATTTTGGAAAAAGCGAAAAGGGGATAACGAAAAAATGCAGTCAAATTTAACCGCACTTTTCGTTTGCTCAATTTAGTTAAAACTGCACATAAAAACAAAAATCAAATTCTGTTTCGTTCAACCGATATTGCGGTTTTAATGTTGGCCCACAGGAATTTGAGCCGATACCGCTCATTTTATAATCCACACAAAGTACCGTTGAAGGGCTTTCCTGCAAATCATAACAATGCGATTTTTCCGTCATTTCCTCTTGTGTATAAGGGCAAAGATTAAAGCTGAATGCCGCATCTGCCGTAACGGTTAAATCTTTTAATGCCACAAAGTGCGTACCGTAATGGCTGCCGTTTTCTTGGGGTTTGACATAAGGCATTTTATAATTTGACACATCCGCAGCATAATTCCCCAGTCGGGCAAGATGATGTTTATCTATGTAGCTTTCTTGCTCGCCATAACCAAAATACTGTGCTTGATTATTGTTTTTTCGCAAGAAAAAACGTAAACCGAAGCGTGGTAGATAAGGCAAATTAGCGGGGCGTTTAGCATTGACTTGAATTGTCAACTTTCCTGCTTTTGAAAGCAAATAACGTACGGAAAGTTGCAAAATCCGCATTTTTGCCACAGCGACTATGCCGATTTCTGCATCAATTTGTATTTGCTCCCCTAAGCGTTTCCAGCTTACCTGATAGGCACGGCTGAACGCCTTGTCATAGCCTGCATTTTGCCAAAATTCCCGAATAAGACGGTCGTTATCCGTTGGCGCACGCCATACATTGAAGTCTAGTGGTTGCTGGATTATCGCCTGCCCATTTTTATGAATTTCCGCCAATATCCCTTTGTTTTTATCCAACATAAATTGGAATTGCTCATTAGTTAAGCATAAACGCTCATCCGTTTCTTCTATGTTAAAGTCAGAAAGTGCGGTTAAATTTGGCTGAGGTTTTACTGGACGAACCAAATCTTGCCCATAAATCACAATCTGATCAAAGCCAAAATCGTGATCTTTTGGCAATAAATCACTTGGTTTTGTGCTGATATAATGTAAATCTAAGGTTAAAAATTTTCCCTGATAAGGCGGAATACTGAGAGGTAAAACAGCAGTGTGTTGCGGTGGGCAAGAAATGGCTAATTCGCCTTTTTCAATCGTTTTACCATTCGCCACAAAGGCATATTGAATATGAAGATTGTCTTTAAGATCGGTAAAATCCCAGTAGTTTTTAATTTGTACTTGATGATTAACCCATGTCGCACGTACAGGGCGATTGACATTTTTTAATTCCAACAAATTACTGTGTGGTATGCGATCTTGCGAAACTAATCCATCCATACAGAAATTACCATCATTTGGCGTATCACCAAAATCGCCGCCATAGCCTACCCCCCCCGAGCCGTCAGGCAAGTAAGGCGCGTGATCGCACCATTCCCAAACAAAGCCACCGCAGGATTTTTCATTCCGTTCAAAGGCTTGCCAATAATCTTCTGCATCACCGTTAGAATTGCCCATCGCGTGGGAATATTCACACAGCACATAGGGTTTTGCTGCCGAGCTTTGCTCGTAGTTATCTAAGGATTGGGTGGGTGCATACATTTCACTGTAAAAATCAAGATTGTTGAGGTCATTCTTGTAAGCTTGATGTTGATAAATTGAGCTTTCATAATGCACCAAACGGCTGGTATCACGCTGTTTAATCCAAGCGGCGGCAGCTTCAAAATTTTCGCCGTAGCCGCTTTCATTACCCAGCGACCAAATGATGACTGACGTGCGATTTTTATCCCGTTCCACATTGGCAAAAGTGCGGTCTAAAATCGCAGCTTTATACTCAGGTGCGCGGGCAAAATAACAGAAGTTATTAATGGTTTGTTGACGAATGATTTCATCTTGATTGATCCGTTTTTCATTGAGGAAAATGCTCTGCTCAGGCTGCTCAACATACTGCATTGCCGCCCCGTGACTTTCAATATCACTTTCTGAAATCAAATAGAAACCGTATAAATCGCATAGCTCACTAAACCAAGGGGCGTTAGGATAATGGGCGGTGCGAACTGCATTGATATTGTGCTGTTTCATTAGCTTAAGATCGACCAAGGCTTGTTCAGGCGAAATGGCATAACCTGTTTTGGGATCACTATCGTGCCGATTGACCCCTTTAAATTTAATCGGTTGACCGTTAATTTTTAATACGGCATTTTCTACATAAATTTTGCGGAAGCCGATTTTTTGCTCAATCATTTCATCGCCTGTTCGCATCGTTAAACGATAAAGCTGCGGATTTTCGGCATTCCATAAAATGGGTTGAATTAAATTAAGGGAAAAATTGACCGCACTTTGTCGGGTGATTTCATTCCCCTGTGGATGATAAAGTACAAATTCAATTTCTTGATTTTGCTGTGAAAATTGTGTTTCCACTTTCAGTTCTACTTGGCTGAAATCCGCATTTAATGCGGTTTTGATAAAGAAATCTTGTAAATAGTTAGGTTCCCGTTCTAATAGATAAACATCGCGGAAAATCCCTGACATACGGAATTTGTCTTGATCTTCTAAATAACTGCCATTGCACCATTTTAGTACCACGACATCTAGCTGGTTTTTTCCTGCTAAAAGATAGTTGGTAATCTCAAATTCATTGGTGCTATGGCTGATTTGCCCATAGCCTACAAATTGTTGATTCACATAGACAAATAGACAGCTATCCACCCCTTCAAAATTCAATAAATAGCGTTTATCTGATTTTGGACTGAAATTAAATTCACGCCGATAATGCCCACAAGGATTTTCTTTTGGCACAAAAGGGGGATCAAAGGGGAAAGGATAGTTGATATTGGTGTAATGATGTTGATCAAAGCCGTGATTTTGCCAGTTAGACGGAACGGGAATTTGGGTTTTTAGTGGATCGGTTAAAAAGGTTTCAGGTAAATATTGTACGCTATCATAATAACTAAAATCCCAGTTTGCCCCCGAAAGTGCGGTGAAAAATAGTGAGGTTTTTCGTGCAAGTTGATTTGGTTCTTGCTCAGGGCTAAAGGGAATAAAATAAGCGTGATGCGGTTGGCGGTTGACCTGTAAAATATCAGGATTTTCAAAATATTGCGGTAAAATCATAATGGTTATTCCTTCTTGAGTTAGTGTGAGCGAGCGTTGCGTTTCTGTAATTGATAGCGTTCATTAAGGGGCATTTTCCCCGTTAATGTGAAGGCGGAAATCAGGGTAAATGCCACGGCGATACAACCTAAAATAAAATAGGTGTGTTGAAAACCATATAAATCATAGCCTGCTCCGACGATTGGCGACACAATCATATTGCCGATTTGTTTGGTAAAGTGGCAGGCGACAAGATAAATCGTGGCGGAAAAATGTAGCTCAAAGGTGTTGGCAATATATTTGAACACACCGACAAGATAGAACGGCACTTCAAACATATGCAACGTTTTAAGCACCACAACGTGCCAAGCCTCGGTGGCGAAAGACGAACCTATAATGCGGATACTCATAATTGCCCCTGCAATTAATAACGCATTTTTTGCGCCGATTCGGTTGATAATAAGCGGCACGAAGAACATTATCAACGCATTAAGCATTTCGCCGGCAGTGGTAACATAGCCGAACATCTTAATGCCTTCGGCGTTAGAATCAAAAAAGCGGTTAAAAAAGTTACCAAATTGTTGGTCAAAAATATCATAAATGCAGGCAACCCCTACCACATAAGCCAATAAAGCCCAAAATTTCGGACGCTTAAAGATGATAAAGGCTTGTCGTAATGTGACGGGATTTTTAGTATTAACCAGTTGCTCAACCACTTTTGCCGTTGAACTTTCTGTTGGCTTGGCAAGAAAGACCAACAAAAGCAATATCACGGCGGCAGCCGAGCCAAGCCAAAACACATAATCGGGATTAGAACCATAAAGATTACCCGCAATAGAAGCACAAATCGCCCAACCAAACATTCCAAACATTCTTGCCCGACCATATTCAAATCGGCTGCAACGGCTAATACGTTCGATGTAGGCTTCTGAGGCAGGTGCTCCGGCTTGAAATACAAAGCCTATATAAACACCACCGGCAATAGCACCAAGCCAAATATTGATTTTAAGCAATGGTGCGAAGACATAAATGAAGAAGGGGGCATAAAAAACGAGCGTAATGGCCAAAATCCAAAGTAAGTGTTTTCGCACGCCCAGTTTATCTGAAACATACCCAAATACGGGCTGAAAACAAAGTGCAAAAAATGACATCATTGCAAATACCATACCTGCATCTTCGCCTGATAGTCCATTTATATCGCCAAGCCAAATACCAAGAAAAGGATAGCAAGTTGCCATAATAAAAAAGAACGCGAAGAAATAACCACCGAAGATCCAGTAGTTTCTATTCGTTAAGTAATAACTTTGCGTTGTATTATTCGTTTCCATTTTTTACTCCCTAAAAGTATTCCCTCTTAATGTTAACGATAACATTTATTTTAACAAATTAAATTTGGCTAATTTGTGATGTTAATCACAGATTTTAACGTTAACATTTAAAGTTAATAAAAATAGAGAACGATTTTGCAGTTAACGCTAATAATTCAGTAAAAACAGCGTATGATCTAAATTAAATAAATGGATAATAAATCAAAAAACTTTCTAGAAATAAAAAAGGAGGGAAAGGTTTATGGTATCACTTAAAGATGTTGCGGACTTAGCCGGTGTCTCAATGATGACGGTATCGCGAGCAATTAATAATCCCAACAAATTATCCGAAAAAACCTATCAAACAGTAAAACAAGCCATTGATCAACTCGGTTATGTACCAAATTTTGCCGCACAAAATATTCGCGGTGTAGCGGGAAAAACGATTGGCGTGTTGTCTCTTGGTACGGCAACAACACCTTTTTCTGTTGAGATTTTATTAGGTATAGAAAGGACGGTTCGCAAATTTGGTTGGCATTCTTATGTTATTAATGCTTTTGAAAACGATGAAATAGAAATGGAGCAAGCGGTTGAACAGCTTGTATCTCATCGCCCGAATGCGATTATTATTGCCCGTAATGGGTTAAAGAGGGTGAAAATTCCTGAAAAATTACGCCAGTTTCCCATTGCTTTGGCAAATTGTGTGACCAATGATTTACCGGTGGCAAGCTATATTCCCGATGATTTTCAAGGACAATATGAAATTGGAAAATTATTGGCTGAAAAGGGTTATAAAAAACCATTATTTCTGCATATTCCACATAATTACATTGCTACAAAAGCACGAAAAGAAGGCTTTGAAAAAGCGTTTTTTTCTCAAGCGCCAAAAGAGAGTGTAAAAATCGATAACTACTTTATGCAAGAAGACGGGGAAGATTATTTTGAAGGTGCCAAACCACTACTCGAAATGCTACAACAACCAAAAAAGCTCGATTATGATGTGATTGTTTGTGGAAACGACCGAATCGCTTTTGTAGCATACCAATTACTATTAAGCCACGGCTACCGTATTCCTGAAGATATTGCAGTAACGGGATATGATAATACGATAGGGATCGCTCATTTATTTATACCGCCGCTCACAACCGTAGAATTACCTCATTACGCAATGGGAGAACAGGCTGCCTTACATTTAATTGAAGGACATAAAAATGTAGATTGTCATAAACTGGCTTGTCCTTTAATGATAGGAAAATCCTGTTAAATCACGAAAAACTATTAGAATCGAGAATATACCGTTTGCTTTATTCTGACCAGAAAGGGATAACGTCCCTAATTTTTAGCATTTTCTTCCTGATTCTACGAGCTGACTCACATTTTTATCATAAAGATCAAAAATTCACTTGATACTGTATATCAATACAGATACAATCTACACAAATTTGATAACATAAAAGGTTAAAAAATGGCTACTCAAGAAGAAAAACAAAAAGCGCTTGCCGCAGCATTAGGACAAATCGAAAAACAATTTGGTAAAGGCTCTATTATGAAATTAGGGGATACCAAAGCACTTGATGTTGAATCGATCTCAACCGGCTCAATCGGACTTGATGTGGCATTAGGGATCGGCGGTTTGCCAATGGGACGTATCGTTGAGATCTTTGGGCCCGAGTCTTCCGGTAAAACCACACTCACTTTATCTGTTATCGCGCAAGCCCAAAAAGCAGGCAAAACCTGTGCATTTATTGATGCCGAACACGCACTTGATCCTATTTATGCCGCAAAACTTGGCGTAGATGTAAAAGAATTATTAGTTTCTCAACCGGATAACGGTGAACAAGCGCTTGAAATTTGTGATGCACTTGTTCGCTCTGGTGCTGTCGATGTGGTGATTGTGGACTCCGTTGCAGCCCTTACGCCAAAAGCGGAAATTGAAGGCGATATGGGTGATTCGCATATGGGGTTACAAGCACGTTTAATGTCTCAAGCATTGCGTAAATTAACCGGTCAAATTAAAAGTGCGAATTGTTTGGTGATTTTCATCAACCAAATTCGTATGAAAATCGGTGTAATGTTTGGCAATCCGGAAACCACAACCGGTGGTAACGCGCTCAAATTTTACTCTTCTGTGCGTTTAGATATTCGCCGTACGGGCTCTGTAAAAGATGGCGAGGAAATCATTGGTAATGAAACAAAAGTAAAAGTCGTAAAAAATAAACTTGCTGCTCCATTCCGTCAGGTAGATTTCCAAATCCTTTATGGTGAAGGTATTTCCAAAGCAGGCGAGTTAATTGAATTGGGTGTAAAACATAAACTTGTGGATAAATCGGGTGCTTGGTATGCTTACAATGGTGAAAAAATTGGTCAAGGTAAAGCCAATGCAATGAAATGGTTAAATGAACATACCGAGAAAGCGGCAGAATTAGAAACCAGACTTCGTGCCGAGTTGGTTGCTAATCCTGAGCAATCATTAATGGCAGATATTGAACAAGTCGAAGAAGAATCTTCAGAAGACGAATAAATTAATAATCAAGTGCGGTTAAATTTTTCTTCAAATTTTAACCGCACTTTTTATGGGGAAAAACAATGTCTTCACTTGTTTTAGGCTATGTGGTCAAGTTACTTGCCCGCAGAGAATACAGTGAATTTGAACTCCGAAATAAAATGCAGGAAAAAGCATTTTCTGAGGAAGAAATTGAGTACGTATTGACATATTGCCAACAAAAAAATTGGCAAAATGATAAACGTTTTGCCGAGAATTATATCAATGCACGATCTCAGCGAGGATATGGGGTAAATAGAATTAAACAAGAGCTTCGTCAGCTAAAAGGAGTAACCAATGATGTGGTTGAAGAGGCTTTTTATGAATCTGATATTGATTGGTCATCCCTTGCTTTTGCGACATTAAGAAAAAAATTCCCCAACTATGCCGAAAAGCAAATGCCCAAAAATAAGCAAAAAATTTGGCAATATATGCTTTCCCACGGCTTTTACAGCGAGGAATTCTCTGACTTTATCGGTTCTGCTCCTGAAGAAGATTTTTAACTAATATTCGTCCTATAAAAATCCCCAAGGTTGTACAAAGCAAACCACCAAACAAATGGGAAAAAATAATCAAAATACCCTTTAGCCATTTATCCGACATAAAATATTCAATCACTTCGGCAGAAAAAGAGGAAAAGGTAGTAAATGCGCTCAAAAATCCGGTGACAATAAATAACTTCCATAGCGTATTCATTTGAGGATATTGCCAAAATATGGCAATCATTATTCCCATCAAAAAACAGCCAACTAAATTAGCCAGTAATGTGCCAAAAGCCAAATAAGAAAAAAGAGAATTAAGCCATAAACCTAATCCCCATCTCGACAAGGCGCCCAGTGCTGCCCCACAACTTACAGATAACAATGATTGCCACATTATTTTATTTCAAACATATTTTTAAGATATTGCGCCACCGCTTCATCTTTATTTAAACCGATTTGCTCAAGTGAAGGGCAAGCCTGTTTTAGACGAATATCGGCATTTCCCATAATGCACCCTTTCCCTACACTTTTTAGCATCTCCACATCATTCATTCCATCACCAAAGGCGATACAATCTTCTAGATTGTAGTCCCTCTGTGCCAGTACATACTTTAATGCTTCACCCTTAGAAACATTTTTATTCATCACTTCTAAGCAACTTAATCCGGAATAAACAATGTTTACTACATCACCAAAATGCTCGCGTAAATAATGCTCAACCTCAACTAAATCTTCGGGTGTTTTTCCGATAAAGAAAATTTTTTCAACAGCTCGTGCGTGGTGTTGGGAGAAATTAACCACTTCATACATAAAATGAGAATCTTGATGATATGCTTTGAGTTCCGGTACATCCGTATTAATAAACCAACCTTCATCTTGATAAGCATTTAAACAAATACGACTGTTATCAAAAGGTGTTTTATAAAGTGCCAATACAATATCTTCCGGTAAACTATTGCTATAAATAAGATTGCCCTCTAAATCTCTTACTCTTGCACCATTTGAGGTAATCATTACCGCACGTTCAGCACCAATTTTTCCTAAAATAGAAGAAACATCCGTATGATTTCGCCCTGTCGCAAGAATGAGATCAACGCCTTGTTGCTCCAAACGATTTAAAATATCAATAGTAAAATCACCTACAACGTGATTAGCATTCAACAAGGTACCATCAAGATCAGAAACAACAGCACGGAAAGGTTGTTTTCGCATAGAATAATCCTCCAAAATTTTTCTGTATCATATCAAAAATAAAAAAGAAAATGACCGCACTTCTTTGATAAAGAAAGCTCAAATGATCATTGTTTATTAAAAAACAAAAGGCAGATCTTTCGATCTGCCTTCTTACTTTGATTTCAATTCATCAAATCAATTATTTGATGATTTTTGCTACCACGCCCGCACCTACTGTGCGACCGCCTTCACGGATAGCGAAACGTAAACCTTGGTCCATCGCGATTGGGTGGATGAGGCTTACTGTCATTTTGATGTTATCACCCGGCATTACCATTTCCACGCCTTCCGGTAATTCGATTGTACCGGTTACGTCTGTTGTACGGAAATAGAATTGTGGACGGTAACCTTTGAAGAATGGGGTGTGACGACCACCTTCATCTTTTGATAATACGTAAACTTCTGATTCAAAATCAGTGTGTGGCGTGATTGAACCCGGTTTCGCTAATACTTGACCACGTTCGATTTCTTCACGTTTAGTACCACGTAATAATGCAC
>NZ_MLHQ01000014.1 GCF_001999305.1 Rodentibacter myodis | reverse complement strand
TTTGATTTGATTTATAGTGGAACATACAAAGAGGCGATTATGGGACAAATTCAAAATCCGGACATAGGCTCTAAATTTGGAAAATATAAATGATGAATAAACTAACAAAGAAAACCAAAATTCTTCTCGGTGTAATAGGGTTATTGTTTTTATCAATCTATGCCTATACCCAAGGCTTTTTCTCTACCACAAAAGAAATCGCCTCACTTGGTGTTTCAACGGACGGCAATTATGCTGCAAGTATCGATTGGAAAGGAAATCTTGTACTATGGGATATTCAAAATAAAGAAAAAACCGTACTTTCCCGTAATGCTAGCGGGGGGAGTATGTACTTTATCCCTAACAGTCATGAATTTATGTGGCAAGATAAGGATAATGTCGTACATATTCAAAATGTGAAAGGCGATGAAATTTTTAGCTTTCCTCATTTTAAAACCTTTGGTCATGCGATATCCGAAGATAAAACCTTTTATATCAGTGCCAATCATTCAGGAAAAATCTACAAAGGTTATGGTGATAACCTTATTCCTATTTATACCGATACACCGATTGGAAATTATGAAAACCTAAGGCTAACAGATAAATATATTTTGTCTGTTAGATACACTAACAGTAGAAAAGCACCGGCTGAAATTAATCCTACGGCAAATCCGATTAACCCTAGCATTTATAAGAAAAGTAGCTATGATGGCGTAACATTATGGGATAGAGCAACCTTAAAACCGATTGCCAGATTGTATGGTAATGCCGGAAAAACCACCGGAATTATTAGCCCCGATGAAAAATGGGTGATTACCGGAGACGAAAATGCCCGTAATCGAATGTGGGGCATAGATAATTTAATGAACCGCTTTTCGCTATCTGATCCTTATGATGGCATTTATAATTTATCGGTCGGAGAATATGATAAAAGTCGATTAATGCCACTTACTAAAGAACAATTTAATCGTGCGATGCGTGATAAAACAGTTGCTTATGCGTTTTTAACTGATACCGATTTTATTCGTATTGGCTACATCTATGAAGATGAGGCAGACTCAACAATCGCCTCCATTTATACCGTTGGCGATCCGTGGCTCAAAGGTTTTGTGGATTTAGGCACCTCTCCAATGATTTCAGCCAATAATTACTTTAACAGCCGAACTTTTGCCTCTTCCCCCCAAGCCCATATCTTAGTCACCGGACAAGCCCATGGCGGCGGCATTAACGTTTACAAATATCACCCCGATAAAATGGAACTGGAAAAAATCTGGGTCGCTCATTAATCAAAGTGCGGTTGAAAAATACCCGTTTTTTTGACCGCACTTTATGACTTATTTCCTTTCATCTCAACTTACATCACAAAACCGGCATATCATCATTGCGCTTTTTCCGTTATCAGTGCATAATATGGGTAAATAAGAACGAATCGCATTTGGAGATTTCAATGTCGCGTATCATTGGTTATACGTTATTTCTCATCTTTTTCTTTTCCCAACCTTCTTTAGCGCAGGATAATTATCAACAATGGGTAACGGAGATTACCGCCCGCTTAGATAAAACCACAACGCTTCTTCAACAAAATAATCCCGATGAGGCACGTACAGAAGTACAAATGGCGTATTTTGAAGTGTTTGAAAATTTAGAAGGCCCGATTCGTATTAATTTTTCCGCCCAAAAAAGCTATCAAATGGAAGCGACTTTTGGCGAAATTCGGAAAATGATTGGTGAGGGAAAATCGCTCAATGAAATTCAAACTAAAATTGACGGCTTAAAACAAGCCTTGCAAGAAGTACTACCTTCTTTGATTGAAGGACATCAACTCAACGCAGACGGACAACACGGCGTTTATCAAAACGATCAAATTTTACCTTATTGGCAACAAAGTTTTAAAACCATCGATGATTTCGTGGCACAAGCCATTGAAGCCTATCAACAAGGCGATTTTGCCAAAGCCAAACAATCTTTCCAACAAGCACAATATGCCGGCTATAAAAATTCGGAAATGGAAATGGCTATTCGCACCAATCGTTCTGCCGAACAATCTGCCGCCATCAATCAGCAGTTCTACAATTTAATTCGTTTGAGTGAACAAGCGGATCAAATGACGGAAATTGCCTATCAAAGTACCAATCTTTTGCAGGATATTGAAGAACAATTACCGAATTTGCCGGCTACGCGGGAAGAACAAAACGGACAAAATGATGCAACGCCATCAACGGAAAGTGCGGTGCAAAATTGGCAAGAAATTGCCAATCAAGTGAATCAGGACATTCAACAGGCTATTTCACTTTATGAAAAAGGCGAACAGAAAAAAGCCATACTTGCCGTGCAGGATACTTACTTTGATGTGTTTGAAAACAGTGGAATGGAAAACAAAATCGGCTCTCGAGATAGCAATTTTAAAGCGGAAATTGAGGGCTATTTCACCCGAATGGTGAGCTTAATGAAAGCCGGTCAAGGGGAGAAATTACAGGCACAGGCGGAAGGACTGGCACAAAATTTATCAAAAGCCGTATCAATGTTACAAGGCGGAGAACAAAGTGATTGGTCGCTATTTTTATATAGCTTATTGATTATTTTGCGTGAAGGTTTGGAAGCATTATTAATTGTCGCCGCCATTGTCGCCTATTTGGTGAAAAATAATCATAAAGACAAACTACCTACTATTCGCCAATCGGTTTATGTGGCACTTATCGCCAGCGTGATCACCGCATTTATCTTCCAACTTATTTTTGAAAATTCCGGTCAGAATCGTGAATTATTGGAAGGTATCACAATGATGATCGCCGTAGTAATGCTTTTTATGATGAGCTATTGGCTGCTTTCTAAAGTGGAAGCCCAAAACTGGAAGCGTTATTTGGAAGGTAAACTTTCCACGGCATTAACAGCAGGATCCCTTGCAGGATTATGGTTCACCAGCTTCTTGTCGGTTTATCGTGAAGGGGCAGAAACCGTGCTGTTTTACTATGCGCTTATCGGCGATGCCAAAAGTGCGGTCGGTTTAGTTTATCTTTTTGCCGGTTTCCTTGTGGGCGTGTTTTTACTGGCAATTTGCTACTTCATTATGCGTTATAGCGTAGTGAAATTGCCACTCAAACCTTTCTTTATGTTTACCGGTACATTTATGTATGTGATGGCGTTCGTATTCGCCGGTAAATCCGTGTTAGAACTCATTGAAGGCAAATTGTTTGAGCCGACTTTAATAAACAATGTGCCGGAAATTTCGTGGCTCGGCATTTATCCTTATGTCGAAACTTTAGTTCCGCAAATGGTTTTAATCATCGCTGCCGTTTTTGCTTTCGTAGTGATGAAGTATCAAAGCAAAAAATCAGCATAACCTCTCAACTTAGGAGATCTCAATATGAAAAAAGCACTCATCGCAACCACACTTGCAGCCGGTTTGTTTGCAGCCAATGCTCAGGCGTTCACGGAATATCCAATCGGCGAGGCAGTAACGATGAATGATATGGAAATTGCCGCCGTTTATTTAAAACCGATTGATATGGAGCCGCGTGGTATGGGCTTACCGGCAACAAAATCCGATATTCACTTAGAAGCGGATATTCACGCCGTGAAAGGGAATAAAAATGGTTTTGGCGAGGGCGAATGGATGCCTTACCTTACGATTAATTACACCTTAGTGAATACCGATACCGGCGAAAAACAAGAAGGTACCTTTATGCCAATGGTTGCCGGTGACGGTCCTCACTACGGTGCAAATGTAAAAATGATGGGGGTGGGTAACTATAAATTAACCTATCATATTGATCCACCATCAAAAGCAGGTATGCACCGCCACACTGACGGAGATACCGGTGTAGGACGCTGGTGGAAACCTTTTGATGTTAATTATGAGTTTAAATTTACCGGCTTGAAATAAAATGATTTTGGGGGATACCGTGATTCGTATCCCATAATCTGTGTCAAGGATGACAGCATACCGAAATAACATTTAACCTTGGGTAACCCATTACCCAAGGATTTTTAGTTTTACAACGATTTATGACCTACTTTTTTATCTTTCTACTCCAATCGCTATTACCGATTTCACTTTTACTCGGCGCATCTTGGGCAATAAAACAGGAAACGCTTTCCCCAAAATCACTCATTTGGTTGAGTCTTTTCGGGGTAGTTGGCGGAATGTTGCTACGCCTTAATTTACCAAACGGGCAAATTCCTAATCTTATTCTTACGCTGGTTTTTCTCACCGTATTTTTCCTTTTTGCCCTCACTCAGTGGCACAAATCAGGCAAAATTGCGGCTATTTGGCAATTTGCTTTAATGTTTATTGCCGGTGCGACTTGGGCAAAAGATCCCAATATTGCCGCGCTGACTAATACCGATGTGGTTAATACGGATTTTATTTTGAACCTCAGTGCGATCGTTTTTGGCGTTATTTTGTGTTTTATTCTCTCGGCGTGGAGCTATTTACTGCTCAAACAGCAACAAAAAACACAAGGAAAATCCACCACACTTTTTGCTCTTAGCTTTCTACTTTGGTTTGCCTTAGTGATTCCTTTATTGGGTGAATTACTACTTATTTTAATGAAGTTACAGATAGTGGAATTGACCAAAGTGCGGTTAAGTTTTGCCGCCAAATCAGGAGCGATCACAAGTTGGTTAAATATATTTTGTGTCGTAATAATGCTTGTTGTGTTGGCTATTTTTACCTTTCAAACCCACACTCAACGTCAATGCCAAGCCAAAGAGGAATCCAACCCTATTGAAAAACGGAAAAAATTGGCGTTGGTGCAAAGCTCAAAACGTATTCTCCATTGGGGATTGAGTGCCGCCTTTTTAATTTTAGCAAGCCAACTTTATTGGGAACAGGTCGCCTCCCGCCCCCCACAACTTTCTGAAGCCGTGCCGGTTAGTCTTGATGGTGCGCAGCAAGTCCATATCCCCATTGAACAGGTGAAAGATGGCAAACTTCATCGTTTCGTCTGGATTGCCGATGATGGTAAAGCGGTACGCTTTTTTATCATTAATCGTCAACCGAACAAACTTAGCCTCGCCGCCGTATTTGATGCGTGTTTATTATGCGGTGATCAAGGCTATGTAATGCAGGGCAACCAAGTGGTGTGCGTAGGCTGTGGCGTGCATATGTTTATTCCCTCTATCGGCAAACCCGGTGGCTGTAATCCTGTGCCGATTGAAGATTGGCAACAAACGGAAAATGAGATCATCATCCCCCGAACTTCACTGGAAGAGGGCTTAAATTTATTTAGCTCCATTGTGGAAATTGAAGTCCAAGATCCGATCAGTGGCGCAAAATTAAAAAACACCAAAACGGAATATAAATACAGCTACGAAAACCATACCTATTTCTTTGAAAATGAAAGAAATCTTGAGCTATTCCGTGATAATCCTGAGAAATATCTAGGCAGTGAAAAAGGAAAAGAGGAATAACAATGTTAGCAAGAATGTTATTTCAATCTTGGCGTTTTGGCATTAAACGTAAATTACTTGCCATCATCACAATTTTCTTGGCGGCAGGATTGGTTTCCGCCCTGCTTGCGGTATCTATTGATATTGGCGATAAAATGGCAAAAGAATTGAAGTCTTATGGGGCGAATATTCTCATTGAGCCGGCAAGTCATACTATGTTGCCTGATGAACTCAACGCCAATGCAACACTTGCCGATCAGGACTTTATTGATGAAAAAGAGCTGCCGAATATCAAAGATATTTTTTGGCGTAACAATATCGTAGGTTTTGCACCGCAACTAACCGCTACGGTGAATGTTGAAAAAGTAATGGAAAAAACAACGGAAAAATCAACCGCACTTTCCACACGTATCGCCATTCTCGGCACATTTTTTGATCACCATATCGCTATTCCCGATGAAGAAGATTACCACACCGGACAACGTATCATCAGCCCTTATTGGCAGGTGCAGGGCAGTTGGGTGGAGGATTTGGAAAATCATTTTGGTGAACAAATTCCCGTATTGATCGGACAACAACTTGCCAAGCGTTATGATTGGAAAATCGGTGATCTACTGAATTTGCGTTATCAGGAAAATGATTTTACCAACCAAAGTGCGGTCAAAATTCAAGGCATTTTAAGCACCGGTGGTGCGGAAGATAACCAAATTGTAATGCCGTTAAGTGCCGCACAAAATTTACTGGGTTTGGAAGGAAAAGTGCAATCGGTGAAAGTTTCCGCCCTTACTGTGCCGGAAAATTCACTTTCACGCAAAGCTCGCGCCAATACCGATGCTTTAGATGCGGAAGAATACGACCGTTGGTATTGCACCGCCTATGTTTCTTCCATTTCCCACCAATTAGAAGAAGCCATTTCCGGTGCGGTTGTTCGCCCAATTTGGCAAGTGGCGGCATCGGAAGGCGTGGTTATCGGCAAAATTCAATTATTACTGGCGGTGGTTACTGTGGCGGCACTCATTGCCGCCGCAATGGGAATCGCTTCACTAATGAGTTCATCCATTATTGAACGGGCAAAAGAAATCGGTTTGATGAAAGCCTTGGGCGCATATCAATGGCAAATTGTTTTGCTGTTTTATTGTGAGGCGGTTATTGGCGCACTTATTGGCGGTTCGCTAGGCTGTTTTGCCGGCTGGGGATTGGCAAAATTTATTGGTTCGGCATTGTTTGGCGTGCCACTTGGTTTTGCTTGGATTGTCGTCCCTTGTGTGCTGGTGCTTTCAATTTTCATTGCCCTTATCGGTACTTGGTTTCCGGCACACCGCATTGCCAAACTTTATCCTGTCGAGGTGCTTTATGGCAGACAATAGAAGTATGTTTTGGCGATTAATTTTTCGCGCCCTTCGTTTACGTTTACAACGGGTGATGATTATTTTCAGTGCCTTGACGGTTGGGGCAGCGATTGCCACGGCAATGGCCGCCGTTTATTTCGACATCAATACCAAAATGAGCCAAGAACTGCGTACTTTCGGGGCAAATTTTTATCTTGGTTCGGCAAGCGGCGCAATGGTGGAAACCGCTCAACTTGATCGTCTTATCCAACAGGCTCCCGAAGGACTCATCATTGCCGCAAGCCCTTATCTTTACGGCGTAACACGCAGTGAATTGGAAAAAATTGTCATAATGGGTGTGCGTTTTGAAGATATGCGAATTTTAGCCCCTTATTGGCAAATTAACGGTTCTGCCATCAATGTGAATTTTGACGATCGCAATGCAATGATCGGTAAAAGCCTTGCGGAACGGCTTCATTTAAAACTTGGCGATAAATTGCAATTATCAAAAAATGCAGTGGAAAAACATCAATTCACCATTAAGGCCATTGTAGAAGCCGGTGATGCGACAGACAATATGTTAATTGTGAATATAGATTTTGCACAAAATTGGTTAGAAAAAGAGGGGCTTGCCAATAATGCCCTCCTCAATGTTAAAAATGATCCCACTCAAGTCGAAACATTTGCTCGGCACATTATGACGCAAAATAACGAATTTGTGGCACGCCCGATTCTAAAAGTTTCTGTTTCCGAAGGACAAATTTTAGATAAAATCAAAGGCTTGATGGGCTTAATTTCCTTGGTTATTTTGGTGCTTGCCACCCTTTGTGTAAATACCACTCTGATTGCCATTGTGGGCGAACGGGCGAAAGAATTTGCCTTACAAAAAGCCTTGGGCGCAAAACAATCGGACATTATCAAACAAATTTGTACCGAAATTCTGATTATCGCTATCGCAGCGATTGTGGTGGGATTAGGGCTGGGCTATTTGCTTGCCCAAATTTTGGGCTTAACCGTGTTTAAATCTTACATTGATATGCGGCTGCCTGTGCTACCTATTACCCTTGTGCTTTCCCTGTTTGTGGCATTTATTGCCGTGATTATTCCGACACGCCGTGCGTTACATATTCAAATGGCGAACGTGTTAAAAGGCGAATAAAAAATACGAGAGAAAATGATGACGCAATTTGTAATTGAAACCCAACATTTATATAAACGCTTCGGGCAGGTTACCGCCCTTGAAGATATTAATATTCAAATTAAGCAAGGTGAATTTGTCGCCATTATGGGGGCATCCGGTTCGGGTAAAACCACTTTGATGAACATTCTCACCGGCTTGGATACCGCCTCCGAAGGGAAGGTGATATTAGATGGTGTTGATGCAGCCCGATTAGATGAAATCGGTCGCCAACGTTTCCGTGCGGAAAAAATTGGCTTAGTATTCCAACAATTCCATTTAATCCCTTATTTAACTGCCCTTGAAAATGTAATGCTTGCCCAACATTACCACAGTGTGATTGATGAAGAGGCGGCAAAAGCGGTGCTGGAACAGGTAGGGTTGGGACACCGAATCGATCACCGACCAAGCCAACTCTCCGGCGGCGAACAACAACGGGTGTGTATCGCCCGGGCTTTGGTGAACCAACCACCGGTGATTTTTGCCGATGAACCTACGGGCAACTTAGATGAAAAAAATGAAACCTTAGTGTTGGATTTATTACAGGCATTGAACCGTCAAGGCAGAAGCATTGTGATGGTTACGCACAATCCAGCACTGGGTGAATTAACGGATCGCACGATTTATCTTCAACACGGCAAATTTTTAAAGGAACAAAAAAATGAACGTTAATTTATTCTTTAAATCGTTACTATTAAGTGCGGTCATTTTTGGCACGGTTTCTTGCAAAGAGGAAACCGCCAGCCTTGGCAATCCCGCACCGGAACTTGCCGCCTATGACTTACAAGGGAAGCAGGTGAATTTAAAAGATTGGCAAGGCACAAGGTTGCTCACATTCTGGTCGGAAACCTGCGGCCATTGTATGATGGAACTGAAAGCATTTGAAAAGTTGGCAGCGGAATATCCGAATAAAGTTCAACTTATTGCCATCAATGTGGATGGCGAAGAAATGGACACCAAAGCCGTTGTTGCCAAACACCAATTAACCCAATCTGTCGTGAAAGATCAAATGAAAATCACCGCTGAACGTTATCAGTTAGCCGGCACGCCTACTTCGTTTATTATTGATGAAAAAGGCGACATTTTGGCAAAATTTGAAGGAAAAATTCCACCGGAAGAATTGGATAAATTATTTAAAAATTAAGGATTAACAATGAAACGACTTTATTTACTGATTGCCACACTTTGTAGCGTGACTTTTTTGGCACAAGCACAATCGCCTGCCAATCCGGATTTTGCCAAAGCCGAAAAAATTTATAAACGTTCTTGTGCCACTTGCCACGGAAAACAGGGGGAGAAGGCGGCAATAGGCGAATCTAAAATCATCAATCAATTAAAACCGACAGAAATTTCGACCGCACTTTTAGCACGTAAAAAAGGTGAGATTATCGGGGCAGGCAATCCGGCAAAACAGCGTTTGAGTGAGGAAGATATTCAATCTTTAGCCGAATTTATCGCTACATTAAAATAATTTCTTGAAATTTTTTTAAACTAATCCCAAAATATGCGGTCTCAAAGGAGCTTGGCATTTACCGCCAAGAAACATTTCTTTATTTTAACTTTAAAGGATTATTTATGAACAAATTTACCAAAATGAGTGCTGCGGCATTATTGGCTTTATTTTTAACCGCTTGTGATAAACCTGCCGATAAAACGGCTGATGTGGCAAAACCTGAAACAACGCAGCCGGCAATGAGTGCCGAAGCACAAGAAAAAGCGGATTATGAAAAATTAATTGCGTGGAACCAAGCTCAAGGTGCGGCTCAAGCGCAAAATCAACAAAAATTACAACAAGAATTAACTGCTGCCATTGAAGCAAAAGATGAAAACAAAGCGAAAACAGCGGTTGAAGAATATAACAAAACCGTTCAGGCAACTATTGCAAGCCTAGATGCACTTGATATTAAATCCGATTTAATCAATGCAGCAAAAAATAAAACGAAAGATGTGCTAACCCTTGCCAGTGAATTATTGGTTGATCAACTAAACGTGAAAACCGAAGAAGATCAAAAAGCCTATGCAGAAAAAGCAACAAAATTACAGGCTGAAATGCAAGCATTAGCCCAACTTGGCGCACAAATTGAAGCGAAATACAATCCGGCTCCGGTTCAAGCACCTGCGGCAGAACAACCTGCAGAGCAACCGACACAAGCTCCGGCAGCAAAATAATTTAGATAAAAAAAACTACGGTAAAGCAATTGACCGTAGTTTTTATAGTCCAATCCTTTCTTTAATTTTGTTCGCAAACCCTCCTACACTTACCATAGAATAATTGCGATTTATTTCAATCTAAAGGTGTGAAAGTTGTTAAAGATCCAAAATAACAAAAATGGAAGAAGTAAATATCTCACTTTCATCAAACCTATTTAATGCCACTTTACACACAAAACAAAAGATGACGAAAAAACATACCAGAACATAAGACATGCTACCGTATAAAATTTGATGTAAGAAGTCAGAATTCGTATTGCAACAGTAACCCCCTACCTTCCGCTCAGTCATGTACATCACCCATAGTAAATTGTTTCTAAGTCAGTAAGGTAAAATAAGTGATTTTCTACCGGAGAAGAAAATCAACGCTGTCACATACATCATCATGATGGAAAGATCGTACATGCCATTAATGCAATTTAATCAAATCCAAACCTTAATAAAAGGTAACACCGATGTTGTCATTCAAATTCTAGATAAAACCGTACAAGACTATCATTATGATAAAACAATGGAAACCTTAACCGAAAAGGAGGTAGCGAATGCAATGACAAAAGAAGCATTGCATTATTAGGCAGTTTATATAAATATCTAAACATCGGTATTTGGTAACGAAAAGTAATAACGTTGTCCTACAAAACAAAAGAGCGGTCAAATTTAACCGTAATGCAGATCAATTAATTCTCTTGACGATCGAAAATGATCGTTAAATCATCTGGTATCAACTTTAATACCGGATTATCTATGAAACTCTCACAAGCCCTCAAAACAACTTTTCACCGTTCTTCACACTATCCCCTCAACAAACTCAGCTCCTTCCTTGATGATGAATTGGTCTCTTAAGCTTTAGAAGAAAGTGATATCGCAATAGTGAAAAGAAAGCGTAGACTTCTCCTTGAATCGGTCATTGGCTCGGGCTTTATCGCAAATAATCCTTGAGAAGTATCGTAAACCAACTTGATTTAGCCCTCCCCGGTAAAAAACAGGTGATCCCCCTAGTGCTTTGTTCAAGCCAGACAATGATTGGGGGCAGAAAGCCTAAAACGACTTTTTAAATTAGTTTCACCTTACTTTTATCAAGGGCACCCTAAATGGTGTGGGCTGAATCTCTTTTCCGTAGACGGAGTGATTTTTAGAACAAACATTTGGACGCTCGGACATATCGCAGACAAAGGCTTTATTCTCAAGTAAAAGTGATTTTGTTATATGGATTTAATGAGCCATCAGGTCATTAATAGCGATTATCAATGGTACAAACATCCTCAACACAAAGCCATTGGCTTATTCCCTTACGAAAAGAGGTAAAATACGATATCTTACGTGAATTAGGATTAGAAAAAATAGAAAAGGGTAAGCATTTTCAATGTATTACCTCTCTTCTTGATAATACAACTTATCCGGCGAACGAAGTTGTTTCAGTTTATCGACATCGCCGGAAAATTGAATTGGGTTACCGAGAAGTTAAGCAGTACCTATTGGCACAAGCTTATACATTAAAAAATAAAAAGCCAGAGAGGGCGAGCAAGAGATTTTGGGAAATTTACGGGCGTATAATCTCATCCGAAAGGCAATGACTGAGGCGACAAAGTGCAAAGGAATTCCCCAAAAATAGCCTCAGCTTACCGGATGTAGTGCTTCTGTTATCGCTTACTTCACCGGCGTATCATTATTAAGTCCGGGAAATTCACCTAAGGCGTACCAATCACTTTTAGATGAGTTGGGGCATTGTGAACTTTCTAATAAGAAAAAGTGAAACTATCTGGGAGTCGTGAGAGAAAAAACGCTTAAATATCATATAAAAAGAGCCGGTCAGTGGGTTAACTGACTGGCATTACGGTCAAATTTGACCGCTCTTTTTTGCCCGTTATATTCTAGAATGGGGATAGTCACTAGATAAATTGATATCTACCACCAAGCCTTAAACATCAACATTATTCTTTAATGCCATCGTTTTCGCCAAGACTTTTATAGCGAATTGCATTTCACTTTGGCATTCGCGATAATTTCTAATCAATTCAAATTCCTCTTCACTAATAGCCTGCTTTGATACCGACATATATCGGTCGTGCCACAGATTTTTAATTAAATCGAGATCTTGCTTAACAGATTCAATGTATCGATCAATACACTCACCTCTCGGTGAAATCGAAATATTGTTTTTTAGTTTGTCTGCGAGATCAATTCCTAGAGCCTGTTGTACTTCTGCAGGCATATCACCAACATAATATTCAAATGTCTTACCTTTTACACCGGCTCTTTGCCGTTTCTCCCATCCTTCTCTATCGGCTTTCTTCACGATACCTTTATCGGATGAAGGAAGATTCGGTAAATTCTTATCTATTAACTCCTTGACGGAAAACCATTCTTTAAAGTTCTTCATAAAGTACTTAAAAAGGAACTCATTTTCTTTTTATATTCGTGAGAATTTAAATTTTTTGTAAATTTAAGGCAATACAAAAAAATTAAATTTATTGAAAGGAACTATTGAGTTCCTTTTAAAGTTGATATATAGTTCCTTTCAGTTACTCACAGGATAAATCAAATACTTTTCGAGAGGCGGTAAGCATAGCATATTGTGTAGTAGTATTAAAAGAATGCCTATCTGTTTTTTGCCGTTATTTAGGCGTGTGATATGTTATCGTTAGTAATTTGAATATAGCACGTATTTTCTTACATTCTCTGCATATTTCCTGCTTACCAATGTGTTTATTTGTTCGTGAGTAACTGCCTTTACGGTATTCCTTGATTTAAAAAGTGAATATCGTGTATTGAGTGGGCAGTAAAAATCTATTTTCTGCTATATGTATCTAAAAAAAGATAAGGTAGTTTCTATTTATGCTGGAAGATGATTACGCTTATCAACTAATAAAAGTGTAAAACTTATGTTTATTAATAACTTATCTCAACAAAAACGTCGTTTATTACTCCTTTGTTTCCCAGCCTTATCGCTAAGTTCGGTTCAAGCTGCAGAAGCACCACAAAAAGCCTTCATTGTAAATCCTCCCCAAGAAATCGGTAACGGAAATTTTACAAACTCCGCTGAAATAACCCAAGTAGATGGCCCGGGTAGCTTTGTTGTAGGTCAAGATAATACTATCAAATCAAAAAAAGGATCTTCATCTGCAGTTGGTAATCAAAATGAAGTTGACGGAAAGGATGCGAATGCTTTCGGTGATGGAAACACCGCAAAGGGCGAGCAAGCTCAGGCTTTTGGTGATAATAATCGGGTTAATGGTAATCAATCCTCTTCTTTTGGCGTAAATAATAATCTTGGTGATGTTAATGCCACTATATCAATTAATTCAAGTAATATTTTTGGTTCCGGTAATAAGGTCACCGCTTCTCAAGTCACCGCGATAGGACACGAAAATAACGTAACAAAAGCCAACACTGTTGCCGTTGGGGTAAAAAATACCGTTTCAGAAAATGATTCATTGGCAATCGGTGCCAATAATAATGCTTCCGGCAAAGCATCCATTGCTATCGGCAATAATACATTAGCCTCAAATGAAAGCGCTGTAAGTATCGGTAATGGCACTAAAGCGATCGGCGCGAATTCAGCTGCCATTGGGCGTATAACAAAAGCCTCCGGCAATAATACATTCGCCGCAGGTCATGCCGCAGATGCTTTTGGTGAAAATGCAATCTCCATTGGTTACGGCTCGCTAGGCGCAAAAGACAGTGTCACTATCGGTAAAGATGCCAATACAACACCGTCAGAGCTGAAATTTCAAAATGGTAAAAGCGAATCGGTATCTTCAGGACAAGCTGTGGCAATCGGTGCAAAATCTTTAGCTTATGAACATTCAACCACCGTTGGTTATGATAGTACTGCAAACGGCGTAGGGGCAACTGCACTTGGACACAGCGCTCGCGCTTCAGGAGCAAATAGTATCGCAATCGGTAAGGAAGCATTAGTTGATTGGTGCGCAAATTTAGGCGGTACGGAAGATTGCGGGGCGATCGCGATTGGTAATAAAGCGCAAGTTAATCATGCGAGCAAACAGTCAACTGTAATAGGACAAGGCTCAAAAGCAATTAATGCAGTAGGTGGCGTTGCTCACGGTTATGATTCTCAGGTTTATTCCCTCTATGGTATAGCACTGGGATCCGGTTCTAGATCTGGAACATATAATCATACAGATGTTCAATTTACTACTGCCATCGGTGGATTATCTAACGCCTCGGCTAATTTAGCCACTGCCATAGGAGCACACGCTAAAGCAACGCATGCAAACTCTGTTGCACTAGGTGCTTCATCTCAAACCGGTGACGCAGTTGATACCGATAACGCAACTGTGGGTAATTTGACTTACGGTGGTTTCGCAGGTAATAAATCGAACGGTGCGACAGTATCTGTCGGGGCAGGTGAAAATAATACCCGCCAAATTCAAAATGTTTCCGCTGGGCGTATTACAAAATCCTCGACAGATGCAATCAACGGCAGCCAATTATATGCAACCAACGCGGTTCTTGATAATGTGGCTCAAAGCACTAAAAAGATACTGGGTGGCAATTCGACAGTAAATGCTAACGGTACGCTATCAATGACAAATATTGGCGATACAGGCAAAGATAATGTTCACGATGCCATCAAATTTGTTAAAGAAAATGATAAAAACACCCAAAACACCGTAACGGCAGGAAAAAATCTTGACTTGAAAGCAACGGATAATGCAAACGGAACGAAAAATTATCATTTATCTGTGGCAGATGATTTAGATGTAAGCTCTGTAACCTCAAATAAATACAAAGTTGGAGATAAAACTTACATTAACAAAGATGGGATTAATGCCAATGATCAAAAAATCACTAATGTGACGAATGGTGAGATCAGTGAAATATCGAAAGATGCCATTAATGGTTCTCAACTTTATCAAGTGAAGAATGACATCAATAAAAATGTCAATGCCGCTAAAACTGAGGTGAAACAAGGGAAAAATATTAAGGTCACCGAAACAAAAGGTAAGGATGGTCAATCCATTTATGAGGTTTCGACCACAGACGATCTTAATGTGAATTCCGTAACGTCAAATGAATATAAGGTTGGTAATAAAACCTATATTAACAAAGACGGCATTAACGCCAATAATCAAAAAATCACTAATGTGACGAATGGTGAGATCAGTGAAACATCAAAAGATGCGATTAATGGTTCACAACTTTATCAAGTGAAAAATGACATTAATAAAAATGTCAATGCCGCTAAAACAGAAGTGAAACAAGGGAAAAATATTAAGATCACCGAAACAAAAGGTAATAATGGTCAAGCCATTTATGAAGTTGCGACTGAAGACGATCTTAATGTAAATTCCGTAACCTCAAATCAATATAAGGTTGGTGATAAAACCTATATTAGTAAAGATGGCATTAACGCCAACAGTCAAAAAATCACTAACGTGAAAGACGGTGAGATCAGCGAAACATCAAAAGATGCCATCAACGGTTCTCAGATCTACCAAGTGAAGAATGAACTTAACAAAAATATAAAAGCTGCTAAAACAGAAGTGAAAGAAGGGAAAAATATCAAGGTCACCAAAACAAAAGGTGCTAACGGTCAATCCGTTTATGAAGTAGCAACTGCGAATGACCTTGATGTGAATTCCGTAACTGCGGGCAATACCGTGTTGTCAAAAACTGGACTAAATAACGGTGGTAATAAAATTACCAATGTTGCAGCAGGTGAGATTTCGAATAGCTCTACTGACGGCGTAAATGGCGCTCAACTTCATAATGTTGCAGATAGCACTGCAAAAGCGTTAGGCGGTTCTACTTCAGTACAAAATGGTCGGGTCGTTACTAATAATTTAGGCAATACCGGTAAAAATACTGTTCATGAAGCGCTTTTAGCATCACGCGAAGAAGTAACAGCAGGTAAAAACATCAAAGTCACCAGCTCAAAAGGAGCGAACGGTCAGACGATTTATAATGTAGCCACTGCAGATGATCTTAGTGTAAACAGCATTACATCAAGTGAATATAAGGTCGGTAATAAAACCTATATTAATCAAGATGGTATAAATGCGAATAACCAGAAGATTAAAAATGTAGCACAGGGCGTAGATGATACTGATGCAGTTAATGTTGCACAATTAAAAGCGGCAAATAATAACAGCATTAAAATGATCAACAAATTAGATAGTAAAGTACATCGGGTAGATCGTCATTTACGAGCAGGTATTGCAGGCAGTGCAGCGATTGCTTCCACACCACAAGTGAGATTTAACGGTAAATCAATGTTAGCAATCGGTGCAGCAACTTACCGTGGCGAGTCTGCGACTGCAGTGAAGTATTCTCGTGCATCTGATAACGGTCATTGGACTGTTTCATTATCAGGAAGTATTGATACGAGAGGCAATGCTATTGTTGGTTCAGGAGCTGGTTATGAATGGTAAACAACTAAAAGAAACAATGAAACATTTATCCGCACTGTTCTTGTTTTCTTCAGTAATGGGCTTAACGGCTTGCGGAAATTTAAGTAAAGTGACGGTTCAAGGTACGGCGGAAGAAGTCGTTTGGCCTAAGATTGAGGATTCCAGTTTTAATCACAGTGGTAGTCAATTCGGTTCTTGGCCTAACTGGCAAAACTTACGTATGGTTGAAGCCGGTATGAATAAAGATCAGATTTATAATTTACTCGGTCGCCCTCACTTTTCCGAAGGATTGTGGGGAGTGCGTGAATGGGATTATGTGTTTAACTATCGGGAAGATGGTGAACATAAAGTATGTCAATATAAAATCTTATTTGATAAACAAATGAACGCACAAACTTTCCTGTGGAATCCGAGCGGTTGTAATAGTAAGTTTGCGGTTACTTTAAGTAGTGAGTATTTATTTGAATTTGATAAAGCCACACTAACAAAACAAGGTAAACATTCCGTTGATCTGTTAGCAGAACAACTCAATGAAAAAGGAACCGAAATCAAAGAAATCAAAGTGAGTGGTTTTACCGATCGACTAGGTTCAACAGCGTATAACCTGAATTTATCCCAAAAACGGGCAGAACAAGTAAAAAAACGTTTGGAAACAAATGGTATTACTGTACCAATTTTTGCTAAAGGATACGGGGAAGCACATCAGGTGAAGGCTTGTAATGGTTCCGGACAAGCTCTTAAAGACTGTTTGGCGCCCAACCGTCGCGTAGAAATCGTTGTTTCAGGTCTGGTAAATTCAGATATAACGAAAGGCCTGGAGCCAGAAAGCCAAGGTCCTGCATTATTATATCAGGAATAGATCGCGAAATAATCAAACATTACGGTTAAAATAAACAGTAGTTATTGATCAATTTTTCCAAATTTAAATTAAAAAAGCCAACAATTTTTGTTGGCTTTTTTTACACTATATTGAAAAATAATGTGACCGTTTTTATCCTATACCTCACTAAAATCTACCTTGGCAAACCCATACTATCTCAAATGTACATTAAATCCGGATTTTTGTTTAAAAATCAAACTACCGTAATTTAGTCTCTCGGGGTTATAGTAGATTAGCCCTAAATATCACACCATTTTCTTAATACTTTCAACCGCTCTTTTGGTGTCCCAAAAGTTAAACCGAAATTCACATTCTTTTAAGAACAATGGAAAATTTTTTCGGCTTATTCCATTATATTTTCTCAGTACCCTCTTCGCCTGATTCCAAAAATTCTCAATGCCATTAATATGGCTTTGTTTCACTGCAAATAACTCAGAATGATTAATCCTTTCGGGATGAAATTCACTCACATCAAGAGCATCATAACTGCAATAAGTATCTGTATAAACCCAACTACCCAGCTTGATTTTCCTTGTCATAACAGGCATTAGCGTTTCTGACTTTATATTCTCTACCACCACAATAAACACTTCTCCTTTCCGCTTCAACAAACCAAAGACCGCTACTTTTCCTGCCGCACCACGACCACCTTTTCCTTTGCGATGACCGCCAAAATAACTTTCATCTACTTCAATGTTACCCTCAAAAACTTCGTGAGCTTCAAGAGCTAGTGGTACTCAATGACAAACCTAATTTTGTGGTAAAACAAGGCTGCTGTATTAGGTTGATCAGCAGTCGTTCTTGCGATTACTTCAGCAACAAAAATTTCAAGGCGCTTTTTCTGTATAGATTTCTTTAATTTACAATGGGTTATCTTAATTTGGTAGTATGTATAGCATATATGCTAATCTACTACCGCCCCAAGTCTTATACCCAACATAAGATTAATAATAATAATTATTATTAATTTAAAATAAGGTTATAATGGAGAGACGGAACTTCATTAGACCAATTACTATACGATATAAAAGGAGTTAACTAAGGTGAGGCTATCTTATCTTCATTGTTTTGTTGTCTGTGGTCTTTCCTCCCTGGCAATTAATTCATTCGCCGATGAAAAACCATTTAAAGAAAAAAACCAATTAGAAGAAATCGTCGTTTATGCAAACCAAACGCAGGAACTCTCTTCTTCACAAACCATTTCTAAAGAAAAAATAAAAACAATACCGAATTCTAACGGCAATATCACTGATTATCTAAAAACCAATCCTCACATACGTTTTGAGCAAAGCGACCAAAACGGAACGCAACGTGGCGAAATTAAACCTGACAATATTTCCATTAATGGTGCTGATGCCAATCAAACCGCTTTTTTTGTAGATAATGTAAATGTTAACAATGACTTAATGGTGGATAGTGAAGTATTTGATGGCGCAATGCAAGTTGTTCCAGGGCTTGGACATACTCAAGCTTATTTCTTTGATGCTAATATGCTCTCTTCTATCGTCGTGCATGACAGTAATATTTCTGCCAGCCTTGGTGGATTTACTGGGGGAGCTGTTGTAGCCAAAACTCGTCAATATAATGGTAAAAATGGAGTTCAACTTAATTATCGTACCACGGGATCTTCATGGGCTAAATTGCACGCTGATGCGAGCTTACAAGATAAATTCAAAAATCTCTTACCTGATGCAACGCTGCAAGCCACTTATCAACCTAAATATAAAAAACACTTCTTTAATGTGCTTGCGGAGCAAGCATTAACGGATAATCTTGGTGTTGTCATTGGATTTAGTCGCCGTGGCTCAACTATCCAACAAAGTCAGTTAGTATCAAAAGAAGGCAAACGTGATAATCAATTCTATCGCTTTCGATCGGATAATGGTTTAGTTAATTTCAACTGGACACCAAACACCGATAATCGTATTGAATTAGGTTTACGTTATTCTAATTATAGTGAAAGCAAATTCTATCCAAATACGTTAAACAATAATGTGAAAGACTATCATCAAGCCTCTGGTACGACGCTTGCTTGGATTCACGCATTCAATTCAGGCATACTCACCACGACATTAGCTTATGATCAAATGATAGATAAACGTGATTCTGAGTCAGCCGATGTAGAAACACTGATTATTCCTGAGCTTGATGATGCTATTGAAATTGGCGGTTATGGTGATAGCCAATTAAGACAGCGTAATGCCTCTGCTGCGATGGAATATGCCTTAAATACCTTTGATTGGGGCAATGTTAATCACAATATTTCCATCGGGGCGAATTACCAATTTACCCAGTATAAATTTAATCGCGATCAAGATGTTACTGGTAAAATCATTTTTTTTGATCCTGAATTACCGCCCGATTTAATTCCCGATAGCCCTAGAGAATTGCGAGCTAAAAAGGGAAAAGCCCATACGCAATATCAAAATCTTGCGCTTTATGCAGAAGATTTAATGAAATGGCGTTATTTTGAATTCCGTACGGGAGTGCGCGCTGAACGTGATGACTATTTAAAAAATACGAATATTGCACCGCGCTTGGTTGCCAAATGGAAACCCTTTGAAGATACAGGATTAAGCCTAGGTTACAACCGTTATTATGGACGTTCATTCGCCTCCTTAAAACTCACAGATAAAATTCTCAAATTAAACGAAAATGAAACTCGCCGTTATAGTAAACTCCAATCATTGAAAACCCCTTATGCGAATGAATTAAGTCTAGGGTTCGAGCAAAATTGGGGGAATTTTGCCTTTAATTTAAAATATATTTATCGCCAAAACCGCCAACGCATTCTATTAGATCGTTACGAAGATAATGAAGGTAAGAAAGTCGCCGAATATAAAAATGGTAACCCCTATAATGTGAATGTATATACTTTTCAGGTTAATAGTATTGAGCCTTGGAAATTAGGCAAAACCTATTGGAATACGGGATTAGCTTTTGACTGGCTAGAGACAAAACTTCGTGATGTTCAAGGTGTGAATGGCAAGGAATTAGTCATTTTAGACGGCAAAATGATGACGCGTGAAGAAATGCGCCGTAAAGTGAATGCTAACAGCGAAGATTGGACTATCCGTTACAACCTTGATATGGCGATCCCTGAATATGGTCTTACTTGGTCAAATTATATTTGGGTGAAAGCACCAGTTAAAGGCTATAAAGAAATAGATGAACAACTGGAAAAGCCGATCTATCGCACATTCAATTATGGCACTCATACGCAATGGGATATGCGTTTACGCTGGCAACCAACTATTGCCAAACAGCACAAACCTTATATCCAAGTGGATGTGTTAAATGTCTTAAATAAAACAAGAAAAATAATGAAACAAAACGGCTCAGAAAACTTTGGCGAATACACGCCAGGGCGAGAATTTTGGTTGGAAATGGGCTATGAATTTTGATTCACTGAGAAAGGCGTACAAAACGCCTTTTATTTCTGTTATCTATTAAAATTATGAAAAAACTTACCGCACTTTTATGTTTATTTCTGACTTTAGTGAGCTGCACACAAACGACCTTGAAAAGTCAGAATGCTTTACCTTTTCATCCTGATATTTTACAGGGTAAATTAGAGAATGGTTTAGGTTACTACATATTGGAAAATGAGGAACCGAAAGATCGCGTTTATCTCCGTCTTGTCGTTAATGCAGGTTCTATGAATGAAGATGAGGATCAAAAAGGCGTAGCTCATCTCGTTGAGCATATGGCATTTAACGGTTCACAAAAATACCCTCGCAATCAAATCATCAATGCGTTGGAAAAATTGGGTATGACATTTGCCCGTGATATTAATGCGTTTACCGATTTTGAAAATACCGTTTATACCCTCAATCTTTCCAATAACGATGAACAAAAACTCTCTCTTGCATTGGAAGTGATTGAGCAATGGATGAACCATTTAACTATTTTGCCACAAGACTTAGATGCAGAAAGAGGCGTTGTGCTAGAAGAATGGCGTGCTCGCCTAAGCCCTATGCTGCGTCTTGGCGATAAAAAAAGTGCGGTTGAAATGGCAAATTCTCGCTATATCCAGCGTGATCCGATTGGGGACGTCAATATTATTAAACAGGTCTCACCACAACGAGTAAAAGATTTTTATCGTAAATGGTATCGCCCAGATAATATGTCCCTAATTATCGTGGGCGATATTGATAAAAATAAAATTCAATCATTAATTAAACAAAAATTAGCGCATACTAAATCCCCTGCTACGCCGTTAGAAAAAATTGATTTTCATATTCCATTAGTCAATCATTTTCGTTTTGCAACCGTTGCGGAAAAAGAGACTGATTATCGCAGTATTGATTTCAGCTTATTTGAACCATTCCACGAAACCAATACGGAAGCCGATTACAAACAAGAGTTAATCCGTGCCGTTATGGGCGGTTTACTCAATTCCCGATTGCAACAATGGGAAAAACAATATCCAGCCTTGATTGATTCCGCAGCCTTTTATGATTCCCTGTTAGGGCGAGAAACCCAACAACATTTATTTACTTTACAACTCAACAGTACCGACTATCAACAAGGGATAAAATTATTATTTCAATTTATGGCGGAAATTAAGCAATATGGTTTTAGCCAAGGGGAATTTGAACAAGAAATTAAACGGTTACAGCGGCTAAACCAACGTAAATCGGAATCAAAAGAAGGAAGTTTAGCGATTGCTACTCAATTACTCAGCACAAGTGTGATGAAAAACCCTGTGTTTTTAAGTAAATCACAAGAATATCAACTGAAATCTCGTTTGTTAAAAATGATTACGCAACAAGAGGTGGAGCAAGAATTTGCTCGTATTAGCGTATTATCATCAAAATTAATGCTGCTCACGTTGCCAAGCCCACAACACAAATTGCTACTAAATCAGGGTGAAGTGGAAACCCTTTGGCAAACTAGTTTTGACCAGCCTCAACAACGATGGCAAAATCAGATAACTAAACAAACATTGCCTTTATTGAATTTAATTCCAGGTAGGATTATACAAGAAGTGCAGAAAGATCTGGGGAATATTTATGAATTTCAACTTGGTAATGGCAGTAAATTAATTTATGTGTACAGCGACAAGACGCCAAAACAAGTGTATTTCAAAGCGATGACTACAGGCGGTGTACGTTCCATTCCCACACAGGATTTTCATCTATTGCGTTCTGCGGCTAAAGTGGTGGATGAAAGTGGCATAGGAGAAATATCCCGACAAGATTTCCTTCATTTGTTCCGCAACACGCCACTGGGTTTATCAACGGTTTTAGATGATTATTACCAAGGCTTTGTTGGCACGAGTAAAACGGCAGATTTTGAAAAGGTATTAAAATTATTCCGCTTAAAATTACAATCTGCCCCTGTAGATGATCATATTTTAGCTAAATATAAAAAAGACGGTTTGGAATATTTGCATAAACAAGATAAGGAAACTGAATTTGCACGCAAGGTCGCAAAACTACGCCACCCTAATGTTGAAACCGTTTATAGCCAAACCGAGCAAAATCTGACCGCACTTTCTGCCCCCAAATTAAGCCAAATTTATCAGCATTATTTGAGCGAGAAAACCGATTTCACTTACTTTATCGTGGGGGATATTGAATTGTCTGAGGTACGAAAATTAGCTAAACAATATTTAGCCAATATGGAAGTAAAAAAACAATCGCGTCCAAGTTATGCTGTAAAAGTAGCTGTACCCAAAAAGCAGCTAGTCATTACAGGTTTTTCAGAGCCACGAGCGGAAGCAGAAATTTATTTTGTGGCGAATAACTTATGGCGGGCGGAAAATACTTATCTATTTGATATCTTAGCGGATATTTTGCAAGAAAAACTACGTCTATTACTGCGTGAACAAGAATCCAGTATTTATTCAGTCAATGTTTCTATTTTTCAAGAACCACAGCTTCCGCAAGCGGAAGGAAGAATCACGTTCAGTGCGGCACCTGATAAGGTTAATCACTTACTACAGCTTACCCAACAAGTGATGGATGAACTCGCCCAAAAAGGCGTTGAGCCTGAATTATTAGCCAAAAAACTCGCAGAAAAACAAATTCAAATTAAACAACACTTTGATCGTTTAGTCTTTGTATTAACCCAAGTGGAACAAAGTTATTTACTCACTCAAAGTCCCGATTTGATCTATTTGTACCAACAATTAGAACAGGACGTTAGCTTAGAAAAAATCAATGTGATGGCAAAAAAACTCCTCAATCGCCAAACCAGATTTGAAGCCGTACTGACTAAATAGAACTACAATATAATTATTAACATCATTTATTAATTATAAAAATAACATAACTTATTTTAATGAGATTTTTATAAAACAATGAATTGACAATAATATACACATAAGTGAAAAGCTAGGATTTTATATCTTAGCCTATTGATATTCACTGCAAATAAACCCAAAAGCTACTATCAATATTTCCAAAGTATTTAATGTCATCTCTAAGAAGCCATCATAAACAGAATGAAATGTTCCCAATTTTAATTATCCCAAAATAAAACTACTATTTAATATGATTGCATTAACTTTCAATCAAAATAAACTAACAAATATCTTCGGCGATTAAATAGACACAACAAAAAATTACAATCTGGTGATAAAAATTTACTATTCAATTGATTAGGATTTATATTTTTTTATTGATTGAAATATATAACCAAACCAGAAGTGCTACGATTAAGGTGGACAGTAAAGCAATGATAAAAAAAATAGATGAAATTGATAGATTAATTAGAAGTAAATAACCACCTAATAACGGGCCTATTACCGAACCGATACGCCCAATACCTAAACTCCACCCTACCCCTGTAGTACGCAAATTAACAGGATAAAAATTAGCGGCCATTGCATTAATAGCTGGTTGTCCACCAACCACAGCAAACCCAGCAATAAAAGTTAATAAGAACAGTATTCCTTGTTGCGACGACAATTGACTAATCCCAACAATACTAATAATTGCAATCACAAAACAAGGAACCATTACGTAGAAAAAATCTTGTTTATCGATCATTCTCCCCATAATGAAAGTACCTAATGCCCCTCCTATTTGTAAAGTTGCACCAAGTAAAACGGCTTGTTGTAGATCATAACCAGAAACTTTAGCTAAAGTCGGCAACCAGTTTGAAAGAAAATAAAACCCAATCATATTGCATAAACTAACACACCAAATACTGATAGTAAAAAATCTATGTTGTTTAGTAAATAATTGAGTTATAGGAATATGCTTTTGCTTTAACGAAGAATATTTAATATCAATCAGCGCCTTGATATTATTTTCTTCAAAAGAAATATGTGGAAAAAAATAGTTTAAAGATTGTTTGATTTTTTTCAAATGATTGACCAGAAATCTGTAAATATTGAGGAGATTCGGGAAGCTTAAAAATCATAATAACACTAATAAGTAAAGGAATAATTCCACCAAAATAAAATACTGACTGCCACCCCAAATAAGGAATCACTAAATAAGCAAATAGCCCTCCTAAAACAGCACCTAACGTAAATCCACAAGATATCCACATCATAATAGAAACCTTGCGCTGTTTTGGCGTAATTTCACCACACAAAGCCATTGCATTCGGCATAATAGCACCTAAACCGAAACCTGCTAAAAACCGCATTAATATTAAATATCGAATATCTTGTATTAAAGGCGTTAGTAGCATAAATACCGAAAATGCAAAAGTAGATATAATTAAAATTGGACGACGTCCAAAACGATCGGAAAATACACTGAGAACTAATGAACCCAACATTAACCCTAAAAGCCCAGCACTAAACACAGGCCCTAATACCACCTTATCTATACCCCACTGTTCTAAAATTGAAGGAGCAGCATAACTCATAGCCTGTACATCAAAACCATCAAAAACCATAAGAAAACCACAAAGAATAATAATACTAATTTGTTTTTTACCGAGCGGATGGGTATCAATAATTTCGTTAATAGTCATGATTTAGCCTCTCGAGGTTGATAAGAATAATATTTTAATATAGGCATGAAAACAGAAAGCATTTCTACACTATCTGTATGAATATGCCTCATATTAAATTGAAATTAGGCGGAAAGGTGATGATAAATAATTTCAATTTTCCGCCCCAAATTAGAAATATCAGCTAATGTTACTGAATTCATCAGCATGGAGGAATTGTGTATGTGTAGGAGCCCGACGGGTTCTTACCCATTCATTAATCATATCCTGTTTCATACTTTCCGAAATCAGGGCAATTTTATCGGCAGCCTTGGGATCATCATAAGTCAATTCAATACGATGTCCATTTGGATCGAAACAATAAATAGAGTGGAAAATACCGTGGTTTGTAATACCGATAACATCCACACCATTTTTCTCCAAATGTTCTTTAGCATTAATCAACGCCTGACGATCAGCAACCTTAAGGGCTAAATGCTGTACCCATGCGGGAGTATTACGATCAAACCCCATTTCAGGTTTAGTCGGTAATTCAAAAAATGCCAACACATTCCCCTCTCCTGCATCTAAAAAAATATGCATATAAGGATCAGGTTCATGAGTTGAAGGAACATGATTTTCAGCAAAAGCTAAAATAAAGTCCATATTCAACATTTTTTTTGTACCAATCGACAGTTTCCTTAACATCTTTACAGCGGTAAGCTACATGGTGTATTTTTTCGATATTAAAGGTCATGATGTTCTCCTTTCTGTTGAGTTTAGAGAGATTATTCGGCGTCCGGCTGTCTTTCGGGTGCCGCGTTTTGAAAAACATCAAGTCTCATGCAGTGTTCATACACAGCCTGAATCTTGGGATAAAGATCTAAGTTGACGTTGAAACGTAATGCGTTAAAAACCTGAGGTATTAAGAAACAATCCGCCATCGTTGGATTGGAACCAAAACAAAAATCCTGCCTCCCTTCCAATTTTGTTTCTATATGCGAAAAATTAAGGTTAACCCAATGCCTATACCAACTATTTTTTACTTCGTCATTAATTTGAAATTGTTGTTGCAAATACTGTAGAACCCGCAAGTTATTTAGAGGATGAAGTTCGCATGCTATATCCAAACTAAATGCTCGTATTCTAGCTTTTTGGTAAGAATCTTTTGGTAAAAGAGATGGAGACGGATAGTTCTCTTCTAAATATTCAATTATGGCAACAGATTGCGTTAGGATGTTTTCCCCATCGACTAACATTGGTACTAGTTCGGACGGGTTCAGTTTGCGATAAGTTTCTTGATGCTGCAGCCCACCATTATTTATTAAATGTACCGGAACATATTCATAAGAAATACCTTTAATATTTAGAGCAATACGTACTCGATATGATGCCGAACTACGAAAATAGCTATAAAGTTTCATTATTCGTTTTCCTTAAATTTTGTATTAATGCTCTTCCTGAATTAATAAAGGGTGGTTCGCTGGTAGAACTTTGCTTCGAACTTCCCCAAAACCAACCCGAATATGCCCCTTTTGGGCATACCCACGCATAATAATGGTATCGCCATCCTCAATGAACGTTCGTTTATTCCCACTTTCTAACATAATTGGTTCAGACCCATTCCAAGTAAGCTCCAGCAAACTACCCCGATTATTTTTAGTTGGTCCTGAAATCGTACCAGAGCCCATTAAATCTCCAATTCTTAAGTTACAACCACTTACTGTATGATGTGTTAACTGCTGCGCCATAGTCCAATACATATATTTAAAATTAGTATCAGAAATGATGGTTTCTTTCCCTTCTACTTCTAAAATAACCTGAAGAGAAATATCATAATTGTTATCTTGTTTTTCTCGTAAATATTTCAATGGTTTCGGCTCCTGATTGGGAGCTGGACAACGGAAAGGTTCTAATGCTTCCATTGTAACTACCCAGACCGAAATAGATGTGCCAAAGGTTTTCGCGTTGAAAGGACTAAGCGGTATATATTCCCACTGCTGAATCTCACGTGCTGACCAATCATTTAATAGGACCATTCCAAAAATATGCTCTGCTGCATTTTCAATTGAAACAGGTTGTCCAAGTTGAGAAGAATAGCCAATAATAAAACCGGTTTCCAACTCAAAATCTAAACGACGGCAAGCGCTAAAGATTGGTCGTGACCGCTCAGGGAGTTTTATTTGACCACAAGGACGATGGATATTGGTACCACTGATAACAATGGATCCCGCACGACCATTATAGCCAACGGGGAGTTCGCTCCAGTTTGGCATTAGAGCATTTTCTTCTCCTCGAAACATACACCCAACATTGTAAGCATGCTCTTTAGAAGAGTAAAAATCAGTATAGTCTGGAATATCAAGCGGGAAATGCATTAACACATCAGCACGGTGAATTAATGACTGACGACGCAACATCAAATTATCACGTAGTAAAGAACATTCATTAGATAAAAGCTGTTGTAAGCGATTACGTAACGCTTGCCACTTAGGGCGACCTAACGCAATAAGTGGGTTTAAAGTAGGTTGTTGTGCAATATCGGTTGTTATAGGAATTAAATTAACTTGCGATAACACACTTAGGTCAACCACAAAATCACCAATAGCCACACGAGGCGTTTTGCCAGCATACCATAAGGTAAGTTATAGATTTAAAAATCACTATTTGGATCAATGTTTAAAAAACTTTTTAAGTGCTTCATTACAATCTCCTTAATATTTATTGACCTAATTTACTAGACTTTCTATGAGGACTATTCTCATGTTACATTACACTTTTGACTAAGTATTCTTTGTTTATATTGTGAAAGTTGAAATACTTTTTATGTAATGTAGAATGATCATATTCATAACACAAATGGCTTTTTTTAATAGATTCATAAGAAAAGATGATAAATATTAGTTTGAAACAATTACATGCCTTTATTGCAGTAGCACATCACGGTAGTTTTACAGAAGCAGCTACTCACCTTTTTTTAACGCAATCTGCAGTAAGTGGATTGATAAAAGAATTGGAAACTACTTTAGCTATGCGATTGTTTGACCGAACAACCCGACAGTTGCAATTAACGTTAGTTGGTGAACAACTTTTACCAATAGCCAAACGTACATTAAATGAAATTTTTTAAGGAAGAGGCAAATAGTTTATTGAATTTTCAACAAGGCAAGGTACGTTTAGCTGTTTCACAGCAACTCGCCGCATCAGTCATTCCCTATCTCATGACAGCGTTTCAACATGAATATCCTTATATTTATACTAGCCTTACGGATACTCCTGTCGAGCAAGTATTAAAACATGTACAAAATTTAGATGTTGATCTTGGTATTGGCCCCGAACGTAGTGGGCTTATTGATGTAGAAAGTGAAGAATTATTTACACTAGGTTTTCATGTCGTTTTTCCACCCTCTCATCGGTTTGCACAGTATCCGAATATTTGTTGGCAAGATTTAGAAGAAGAAACATTAATTGTCTTAAGCGGAGAATTCTCTGTAATACTAGGAGCAACATTACCATCTAAGATTGCTAATCGTATCTTAAATGCACAGTACCAAGTTAATTTTATGTCCACTGCATTGAGTATGGTAAATAGTGGATTAGGCATAACGCTATGTATGCCATATGTACGACGTTGGGTAAAACAAAATAATTTGTTGATGCAGCCAATTAAAGAGCCAGTTGTTATGCGTCAATTTAATCTTTATCGCCGGGCTAAACGTCCATTATCTCCTGCTGCCGATGCTTTTTGTAATTTTCTGAAACGCGATGGTATTATCCAAACTTTTTTTTAGCATAAATCACTCAGATTAAGCATATCTTATAAGTAACTACATAAAAAACAGCTTCGCTAAATCTTTTTCACCTTATGTTTATAAAAATATCAAAATATAAAAAGTGTGGTTGTTTTATTAACAATTTATCTTTCTATATAAATCAACCTTCTGCTTTCCTCATAATGGTTACTAAAATTACTTTTACCCAGTATAACCTTCGAAACTACTGTCAACCTAAGGAATAAAATAATAGTACCTAACAGAATGAAATAATAAAAAATAGAGCCGAATTATTTTGAATCCCCAAATGTCGACGGCTTAATAAGTCATTATTTCAACTATAAAGCTGAATAAATTTTCTTTGTACAGATCATTTTATTAATAATAGGTTATCTTCATTTTGATGCTTATTGCATCCTCTCAAATCTACAATTTTATATATTTTACCTTACCAACCCGATTCCTATATTTTTAACCATACTTTAACAGTACTAGAGCAATAGATAAAATTGATAATAATTATTTTTTACATTTGTATTATATTGTTATATTATTTCTGTGCATTTATCAAAAAGGAGAAAATTAGATGCGTTTAATTATTTCAATTTGCCTGATTTTAGGTTCAGTATTTAGCTTACCAAGCTATGCCAAATTTAAAGTTATTACTACTTTTACCGTTATTCAAGATATTGCACAAAATGTTGCGGGAGACA
The DNA here is from genome assembly GCF_001999305.1 of Rodentibacter myodis. Lineage (GTDB taxonomy): Bacteria > Pseudomonadota > Gammaproteobacteria > Enterobacterales > Pasteurellaceae > Rodentibacter > Rodentibacter myodis. The sequence goes on along the minus strand of NZ_MLHQ01000014.1, from coordinate 64,737 downwards.
CGGCTGTAGTAGAATCCATCACTAAACCTGGGGCGGAAATTCACGATTATGAACCAACGCCAAAAGATATTGTAAAAGCCCAATCAGCAGATTTAATTCTGTGGAATGGGCTAAATCTTGAACGTTGGTTTGAGCGTTTTTTCCAAAATTTACATAAGGATACTCCCTCTGTTGTGGTAACTGAAGGTATCCAACCTATGTCTATTTTTGAGGGGCCTTATCAAGGATTGCCTAATCCACATGCTTGGATGTCGCCGAGCAATGCTTTGATCTATGTTGAAAACATCAAACAAGCATTGATTAAATATGATCCACAAAATGCCGATATTTATCGTCAGAATGCCGAAGCCTATATCAACAAGATCAAGGCGTTAGATCAGCCTTTGCGTGCGAAATTATCTCAAATTCCCGAAAATCAACGTTGGTTAGCAACCAGTGAAGGTGCATTTAGTTATTTAGCTAAAGATTACGGCTTTAAAGAAGTGTATTTATGGCCAATTAATGCTGAACAGCAAGGTTCACCACAGCAAGTTCGCAATATGATTAATTTAGTGCGTGAACACCAAATTCCAGTGGTATTTAGCGAAAGCACAATTTCGCCGAAACCTGCGCAACAAGTGGCTAAAGAAAGTGGTGCAAAATATGGTGGCGTACTTTATGTAGATTCACTTTCTACAGCAAAAGGCCCTGTTCCAACCTATATTGATTTATTAAATACAACTGTTTCAACTATTGCAAAAGGATTTGAAAAATAATGAACATAACGCCTCAAACTTCTATTCAGGTTGAAAATATTAGTGTTCGTTATAACAACGGACATACTGCAATTTATGATGTTTCTTTTCATTTACAAGGCGGCACGACTTGTGCTTTAGTCGGCGTAAATGGTAGTGGAAAATCTACGTTGTTTAAAAGTTTGATGGGGTTAGTTAAACCCCAGCAAGGCCATATTCAACTTTGTGGACAACCAATTAAAAATGCACTTAAGCAGAATTTAATTGCCTATGTGCCACAAACCGAAGAAGTTGATTGGCAATTTCCTGTCTCTGTTTATGATGTTGTGATGATGGGGCGTTATGGCTATATGAATTTTTTAAGGCGACCAAAAGAGGAAGATAAACGGCAAGTTCAGCAAGCAATGCATCGAGTTTCAATAGAACATCTTGCTGAACGACAAATTGGCGAGCTATCAGGTGGTCAAAAAAAGCGTGTTTTTTTGGCACGCGCATTAGCACAACAGAGTAAAATCATTTTATTAGATGAGCCTTTTACAGGCGTAGATGTTCAAACTGAAAATGCGATTATGGATTTACTCTCTGAATTGCGGAGTGAAGGACATTTAATTTTGGTTTCAACCCATAATTTAGGTTCTATTCCTGATTATTGTGATCAAGTTGTGATGATTAATCGCACCGTTCTTGCTGTAGGTGAAACAAAAACCACCTTTACTCAACAAAATTTAGAGTTAGCTTTTGGTGGTGTATTACGCCATATCAAATTGCAAGGTAGTGATTTACATAATGATGAAGATACCCGTGCGGTTACTGTTATCACTGATGATGAATTACCTGCGGTATTCTACGGCCAAACTAAAAATGATCCGCCTGCGCCAACGATTAAACCTTGTAGTCATGAAAGTGAAAATACTGAACAACAGGATAAAAGTTTATGATGGAATTATTACTTGAACCGTTCAGTTATGATTATATGCTGAAGGCATTATTACTTAGTGCTGCTGTCGGCGGAATTTGTGCGTTTCTATCTTCTTACCTTATGCTAAAAGGCTGGTCGTTAATTGGCGATGCACTGTCGCATTCCGTTGTCCCTGGGGTGGCTATCGCTTACTCGTTTTCCTTGCCTTATGCGCTAGGTGCATTTTTCTCTGGAATTTTAGCCGCACTTTCTATACTGTGGATAAAATCCATTTCTAAATTACGCGAAGATGCAATCATTGGCTTTATTTTTACTACTTTTTTTGCTCTCGGATTGCTGATTATTTCCCTAAATCCAACAGCAATTAATGTACAAGAAATAATCTTAGGTAACATTTTGGGTATCGCCGATGAAGACATTATTCAAATGGGCATCGTGATTACCGTTTGTTTGTTATTTATGCTGATTTTTTGGAAAGATCTATTATTAGTTTTTTTTGATGAAACCCACGCCGTTTCTGTAGGATTACAACCTGTTTACTATAAAGTGCTATTTTTCACATTATTGAGTGCTTGCGTGGTTGCGGCATTACAAACCGTTGGTGCGATTTTGGTTATTGCTATGGTCATCACGCCAGGAGCAACCGCCTATTTATTAACGGATCGTTTTAAAATCTTAGCATTGATTGCCGTTTCGCTCGGCATCACAACCAGTGTATTAGGTGTTTATCTTAGTTATTATCTAGACGGTGCAACAGGTGGAATAATCGTCTGTTTTCAGACCACACTTTTCTTAATGGCTTTCTTCTTTTCACCTAAATACGGGGTTATTACGCAAAAATTATCCAGAAAAAAGGAGCAAACGAATGAATAATTTACTGAATTGGTTTGCTGAGCCTTTGCAATATCCATTTATGCAAAATGCACTCGCCACCGCACTGATCGTCGCAGTTATCTGTGCCATTTTATCTTGCTATCTCGTGCTAAAAGGCTGGGCGTTAATGGGTGATGCGATTTCTCATGCTGTTCTTCCTGGTATCGTTGTTGCTTTCCTATTAGGTCTTCCTTTAACCATTGGCGCATTTGGTGCAGGATTAATTTGTTCGCTAAGTGTTGGTTATTTAAAAGAAAACAGTCGAATCAAAGAAGATACGGCGATGGGGATTGTTTTCTCTGGAATGTTTGCGCTGGGTATTGTAATGTTTACCAAGATTGAAACTGATCAGCATCTTTCTCATATTCTATTTGGTAATTTACTTGGCGTCAGCCTAGCCGAAGTTATGCAAACCTTATTCATTTCTACGATTGTCTTTGCGATTGTGATATTAAAAAGACGGGACTTCTTACTCTATTGCTTTGATCCAAGCCATACCCGTGTTGTCGGACTTTCCCCAAAAATTCTACATTACGGATTATTGATTTTGCTAGCGATGACGATCATTAGTGCAATGCAGGTTGTTGGGGTTATTTTGGTTGTTGCTATGTTGATCTCTCCAGGCATAACAGCTTATATTCTAAGTAAACGTTTTGATAAAATGCTACTCATTGCAATAGCAGTATCCGTTACTACCAGTATTCTAGGAACAATTATTAGCTATCATATTGATGCCTCAACGGGTCCTTGTATAATTTTATTACAAGCAGGTATTTTTATGTTAGCCTTGATATACACACAATTTAGACAAACAGCTAAATAATATAAAGTTATTGTATAAGACAAATGTAAGGACGCCACAAGGGCGTCCTATATGAAATTCCAATAATATTAATGTAAGGATCTCAGATGCCAGAGAGTCTCTTGCTCATTTTCCTCTTATATAAAATATCACGGTATATAGAATGCCGTGAAAAATAACTGCACTTTTAACGATCTTTACTATAAATCACTAAGACATAACCAAGATCTAGTTCAACCTCTATTTCTCCATTAACAAATTCATTACTGCCGTAACAAGATTTAACGAAATAATTGCTGGAATTAAGCGGATATTTCGCATTGCGAATAGTTAAATTTCCCCCTTGCATAGGAACAAAACCAATATATTTCATTGTAGAAATAGGGGAAAGAAGATGCTTTCCTTGCGGACGGACAAAGAGGCGATTTTGTGGATCAATGAGTTCAATCTGCGACATAAAAGGGGCAATTTCAGGATCGGTAACTAAAAACAGATTACTTATTTGATGATCTAATCGCCCGCCTAAAGCGCCAAAAATTTGTACTTTAGCTTGGGGAAAACGTTGGAAAATCGCTTTGATTGCTAGTTCTAAATCAGTGTCATTTTTTTCCGCAGGGGCTTGAATCAGTTTTTCGGCTTGTTGCAAAACCTGTTGAAATTCCACCATACTTACAGAATCAAAATCCCCCACAGCTAAATTGAGTGGTAAATCCTGTTGTAATAAAAACATCGCCCCCCTATCTACCCCAACAAAATAATCAAATTGAGCAGAAAGTGCGGTACAAAATGGAGAAGGATTTCCTCCTGCGATAACAACAACATTCATTTTATTCTTTTACCCTCAATACATTCCTTGTTGTTAAACAGTAAGATAACTGTGCAGCTGTCGACTTTTCACATATATCTTCTGATTAAGCACATAAGCTAATCGTCTCTTAATACATAGAAAAGAAAAAAAGGGCACTTATGTGCACATTATTTCAGTTTAAAACTTACTTTTCTAAAACAACTTTTCCGATATAGCCTAAGTTACGATGGCGTTGGGCGTAATCAATGCCATAGCCCACTACAAATTCATCCGGAATTTCAAAGCCAACCCATTCCACTGGTACACTTACCTCGCGGCGGGAAGGTTTATCAAGCAAGGTACAAATAGCCAAACTTGCCGGCTCACGCAATTTTAAAATTTCTCGTACTTTTTCTAAGGTATATCCGGTATCAATAATATCTTCCACGATAAGAACGTGTTCGCCTCGAATATCACCGTCTAAATCTTTTGTAATTTTCACATCGTGATTGGTCGTCATCCCCGTGCCATAGCTGGTGGTTGTCATAAATTCAATTTCTACAGGAAGTTTTAATTCACGCACTAAATCCGCCATAAACATAAACGATCCACGCAATAAACCTACTACGATGAGTTTATCCACTTGTTTTGTTTGGTAAAATTCCGTAATTTCCTTCCCTAATGCAACAATGCGGGATTTCACTTCTGTTTCAGAAATAAGTACATCAACGTGATGTTTTTTCATTTGGTTTCCTTTTAGGTTATGAGAACAATCATCCGCGCCATTCTACAAAAAAAAGGCTGAAGTTTAAACCTTCAGCCTTTTTAACCCTAACGAATTTACTTTCTACTCTACCTGTTTGGAGCAACCTGCAATCGCTACTGAACAGATGTGGCTATAGTAGCAGAATCCAACGCCTTGTCAATAAGAATTATTCTCAATTAGACTAATTCCCTGAAATTTTCATTTTATCCAACAAAATCGAGCCGGTTTGAATGTTGGAACGATGTTCCACATCATCGGCAACCGCAACCATATTTTTCAACATCGTTGGAAGTTGTCCTGCAATGGTAATTTCCGCCACCGGATACTGAATTTCACCATTTTCAACCCAAAATCCCGATGCGCCACGTGAATAATCACCGGTCACAATATTCACACCTTGCCCCATCACCTCGGTAACCAACAATCCGGTTCCCATTTCACGCAAAAGTGCGGTCAATCCGCCGCTTAAATTTGGCTGCACCAACCAGTTATGAATTCCGCCGGCGTGACCGGTACTTTGCATTCCCATTTTTTTGCCGCTGTAATGGGTGAATAAATAAGTTTGCAATACACCATTTTGTACAATTTCTAAATTTTTTGTACGCACGCCTTCGCTATCGAAAGGGGTTGAAGCCAAACGGCGTAATAAATGGGGACGTTCGCTAATATTGAACCATTCCGGTAAAACCTGTTTGCCTAAATGATCGAGCAAGAAACTTGATTTACGGTATAAACTCCCCCCGCTAATTGCCGCCGCAAAATGGGAAATAATGCCCGTTGCCACATCGTTTAAGAAAATCACCGGCACTTCTCGGGTTGTCAATTTTTGGGGATTCAATCGTGCGACCACTTTCTCTGCGCAATGCTCTCCCACCCATTTTGCCGATGATAATTTATCAAACTCACGTGAAACCGTGTATTCATAGTCATTTTCCAAAGCATTCTCTACCCCGCCAATGACGGAACAAGACAAGGAATAACGGCTTGATAAATAGCTTTGTAACATTCCGTGGCTATTGCCATATACCCGCACACCGGTATGAGAATTAAAACCTGCACCATTGCTGTTCACAATCCGATGATCAAAATCTAACGCCGCTTTTTCTGCTTCTAAGGCAAACTCGGTCGCCTTTTCAACATCAATTTCTGCCTCGTGATAAAGCTCAAGATCCGGCGCATCAAATGCCATCAATTCTTTTTCAGCTAAGCCTGCGCAATCATCCGGTGAGGTATATTTAGCAATCGCCAACGCTGCCTCCACCGCATTTTTAATTGCCTCTTCACTTAAATCCGAAGTGGACGCATTGCCCTTTTGCTGACCTAAATAAACAGAAATCCCTAATGCCCCATCATTGGTAAATTCGACATTTTCAATTTCCTGCAAACGTGTTGAAACAGATAATCCACTCACTTTCGTCACGCCCACTTCTGCCATTGCACCTGCTTTTTTCGCCGTATCAATGGCAAAACTGACCGCTTGGCGTAATTCCTGTTCTTGGGCTTTCAAAAGTGCGGTCTGATTTTCGGCTGTTTTCATTTCTTTTCCTCATCTCAAAATTTGCCGCATTTTATCTTATTTTGTCGGTTATTGATAAGGCATTTTATTCCCACAAAAGGGCAAAAATGAATATCAACAGATCCTAAACTTTATGCTAGAATGCGCGCCAAATTTTCATAAAGGGTACAAAATGGCAAAACGCAAGAAAAAAGAAGCCTTCGATTGGGAAGATGAAGATCAGGAAGAAATTATTTGGGTAAGTAAAAGCGAAATCAAACGGGATGCGGAAGAACTAAAACAGCTTGGCGAAAAACTCGTGAACTTAACCAAAATCAATCTGACTAAAATCCCGCTTGATGAAGCCTTTCTTGATGCCATTGAACTGGCGCAACGTTTGCAAAAAGAAGCACGCCGCCGACAATTACAATATATCGGTAAACTTTTACGGGGCATTGATGTTGAGCCAATTCGTGAAGCCTTGGCTAAAATCGAAAATAAACACAATCAACAACAGGCAATGTTGCATAAAATTGAATATAAACGGGATGAGCTTGTTGAAAAAGGCGATGTGGCACTGACTTCATTATTAGATGAATATCCCAATGCCGACCGCCAACAATTACGTCATTTAATTCGTGCGGCTCAAAAGGAAAAAGCCCAAAATAAACCTTCAAAGGCTTATCGTGAAATTTATCAAATGTTGAAAGCGTTAATGTTGTTGGAAGAATAAAATACCACGATTTTTGACCGCACTTTGCCTTGCACATTTCTGATATAAATCAATAGGAAAACTTATTTATGAACCTTCGTTGGAATATTGTTTTAGGTGTGATTGCCCTTGCTTTATTGGGTTGGTTTTACACCTTAAATCAAGATAACGCCGATTTGGAAAATCTGGTTAAAAAACCGGATTCACCGGAATATGTCGGCAACAAAATGGCCACCACCATTTTTTCACCGGAAGGAAAAAAACAATATCTTGCCACCGCCGAAAAAGTGGAATATTACACACAAGACGGACATACGGATTTTATCTCGCCGTTGGTCTATCTTTTTGATACACCGCTCGATTCGGATAAAGAAAAAACCAATTCGGATAAAATTCAACTGGATAAACAAAATTGGAAATTAAGTGCGCAGAAAGCCAAATTAATGAAAAATGAAATGCTTTATTTGGAAGGCAACGTGGTGGCAGAAAGTTTAGATCCGCTTTCAAAATTACAACGTGTTGAAACCGAATCGGCAAACATCAACTTAAAAACGCAGGATATCGCCTCCGATACACAAGTAAAAATTAATGGACTTAATTTTAATTCAACAGGGTTAAAATTAGTCGGCAATTTACGCCAACAAGCGGCAACCTTAAAAGAACAGGTAAAAACATATTATGAAATCAGTAAACCGTAAAATTCTACTCATCACCACCTTGGCGATGACGTCTCTTTCCGCCTTGGCGTTGAAAGACGATACCAACCAACCCATTAACATTGTTTCCGATAATCAATCTTTGGATATGGAAAACAGTGTGGTCACGTTCACCGATAATGTGGTGATTACACAGGGTTCCATTTTAATTAAAGCGAACAAAGTGGTGATCACCCGCCCACCGGAAAATTCCGGTAAAAAAGAAACGGTAGAAGCCTTTGGTTCTCCGGTCACCTTTCATCAATTATTAGATGACGGAAAACCGGTAGATGGCAAAGCCAATAAAGTCCATTATGATTTAGGGGCGGAATTTTTAACCCTTACCGGCAATGCGGAGTTAAAACAGCTTGATAGCAAAATCAATGGCGAACGCATTACTTACGATGTGAAAAAACAACAATTAAAAGCCAATGGCGGCAAATCACGCGTGCAAACCGTGTTGATTCCAACCCAATTACAACAAAAAGGTAAAAAATAACCGATGTCCATATTACACGCTGAATTTCTGGCAAAAAGCTACAAAAGCCGCAAAGTGGTTTCCGATGTGAGTCTTACGGTTAATTCTAACGAAATTGTCGGCTTATTAGGCCCCAATGGCGCAGGTAAAACCACGACTTTCTATATGGTCGTGGGCTTGGTTCGTCAAGATCAAGGTAAGATCATTATTGACGGTGAAGACATCAGCCTGTTACCAATGCACAGCCGTGCGCAACGGGGAATCGGTTATCTTCCTCAAGAAGCCTCCATCTTCCGCCGTTTAACCGTGTACGAAAATTTAATGGCGGTGTTAGAAATCCGCAAAGATTTAACCCCCGAACAACGCCGGGAAAGAGCGGACGAACTTATCGAAGAATTTAATATTGAACATATTCGTGACAGTCTGGGGCAATCCCTTTCCGGGGGAGAACGCCGCCGTGTGGAAATTGCCCGCGCTCTTGCCGCTAATCCAAAATTTATTTTATTGGATGAACCTTTCGCCGGCGTTGACCCTATTTCGGTAACGGATATTAAAAAGATCATTACCGATTTGCGCAACCGTGGTTTGGGTGTACTTATTACCGACCATAATGTGCGCGAAACCTTGGATGTGTGCGAACGTGCCTATATTGTGGGCGAAGGCAAAATCATTGCCACCGGCACACCGGAACAAGTAATGAATGATGAACACGTAAAACGTGTGTATCTTGGTGAACAATTTAAGTTATAGAGATGAAATTTGCAGAACTACTACGCCCTGAAGATATTCGTCAGGGCGTAACCTTTTCCAGTAAAAAACGGTTATTTGAATCCATTTCCAGCTTTATTATGGAGCAATTACACTGTGATAAAGCGGAGCAAGCCTGTTTTGAATGTTTATTTAATCGGGAAAAACTAGGCAATTCAGGCTTAGGCAACGGCGTGGCAATGCCAAAAGCAAAACTCCCCCCCGGCGCAATCACGAAAGCCTTGGGGGTATTTATGCAACTGGATACGCCCATTGATTATGATGCTCAAGACGGCAAACCGGTGGATTTGGTTTTTGCCGTGCTTATACCGGATAACCAATGCTCTGTCTATATTCCCGTTCTTTCCGAACTCACTGAAAAATTAACGGATAAAAACTTTATCAAACAACTTCGTTCGGCAAAAAGTGCGGATGAAATTTGGCAAGTTTTTGAAATTGCCGATCAAGTGGAAGACGCAATGCCTTCAACCAAAGACAACGCATAATATTATGAGGTTTTATGGAAATCATCATTATCAGCGGTCGCTCCGGCGCCGGAAAATCTGTTGCCTTGAGTGCATTGGAAGATATGGGGTACTATTGCGTTGATAATCTTCCGCTCGATTTATTACCTCAATTAGCGGAAATCTTAGCCAAAACCCAAACCACCGTGGCAATTAGTCTTGATATCCGTAATTTGCCGGAATCAACAAGTGAGCTTGAACGCATTCTCACCAATATCCAACAACACTATTCCACTAAAATTATTTTCTTGGAAGCGGATCGTAGCACGCTTATTCGCCGTTATAGCGATTCACGCCGCCTACATCCGCTTTCGGCGAAAGATTTGTCCCTTGAAACCGCCATTGATGCAGAATATCAACAACTTGAGCCACTGATTCAATATGCCAATTTCATTATTGATACCACCACACTTTCTACCCACGCCCTTGCGGAACGTTTGCGTGAGTTCTTACACGGTAATGCGGATAAAGCGTTAAAAATTATCGTAGAATCTTTTGGCTTTAAATACGGCATTCCCCTTGATGCGGATTATGTTTTTGATGTGCGTTTTCTGCCCAATCCCCATTGGAATCCGGAACTTCGCCCAATGACAGGTTTAGATGAACCGGTTGCACACTTTTTAAATAGCCACAATGAAGTGAATAATTTTATTTACCTCACACGTAACTATATCGAAACTTGGTTACCAATGTTGGAACAAAATAACCGTAGCTATTTAACCATTGCCATTGGCTGCACCGGCGGAAAACACCGCTCTGTTTATATTGCCCAGCAGCTCGGTGAATATCTCCAAGCCAAAGGGAAAAATGTGAAAATTCAACACAAATCCCTTGAGAGAAGCAAAAACAAGTAAAAAGTGCGGTCATATTTAACCGCACTTTTCCCTATGATCAATAATATATCTACTCAATACTCACTTATCTTCCACAGTCCAAATCTGACCATTATTCAATAGTAAATAAACTTGATTTTTGTCGGCAACGGATTTAATGATTTCAGCAGGTAATTTTTTCGGTAATTTCGTTAATATACCTTGTTTATCCATTATACTCACTTGTGTATAGCCATACTGCGGAATAACCGCAAAATTTGATGTGGTGGCAGCCAAATTGGTTTCATAAGTACCGTAACGATGGTTACTTAATCCTTTTTCTATTTCAGACTCATTGAGCCATTTGCCGTTTTGACGATACTCAACCAACCTCCCCAATAAATGGGGCATTTGTACCGCATAGAGGTGTTGATTAAACACAAAAGGGGACTGCCAACGATTGGAAGGCAATGGCTGACTTTCGGCTTCAATGGTTAATTTTCCGTTGGTTAATCCAACTAATACAGTTCTTCCGCCTTCACCATTGCCGGACATTACACCCACTAATCGACTTTGATTATTTTTCGTTAAAACACTTAATTGATTGGCTTCAAAAACCAGCCCTTTTTGAGAAAGGCTTTCCGCCAAGGGTTCAAGGGTATGACGTTCAACATAAAGTAGCGTTTTCGCCTCCATATTATCGCCAAGCACACCGTGCTGATAAGTTTCACTATCCGGCTCGGCAAATATGGCAATATGCCCTTGTTTGTGATCATCACCATTAAAATTAACCTGTAATGGTCTTGCATCAGGCAACACATTTTGAGCCGTTAAGGCAGTAATTTTTGCATTTTCCCCTTCCGTTTCAATACGGGCTAACTTGTAGCCGTTTTCCTGTTTTACCACACCGATTGTCGCAAAAGCGAGCGGTTGCATTGTCGCATTTTCCGCCATAGGAATAGTGGAACGATAGATTTTACCCGTTGTCCATAACGTAAAATTGCCCTGATTATCCGCAAGAGCAATCCGTTCATAGCCTGCTTTCGGGGCGATCTTCGGCGAAACATTCTCCATTAATAATTGTGTTTTTTCTCCTTGAACCTGCCAAAGCTCGCCTTTTTGATTGATCACGATTAACCCTTCATTATCGCCAGCCTCCACTTGTCGGGCTTCACCGACATTGAGTGGATAAGGACTGAGTTGAATTTCCGCAAGCGCCATATTTGAAATCAGTGCGAAAGTCAGAATAAGACTTTTCTTCATTTTATTTTTCCTCATTTAATTAAACCGTTAACTAAACGCTATTCATTATCTCGAAGACGGCTCACACCATAAATTGCTCGAAAATTTGCTCAAGATGATCGTTCAGAACAACTTTTCCCCCAATCTCCTCATTTTGCCAAGCCTGCAACAAAATCTCTGCCGAAAATTGCTCGCCCGCCTGAACGGCTAAAGGCAAATAACTGATATGCCAAGGCTCTCGCCCTATTTTTTTATTTTTCGCCATTTGCATAAAGGGCAGGGCAAAATCAAAGTGCGGTAGATTTTCCGTAAGAAATTCGCTTAACTCGAAAAAATAACCGCCTTTTTCATATTCCCAAGGTTCAAGTTGTAAAGATTGGTTTTGTGGCAGGCGATCGGGATCGAAAATATCAATTTCCGTTCCCCAATGGTGGCGGCTTGCCCCCGGCAGTGCCGACCAACGTAAAATCGCCTGACATTTTTGCCAATCGTCCAGTTGACTCAAATCTAACGGCTGTCCATCATCATCGTGTACTTTACGTTCACCGTTAAATTTTCCGTTCCAAATCATTTGTTGGCGTTGAAAATCACGAAAACTGCTTGCCGGTTGTAAATTAAAGCCATTTTTGACCGCACTTTGTTGCAAGCCTTGAAAGGCTTTCATTGCCTGCTCTTGTAAAAAATGGTTCGAAGAATGAGGCGTGGGTAAATTGACAAGGTGTTCACGGGATTTTCCGCAAAGCATTTCAACGGTTAATTTCATTTTATTTATCCAATAAATTCACTAACATTTGGTGATAAATCTGACCGCACTTGGCGAGGTCTGCCACGTTCACGCACTCATTCACTTTGTGAATGGTGGCATTAAGCGGGCCAAATTCCACCACTTCAGCCCCCATAAGTGCGATAAATCGCCCATCGGACGTTCCCCCGCCTGTTTCCGGCTTTGGCGTTATACCGGTGGTTTGTTCAATCGCAAGGGTTAGGGCATCTAATAATTTACCCGGTTTGGTTAAAAACGGTTTGCCGGAAAGCTGCCACTCAATACGATATTTCAAACTGTGCTTTTCCAACATTTCCGCCACGGTTTGTTTAATAATGTCGTCCGTTACTTCCGTGCAATAACGCAAATTAAATTGCACATACAGTTCCCCCGGAATCACATTATTACTGCCCGTGCCGGCGTGAATATTGGCAATTTGTAAGCTGGTAGGCGGGAAAAATTCGTTCCCCTTGTCCCATTGATAAGTCGTGAGTGCTAGCAAAAATGGTGCAGCTTTGTGAATCGGATTTTCAGCCAAATGCGGATAAGCCACGTGTCCCTGAATCCCTTCAATATAAAGGTTGCCGGTAATCGATCCACGGCGACCGTTCTTCACCACGTCCCCCAAGGTTTTTGAACTTGAGGGTTCACCCACCATACAATAGGTGATTTTTTCGCCACGTGCCATTAAGGTTTCCACCACACGCACAGTGCCGTCTTTCGCGGCGGCTTCTTCATCTGAAGTGATAAGCAAAGCAATCGTCCCCTGATGATCGGGATTGGCTTTCACATATTCTTCCGCTGCCACAATCATTGCCGCAAGCGAGCCTTTCATATCTGCCGCGCCACGTCCATAAAGCATTCCATCTGCAATATGCGCTTCAAATGGCGGAGATGTCCACTGGGTTTCATCGCCAGTCGGCACGACATCCGTATGCCCTGCAAAGGCAATAACCGGTTCGCCTTTGCCGTGTTTTGCCCACAAATTTAACGTTTCGTTAAACGGCATCCATTCAATCTGAAAACCCAGTTTTTGCAAACGTTCGGCAATCAGTTGCTGACAACCTTCATCATTCGGACTAATAGAAGGGCGGCGAATTAAATCTTGTGCCAAATAAACCACATTTTCTTGCATAAAAACTCCTGAAAAAATAACCGCACTTTATGCGAAAGCCGCCGAATATTCCTTCTCATTAAAACCAATCAACGCCTTTCCTTCCTGCAAAATAATAGGGCGTTTAATTAAAGTCGGATTTTTCAACAAAACCGAAAGTGCGGTGGATTTCGACAATGTTTTTTTGACCTCATCATCTAAATTTCGCCAAGTCGTGCTACGTTTATTGACCAAATTTTCCCAACCAAATTGTGCTTCTGCTTGTTGTAAAAAGGTTTCTTCCAAGCCATCTGTGCGATAATCGTGAAGTTTATGTTCAATCTGATGATCCGCAAGCCATTTCAAGGCCTTTTTCACGGTGTCGCAGTTTTTAATGCCGTAAACGATAATCATAAAATCTCCTAAAATAAAAAATCCTCAATCTATCTGGACTGAGGATTTTAACCGAAATTAAAGCAATTAACCTAGCAACTTATTAATACGTTTAATAAACGCCACAGGATTTTCTAAAGCACCACGCTCCGCCAGCATTGCCTGCTCAAGCAATAATTCTACCCAATCGGCAAATTCCGTTTCATCGGCAATATCCGCTGCTTTTTTCACCAAATGATGTTCCGGATTGAGTTCAAAAGTATATTTCACTTCCGGCACCAGCTGACCGGCGGCGGCGAAAAGTTTTGCCATTTGTGTGGTCATTTGATCATTATCGGTGGAAACCACTGCCGGCGTGTCCGTCAAGTTATGGGTTAAACGCACTTCTTTTACCCGATCGCCTAACAAGGTTTTCACCCGTTCAATAAAGCTACCAAAGGCTTCATCTTGTTCTTTTTGCGCTTCGGATTCTTTATCCGCCAAATCGCCCAAATCCAAGTTCGCTTTGGTAATACTTTGCAACGGCTTACCGCCAAATTCCGTTAAATAGCTCAACATCCATTCATCAATGCGGTCGGATAACAGCAATACTTCAATATCTTTCTTATTGAAAAGCTCTAAGTGCGGGCTGTTTTTTGCCGCCACATAACTATCCGCCGTGATGTAATAAATGGCTTTTTGCCCTTCTTTCATACGGGAAACATAATCTTCCAAAGAAACGGTTTGTTCACTGCTGCCATTATGTGTGGAAGCAAAACGCAATAATTTCGCAATCGTTTCTTTGTTGGCAAAATCTTCCGCCGTGCCTTCTTTTAATACTAAGCCGAATTCTTTCCAGAATTGTTGGTATTTTTCCGCATCGTCTTTTGCCAATTTTTCCAGCATTTGTAATGAACGTTTGGTTAAGGCTTTGCGTAATGCCGCCGTGACTTTATTATCCTGCAAAATTTCACGGGATACGTTTAACGGCAAATCGTTGCTATCAATCAATCCGCGCATAAAACGCAAATAATTCGGCATAAATTGTTCCGCATCATCCATAATGAATACGCGTTGAACATAAAGTTTTAAGCCGTGTTTATGATCGCGGTTGAATAAATCCCAAGGGGCTTTACTCGGCACATAAAGCAAGCTGGTATATTCTTGGTTACCTTCCACTTTGTTGTGCGTCCATAACAATGGATCCGCAAAATCGTGGCTCAAATGTTTGTAAAATTCTTTGTATTCTTCATCGGAAATATCGTTTTTACTGCGTGTCCAAAGGGCTTCGGATTTATTAATTTTTTCCCATTTTTCGCCGATTTCTTTGCCTTCGTCATCATATTCTTTAGTCAACATTTCCACCGGAAGCCCGATATGATCGGAATATTTGCCGATAATGTCACGCAAACGCCATTCGTTTAAAAATTCTTTCTCATCTTCACGCAAATGCAAAATCACGTCCGTACCACGGGATTTTTTCTCAATATCCGCTACCGAATATTCCCCCTCACCGGCGGATTCCCAAACCACTGCTTTATCCGCCGCTTCACCGGCAGCACGGGTTTTTACGGTTACTTTATCCGCCACAATAAAGGCAGAATAAAAACCAACCCCAAATTGCCCGATAAGTTGGCTATCTTTAGCTTGATCTTGCCCAAGTGCGGTCAAAAATTCTTTTGTTCCTGATTTTGCAATCGTCCCTAAATGATCGATAACCTGCTCACGGGTCATACCAATACCGTTATCACTGATGGTTAGCGTGCCTTTTTCACTATCAAAGCTAATACGCACACGTAATTCACCATCATTTTCATAAAGTGTAGGATTAGAAAGTGCTTTAAAACGAAGTTTGTCCGCCGCATCGGAAGCATTGGAAATTAATTCGCGTAAGAAAATTTCTTTGTTGGAATATAAAGAATGGATCATTAATTGAAGAAGTTGTTTCACTTCCGACTGGAAGCCACGGGTTTCTTGATTTTGTGACATAATTTTTCCTTCTAAAAATAAAACAGATAGATGTTGAACGGCTCAAATATAAGAATGAAAATGATGTTTTCAAGGGGCAGGCTGACAGCACAACGGCAAAAATAACGTAAAAACCAACCGCACTTTTGCTCAAATCAACCCAAGTAACCCAACTCTTTTGAGATTTCCTGTGCAGTTTTTCGGATTTCATTCAGGAAAAAATCAATCCCGATTTTTCTCAATTTATAAATCGACATCGAAACAGAAACGGCATATTCCACTTGATGAAAAGAATCAAATATCGGGCAAGCAATGCACACCACGCCCATTTCATTTTCTTCTCTGTCCATCGCAAATTGATTTTGTCGAATATTTTCCAATTCCGCTTCCATTTCGTCTAATCGGGTAATGGTATTTTTTGTTAATTGTTGAATCACATTTTGATGAGTTTGCCAATAATGTTGCAAATAACCTTCCTTTTTGGGGTAAGCCAAATAAAGTTTTCCCATTGCCGAGCAATAAAATGGGATATGTTGTCCAATGTAAGCCCTTGTTTTCAACATACCGTGGGTTGGCTCTAACTTGTAAATCATAATGGCTTTATCCTCTTCCCTTTGGGAAAAGTTGATGGTCTCACCTAAGGTTAGATTAAGTTGCTCCAAGTAAGGAGAGACCACGTTAATGATATTCATTGAAGTCAAAATCTTCTGCCCGATACTGAGGCATTTTATACTGAGCCGATAACTTCCCGCCGTAGAAGCCGGTTTCACATAACCTTCACTTTGTAATCCCTGTAAAAGACGGTGAACAGTGCTTTTGTTTAACCCTGAAATTTCCGCCAATTTCGCGAGCGGACAACCATTCGGAAAGTCACTTAATATATCTAACAATCGAAGCCCACGTATAAGGCTTTGATTACCCATCAATTTTTCTTCTGCCATCGCATTATCCTCCTTTTCCAAATTATATTTCATAATGTGAAATCTTGCTCCACAAAAATGAGAACTCTGTCACAAATCAGAAAAATACTTTATATCCTATTGATTTTAAAAGAATTTTAATTCAACACAAAAATTGACTACGATAAGGCTCAGTTATATATTGTGAAACATAATTTTATTATATGGAATATGAGGTATTTTATGAGAGTGTCTTATGAAAATCTAAAAGCTGAATTTAAACGTGTTTTACTTTCCCGCAATGTGCGTGAAGAAATTGCCGAAGAATGTGCCACCGTGTTTGCCGATACCACACAAGCCGGTGCATATTCTCACGGCGTAAACCGTTTCCCGCGTTTTATCCAACAATTGGAAAACGGCGATATTGTGCCGGAAGCACAACCAACCAAAGTGCTTTCATTAGGTGCAATCGAGCAATGGGATGCACACCAAGCCATCGGCAATTTAACGGCGAAAAAAATGATGGATCGTGCCATTGAATTGGCAGCTCAAAACGGTATCGGTGTCGTGGCATTGCGGAATGCCAATCACTGGATGCGTGGCGGATCTTATGGCTGGCAAGCCGCAGAAAAAGGCTATATCGGCATTTGCTGGACAAATGCTCTTGCGGTAATGCCCCCTTGGGGAGCAAAAGAATGTCGGATCGGCACAAATCCCCTCATTATTGCCGTTCCCACCAATCCTATCACGATAGTAGATATGTCTTGTTCAATGTATTCCTACGGAATGTTAGAAGTTCACCGCCTGCAAGGTCGTCAAACCTTTGTTGAGGCAGGTTTTGATGATGAAGGCAATCCAACCCGCGATCCGGCAACAGTGGAAAAAAATCGCCGTTTAATGCCAATGGGATTTTGGAAAGGGTCGGGCTTGTCTATTGTATTGGATATGATCGCGACCCTACTTTCCAACGGTGAATCCACCGTTGCCGTGACCGAAGATAAAGATGATGAATACTGTGTTTCTCAAGTGTTTATTGCCATTGAAGTGGATCGTTTAATTGACGGTAAAACAAAAGACGAAAAACTCAACCGCATTATGGACTATGTGAAAACTGCAGAACGTGCCGATCCTAATGTAGAAGTGCGTTTGCCGGGACACGAATTTACGAAAATTCTTGCCGACAACAAAGCCAATGGTATTCCTGTGGATGATACCGTTTGGGCAAAAATTAAATCACTTTAAAAGTGCGGTCATTTTTTCACGTATTTTTGAGGAGGAACGATGAAAAGTTTTGCCCGATTTGTTGGGAAGATACTGGAAGTCCTCGTGGTTTTCATTTTATCCATTATGGCACTTTTGGTGTTTCTCAACGTTGTCTTGCGTTATGGCTTTAATAGCAGCATTAATGTGACGGAGGAAGTTTCACGTTATCTGTTTATCTGGCTCACTTTTTTAGCGGCTGTATTAGCATTTAATGGCAATCAACACGTTAATGTGACGATTTTAACCGACAAGCTATCTTCAAACGGTCGCAACATTTTGGGGATTTTTACAGATGCGTTAATGCTTTACTGTTGCTATTTAATTGTTGATGGCAGTTGGATTCAGTTCCAATTAAATCTGACCAATTTAGCCCCTATTTCCGGTTTACCGCAGGGTATTACTTACTTTGCAGGCGTGGTGGCAGGCATTTTAATTGGGGGGGTATTAATCACCCGAATGTTGTCAAGAATCCACTTTCTCACGAAAGGAGAAAATCTATGATCGTGGTTATTTTCCTCTCCGTTCTACTGGGTGCGATTATTTTAGGCATTCCTGTCGCCTTCTCACTTTTAGTGTGTGGTATCGCCTTAATGTTGCAACTTGATCTATTTGATTCTCAAATCTTGGCACAACATTTAATCAGTGGTGCAGATAGCTTTTCACTGATGGCGATTCCTTTCTTTATCCTTGCCGGTGAAATAATGAATGAAGGGGGCTTGTCAAAACGTATTATTGATTTGCCGATGAAATTAGTGGGGCATAAACGTGGTGGCTTGGGTTTTGTAGCCATTATTGCCGCAATGATTATGGCAAGTTTATCCGGCTCGGCAGTGGCAGATACCGCAGCAGTGGCCGCAATGTTATTACCGATGATGAAAACCACCGGTTATCCGGTGGATAGATCGGCAGGTTTAATCGGTACGGCAGGTATTATTGCACCGATTATTCCCCCTTCTATTCCCTTTATTGTATTTGGCGTGGCAAGCGGCGTATCCATCACAAAACTCTTTTTAGCCGGTATTTTCCCGGGCTTGATAATGGGAATTGCGTTGGCACTGCTCTGGTGGTGGCAGGCAAAACGGCTAAATTTGATGACATTCTCCAAAGCAACCAAAGAAGAATTATGTATTTCTTTCAAAAACAGTATTTGGGCATTGCTATTACCGGTTATTATCATTGGCGGTTTCCGTTCGGGCATCTTCACGCCGACAGAAGCCGGTGTGGTAGCCGCCTTTTATGCCTTGATGATTTCACTCTTTGTTTACCGTGAACTCAAAATCAAAGATTTGTATAAAGTGATTCTCGCCGCGGGAAAAACAACCGCTGTGGTGATGTTTTTAGTCGCTGCCGCCAATGTAACCGGTTGGTTAATCACCATCGCCGAACTACCACAAATGATGACGGAATTTTTAGAACCGTTAATTGATAATCCAACATTGTTGCTGATTGTCGTGATGATTTCGGTATTTATCATCGGTATGGTGATGGATTTAACGCCTACCGTCCTTATTCTGACACCGGTATTAATGCCATTAATTGAAGAGGCCGGTATCGATCCCGTTTATTTTGGTGTGTTATTTATCCTAAACACCTCAATCGGTTTAATTACGCCGCCGGTAGGCAATGTGCTAAATGTGATTACCGGCGTATCTAAACTTCCCTTTGACCAAGCGGCAAAAGGCATTCTGCCTTATATGGGAATGATGCTTCTCTTGCTGTTTTTGTTCATCTTCTTTCCGTCATTGATTTTAGTTCCACTTCAATGGATGTTGTAAAAACACTGACTTTTTCATTACGCCTCATTCAGGAGAACATTATGAAACGTTTTAATATGAAATTCTTAACCGCTTTAATTGCCGGTGCGACAATATTCACTGCCTCAGCGGTTTCGGCACAAGTTAATCTACGCTTTGGCTATGAAGCCCCTCGCAGTGATACCCAACATATCGCAGCCAAAAAATTTAACGAATTATTGGCTGAAAAAACCAATGGTGAAGTCAAATTAAAACTCTTTCCTGACAGTACATTAGGTAATGCTCAAACAATGATTGCCGGCGTGCGTGGCGGCACTATTGATCTGGAAATGTCAGGTTCGCCTAACTTTACAGGATTAGTTCAAGAATTAAATGTCATCGATATTCCATTTATATTTAAAGATCGTGAACACGTTTATAAAGTATTGGATGGTGAAATTGGGGAAGGTTTATTAAAAGCCCTTGAGGAAAAAGGGCTTAAAGGATTAGCCTTTTGGGATGTGGGATTCCGTGCTTTTTCTAATTCCAAACATACAATGACCAAACCGGAAGATGTGAAAGGCTTAAAAGTCCGTACCAATCAAAACCCAATGTATATTGAAGCCTTCTCCCTTTTAGGGGCAAACCCTGTACCAATGCCATTAGCGGAGCTTTATACCGCATTAGAAACCCGCGCTGTTGATGCCCAAGAACACCCGATTGGTATTTTTTGGTCTTCAAAATTATATGAAGTACAAAAATATTTAACCCTAAGTAACCACGGTTATACACCATTAATTGTTGTAATGAACAAAGCGAAATTTGATTCACTTTCACCGGAACTTCAACAGGCAATTTTATCCGCCGCGAAAGAAGCGGGTGCTTTTCAACGAGAACTTAATGTGAAAAATGAGCAAGAAATTATTGCTAAATTGCGTAAAGAAGGGGTTGAAGTCACAGAGACCATCGTTCCTGCGCCTTTTAAAGCGATCATTGAGGAAAAAGTCCGCAAATCTTATATTGAGAAACAGGGTGATACCTTAGTCAATCAAATTGATGCGTTAGCGCAATAATCCAATCATAAGCGGTCAACTTTCGTTGGCTGCTTTCACTTTCCTTGAGGTTTTATGAATTATTACTTAGGCATTGATTGTGGTGGCACTTTCATTAAAGCCGCATTATTTGATAACAATGGAAAATTATATGGCATAGCCCGTGAAAATGTTCCCGTCATCAGTGAACAGTCCGGCTATGCAGAGCGTGATCCCAACACCTTATGGCAAGTCACTGCACAAGTGGTGCGGGAAGCCATTGTCAAAAGTCATCTCGCTCCAACACTTATCAAAGCCGTTGGCATTTCTGCACAGGGGAAAGGTGCATTCCTTTTAGATAAACAACATCGCCCCTTAGGACGGGCAATTTTATCTTCTGATCAACGTGCGCTCGACATTGTAAAAAATTGGCAAGCCGAAAAGATTCCTGAAAAAATTTATCCTCTCACCCGACAAACCTTATGGACAGGTCATCCCGTTTCAATTCTCCGTTGGATAAAGGAAAAAGATCGCCCCCGCTATGATCGCATTGGCACGGTTTTAATGTCGCACGACTATTTACGATTCTGTTTAACCGGTCAGTTATTTTGTGAAGAAACCAATATTTCCGAATCAAACCTCTATAATATTCAAACGGGAGGATATGATGTTCACCTTGCTCAATTACTCGACATTGAAGAAATTTTTAATAAATTTCCACCGATAATTAAATCCAATGAAATCGCAGGCTATGTCACTAAGCAAGCTGCAGAAATGACCGGCTTAACCGAAGGCACGGCAGTTGTTGGCGGATTATTTGACGTGGTTTCGACCGCACTTTGTGCCAATTTAGAGGATGAAAACAAATTAAACGTAGTGCTGGGCACGTGGTCGGTGGTAAGCGGCATTACCGATCACATTGAGTTCGACCAATCCATTCCTTTTGTCTACGGACGTTATGTGGAACAAAATAAATTTATCGTTCACGAAGCCAGCCCCACCTCATCGGGTAATTTAGAATGGTTTTTAAATCGTTTTAAACATTTGGATTATGAAACCATTAATCGTGGCATCGGAAGTTTAGCACCGGCAAAAAGCAGTGTCTTATTCGTCCCCTTTCTTTATGGCTCGAATGCGGGATTGGGTATGCAGGCAGGCTTTTACGGACTGCAATCCCATCATACGGAAATTCACTTATTACAGGCAGTTTATGAAGGCGTGTTATTTAGTCTAATGCATCATTTAGAAAGAATGTTGCAGCGTTTTCCTGACGCAAACGTACTGAGAGTCACCGGCGGGCCGACCAAATCAAAAATCTGGATGCAAATGTTGGCAGATTTAACCGGAATGAAACTGGAAATTCCTGCCGTAGAAGAAACAGGCTGTTTGGGCGCTGCGTTAATGGCAATGGAGGCAATCGAAAAAAGCGAAAGCACTTATATTTTAAATTCAAAAATGCAAACATTTCGCCCAAATAAAGAGAACTTCAATGCCTACCAAGCGAAATATCAACGCTATTTGAAATTTATTCAGGCGCTGAAAAATTTGATTTAACGTGATTTCATCAAAAAACCGTATTTGAGTTAATTTTCAAATACGGTTCGATTAAAAAAGATGACTGATAACGAAAAGCGCTGATCCTATTTCCACTAAAAAGAAAATATTCTGACCGCACTTTATGGGGAAAATTAGAATTCGTAACGAATACCTACTTTTGCACCATATTGGTTAATTTTTACATCGTCAAATTTACCTAAACGGTTATACTCAATGCCGCCATTTACCGCCCAGTTTGGGGAAAAATTGTAAGATACACCGGCTAACACACCATAGCCAAATTTATTTTCTTTTTCGCTAATATGCTCTCTTACGATAGCACCATTCTCCATAGTAGAAGAATCATATTTGTCATCAAAGAAATTTTGTGATAAACGCACACCTACATAAGGTTTAAAAGGTGAATTTAACTCAATATCATAAATAGCGGATAAACCTAAACCATAGGTTTTAAGTTTCTCTGTGCTAACTTCATTTTGGTCGGCATAACTTTCTTCAATTTTACCGTAATTCGTGTAGTCTAAAGCAAAACGCCAGTTGCCATATTTATAACCTACCGCTAGGCTTGGTGTAAATTTACTTTTGTTAAAATCACCAATATCACCACCTGATGATTTGACTTTTGAATACCCTAAATCCCCTTGCACATACCAACCGGCATTTGCCGTTGAAGCAACGGCTAATGCTCCGATAGCTAACGCTAATAATGATTTTTTCATTGGATAACTCCTATTTATTGCTAGTAGAAACTGGTGGGAATATAGCATAATCTAAACTACGTATCATCTACAAAAATCAATTTCCCCTTACATTTTCGGCATAAATATTCGACTTTTTCTTTTAAAATCCGATTATGACGGCGAATACTTAATAAATGCGTTTGACAATGACAGCGGTATTCAAACGTTTTTCCCTGCACATTTTGTACATCAAATTGATGGCAGGTCTCTGCCGGTAAATGAAAAACCTGATTCATTAATGCTTTCCATTCCACGCCGTGCGGCTTCACCCGTCCAAATACCTGATAGATAATCAAATGTGCCAATTCGTGCGGTACCACTTGTCGAATAAATTCGGTTGAATTTTCCAACAATAAAGTGCGGTTGAATTTGATTTCATTTTTTTGCAAATAAGCAACGCCTGCTTTCGTTCCCCGCAGATCGTAACTCACTGTAGGCATAACAAATTCACGTTTAAAATAAGCGGTCGCAAGACGTAGCGATTCAGTCAGTTTACGCTGAACCTGCATTTTTAAATGTCGGAATTGGGTTTGTGATGAAAGCATAAATTCAAGAAAAACAAAAACCGCTAAATTAGCGGTTTTCAATACAAGAAAATAATTATTTCAACCCTGCCGCTGCACGCAATTCCTCTGCGCGATCCACTTTTTCCCAAGGGAATTGTTCACGTCCAAAGTGTCCATAAGCTGCCGTTTCGCGATAAATCGGTTGAATTAGATTAAGCATTTTAATTAAACCATAAGGGCGTAAATCAAAAAATTCCCGCACTAATGCCACTAATAGTTCGTTTGCCACTTTGCCGGTGCCGAAAGTTTCCACCATAATGGAAGTCGGATCTGCCACACCTATTGCATAAGAAAGCTGAATTTCACAGCGATCAGCCAAGCCTGCCGCCACAATATTTTTTGCCACATAGCGTGCCGCATAAGCCGCCGAGCGATCCACTTTTGATGGGTCTTTACCGGAGAATGCCCCACCACCGTGACGAGCCGCACCGCCGTAGGTATCCACAATAATTTTACGTCCGGTTAAACCACAATCCCCCATTGGGCCGCCAATCACAAAACGACCTGTCGGGTTGATAAAATATTTGGTTTCTTTTGAAAGCCATTCACTCGGCAACACCGGTTTGATGATTTCTTCCATCACACCTTCGTGCAGATCTTTTTGGCTCACTTCTTCCGAATGTTGGGTTGAAAGCACTACGGCATCCACGCCCACAATTTTATTGTCTTCGTATTTTAAGGTAACTTGGCTTTTCGCATCCGGACGTAACCACGCCAGTTTGCCGTTTTTGCGTACTTCTGCCTGTTTTTGCATTAGGCGGTGCGCATAGGTGATCGCCGCCGGCATTAATACATCGGTTTCATTGGTGGCATAACCAAACATAATGCCTTGGTCGCCTGCACCTTGATCAAGGGGATTTTCACGATCTACGCCTTGATTAATATCCGCCGATTGTTTACCAATGGCGTTTAACACGGCACAAGAGTGGCCGTCAAAGCCCATATCGGAATGTTCGTAACCAATATCGCAAATCACTTTACGGGTTAAATTTTCAATATCCACCCACGCCGAAGTGGTAATTTCCCCCCCCACTAATGCCATACCGGTTTTTACATAGGTTTCGCACGCCACACGGGCTTTTGGGTCTTGTTTTAAAATTTCATCGAGTACCGCATCTGAAATTTGATCGGCAATTTTATCCGGATGTCCTTCCGACACGGATTCTGAAGTAAATAAATAGCTAGACATAATTCTCTCTTTTTTATTTGGATGTATTGACGTATAGACGGCTATACTACGTATTTTTGTTTAATTAGCAAGCACTATTATGAATCCGTCCCCAACCAATTTCGCAAAATTTGTTCTCCGTATTCCGACATATAAGATTCCGGATGAAACTGCACGCCATAAACAGGCAAGGATTTATGTTGCATTGCCATCACCACTTCTTCGTCACAAACGGCGGTAACGTCTAATACTTCGGGAAAATTCGCCGTGCTGACCGCCCAAGAATGATACAACCCAATCTCAAATTCCTTTGGCAATCCCAAAAACAACGCCGAATTTGACCGCACTTTTAAATGCTGTTTTTGCCCGTGGCGAACCGCGGCTAAATTATAAAGTGTGCCGCCAAAAAACTCGCAGATCGTTTGATGTCCCAAACATACGCCCAAAATGGATTTTCGTTGATGATACGTTTCCAACATCTCAAACAACTGCGGATAAGCACGCGGTACATCAGGGCCGGGAGAAATCAAAATATGTGTGTAACATTCCGGTGTGTTTTCTTTTAAATCTTCCACATTCAACACCTCAAAAGGCACATCAAGACGGCGAATAAGATCCACCAAATTGAAGGTAAAAGAATCGTGATTATTAATGATGAGTAATTTCATAACAGCTCGGCTTTCGTTATAATCGGGCAATTTTACGCAAAATTAGACACAGCACAATGCAACATTTTATTCAGCAGGCAAATCACTACGGCAAAGAACGCACCCCTTTTTTCTTTCTAATTGATTTTGAACAGAAAAAACCGCTTATTCTTCCCTTAGAAAACACCGCTTCGCAAGGCATTTTTTTTAATTTTTTAGGCAAAACCAATGTTGAAGAACAAAAATCCTTTTTGCCGAAACCTCTTCATATAAACAAAAAGCCGATTTCGCTTTCTGATTATCAACAAGGTTTTGAAATTGTCCGTCAGGCATTGCAACAAGGCAATTCCTATCTATTGAACTTGACCTACCCGACCGAAATTTCAGGCAATTTCACGCCGGAACAGCTTTTTTACCAAACCAACGCCCCTTATAAATTATGGCTGAAAGATCAATTTGTGTGCTTTTCCCCCGAATGTTTTGTGAATATTCACGATAATAAAATCACCACTTACCCAATGAAAGGCACGATTAACGCCCAATTACCCAATGCGGAAGAACAATTATTAAATGATGAAAAAGAACAGCGTGAACATTACACCATTGTTGATTTAATGCGTAACGATCTCGCAATGGTTGCCAAAAACATTCAAGTGACCCGATTTCGCTATGTGGATCACATTCAAACACAAAAAGGGGAAATCTTGCAGACAAGCTCGGAGATTTGCGGTGAAGCGGAAGAAAACTGGCAAGAAAAAGTGGGAACACTCCTCGCCACCTTATTACCGGCGGGTTCTATCAGTGGCGCGCCGAAAGAAAAAACCGTGCAAATTATTCAATCGGCAGAAAAACAACCTCGCGGTTATTACACCGGCGTTTTTGGTCTTTTCGATGGAAAAAATCTGCAAAGTGCGGTGGCGATTCGGTTTATTTCCCAATGTGGCGATAAATTTTACTTTCACAGTGGTGGCGGAATCACCATCCACAGTAAATTGGAAGAGGAATATCAGGAATTACTGGAAAAAGTCTATTTACCCATCTATTTACCGATCAGAGAGGAAAATTAATGTTTCCATTGTTTGAAACCTTGGCAATAGAAAAAGGCGAAATTCAAAATATTGCCTATCACCAAGCCCGTTATGAACGCAGCCTCCGCCAATTTTATGGCAAAAGTGCGGTCAAAATTTTTACACTTTTGGATTTAATCCAACTCCCCAGCCACTTACAAGATAAATTGGTACGTTGTCGTATTGATTACAATGCCGAAACCGCCCAAATTCAATATGTTGAATATACCCGAAAAATCTACCGCACTTTTCAACCCGTTGTGTGTGATGAAATTGAATACGGCTTGAAATACACCCAACGAGATTTGCTCAACGCCCTGTTCGCCCAACGGGGACAGTGCGATGAAATTATCATTATCAAAAATGGCAAAGTGACAGATTGTTCCATTGGAAATTTAATCTTTCGCCAAGGAAACCAATGGTTCACCCCCGATACCCCACTGTTGCAAGGGACGCAACGGGAAAAATTATTACGCGAAGGCAAAATTCAGCAAACCACCATTTACGCACAGGATGTAAAAAAGTTTGATGAAATAAAAATTATTAATGCAATGAATGGATTATAAGGAGAACTTCCCAGATATATCTCTATAATTTGATTTTATTGAAACTTAATATCAATAGATACCAGCTTATGTTCTTACTTTTATTCCCAAATAATGCTAAAAATTTATCTAAAAAAACCGCACTCTAATTCTAATAAAGTGCGGTTGATTTTTATAATAATGAAAAATTATCTACGGCGCAGTTGTTGCTGTTGTTTGATAAAGTTTTCTATACGGGATTTCACTTTTGTCGTGAGTTCCACATTCGCTTTTACCACGTTATTTTTAATCACTTGTGGTTTTGGTGGATTAATTCCCCCCTGTTTTACGGTCTCGGTGTTGGTGGCGTCCACTTTTACGTTGATATCCGCATTCACTCCGGCAATAGTGCCGTTATCCCAATCTTTCTTCGCACTTTCCGCCCAGTTATCTGCTGGGTATGGGGTAAATTTACCGCTACCGTTGGCTGAAAGATGTACGCCGGTTTCGTTCACTTTATCCGTTACTGCACTGCTTGTTACCGAACCTTTAAGGTTATTGGTGACATTCGTTGCATTGATACTGCTGCCGTTAAAGTGAGCGTTATTACCGGAAATAGTGGCATTTTCTGCGGTCAAATCCGTGGTGGTGTGGGTTTCATTACGCACAACATCCACATTTAATTTGCCTGAACCGCTTTCCGGTGTCCATTTGTTACCGCTTAATCCACCGTTTAAGGCTAAACCGACATCCACTTCGGTTTTGTTTACGTTATTTTTCGCAGAATCTAAAATAACGTCACCTTTACCGCCATCAATGGTTAAATTGGTGCTATTAGAGGTTACGCCTGTTAAATGCACGCCATTTTCGGATTTGATGTTCACGTTTTGACCATTAATGGAAACACCCGGGTGGGTGGTGCTGTTTTCGTGTTTCACATTGACATTGCCGTTAATACCTAAGCTGGACGCATTTGCTCCCACACTGACACCACCGCCCACACTGACATTCAGCTCTTGTACTTGGCTTTTACCCGGTTGTACGGTAACCGTATTGCCACTAATGCTTGCCGTATTGCCTGCTTGAACGTTAGTACCTTGTAAGCTCACATCTTGTTTAGCGTGAATGCCTACATTGTTGCCGCCTTCAACCCTGTGAATTACCGCATCGGTACGGTTGCCTTTGTGGCTGTTGGCATTAAAACTTACATCAACGGAAGGCAATGCGGCACCTGCGGCAGGGATAGCAATCGCCCCAACCCCAATATTTAAGTTAAAACCACCACCTTTATGGCTGCTGGTATTTTGCGATTGAGTGAAGCTCGCACTGTTTGCATTAATATTCACATCATTTTTCGCTGAAATATCCCCTTGGCTGTTTAATTTACCCGTGTTGATATTCACGTTGTTTCCTGCCACATTTGCAATATGTGCCGTGCTTGAATTACTTTGATCTTTTTGGAAATGAATCCCAACATTCACCCCTGCCGTACCGGTGACAAAATCTTTCGTGCCTGCACTCACCCCAATGGTTACACCGGCACTGAGTTTTTCATCTTCCTTCGTATTTTGTGCCGATTCAATCGTATGAACTTTGGAATTGAGATTTACATTATTGCCTGCGGTATATTGGGTTGCCACATCAGATAATTTATCTGTATTGACGTTAATATCTTTACCCGCTGTTAATGTGGTACTTTGTGCATTGCTTTCTTGATGTTTTTCACGTCCCCCGGAAATACCTAACACCAAGCTACCATTCACCGCTTTGTTTTTATCGACAGAAGTGGTTAAGGTTAACCCCAAATCAAAGTTTTTCTGCTTACCATTTTCTGTATTATATTCAGGCGTATGGCTTACCACTTTAGCATTTTCGTTAATATTTCCACCGGCTTGAATCTCCGTTCCTTGATGGGTAATCAAATGTCTTGCATTAAGATTAATATCCTTCGCTGCTGAAAGTTGGCTTGCTTGAGCATTCGTACCTTCTTTATAGGTGTCTTTATGAGTAATGCCTAAAGCAACCTTATTTGTTACCGCACTTTCTGTTACGGTCACCGTATTGGTAATACCAAAGGCGGTATGAATGTTGGAATCAAAATAGCTATCGTGCTGTGCATTGGTCATCACCGCATTGGCGTTTACATTGAGATCGCCTTTTGTCGCCTCAATTTTACTGCCGGCAACATTAACACGATTAGCCGAAATATTGGTGGTTGCACCACTTACCACTGATGGCGTATGGGTATATTCGGCAGAAGATTGTGCATCATTAAAAAAGCCGAACGTGGCACTGGCTTCGCCTTTAAATTTCAAATTGTCTTTCACATTGTTAGCCACCGCTTCAGCCGCATCCGTCATTTTAACCGTACCACCAATCAGCCCTTTCACGGTTTCTATGGATGATTTTGCCACGCCTTCATAATCTAAGGTTAACGTTGGTTTTTCCACTTTAGTGCTAAAGCCAATGCCCGATTTATGTAAAATTTGTCTCACTTCATTGTTGCCGCCTTTTACATTCACGTTACCCTTGGCGGAAATATCCAATAAGCCTCCTGCTTCGACTCTGCTCCCCACAACATTCACATTTTTATCTGTCACAAGTTGAAGGTTAGATTTGGATTTTAGCTCCGAACCTTTGGTGATATAGCTGGTTTTATAGCCTTGAGTACGTTCTTTAGTAATATCAAAAATCATCCCCGTACGGCTTTTTTCGGTGTAGGAATGATAATCTTGTACAGAATTAACCGTTAAACTTCCTTTATTTCCTTTAACCAATGCATCCTTGCCCGATACCACACGGCTGCCTGTGACTTTAACGCCATTTCCGGCATCAACTAAAATTGCCCCTTTAACGGTAAAGTCCGCCCCTTGCTGTACATAATCTTTACGGGTTGAAGCAAGTGTTTTTGAACCAGCCAATCCGCCCCAGTACCTTTCTTTATCATTAACCACGTGATCGTTTTTCACTTCTTCCGAACTAAAAGATAAACGGCCTTTATTTTCAACCACTAAATCGCCATCTACTTTCGCAATCGTACCTGCAAAATTAACATTACCGCCTGATACGATCATATCGTCTTTTACGTTTAGTTCGCTTGCCACATAGTTGTAGGCTTTCGCTGTCTGTAAACTGTAGCCTGTTTTATGTTTTTTCGGTTCATTGCGGAAAGTCGCCGTGGCATCATAGTAATTCACTTCCTGCACGCCTTTTGTGGAAATGCCTTTCTCACCGTGTAATGTCAATGCGTTGGTGGTAATTTTCACGCCTTCTGCGGTTAATTGATCCTTGATTGCACCAAGTGTAACGGAATCTGCCTGAATGGTTGTTCTGTGTGCGGTTTCCAATTTACTGTCATCGGTTTCCACTAATTTAGTGCTGCCTTTTGCACGGGTTTCTGCAGTATGGAAACGATCCGTCGTTTTAGTTGCACCAATATGGGTTTTCCCCCCAATTACCGTGGCTTCTTTTGCCTTAATTTCCGCACCGGATAAGGTTAAATGATTTGAGGCAAGCACGGTAACTTTATCGGCTTTAATGCTGGTTTTATCAAAGGTTTCCGTTTTGCTTGAACGTTCTTTTAAGCCGCCATAACCATTTTGACTAATCGGCGTATTCACAATTTTTGAAGATTTCTTAACCGTCCCGTCTAATTTGGCATTGCCCGCCGTAACCAACACTTCTTTGGCTTCTAACTTGGTCGCAGTAATCGCAACATTAGCTTGTTCATCAGTGGAATGAATACGGATTCGCCCTGCTTGAATACTGCCCACCACTTTACCGTCTAACACTTGCCCTTGTTGTGATGGTAGAACAGTTACCGTTAATTGACCGTCATTTTGGCGAGCCACTTTATTACGCCCCATCACAACATTCACATCGCCTTCGGCTTGAAGATTGCCGGAAACACTCACCGTTGGTGCAATCAAATCAAGGGTATTCGCCCCGCTAACCGTGCCTTTCGCCGTTAGTGCTTTATCACCATCCACTTGGTAGCCCGTTAAATAACCTTGTTCAACCGTTGGTTTACCCACCACCAAAGAGGCTCTTTGCGTATTAATAAAGCCACCGCCCTCAACGCTAATCCCGTTCGGGTTTGCTAAAATATAATCGGCACGTTGCCCTACAATTTCCTGTTTACCCGCAATATGAGAAGGATTACGGCTAACCACTTCATTTAAAATCACGGTGGCAGATTGTTGGCGTAAATTTGGGTTTGCCGCCACTTGTCCCGCTAATTGAGATTGGCTATCTTGGCGGGCATTGTTTAATACCGCCCCTGCTTTATCCACATTAAATTTATTATATTGGTTGTGCGATAAGCCGGACTGACTTGGGGTGGCGATATTGATAATTTCAACCCCTTTTTGCTGAGATACTTGAGTATTCGTGTTTGCCGATTGAATCTCTGCATAACTTTGCGCGACATAACACAAGGAAAGGGCTAGGGTAATTTTTGATAAGGAAAATTTGCTCATAAAAAAGTCCATAAAATAAGAAAGGAATCTACGGTCATCCAATATCGCCTAATGACAAAAAACAATACCAAAATTGACCGCACTTTGTGCTATTAATATTACGTTCTCGGAATAAAAATAGCCTTAATAAGGCGCAACCATTTTAGGTATTCAAAGGAAAAAATCTATGCCCGACAGGAAGGAAATATTAAATTTGTGAGTGAAGTCACAAAATGAAGTGGCGAGCCATAATGAAGTGATGGTATCGAGATCAAAGTGCGGTCAATTTTTCGTTAAATTTTACAATATGATGCCGTGGACACACCAAACCGAAATAATATGATCAGTAGGGGGACGATGCTTCGCGTTCTATCAAAAAATTTCAATGAATTAATATCAAGAACACCGGCATATCGCCCCTACAAAATATTATCCGGTTTTCTGTATTGACGAAATAAAACCTCTCTAAAATTGACCGCACTTTCGCGTTAAACCTTAGAAATAAACATTCACATTAACGTAAACACTCCGTTCCTGCAAAATTTGATTCGACCGGAACAATCGCCCTGTTGCCCACTCTAATTGCGTTTGCCAACGTGGGTGAATGATTTTCAGCCCGATGGCATAGCCTAATGCCCGTTGACTGTGGGTATCCCCCGATGAGGCTTTTTGAATACCAAGATCCAACCCCACATAAGGGGAAATTTGTTGGTTTTCATTTTCATATAACCACGCCAAATTATTCTGCCAAATAATGCTTTTTTCATTTGATTGGGAAAGATCGTTAAAACCCCGTATGGCATAACGCCCTAAGAAATCAGCCTGTTTAATGGCAGGCAAATAATTTTGGCTATACTGCCCCAATAAACGGGCGGATTGATGAAAAGTCTGTCCAAAAACTTGGTGAAAATAGTTGAAATTGAGATCCGCCACCCATTTATTAAATTGCCCCTCAGGTTGATCCCGTCCCTGATTAGCGGTGGCATTCCACCATTTTAGCCCCCGTTCATAATTAATATCGGCAATCAATGATCCATTTGGAAAAAGCTGTAAATGATTTACACCCCATTGCATTGTGGTGAGGGCAGGGCTTTGTAGTTGAATCAACGCATCTTGAAAATAACTTTTGCTACGTAAACGTTCTAATTGTCCATAGGCACTCGAAATAGAATTCGATCCTCGGTTAAACGTATAATCGGCACGAAAAGCCGCCTGCCAAGTGTAGCCTTTTTGCTGAGCTTCCGTTTGCTGTAACGGAATTTGGTATTTGAATTGTGAAATTGAGCCAAAGGTACTCAACGTCCAATAACCATAAGGGACACTGTGAAATAACGCTACCGAACGATTAAAATTATGGGAAAACGATTTTAATGAATGTGCCGCACTCAAATACAAGGTATCGGATAATCCCAACGGACTATCAATATTCACCCCCACCCGACTTTGCCAACGCCCAACACGTTTAGACGCATAGTTATCCGCACCGATAAAGCCATTAAAACGTGCTTTTTCATCATTGACAAAAGCCAATTCAATTTCCCCGTTTTTCGCCGGTAACACATCAACACTGACTTTACTCCCCGCCATCTTATTGGCTTGATCCAAGGCTTGATCCAAATCTTTAACATTCAGCGGATTCCCCAATGCATTTGGCATCAACATTGCAAAATTTAATCTTGAACTTTCTCCCGACAATTTTGCAATTTTGCCTTCCATCACCCGCATTATCAGCACACCGGAATGATCATCTTCAAATTGAAAAGGATTATAAATGTAGCCCAAATCCAAATAAGCGGCGGTAATATCCCGACTTAATTGATTCAATCGGGTTTCATTCAAACATTCGCCCTGCATTGGTGCAAAAACCGTAGGATCAATTAAATGAAAACCAACAAACCGAATCCCCGAATAAGGCAAACAAGCCTGCGATAAATCTGCTTGATTTTGTTCTGCCTGTTGTTGCTGATATTGATGTTGTTCAACCCAACGTTGTTGCCTTGCCTGCTGAAATTGTTCCAATTGCTGCTTGGCATCTTGTTGAAAACGATTAAATTCCTGCGTCTCCCTCGGCACATTACCCGCCCACACCACCATTGGTAACGCAAAGGAAAAAAGAAAAATAAGGGGCTTTTTGATTTTTGGCATAGAGATCCTTTCTAAAATTGAATAACCAAAATTTCTTTTTGATATAAATCAAGTGAATTGTTAATGAACGGAAAGCACAATATCACATCAATAAGGATTTATTTATACTTAGTTTGATTTTTTATTGATATCAGCAGTAAAACGCAAAGAAATTCTATCTAGCTTTTGATTCAGTAGAAACATTGAAATATGTTTTTGTCTTTCAATTTAAAATCGGATCGTCATTAGATACTAAATTCCCCTTAATTTTTCAAGTAGTAACTCCCGACCATATAACTCGCAATAACCAATAAAATGATACCCAATAATTTCTGCGTGAGTTCAGGGGCGAGCCGCCCACGAATTTTCATTGAGAAAAACCCTGTTATAAACACTGCACCAATCACAATCATCACTACAGAAAAATTTACATAGCCAATTTGCCAGCTTCCTGCTAAATAATAATTTGGTGTTTTCGCAAGATAGCCATAAAGGCTGCCTAGTCCGCCGATAATCATCATTGCATTGGTATAAGGGGCGATTTGTTGCGGTTTGACACTGTTAAGCCGTCCAATTAACGGTGCCATAATTGAACCACCGCCGATGCCGGTCATTCCTGCAATCACGCCGCCAAATAAACATAATCCTGCTCCTTTAAAGAGATCATTTTGTCCCTTTATGCCATTTTGTTTTTTTGTCGTCCCCAACAGGGTTCGCACCGCCAATAGGCTTAATGTGCCGACAAAAACCGCTATTACAACGCTATCGGTTAAGTAAAAACTGCTTTCAAAACCCAGTTGAACTCCCACAATCATTGCCAATGACCATCCCATCACTGCCTTGAGGTCAATAGCAATATGTTGTTTATAGAAGTGAAAAAGATTAATACACGCCGAACCGATGACAATAGTCAATGAGGTTGCCGCCACCATTTGTAACGGAAAATCGGGAAATAAAGAATAAAGGATAGGCACCATTAGTACCCCACCACCAATACCCAAAACCGCTGACATTAGATTCGTGAAAATGCCGCATAATATTAAAATAGCAATTAGTTGAAGACTCATTATGACTCCTTATTTTTGCTTATTATGTAATATCGTACGGAGAGTGATTTATGATCTTGCTCATAGTGATACCAAAAGAATGTTAAATTTGTGATCCGGCTCACATCAATTTCGCAAGGCTTATGACCATTATCATAAACTATCTTTTATCCCTATATTATGCTGAACCCCATCATTCGGCGACAATAGGAGAAACGTATGTTAATCACGATAATTACTTTCCTGCTTGTAACAGGGATAGTTGCGTATATTTCGTGGCTAAAAACAAAAAATGATGATTTAACCACCTCAAAAGGATATTTTCTCGCTGGGAGGGGGCTAAATAGCTTAGTGATTGGCTGTTCTATGGTGCTAACCTCCCTTTCCACCGAGCAACTGATTGGAGTAAATGCAGTGTCTTATAAAGGCAATTTTTCTATCATTGCGTGGACAGTACCAACACTAATTCCCCTTTGTTTTTTGGCACTTTATATATTGCCCAAATATTTGCGAAACGGTTATACCACCGTACCGGAATTTTTTGAAAACCGCTTCGACCGTCAAACCCGTTTGATTATGTCCACGCTGTTTTTGGTGTTCTATCTTTTCATTGTGATTCCCACCGCCCTTTATACGGGGGCAATTGCGTTCAATAAAATCTTTAACTTAGAAGCGGCATTCGGTTTAAGCTATGGGGCAGCCATTACTTATACCGTGATTGCCATTGGCGTAGTGGGGGCTATTTATGCTATTTTCGGTGGCTTAAAAGCGGTGGCAGTGTCCGATACCATCAATGCGGTAATTTTGGTGATTGGTGCATTACTTGTGCCATTGTTTGCCTTAATGTATTTAGGCAATGGCAGTTTTTCAGAGGGATTGCAAATGATCACCACCACCCATATTGAAAAATGGAATGCTATCGGCAGTGAAGCGGATGCAACCCCTTGGCCGACCATTTTCACGGGCATTATGGTGGTACATTTCTTTTACTGGACGACCAATCAAGCCATTGTGCAACGCTGCTTAGGCGCGAAAGATTTAAAATCCGGTCAAAAAGGGATTTTAATTGCAGCGTTATTTTTATTAACCTTGCCGATTATCTTAAATCTACCGGGGCTATTGAGTTTCCACATTTTAGGCGAGGGCGTTGAGCCTATTGATGCATCTTACCCACTTTTAGTCAATAAAGTATTGCCAACTTGGTTACAAGGCTTCTTTATTGCAGCATTATTTGGGGCAATTTTAAGTACCTTCAATTCCTTCTTAAACTCTGCGGCAACCATTTATTGTAAAGATTTACTGCCGTCTATTAGCCCCAAAGTGCGGTCAGAACAAGCGCTGATTTCCTATGCGAAAAAAGTGTCTGCCATTATGGCAATTATCACAATGATTTTTGCCCCACTGTTAATGTTCGGCACTGACGGCATTTTCTTAATCACTAAACGTTTTGCCGGATTTGTGAATATTCCAATTGTGGCATTATTTGCAGTAGGTATGTTTAATAAAACCGTTTCCGGCACGGCAGCACGCATTGCCTTAATTACTCACGCCATCTTATATTTCAGCATTGTTTGGGTATTTGATGTGAAAATTAATTTTGTGTATGTAATGGGTGGCTTGTTCGTATTTGATGTGATGTTTATGCTCATTTTAGGGCAATTCCTCAAACGTGAGCCTTATATTGAAAATAAAGAAAACCTTGGCAACGTAGACTTAACCAACTGGAAATATTTAAAAGTAACCAGTGTGTCTTTAGTGTTAGGTTTACTTGCCCTTTATGCGTTTCTTTCGCCACTCGGTATGGCATCATCAACGGGTAACCCATTGATGGTACTTAGCGTGTGGGCAGTGTTACAATTGATCGTATTATTGGTGGTACGGGATAAAGAGGTGAAATAATGAACATTATGTATATTCTGCTCGATCAAGTTCGCAAAGATATGTTGGGAACATACGGGCATCAAATTGTCAAAACGCCGAATTTAGATCGGCTGGCAAAAGAGGGGCTACGTTTTAATAATGCTTTCACACCTGCCTCTGTATGCGGCCCTGCGAGAACGTCTTTATTCACCGGTTTAATGCCGTCCACCCACGGCATTATTAAAAACGGCGAAAAAGGCGGTACAGGTGAAATCAGTCGGCACGCCCCGAACATTGCCAAATTAGACGGCTATAATTGCTATGTGGTCGGCAAATGGCACGTTGGCACAAAATCCATGCCGGAAGATTATGGCATTAAAGGGCATAATTTTGACGGTTACGGCTATCCCGGCAGCGGCGTGTATAAAAATTTAGTGTTTAATCAACCGCCAACCCATTCCAATCGCTATCAAGAATGGCTTGAAGAAAAAGGCTATGAAATCCCTGAAGTAAGTCGTGCTTATTTTGGCGATAATCCGCATTTACGGGTGCAAGAACTCTGTGGCTTGCTTTCAGGCACAAAAGAGCAAACCATTCCCTATTTCATTATTGATGAGGCGAAAAAATACATTCAAACATCACAGAATGAAGGCAAACCCTTCTTCACTTGGATCAACTTCTGGGGCCCACACACCCCTTGCATTGTGCCTGAGCCTTATTATTCAATGTACAACCCAAAAGATGTTGTACTGGATGAAAGTTTCTTCAAACCGCTTGAAGGCAAACCGGGGCATTTCCGCACCATTTCTAAAATGTGGGGAATGTGGGAAGCCGATGAGGCTCGTTGGAAAGAAGTGATTACCAAATTCTGGGGTTATATTACGCTGATTGATGATGCCATCGGCGAATTGTTAGCTTATTTGGAACAGCAGGATTTATACAACAACACCTTTATCGTTGCCACCGCCGACCACGGCGATGCAATGGGGGCGCATAGAATGATTGAAAAAGGGGAATTTATGTTTGATACCACCTACAATATCCCCTTAATCGTCAAAGATCCACAATCCAACCGAATCAATCAGCAAGATGACAATTTGGTTTACTTGCACGATTTAACCTCAACGGTTTATGATATTGCTAATCAAAGCGTGCCGCAGGATTTTCAAGGCGAAACGTTGTTACCGATTATCCGCCAACGGCAAAATAACCAACGCAAAGGGATTTTAGGGCAACTGGCAGGGCATTTCGTCTATTTTGAACAGCGAATGTGGCGGCGTAAAGATTATAAGTTGGTATTTAATGCAACTGATCTGTGCGAATTATACGATATTCGACAAGATCCACTGGAAATGCACAATTTATTTTATGATGAAAATTACCGCACGATAAAACAAGAAATGCTGGAAGAAATGCGACAGGAAATGAAGAAGCTCAATGATCCACTGGAAAATTGGGTCTATCGGATTATCAATGAAATCTAACCGCCTATATGACGGGTTTTATAAACAAAACCCGTCTTTTTTAACCGCACTTTCAATAACGATAAACAATAAAAGATTATGCACTACAGCCCAATTCAACCCACCGATCTCAGCCATTGCCAACTCACGCATTTGCAACCGCTCGTCAAAGGAATGACCGTATATCAGCAAGGTGAAACCGCAACGGAATTCTATTATATAAAACAAGGGCTTATCGGGCTTTATCACACCCTAGATAACGGTAAAGAGAGCTTGGTTCGCCTCTATTCTCAAGGCGATTATTTTGGTTTTCGCACCCTATTTGGGCTAGGGGATAACCATTATCACTGCAATGCAAAAGTCTTGATGGAAGCGGAATTATTGCAAATCAAACCTGACGATATTCATCAATTCTTCCGTGAAAATAACCGAATGAGCCAATTCCTGCTACAAACCCTTGCCGATGAATTGCGTGATGCCGAACAACGGTTGGCAAAAAGTGCCTATCTACGCACCTTAGATCGGGTGATCGATAGCCTGTATTTTTTAACCGGCCAATTTCCCTACTATAATTGGACTTACCGTGAAATTGCCGAATATGCCGGCTGCGAAACGGAAACCGCTATCCGTATTGCCAAAGATCTCAAACAAAAAGGGCTATTTGCCGACCGATTGAGTGCCGCCAAACCGCCTCAAAAAACCGCTAACCGAGAATAAAGCCAATGTCATTTTTCGCGCCCAAACCGTATTTTCATTTAATGGCAAAACCCGGCAGCTTTCATTGCAATATCCAATGTGAATACTGCTTTTATTTGGGGAAATCCGCCCAATTCGGCAAACAAGCCCCCTTTATGTCCATTGACACGCTAAAAAATTACATTCAACAGTATATCAACGCCCACGACAGCGAGAGCGTTGAATTTATGTGGCAGGGCGGCGAACCGACTTTACTCGGCTTAGATTTTTTCCAACAAGCGGTACGTTTTCAACAAAAATTTTCAAACGGCAAACGCATTACTAATGCCTTCCAAACCAACGGCATTGCCCTCAACCAACAATGGGCGGCATTTTTCAAACAACATCATTTTCTGATCGGGCTTTCTATTGACGGGCTAGCCGCCGTGCATAATCGCTACCGACTTTCCACCAACGGCAACCCCACCTTTGAAAAAGTGGTTCGGGCAATTGAGTTATTAAAGCAATATGAAGTTGATTTTAACACCCTCACCGTGGTCAATGACCAAAATCAGCACAAAGGCAAGCAAACCTATCTTGCCTTAAAAGCCCTCGACTCAACCTTTATGCAGTTTATTCCCATTGTTGAAACCACCTGCAACGGACAAGTTACCCCCTTTTCCGTCTCACCAACCGGCTATGGTGAATTTCTATTTGATGTCTTCCAAGAATGGTACAAACAAGACAGAGGGAAAATCTTTGTCCTCACCTTTGATCATCTGCTCGGACAATATTTAGGCTACCCCTCTGCTAACTGCGTACATCAACCTACTTGCGGAAAATCGCTGGTGGTAGAAGCCAACGGCGATATCTACGCCTGCGACCATTTTGTCTCGCCTGAATACCGCCTTGGCAACCTCAATCACAACCCGTTACCCGAAATGGTCATTTCTGCACAACAACGGCAATTTGGTGAAAATAAAGCCACCAAATTAACCGCACTTTGCCGCCACTGTGAATTTAAACCCCTCTGCCACGGCGGCTGCCCGAAACACCGAATTATCACTGTGGACGCAGAAGCCCACAAACACAATTACCTCTGCCCCTCATACCGTTATTTTTTCCGCCAAACTGCCCCTTATATGCAAGCAATGCGGCAACAAATTCAAGGTGCATTTTAACATCATCGTAAGATGCCTTACTGATGCTCATATCTTAAATACCGAATAATATCAATTGGGAGTGATATTGAAGATACCTGTACGGCCTCCCTATACAGCAAAATTCCTGTCTTGGACATTTCAAAACTCTGCAAATTTAACCATTTGTTATACCTAAATTCGCTATTTATCTTGATAAATCCTATACTTTAATAAAGGAAAAAACGTAGACTAGCGAACATGCCAATCTACGTTCTCCCCTAATCAAAAGTTATTTTTGTGTAGCTATTGGGCTAACTCCGCTCGTAGTTTTTTCGCTACCTGAACCATTACTTGTAATTGTTCGATAGTTTCTTTCCAACCACGCGTTTTTAAGCCGCAATCCGGATTCACCCATAAACGTTCTTTCGGAATTACCTTCAATGCTTTACGTAATAAATGCTCAATTTCATCAGCTGTCGGTACTCGAGGGCTATGAATATCATAAACACCCGGACCGATATCATTCGGATATTTGAAATCGGCAAATGCCGTGAGTAATTCCATATCCGAGCGCGACGTTTCAATCGTGATCACATCCGCATCAAGCCCCGCAATCGCCGGTAAAATATCATTAAATTCCGAATAGCACATATGCGTATGGATCTGAGTATCGTCTTTTACCCCCATATAACTTAAACGGAATGCTTCGCCCGCCCACTGTAAATAAGCGTCCCAATCCGCACGTTTAAGCGGTAAGCCTTCCCGAATCGCCGGTTCATCGATCTGAATCACTTTAATACCGGCTTTTTCCAGATCCAACACTTCATCGGAAAGCGCCACGCCAATTTGCTTACATACCGTAGAACGAGAAATATCGTTACGCACAAACGACCATTGTAAAATCGTCACCGGACCGGTTAACATTCCCTTCATTACTTTATCAGTCAGGCTTTGAGCATATTGCGACCAACGCACTGTCATTGGCTCAGGGCGAGTCACATCACCATAAATAATCGGTGGTTTTACACAACGCGAACCATAGCTTTGCACCCAACCAAATTTCGTGAAAGCAAAACCGTCAAGTAACTCACCAAAATATTCCACCATATCATTACGTTCCGCTTCGCCGTGAACCAGCACATCTAAATCCAGTTCCTCTTGCTTACGCACAACAAATTCAATTTCTTTTTTCATCGCCGCTTCATAATCTGCAAGAGATAACTCGCCTTTTTTGAATGCGGCACGGGCGTGACGAACTTCAAGTGTTTGCGGAAATGAACCGATATTGGTTGTCGGAAGCAGCGGTAGATTCAGCCATTTATTTTGCAACTTAATTCGCTCTGTAAACGGTGATTGACGCTTATCCGCATTCTCCGGTAAATTTGCCAAACGTTGTGCTACTTCCGCTTTATGAATTACTTTGCTATTTGCTCGTGAGTCTGCCGCTTTTTGGCTTTCATTTAGTTGCTCTGCGACCGGTTCTCGCCCCGCATTTAGTGCCTGTTTTAAAACCTGTAACTCATCTACTTTTTGTAAGGTAAACGCTAACCAACTATATAACTCAGGATTATTTTGTTGTAGTTGCGTTTCTACCGCTAAATCATAAGGCGTATGCAACAGCGAACAACTCGGTGCAATCCATAGACGCTGATTAAATTTCGCTTTTAAAGGCTCTAATACATCCAATACACAGTTTAGATTTGCACGCCAAATATTACGCCCATCAATCACACCGGCAGAAAGCACTTTTGGATAATCCTCAAACGCATCAAGTTGTTCCGGCGCACGCACTAGATCAAGATGTAAACCATCTACCGGCAACGCTTTTAATAACGCAGCGTGTTCTGCCACCGAACCAAAATAAGTTCCCAATAATAGTTTTGCATTAACTTTGGATAACTGGGTATAGACCTCCTGATAAGCGGCAAGCCATTCTTGCGGTAAATCTAATGCTAATGCAGGTTCATCAATTTGGATCCATTCCACACCTTCAGAGGCTAATGCCGTTAAAATCTCGAAATAAACCGGCACAAGTTGATTGAGCAAATCAAATCTATCAAATGCCTCTCCCTTTTCCTTACCTAACCATAAAAACGTTAGTGGACCGACAATTACCGGCTTAACTTGATGTCCGGCAGCTTTCGCTTCACGAATTTGATTCACATAATGCGCCGGATTCGCCTTAAATTCGGTATTTTTCTGAAATTCCGGTACGAGATAGTGATAGTTGGTATCAAACCATTTGGTCATTTCAATCGCAAACTGTTCTTTATTACCACGAGCTAATTGGAAATATTGATCAAGTGTCAGATTTTGGCTATCAAAGCCAAAACGAGCCGGTATCGCACCGGTTGCCACTTGGAGATCTAAAATATGATCGTAAAACGTAAAATCCCCTACCGTTACAAAATCCACATTAGCTTCTGACTGATGTTGCCAGTTTTTCTCACGCAATGCTTTTGCTAAATCAAGTAAATCCTGTTCGGCTAATTCTTCACGCCAGTAACGTTCTTGCGCAAATTTTAATTCACGTTTTGCTCCTATACGAGGGAAACCTAAAGTATGTAATGTTGTCATATATGCTCCTGCTATTTTGTTATTTGAGCCAACTTAGTGACTGAACTAAGCGCCACACCAAAATAATGCAAGAACAGAAAACATTATGCAAATTCATAAATTTCAACTTAATTATGAATATTTTAAATATATCTTTAGTGCAATCTGCTGAAAAAAACGAAAAAAGTAAGAAAACTTATTGTGCAATAGCTTATCGCTCCACTATTTTCCCTTAATAACCCAACAATTATGAATCTGTTTATTTCGTTCAAAGTCCAAAGGTAAAGTTTTATGGGAAATTTCGACCGCACTTAGTCCGAGTTCTTCCAAAGCGGTGAAATCCATTTTGAATCCCCTTTTATTATTGGAAAAGATGATTGTTCCATCGGTTCGCAAAATGCGTTTTAAATTTCGTAGTAATTTTATGTGATCCCGCTGTACATCCCAACTATCTTCCATTCGTTTGGAATTGGAGAAAGTCGGTGGATCGACAAAAATTAAATCAAATTGGCGATCACATTTTTCCAGCCATTGTAAGCAATCCGCTTGAATGAGTTTATGCTGTTTCCCTTCCAAGTCATTCAAAATCAGATTTTGCTCTGCCCAGTTGAGGTAGGTGTTCGACATATCCACGGTAGTGGTTGATTTTGCCCCGCCGAGTGCCGCGTGAACCGTGGCAGAACCGGTGTAAGCAAACAAATTCAAGAAATCTTTCCCTTTCGCCAATTCG
Source organism: Rodentibacter myodis (assembly GCF_001999305.1). Taxonomy (GTDB): domain Bacteria; phylum Pseudomonadota; class Gammaproteobacteria; order Enterobacterales; family Pasteurellaceae; genus Rodentibacter; species Rodentibacter myodis. The sequence goes on along the minus strand of NZ_MLHQ01000014.1, from coordinate 21,707 downwards.
CCTATCATTTTGCGGGTAAGACGGTGATCTAAAAACAACCCCGTGTCCAAATAATCCGTTAAATTCACCCAAAGTTGCGCTCCGTACTCATTGACATAGAAATACTCGCCCTTATTGGCTAGTTTTTCGTATTGATTCGTTCCTTTTTGTTTTTGACGAACTTTTAAAATCAACTTGTTGGTTTCTACGCCTGTTACTTGCAATGTTGCCGTCACGGCATCCAATAAACGTTGGCGGGCTTTGTTTTCATCGATATTTTTCGGTGCGGCGTATTCCTGTACAACAATATGATCGGCGTAACGATCTACGGCAAGATTATATTCCGGCAGATCCGCATCATATAGACGATACGCATCCAAGCCTTGTTGTTTCGCCCATTTTTCAATTTTCTTGATATTTTTTTGTAAACGGTTGGCAAAATCCACTGCCACCGCTAAAGTGCGGTTAAATTCAAGAGCGTTTTCGACCACACTTTCCTCGCGCTGGCGATCCGAAATTTGATAATTTTTCTGTACGCAATCAAGCGGCCCGTTTTTCGCTTTGAATTGGCGGGCGGCACGCATTCGTAGGCAGTCAAGCAAGGTTGATTCACTGCTGAAAATAGAGGCATTCCACCCACCAAATGCTTTTTTCAATCGTTGTCCAAAGACAGAATAAAGCGCAATCAACGCCGGCGTTGTGCCTAAACGTTCGCCATAAGGGGGATTGCAAATCACGGTTCCCGTTTCATTCGGGCTTGGATTTTGCAATGCGGCAACATCACCTTGTTGCCATTTGATTAAATGCGCAACACCTGCATTTTGGGCATTACGTTGGGCTTTTTTCAGAACACGGCGATCAAGATCGAAACCATAAAAGTGCGGTTGAATTTCACCTTGTTTTTCTTCTGCACGCACAATAGCTTCTTCTTTCACTTTTTCCCAAGCGGTTTGATTATGCCCTTTCCAAAAATCAAAGCCCCAATGTAGCCGATGTAACTGTGGTGCAATATTGGCTTCCATTTGTGCCGCCTCAATGAGCAATGTACCTGAACCGCACATTGGATCCACCAATGGCGTGCCTTGTTGCCAGCCGGAACGTAACACAATGGCAGTCGCCAAAGTTTCACGCAATGGTGCTTGACCGGTATCTTCACGATACCCCCGAATATGTAGGGCTTCGCCACTCAAATCTAAGGAAATGATTAATGTTTCACGATTCAAATAGGCGTGAACACGCACATCCGGCTGCATTTTATCAACGTTTGGACGGGCTTTTCCCTTGCGTTCAAAATGATCCACAATACCGTCTTTCACCCGCATTGCGCCAAATTGGGTATGGCGAATTTCTTGATTCGTGCCGTTGAAATCCACAAAAAAAGTCACGCGTTCATCAAATTGTGCCAACCAATTAAAACCTGACACGGCGGCATAAAGATCCAGATCACTGTAAATTTTGGTTTCAATTAAAGGCAACAAAATACGTGAAGCCAAACGCGACCAAAGCAAGGTGCGGTAAAGAGTTTCATCATCTGCCTGAAAATGCACACCGCCTTGTACAACTTTTGTATCCATTGCACCCAGTTCGGTTAGTTCAACTTTGAGCATTTCTTCAAAACCACGGGATGTAGTGGCGAATAATTGTTTCATTGGAAGGTTCTCGGTAGGGAAAAATTGGGGCGGATTATAACATAAATTTGTTTTTCACTGATGTGGGTTACTTTTACTGCTCTACGCTTGCATTTAGTGTCATTATTTCCTTACATTTAGCCATTACACAATAAAGGGAAAGTAGGGACGCCACGCTGGCGTCCAAAGTAAATATACAAATAATTTCAATAGGTTAAGATCATGGACGCCAGCATAGCGTCCCTACCAATCACGTTATTTTCTCTTTGTGCATTTACTACATAATAACGCAGTAAAAAGTAAGTTATTCCAAAAACAAATCACTTACTCAAACACTGCGTATAACTGTCCGCTGTGGCTTGTAAGAAATTCACATAGGCATTTTCGCCGAGTTGCACGCTATCGCCCATTGGATCTAAACGCCCCACATTCACTTTTGTACTTTGAGCGAGGGAGTCGATGACTTTCGGGGTGAATTGAGGCTCGGCAAACAGGCAATTTACACGATGTTCTTCGATTTCTTCTTTAATATGGGCAATGGTTTTCGCCCCCGGTGCGACTAAGGGGTTAATGGTGAAATAACCGGTTTGCGTTAAGCCGTAGGCATCATTGAAATAGCCATAAGCATCGTGAAAGACAAAAAAGCCTTTATTGGCGAAAGGGGCGAGTTGGGCTTTAATTTTGTCGCTTTGTTGTGCCAAAGTGCGGTTAAACTGCGCAAGGTTTTTGGCGATACGCTCTTTTTTATCGGGAAATTGGATCGTGAGTTTATCTGCCACTTTTTGTGCCACCATTTGGCTTATCGCCGGTGAATACCAAATATGCCAGTTGGTTGATAGTGCTTTGTGTTGATGATCGTAATGATGTGCCTGATGATCTTCCTTTTCTTCGTGCGAATGATCGTGATGTGCCTTAGAGAGCAAAGGCTCAATCCCTTCAAGTTCGGCAATGGTAATCACTTTTTGCGGATCAACTTGCTGAATCGGTTTACTTAAAAACGAATCAATATCTTCCCCCACCCATAGCACTAAATCCGCCGATTTTACTTTTTGAATATCGGATAATTTTAAACTGTAATCGTGCGGAGACGCACCGGCAGGAACAAGCACTTGTGTGTCGGTGACACCATTTGCGATGGAGGAAGCGATAAAGCCAAGTGGTTTAACGGAAACCAGCACATCGGCATTTGAAATCATCGGAAGCGTTAAAAGTGCGGTTGAAATTGCGCTAATTTTTAATGTTGTTTTCATTTGTTCTCCTTTTATTTATTAATAATGATTCTCAAATAGGCGCATAAGCCTACGCTTTTTAAGGCAAATTGCAACCACTTTATGCAAAAAGAAAGGCAACTTTCGCTGCCTTCGTAAAAAAACTTATTTTTTGAGTAATTTATCAATTACACGGGAAACGGCAAAAAATCCAAAAGTTGCCGTGATCATTGTTGCCGCACCAAATCCATTTGCACAATTCATCGTGGCGGAAATTTCACACCCTTCCCCCATTTTCGGGAAAATTAAAGGTTGGGTCGAAAAGACGGCATCTACCGCAAATTTACGTTGTGGATTTTGGGTGAAATTAAAATCCTTACGCAAAACCGACCGCACTTTGGCAAGTAACGGATCTTGAATGGTTTTGCTTAAATCGGCAATTTGAATTTGAGTCGGATCCGTTTGTCCGCCTGCTCCCCCAACGGTGATAATGTTAATTTTATGACGTTTGCAATAAGCAATCATTGCAGCCTTGGTTTTCACGTTATCAATCGCGTCAATCACGTAATCGTAACCACGGTTGAGATAATCCGCTTGGTTATCCGGTGAGATAAAATCATCAATAATATTGACGATACATTCCGGATTAATCAACTTCACACGCTCCGCCATCACTTCTGTTTTCAGTTTGCCGATGTTGCCACTCAACGCCGGAAGTTGGCGATTAATATTGGTCACGCAAATATCGTCCATATCAATCAAGGTGATCTGCCCGACCCCGGAACGGGCTAGCGCTTCCACCACCCACGAACCCACACCGCCAATACCCACCACACAAATATGTGCTTGGCGAAGTCGGCTTAAGCCTTCGGGGGTATAAAGCCGCCCGATACCGCCAAAGCGTTGTTCATAGTTATCCACGCGTGCCATTAATTCAACACCCAAACACGGCCATAATGTTTTGAAAGACCGGCAATATGTCCTGCTTGATCGCCAATGCCACGGTATAAATCAAAATGGTGACCGTTTACCGCACCGCCCACGTCAAGTGCGACCATAAGATGTAATTTATGTGTGCCTTTCCAATTGCCGTCATTATCAATATCCGGTACTTCAACCAATAATACCGTACCGGACGGAATCACATTGCGATCGGACGCCACCGCCGCCATTGGTACAAGCGGCACACCGGCAGAACCTTTTACTTTTCCGCTCGGATCATTTTTGAAGAACACATAAGACGGATTTCGTTCTAACAATCCTTGCACGCGGGAAGGATTTGCTTTCCCCCAATCACGAATAGCTTGAATGGACATTTTTTCTTTTGGAATTTCACCGTCTTCAACCAGTAAACGCCCTACCGCTTGATATTTAAAGCCATTTTGTCCGGCATAGGCAAAATAGTTTAGGTTGCCGTTACCAAAATCCACATAACCACTGCCTTGCACACCGAGCAAAAAGTTATCAAGCATTGAATCACTGTAAGCCAGCTCCAAGCCTTGTCCCGCCAATGCGCCTGCATAAATTTGCGCACGGGAAAAACGTTTATTTGTCGGCATTGCATAGATCGGATGTTGGAATTTTCCTTGCGGTGAACGGCGGGCGTGGATAACCGGCGAATAATAGCCTGTCATTAATACGTTTTGATAACCGTCAAAGCCTTTCATTATTTGTGGAGAAATACCGTATTGCGAGAGTTCATCCACATTCGCACCGGAAAGTACCCAATTGGTAATTTTTTGATAGTTGCCGTAAAAACGATCGGATAACCGACCTGAATAGGCTTTAACATTAGAAAGCTGGGTTAAAAAATCCCCCTGATTTACGACCGCACTTTGATTTTCTACACGGGCAACGGGCGATAGAATACTTTGTTGATAGCTTCGACCACTGTATTTTGCGCCAAATTTTTGCGGGTCATCCCCTGTTGGCGTAAGAATTGAGGTATTTCCTTTAGTTGAAGAAACTTTACTTGGTGAACCACTACAAGAAACTAAAATCGAGGTGGCAGCTAACACCGAAAAAATTTTAACGCTGAAATGTTGATGAAATTTCATTCTTCAATTCCTAAATAAAACGGATATTCATAAGGGCGCATACGCTATCAAAAAATATTCAAAAGCTCTAGCACTATTTCCTGATAATGTTCAATTTATAGGCGTTTTGTTTATTAAAAAAACAAATAAAAAATAAAATTTTGTTTAAGACTTGCAAAAATTTTTTAAGCAGGTATATTGTCCGCCGTCAGACGCGGGGTGGAGCAGCTTGGTAGCTCGTCGGGCTCATAACCCGAAGGCCGTCGGTTCAAATCCGGCCCCCGCAACCAGATTTTAAAGCACCGATATTAATTGGTGCTTTTTCTTTATGTAAGGTATGAAAAAGGCATTTTCCTTAAATGGGGAAATGCCTTTCTTTTTATTTAATGGCAATATGCACGGTAATTTCTTCTCTGTCGTGATACAAATGTTTTGCTTGAATTTCAAAACGAAGATTATTTTTCACCAATTTATCCGACAACCTTTCCAAGCACTGTATCACCTCTTGATAACGTTTTTTCATCGGTAATTTTAGGTTGAAAATCGTTTCCCGACACCAACCATTAACCAGCCATTTCCCGATCAAATCGGCAATGCGGCTCGGCTGTTCTACCATATCGCACACCAACCAATCAATGCGCTTACGTTTTGGCGGCTGAAATTTAAATCCATCCTCAGCACAATGTTCTATTCGCCCTGTCTCGTGCAGACTTTCTGCCATTTTGCCGTGATCCACCGCATACACAAACAAACCTCGTCTGACGAGTTGGTATGTCCAACCACCGGGGCAAGCCCCTAAATCAACGCCTGTCATCTGTTCATTTAGGCGTTTACTTTCTTCTTGGCGGGGAATGAAAGTTAAAATCGCTTCTTCTAATTTTAAGGTGGAACGACTTGGTGCTTCAGCCGGAAATTTCAAGCGGGGAATGCCCATAAAATGCTCTGAATGATTATTCGTGTAAGAATATCCCACATAGCAACAGTTCGACTTTACAAAAAAACAATGCAAAAATTGACCGCTCTTTTGTGTTGCCGTTGCCGAAAGCCATCCCTGCTTTTTCAAGGCTTGGCGTAGCGGTACGGTAAGTTTTCGACAAAATGTGGAAAGTGATTTTGATTCGTTGGTATCCGCCGTTTCAACAAAAAGTGTTGTGGATTGGTTGAAGTTTACTTGTTTTGAGAGTTGAACAAATGCTGAGATGATAGGGCTGATTCGATCCTCAGGATTTAAGTTTTCCAATAAATCGGACACCACCAACATTTGGCGGGCGAAAATGAGTTGATGAAAAGGAATCTCCCGAGCCAAGCGATCTGCCTCGTTCGGTTGGTAACATTCAAAAATCACATAACCCGAATTTTCTTGCACACGGGCAAAACCAAATACTCCCAAACCTGCCGCACGATCGGTGATTTCTGCAGCAACTTCTTTTTCAAAACCGGGGCGACAATATAATGCTAGTTTATTCATTTTCTTCTTTTTTTACTGATTCAATAATCCAATGGCGGAATGCCTGAATTTGTACATCATCAAGGCGATCGAGATGATTGACAACATAGAAGGATTTGGGATCGGGAAAATCTGTTTCCAATACCACCTGCAATACGCCCTGTTCGATTTCTTGCAAGGCAAGTAAGCGATTGGCAAGTACAATGCCTTGTCCGTGAATTGCCGCTTGTAATGCCATAAAAGTGTGGCTAAAGAGTGGGCCTTGCTGAATGTTTAATTCCTCTAACGCCAAATAATCCGCCATCGCACGCCAATTATCACGGGTATGGGTGTGAATGAGTGTATGGTGTTTCAGATCTTCTTTGCGATGAATTGGATTTTTAGCCAATAATTCCGGCGACGCCAAAATCAGCAAACTCTCTTTCCCCAGACGATCAACCTGCAAATTTTGCCAATTTCCTTTGCCATAATAAATGGCAAGATCAATTTCTTTATTAAGCAAGCCTTCGTCTTGATCGACCCCTTTTAAGCGAACTTCAATTTCGGGATGAAGGCGATTAAATTCACTTAAATGAGGAACCAACCATTGAATACCAAAGGTTTGTGGCACGCTAATACTCAAATAAGGATCATTTTTTAAGGCAAGCAGCCGCTCTGTTGCTTCATTCAGTTTACGTAGAATTTTATTTACATCGGCAAAATAAATTTTGCCAAATTCAGTTAATTCTAAAGAACGATTTTTTCGTTTAAACAATTCAACGCCTAAAAAATCTTCTAATAATTTTATCTGGTGACTCACCGCCGCTTGCGTAACAAAAAGTTCATCTGCTGCTTTGGTAAAGCTCAAATGCCGTGCCGCAGATTCAAAAGATTTCAGTGAATTCAAGGGAGGCAAACGTTTATACATAATTCTTCCAAAATATAATTTTTCTGTCTATAATATGCAGGTTTCTGTTCAGATTAGTTTTTTTAATCTATCAAATAAAAAAACATCATTTGTTCTTACTCTCTCTACTCCCTACAATGCGCCCATACTTAACGATTGGTAATTCTTTACTAGTTAATGAGTTTCGAACTTAAGTATGATGTTGTGTTTGCATATAGTTCGGCAAGCCCGAACTTGAGTAATAAAATTGTTACTCGTTTACTTCCTGTATAATTTAAACCTCTTGGTTAAACGCTACTCTTTTTGAGTGGCGTTTTTTTTGATGCGCATCTTAACATATCCCCTTTCTGTTTTCCTATTTAACTTCAAAAAGTTTAAATAACCGCTGCTTTTTTGAGAAATCGCAAAAAATTTGGGCACAGAGGTTTTAATGCTCAGAATAATGGTGTAGATTAACTCCCATTTCTGTAAAACATCATACTTAAAGGAAGCAAAATGAAAAACTTAGACTGGAACAACCTCGGCTTTAGCTACATAAAAACAGACTACCGTTTTATTGCCCATTGGAAAGATAGCAAATGGGACGAAGGCAGACTCACCACTGATAACACGCTACATATCCACGAGGGTTCAACCGCTCTTCACTACGGTCAACAATGCTTTGAAGGTTTAAAAGCCTATCGTTGCAAAGACGGCTCTATTAATTTATTTCGTCCTGATGAAAATGCTAAACGTATGCAACGCACTTCCGCTCGTCTTTTAATGCCACAAGTCCCAACTGAATTATTCGTCCGTGCTTGTAAAGAGGTAGTCAAGGCCAATCAAGAATGGTTAGGGCCTTATGGTTCAGGCGCAACCTTATATTTACGTCCATTCTTAATTGGAGTTGGCGAAAATATTGGCGTAAAAGCCGCCCCTGAATTTATTTTCTCGGTATTTTGTTGCCCCGTTGGTGCGTATTTCAAAGGTGGACTCGCCCCTTCTAACTTTATTACTACCGAATATGATCGTGCCGCGCCAATGGGAACAGGCGGCGTAAAAGTGGGTGGCAACTATGCGGCAAGCCTTCTCCCACACGAATTAGCTATCGAACAAGGCACAACAGAACGCAAATTTGCCGATGCGATTTATCTCGATCCGAAAACCCATACAAAAATTGAAGAAGTGGGGGCGGCGAATTTCTTTGGTATCACCAAAGATAACAAATTTATCACTCCTGCCTCAGAATCTATTTTGCCGAGTATTACAAAATATTCCCTCCTTTACATCGCGAAAGAGCGTTTAGGAATGGAAACCATTGAAGGCGATGTGTATATCGATCAACTTGATCAATTTGCCGAAGCCGGTGCGTGCGGTACTGCCGCAGTCATTACACCGGTTGGCGGTATTCAACATAAAGATAAGTTCCACGTGTTTTATTCCGAAACCGAAGTAGGCCCTGTCACCCGCAAACTTTACAATGAATTAACCGGCATTCAATTTGGTGATGTTGAAGCACCGGAAGGCTGGATAGTAAAAGTTGAATAATTTTCTTGCTTTTCAAAGTGCGGTTATTTTTAACCGCACTTTAATTTTATCTTTCATTATGAATTTCTAAATTCGTGGCATCTTTCTCACGCTTTTTCTTTGCCGAATCATTACGTTGAGAGGCGATGTTGTCGAGGTATTCCGCTGTAATATCACCGGTAACGTATTCACCGGTAAATACGGAACAGTCGAAAGCCTGAATCGTTGGATTTTCTTCTTGAACCGATTCGGTCAATGCACTGAGATCTTGGAAAATCAGTTTATCCACGCCAATTAATTTGGCGATTTCATCTACATTTCGACCGTAAGCGATAAGCTCCTCTTTGGTTGGCATATCAATACCATACACATTCGGATAGCGAATTTCCGGGGCGGCGGAGGCAAAATAAATCTTTTTCGCGCCGGCGGCTCGTGCCATTTCAACAATTTGCTCTGAGGTAGTGCCTCGCACGATAGAATCATCTACCAACAAAACATTTTTATCTTTAAATTCGGCTTTAATGGTATTTAATTTACGGCGAACAGAACTAATACGCTGTGCTTGTCCCGGCATAATGAAAGTCCGTCCGACATAGCGATTTTTTACAAATCCTTGGCGGTAAGGCTTATTCAGTACATTGGCAATTTGTAGGGCAATATCTGTGGAGGTTTCCGGCACAGGAATCACCACATCAATATTGTCTAATTCAGCCTGCCATTCACGGGCAATTTTTTGCCCTAAGCGTTCGCCCATATGAACCCGTGCCGCATAAACGGAAACACCGTCCATAATGGAATCCGGTCGGGCAAAATAGACATATTCAAAAATACACGGATTTAAGACCGCACTTTCTGCACATTGCTGTGCAAAAAGTTTGCCATCGAAGGTTACATACACCGCTTCGCCCGGCGCAATATCACGTACAAAATCAAACCCTGCGACATCCAATGCCACGGTTTCGGAGGCAAACATATAATCGGTTTTGCCGTTTTCTTCACGCTTCCCAAGCACTAAAGGGCGAATACCAAAAGGATCACGAAAGGCAACCATACCGTGTCCGATAATCATCGCTAAACAAGCATAAGCCCCCCGCACATCTTTGTGGGTTTTACTGACGGCATAGAAAATATCCTGTGGGTCAAGATGATCTTGCGGAATGTTATCGAGGTGATTGGCGAAAATATTTAAAAGTAATTCGGAGTCGGAATTGGTATTGACGTGGCGGCGTGCGGTTTTGAACACTTTTTCTTTTAATTCGGTGGAATTGGTCAGGTTTCCGTTATGAACTAGGGTGACACCATAAGGCGAGTTTACATAGAAAGGTTGGGCTTCCGATACGCTTGAACTCCCAGCCGTGGGATAACGCACGTGTCCCATTCCGGCATTGCCCTGTAAACGTAGCATATGTTCCTGTCTAAAAATATCGCTCACCAAACCATTCGCTTTGCGTAAGCGAAAACGATTTTCATCGTCCACCGTAACAATGCCCGCCGCATCCTGTCCACGATGTTGCAACAATGTTAATGCTGCATAAATAGATTCATTAACCGGAGTTTGGCTAACAATACCGACAATACCACACATTTCTATGATCCTTATTGATGAAGTGTTGAATTTAAAAAGCTGGAACTTTCTTGAAGTTGTTGGAAAAACCATTCAATAATAAACCCGAAATGCGGAATCAATGTTGATTCTTTCCACCATTGGGTTTGTTCAAAGTTTGTGAAGGTATCCAAGAAAAATAAGATGGCGGCAACAATCAATGTCCCACGTAATAGTCCAAATGCTGCGCCCAATACGCGATCTGTCCCGCTTAAACCGGTTTTATCCACTAATTGTGCGATCACAAAATTTACAATTGCGCCGACAATTAAGGTGAGAACAAACAAAATGCCAATTGCCGTACCGTTACGCACATAAGTGGATTCAATTTGTGTTAAATAAGTGGCGAGATAAGGATAAAATTGGCTTGCCACAATAAAGGCGACTACCCAACTTCCCAGTGATAGCACCTCTCGCACAAAGCCACGTAATAAACTGACAATAATGGAAAAGGCAATAATGCCAATGATAATGTAATCGATCATTAAAAAATCTCTCAATAAAAAGAGCTGCCTAAAGCAGCCGGCGTATTCTACAAAAATAAAGTCAAAAAGAAAACGTTTGCGTGACTAAATTTCCCGCCAAAATGTGCGATCCAATCGCTGTTCCGCTTTCTTTAAAACTTCGGCTAAATGTTGGTATGTCGGTTTGTCTTGCACCCTTGGTAAGGGTTCTTGGATTTTTTTCAGGCGTTCGCAAATATCATAAAACCAAACCGCACTTTGTGATTCCAAAGGCGATGTTGCACGTTTACCCAACCAATACAACCCTTGCAAAGGCATAAGCAAAGCAAAAAGTGCGGTCAAAATTGCCAATGAAAATGCCATCATATCCTGTTTGGCATAAAGCTGCTGCCACACCACCGAAAAGACGGCAATTAACGGCATTGTTTTTCGGGCGAAGCAAGTCGCTTTGATAATACGGTTTTCAGGGAAAATAATGCCTAATTTAGGCTCTTTTGGCCAAGTGTTAAGATAAATTTGCCCTTGTTTAAAAATAGAAAAAAACGCCATAAAAACTTCCTTAAAAATAACCGCACTTATGATACTTCAGTTCAATAAAACTTTCTATTCATTCAAATTGATGAAAATTTCATCTTTTTTAATTTGAAGTCTGATTTTTCTTTCCGTGTGAATTTATTTTATCGTGCAAAAGGTGTATTCTATGCGGGCTTTTGGTTTGTTCGCCAACAAATAATGACGGACAAATTTCTATCAACTTCAATCTAGAAGGTTTCTTATGTCAAAACTTGTTCTTATCCTTAATTGCGGTAGCTCATCACTAAAATTCTCAATCCTTGATCCTATTTCGGGCGATGAAAAATTATCGGGTTTAGCCGAAGCATTCTATTTGCCGGAAGCCCGTATTAAATGGAAATTGCACGGCGAAAAAGGACAAGCGGACTTAGGTGCGGGTGCGGCACACACTGAGGCGTTGAACTTTATTGTGGAAAATATTTTCACGAAAGATCCTGCATTACAAAACAGCATTTCCGCTATCGGTCACCGCATTGTTCACGGTGGTGAGAAATTAACAAAATCAATGTTGATTACCGATGAAGTCGTTAATGAAATCGAAAATGCCATTCAATTTGCTCCACTTCATAATCCGGCTCATTTAATCGGTATTCGTGAAGCCTTCAAATTATTCCCTGCATTAAAAGATAAAAACGTTGCTGTATTTGATACCGCATTCCATCAAACAATGCCGGAAGAAGCATTCCTTTATGCCTTACCTTACTCTTTATATAAAGAACACGGCGTTCGCCGTTATGGCGCACACGGTACCAGCCATTATTATGTCAGCCGTGAAGCGGCAAAACGTTTGGGGATCGCAGAAGATAAAGTCAACGTGATTACTTGCCATTTAGGCAACGGCGGTTCTGTTTCTGCCATTCGTCACGGTGAATGTATCGACACCTCAATGGGTTTAACCCCATTAGAAGGTTTAGTAATGGGTACCCGTTCCGGTGATATTGATCCGGCAATTATGTTCTATATGCACAAAACCTTGGGAATGTCCGTAGATGAAATCGAAACCACATTAACCAAAAAATCCGGTCTTTTAGGTTTAACCGAAGTAACCAGTGACTGCCGTTATGCGGAAGATAACTACGATTCCGAAGTGCCGGCAAAACGTGCGTTAGATGTATATTGCTATCGTTTGGCAAAATATATCGGTTCTTATATGGCAGTGATCGGCGAACGTTTGGATGCTATCGTGTTTACCGGCGGCATCGGTGAAAACTCTGCACACGTGCGTGAAATTACTTTAAATCACTTAAAACTTTTCGGTTATCAAATCGATGAAGAACGCAACCTTGCCGCACGCTTTGGTAACGAAGGCGTGATTACAAAAGACGGTTCATCAGTTGCAATGGTTATCCCAACCAACGAAGAATTAGTGATCGCACAAGACACTGCAAAACTTTGTTTCTAATCAATCTACAAACTGCCGAAAAATTCGGCAGTTTTTCTTTATCATTCAAAATTAATTAAGGTTTATTATGTCCCGTACTATTATCCTTATTCCGGTCAGTACCGGTGTCGGTTTAACCAGCGTAAGTCTTGGTTTAATTCAATCTCTTGAACAAAAAGGTGCAAAAGTAGGTTTTATGAAACCTATTTCTCAACCTAATTCCGGTGAAGATCAACTGGATCGCACTACCTCTATCGTACGCTCCAGCACCACACTTGAAACCGCTGAACCGTTTATGTTAAGCGTGGCGGAATCATTAATTGGTCAAAATCAATCGGATGTCTTGTTAGAAAAAATCGTTGAAAATCATCAACAACTTTCTAAAAACAACGAAATCATTGTTGTTGAAGGCTTAATTCCAACCCGTAAACACGGCTATGCCAACAGCATTAACTATGAAATTGCTCAAGCATTGGATGCAGAAATCGTTTTAGTCGCTGCCCCATCAACAGAAACGCCGGCAGAACTAAAAGAACGCGTAGAAGCAGCGGCATCATTATTTGGCGGCAAACACAATCCAAACCTATTAGGGGTGGTGGTTAATAAATTCAACGCGCCGATTGATGAATCAGGCCGTACCCGTCCGGATTTAACAGAAATTTTCGACTCCTTCCAACATAGCGATAACAGTAAATCCGAACTCACCAAACTCTTTTCCAAAGGTGCAATTAAACTTCTCGCTTGTGTGCCTTGGTCTGCGGATTTAATCGCCACCCGTGCAATCGATCTAGTCAAACATTTAGGTGCAACGATTATTAATGAAGGCGATATTAACCGCCGTATTCGTGGTATTACTTTCTGTGCAAGAAGTTTGACTAATATGGTGGAACACTTCCGTGCCGGTAGTTTATTGGTGGTTTCGGCTGACCGTCCTGATGCGATTGTTGCTGCCGCACTTTCCGCCTCAAACGGGGTTGAAATCGGCGGGATGTTATTAACCGGTGGCTATAAAATTGACGCACAAATTAATAAACTTTGCCAACACGTATTTGAATCAACCAAATTGCCAATTTTCCGTATTGAAGGAAATACGTGGCAAACCGCATTAAGCCTACAAAGTTTCAATCTTGAAGTGCCGGTTGACGACAAAGAACGTATTGAAAACATCAAAGACTATATGAGTCAACAATTCGATTCACAATTTATCGATGGCTTGGTTGCTGCCTCAACACGTTTGCGCCGTTTATCACCACCGGCATTCCGTTTCCAATTAACGGAATTAGCCCGTGCAGCGAAAAAACGCATTGTGCTTCCTGAAGGGGATGAACCTCGCACCATTAAAGCTGCCGTTCTTTGTGCAGAACGTGGCATTGCCGAATGTGTTTTATTAGCCGATCCTGCTTCTGTTCAACGTGTTGCAGAATCTCAAGGCGTTCAACTCGGCAAAGGTATTACCATCATCAACCCTGCCGATGTGCGTGAAAACTATGTCGATCGTTTGGTTGAACTTCGTAAAGCCAAAGGAATGACCGAAGCGGCAGCCCGTGAACAATTAGAAGATACGGTTGTACTGGGTACAATGATGTTAGAAGCAAACGAAGTGGATGGTTTAGTCTCCGGTGCGGTTCACACCACGGCAAACACTATCCGCCCACCAATGCAAATTATCAAAACAGCACCGGGTAGCTCTATTGTTTCCTCTATTTTCTTTATGTTGTTGCCGGATCAAGTATTGGTTTATGGTGACTGTGCGGTAAACCCTGATCCAACCGCAGAGCAATTAGCGGAAATTGCCATTCAATCCGCCGATTCGGCAAAAGCCTTCGGTATTGATCCAAAAGTGGCGATGATCTCTTACTCAACCGGTACATCAGGAAGCGGTGCCGATGTGGAAAAAGTGAAAGAAGCGACACGTATTGCGAAAGAAAAACGTCCGGATTTATTAATTGATGGTCCGTTACAATACGATGCGGCAGTAATGGAAGATGTGGCTCGTTCTAAAGCACCAAATTCCCCTGTGGCAGGTAAAGCAACCGTGTTTGTGTTCCCGGATTTGAACACCGGTAACACCACCTATAAAGCGGTGCAACGTTCTGCGGATTTAGTCTCTATCGGCCCAATGTTGCAAGGTATGCGTAAACCGGTGAACGATTTATCACGCGGTGCCTTAGTCGATGATATTGTGTACACTATTGCATTAACCGCAATTCAAGCGACACAAGCATAATCTAAAACAAAGATGAAAATGACCGCACTTTTTTGAAGTGCGGTCATTTTTTATCGAATCTTTAAAACTCAATAGATTTCAACAATGTTAAAAGTTGCAATCCAATCTCTCTCCGCCAGCCCACTAATAAATCGGGCAATTTAGCCTGCGATTCATTATGCAACCAAACCCACTTTATGAGATCTTCCAAACTTCGTTTACTCGCCAAAATCTCCAAAGTTAAACCTTGAGGCGTTAATTCGTAGGCTTTTTCTTGCAATGAACGAATAGCCTTTTTATAACGCGGATCATCTACAACCCGCACAATTCGTTTCGGATAATCGGAAGGATGAACACGGCGTGCCTGCGCCAGAAGTTGCAAAATTTTCTTGCCTCGAATCCGTATTTCATTATTGCTCAATCCCATTTCTAACATTTCGGATGTATTGCGGGGATTGTATTTTGCCACTTTCCATAAATTCTCGGATTTCACCACGTAAGAAAGTGCTAAATCCCGAGCCATTGCCACTTCCTGCCGCCATTGGGCAAGAATTTTTAAACGGGCAAGTTCTAAGGGATTTAATTTCCAAGCATTTGGAATCTCTAAATAAGCCTTTTCGGGATCACGGGTTTGCAATTTCTCTGTTTTTGCCAACATAAGTTCACAATCGGCTTGCACCGCCTCATTCCAAGGACTTTCGGATAATTCTTTTTGCAGGCAATGATAAAGCGGCAAGAGATACCAAACATCTCCGGCGGCGTAATGTAACTGTGTTTCCGATAAAGGTCGCTTAATCCAATTTGTTCGGGTTGCGCCTTTATCCACTTCAACCTTCAAATATTGTAATACCAATTTTGCCAAGCCCACCGAATTTCCCAATCCCAGAAAACGCGCCATAATTTGTGTATCAATCATCGGTTGTGGCAATTGGTCAAATTCTTGCAGAAAAACCAACAGATCTTCACTGCAGGAATGAAGAATTTTTAGCACATTATGATCTGCCAACAAGGCGGTAAAAGGTGAAAAATCGGTGATTGCCAAAGGATCTATCAGGGAAACACGCTCTCCATCATAAAGCTGAATAAGCCCTAATTTGGGAAAATAGGTGGAAACACGCACAAATTCGGTATCCAAAGCAACCGCACTTTGCTGCCGTGCTAAAGTGCAAATTTCAGCCAGAGCTTGATTACTTGTAATCAATGAAAAGTGCGGTTGATTTTGACATTCTTTTATCATGATATGTAAGCTCAAATGAAAGAACAAAAATGGGATATTGCTATCCCATTATTTAATGATTGATTTAGTGTGATGCACGTTTTGCCATTTCTTCATCACGCAATGCACGGCGTAAGATTTTGCCTACATTGGTTTTCGGCAATTCATCACGAAATTCAATTTCTTTTGGTACTTTATAGCCGGTTAAATGCTGACGACAATGTTGGCGAAGTTCATCACGTGTGAGGCTGTCATCTTTTTTCACCACAAAAATTTTGATGGTTTCACCGGAAACTTCGTGTGGTACTCCAATAGCCACGGCTTCTGCCACTTTATAATTCAACATCACTACATCTTCAATTTCATTCGGGTAAACATTAAAGCCGGAAACCAAAATCATATCTTTTTTACGATCAACAATACGCAGACTATAAGATTCATCCATCACAACAATATCGCCCGTTGCCATCCAGCCGTCTTTTAATACCTCATTGGTTGCTTCCGGACGTTGCCAATAGCCTTGCATAACCTGTTCACCTTTGACCCATAATTCGCCCGGCTCGCCAATTTGTGCTTCGCTGCCATCATCTTTAATAATTTTAATATCCGTATTGGGTACAGGCACGCCAATCGTGCCATTATGTTTCACCACATTCACCGGACAAGCGGCAATCAATGGTGAACATTCCGTCATTCCATAGCCTTCAATAATGTTGCAACCGGTTAAATCGTGCCAGCGGGTTGCAACGGATTGTTGAATCGCCATACCGCCGCCCACAGAAAGTTTTAATGCTGAAAAATCCACTTCTTTGAAGTTTTCATTATTCAATAATGCATTAAACAAGGTGTTTACTCCGGTGATCGCCTCAAATCGATATTTTTTCAGTTCTTTTACAAATCCGTCAATATCACGGGGATTGGTAATTAAGATTGCCGTCACCCCCAATTCAAGGAAAAGCAGGCAGTTTACCGTTAAGGCAAAAACGTGGTAAAGCGGTAATGCGAGAATGGCAGAACGTGCGCGTTTGTGATCACCGATAAACGGTTCGGCAATCCATTTGGCTTGGAAAACATTGGTAATAATATTGCCGTGGGAAAGCATTGCGCCTTTTGCGACACCGGTAGTACCGCCGGTATATTGCAAGAAAGCCAAATCATTACGGGCAACTTCAGGACGAACATATTGGCGATATTTCCCGATACTCAATACTTCACGAAAGGTGACGGCGTTTGGCAACTTATATTTAGGCACTAATTTTTTGATGTATTTCACCACAAAATTAACCAACGTACGCTTGCCAAAAGAAAGCTGATCGCCCATTCGGGTCAAAATAACGTGTTTGATATTCGTATTGAAGACGATTTTTTCAAGCGTGGAGGCAAAATTAGACACCACGATAATGGCTACCGCACCGCTATCTTGTAACTGGTGTTCAAGTTCACGTGGTGTATAAAGGGGATTTACATTCACGGCGATCAATCCTGCACGTAAAATCCCGAAAAGGGCGATGGGATATTGCAATAAATTTGGCATCATTAATGCCACGCGATCGCCACGTTTTAACTTAAATTCATTTTGTAAATACGCCGCAAAAGCACGGCTGCGTTCTTCTAATTTACGAAAGGTAAGCACTTGCCCCATATTGATATATGCCGGACGGTCGGGGTGTTCACGCACCGCTTTGTCAAACATATCAAGAATTGATTCATATTTTGATGTATCCAGAAATTTTTCTGAACCTTCCGGATAATTTTGAAACCAGATTTTTTCCATTTTGTTAGCCTTATAATTTTGGAAAACGAAGGGCGGATTCTATCACTTAATTCAAATAATAGCGAATTTCAGGTTCACGATACCAAGGGCGGTAATGTCGCCAGCCCCATAAACCCCAATCATCCCATTCATCCATTGGGTAATAATAGCTTTTAGTTAATGTCCAAAGGCGGTAATTTGAAACCTGAATAATCGGATAAGTATAATCTGCCTGTTCGATTTTAGCTTGCTCTTTTCCGGATAATTGACCGCCAAGAGTGATATAACGATCTTTAAGATTTTCAGGATCAATAAAGCCATCAAAATAAGCGATAAAACGTCCCTCTGAGGGCGATTCAACGAAGGGTTTACCCGAATAAGGCGAAATCGGCAAACTCAATATTTCCACTTTCGTTTTATCCGGTAAGGCTTCGGATCGAATAATTTTTCCGCCTAAACGCACTGTTTTACAATGACAATTTAGATCTTGAGGTGAAATTTGGCGGTAACTCGTGATAGAAAATCGTTCTTGCTCCAACCCTTGAGGGGGCGTAACACAACCGACCAATAGCAATGAAAGTGCGGTCAAAAATAAGGTGATTTTTCCGTTCATTTTTCCTCCATCATTCTTATTCCCGTCCCGGAAGTTTTTTCCAAGTGACTTCATTACGTAAATATGTCGGTTCAATTTCCAACGCTGAAATCATTTTTTGCTGTAACCATTCAATACGCGCTAATTCCAACATATACAAGGCATTTGGTAATTCAATATCACTGCCAATAAGCTGTTTTTCCACAAATTGAGGGTAAGCATTCCAGCCTGTTCCCACTCGAAAAACGCTGTGATCCGTTAATTGAGCAATCACCGATTCCGGTGGGCATACCTGTTCGGCAATTACTTCCCGCCATTGAAAAAATTCCCCCAAATCCGACCGCACTTTTTCCCGCTTCAAGTGGGAAAAATACACTTCGTTCATTCTTGCATCAATGGCTGCCGCAACATTTTCCACTTGATGTAATTCAAAAGCAGCTTGAGCCATTGCGGTTAAATTAGAAACGGGGATCACCGGTAAATCTGCGCCCAGTGCCAACCCTTGGGCAATACCCGCCCCAACACGAACCCCCGTAAAACTACCCGGCCCTCGCCCAAAAGCAAGCGCATTGACTTGATGAAGCCGAATCCCTGAATTTGCTAAAATCTCATCAATCATTGGCAAAATACGTTTTGTGTGGGTACGTTGTGCCAATTCATTTAAAAATGTTTTTTCTCCCTTATGCAACAGGGCAACGGAACAAGCCTCTGTGGAGGTATCTAATGCCAATAAAGTTAAATCTGTCATTTGTTTTCTCAATTATTTATTTTGTAAGAATTTTATCACTTTGTTGAGATCGCGGGTACGTTTAGAATTTGGCAAGCTCTTCAAAAAAGTTTCACCATAATTTCTCATCACAAGACGATTATCACAAATAATCACAACGCCCCTGTCCGTCACATCTCGAATAAGCCGTCCTACGCCTTGTTTTAAGGTAATCACGGCTTCAGGAATTTGAATATCGTTAAAGGGATCGCCACCTTGCAAACGGCAATCTTCAATTCGTGCTTTGAGTAAGGGTTCATCCGGTGCAGTAAAAGGGAGTTTGTCAATAATCACTAATGAAAGTGCATCACCACGCACATCCACCCCTTCCCAAAAGCTGGAGGTGGCAACTAACACGCTGTGAGGTTCTTTCGTAAACTGTTCCAATAATTTTCCTTTTGAGGTTTCACCCTGTAAAAGAACGGAAAGATCACTGTTTTCCCTAAAATAGTCGGCTAAACCACGCATCATCGAATAAGAGGTGCAAAGCACAAAACATCGCCCTTTATTAGCTTCAATCACCGGTAAAAGCATTTCTCCAAGTGTCTTCAAGGTGTGGCTTTGATTGGTATTGGGTAAATAACGGGGAACGCAAAGTAATGATTGTTCCGCGTAATTAAAAGGGCTTGGCAAAATTTTCTGTGTAGCATTTTCAATGCCAAGGCGTTGGCAAAAATGATCGAATGTTCCCCCAACTTCTAATGTTGCGGAGGTAAAAATCCACGCGGCTTCTTTTGTAGATAATTGTTCCCCAAATTTATCCGACACTGTTAGCGGTGTAATATGCAAACCAAACTGCCGTCCATTTGCCTCAAACCAGTAGCAATAACCCACAATATTTGTGTCGGCTAAACGCTTTAATTGATTTTTAATTGATTCAACCCGTTCAAAAATACTATCAAGCGTTTGGGAACGACCAAGTGCCGGCTTTATCACTTCAGAAAGAAAATCAATTTTTTCTTGCAATAATTCAAAAGCTTTTTTTACCGCACTTTGAGCATAAAACTCACGCCAATTTCCTCTTATGTTATTTTCTTCCCCTAATAAAAGACGAAAATCCTGCACAACTTTTAATAGAGTATCAGCGGTTGTACCCAATTGTTGCTGGTCTTTTAATTCCGTACGGTAAACGATATTAATATCTTTGCATAAATCAAAAAGTTGGCGGGAAGTTAAAGATTGCCCAAAATATTGGCTGGCAATATCAGGGAGCTGATGTGCTTCATCAAAAATAATCACTTCCGCATTGGGAATTAATTCACCAAAACCGCTTTCTTTCACCGCCATATCGGCAAAAAATAAATGATGATTAACCACAACCAGATCCGCATTCAGTGCTTTTTTTCGAGCCGCTGCAACATAGCAATCACTGTAATTAGGGCAATCCGTCCCTAAACAGCTTTCTGCCGTACTGGTCAATTGTGGGATAATGGGACTATCTTCAGCGAATTCAACACATTCGGTAAAATCACCTGTTTTCGTACTATTATTCCATTTACGCACTTTGGTCAAATCGGCTAAAACAGATTTATCCCCAAGCACGCCTTGGGCAATAACCTGTTCCAGACGTTCTAAACAAAGATAATTTGATCGCCCTTTTAATAAAGCGACCTTACCGCTGAATTGAAGGGCTTTCTTAATTGCCGGAAGATCCCGATTAAAGAGTTGATCTTGAAGATTTTTAGAACCGGTAGAAATAATCGTTTTCTTGCCAAAAACTAATGCCGGTGCAAGGTAAGCAAAGGTTTTTCCCGTTCCGGTTCCCGCTTCAATGACAAGAGAGGATTTATGATGAATCGCCTTGCCGATAGCCTGCGCCATATCTAACTGTTCCGCTCGAGGACGAAAATTTTTAATATTTTGGCTCAGTACACCTTCAAGGGAAAAAATATCAGAAATTTGCTCGTTATAATTCATTCGTTGTCAAAAAATTTTTTGCGTAAGTCTAACAAAACTCACTGTCACCGTATATGAAAAAATGATGAGGTTATTATTTAACTTGTTTTATTCCGTCCCTTCATCTCAAAGGAAAGTTTTACACGAAAAGTGCGGTCTATTTTTTGAAAATTTTTATGGTTTTATTTTGAGGTAGAAGGAAAACGGATAGAAATGCATTTTGATGGTTAATTATTCTTACGGTAAGAAAACGTGGCTCGTTATTAGAGGTTTGCGGTTGCTCATTTCAATTCGGTTTGCTATATCATCAAGACCATCAATACAAAAAAATACCCTAAAAAACACCCTAAATAACATTCCCAATAACACTTCAAATTAAATTTGCCATTTAAATTACGCTTTCTTAAATAATCTTTGCTTTTGAATAATGGGATTGAGTTTCTTTACAATAAAAATCAAAGCGTTTATGTTCTTTGATTAGTATCTTTCTACTTCTACGGTATTTCTACTTTTACGCTATTTATTTTGCCCCGATGTTATTTGCTCCCAATGCAAAAATCCCCTCAA
>NZ_MLHQ01000013.1 GCF_001999305.1 Rodentibacter myodis | reverse complement strand
CAAACCGCAAACCGCAAACTGCTAACTACGACTTCTTACCATAAAAACTTTCAAAAAATAGACCGCACTTTTAGGTGAAAACTTCTTTCCCTGTCATAATATTCATCAAAGCCTTTTCAATGTTAGAATAAGCTCTATTTTTCTTATCCATATTTCTATGAAAAATCTTAAATACTTTACACAACGCTATGTTAATTGGGTGATTAAACTCGGTCGGATTCGTTTTTCTCTGCTTGGTTTAGTTATCCTTGCTATTTTCGCATTAAGCGCACAGATCCTATTAAGTTTATTTATCACTAATAAAATTGATTGGATTGATTTACTTCGATCCATTATTTTTGGACTGTTTACCGCCCCTTTTGTGATTTATTTTTTTACCGTGTTGGTAGAACAGCTTGAACGATCAAGATTAGATTTGTCTAAGACGGTTTTTCGCTTGAAAAATGAAGTTTCTGATAGAATTCAGGCAGAAAAAGAACTTTCCATTGCGCTTGATAAATTGGAAAAAAATAGTCGTGATAAAAGCACCTTGCTTGCTACTATTAGCCACGAGTTGCGAACCCCCCTTAATGGTATTATTGGATTAAGTCGAATTTTGTTAGATGAACAACTTTCAGCTCAACAACGAAATTATCTGAAAACCATCAATATAAGTGCGGTCAGTTTGGGGCATATTTTTAGTGATATTATTGATTTAGATAAACTGGATGCCAAACGCTTGGAACTCAATTTGCAGCCAACGGATATTCACGCATTACTTAACGACATCCAAAATTTTGCCGTGCTAATGAGCGAGCCTAAAAAATTAGCGTTTTTCTTAAATATTAAAACGCCATTACCGGATCTTTTATATTTAGATCGTGCAAGGCTTAGTCAAATTCTTTGGAATCTTATTAGTAATGCCGTGAAATTTACCGAAAAAGGAGAGATCACTCTTTCCGTTGATTTTAACGACAAAAATGAACTCCACTTTGCACTCCGTGATACAGGAAATGGCATTGCACAATGTGAATTGAATAATATTTTCAAAATGTATTATCAAGTGAAAGAAAACAGCAATCGTTCTGCCGGTAGCGGCATTGGCTTAGCCATCTCAAAAAGCCTTGCTGTTTTAATGCAGGGAGATTTGACGGTAGAAAGCCAAGTGGGACAAGGCTCAACTTTTCATCTAAATATATTGGCACAACCGGTAAAACCAATAACAAAAAATGAAATAACGCATTCTTTATCTTTAGCAGTCTTGTTGGTTGAAGATATAGAATTGAATATTATTGTCGCAAAAAATGTACTGGAGAAGTTGGGGCATAAAGTTGATGTGGCAATGAATGGTCAGGAAGCAATTCAATGTTTTGAGCGTAATGTTTACGACATCGTATTACTGGATATTAAACTGCCCGATATGTCAGGCTTTGATATTGCTGATCATCTACGGAAAAAATATGAAGCCGGTATTTATGACTTTCTTCCCCCTCTTGTGGCATTTACTGCAAATATCATGCAAAGTGAAAAAGAATATCTGGTGAAAGGGATGGATGCGGTACTTCGTAAGCCTTTAGCCATTGAAGAATTGCATCAATGTTTAAACCGTTTTTTTGGTACGGATGAATCGAAAAATACAATTGGGTCAACGTATAAAACACCTTTTCATTCAACACTCGATCTTTCATTAATTGCATTACTGGGTCGGGAACAAATGGCGAAGAATATGGCATTATTTAATCAACTCATGCCGACTTATTTTGAAGAATTAAATACTGCCTATAAAGTATATCTTTCCGATCGCAGCAGGGCACAACCTGTTGCCGATATTGCGCATAAAATCAAAGGTGCAGCGGGATCAGTAGGATTGCTCACCTTACAACAATTTGCTGAAAAAATGCAACATAACGAAAAAGATGAATGGGCTATCAATATTGAAAAATGGCTCGAAACGTTAACCCGCTCTTGGCAAGAAAATATAAAAGAATTAGAAGGTTACTTAAAAATTCTATAGCCGAAAAAAGGAAATAACGTGGATTAATAAGGGCGCTATGTTGGCGTATGTATTAAAATTCCAGATAAAAGTTCAGGTACTTCCAATGGGTTAGTATTTTAGATATTGGCATAGTGCTCTTAAATTTATTACGTCATAGGAGGGGAAAGTGCGGTTAGTTTTTGCAATGTTTTTATACCTTCGTTACTCTCTCTCAATCACTTCGTGACAACTCTTTCCGTAAATGGAGGGGCAGACTAAATGTTAGTATATAAAAGCACAAAAGGAAATAATGTGATTGATAGGGATGCCAAGCTTAGCGTCCAATATTGAATGATTAAAATTGTTCAGCATAGACACAAAGCTATGAATATGGCAATAAAAAACCGAAACGATTATCTCGCTTCGGTTTTTATGATTTGGGAAGTAACCCTAATTAACGGGTTACTTTATGTGGTTTAGATTACCATTGGTAACCCACTGCTACCGAGCCGCCCACATCGCCGCGACTGTTGGTATTACCTTGAAGTTTCAAGATTAATTTACCGTTATCGCTTGCACGTGAGTAACCCACCGCTAGGGCATTTTCACCTTTGAAGTGGCCAGCACCTACCGCAACCAATGATTTACCCGGGATATAAACCTGTGGTAAACCTGCCGCTGCGTTCGCACCTGCAATACCCGCACGTAAGTCTTTATCGACTTTATTGATACGGTTATTGATGTTGCCTGCAACGCCTCTTAATTGGCTTACGTTAACTGCATCTGTCGGATCGGTACCCGGCGCAACGTTTTTAATTTGAGTTGGTGCAAGGTTACCGTTTTCATCGGCTTTACCAATTACAACATTACCGTTTGCATCACCGGTAATGGTTGGTCCGGTATTGCCACCAACTTGAACGCTGGTTACAGAAATATTGTCACTTAAACCATAAGTAACGGTGCTATTACCATTTGTATCAACTTTGATGTTAGCTTCTAAGTTTTTACCCGCTGCATAAGTGACGGTTTTACCCGGATTAACTTTCGCAGATTGAGTTGTATCAGATACCACTAACTCATTGTTTTTCGCTGCTTTAATGGTGTGTCCTGCATTGTTAATCGCATTCACAACCGTTGTACCGTTCACCAAGTTACCACCGTTGCTCACGTTCGGTAATGTCACAGAACCATCCGGATTCGTGTTGATATCCGTCGTATTTGCCGTGATATTGCCGTTCGGATCAATGGTGATCGTTGTACCATCCGCTTTCGCTGTAACAGTGATGGTGCGAACACCGTTATCATCTGTTGTACCGTTTACGGTTATGCCACCTTCACCGGTGAATTTCACGTGGTTAGCGTTTTTCACGGTGTCGGAGTAGTTGTTGCCATTGGCTTCAACAACCCACCCCATATTCGCTGCATCACGCACCGTTACCGCAGAATTCAATGTTTCTTCCGGTAAGTTGGTTAAGTTCACCAAGGTATCGCCCGATGTACGGTTAGCGTTATTCGGGTTAGTCGCCACATCGGTAGTATTCAATACAGAGCCTACACCTGTGATTTGTGTCACATTGCCACCGGTTGTAATGTTCAATGCAAATTGTGGTGCATTGCTTACATTATTGTTGGTTGCCGGTTTAGCGTCTTCCGCATTGAAATCTACTTTTGGATTCACGATGACGTTACCATCTACGGTTACGTTCGGTGCGCCAACAGTCAATGTGGTGGTGTTCACATTATTTACGGTAATATCTTGGGATAAACCGTAGGTAATGTTTGAACCGGTTTGGTTCACTTCTAAGTTCTTACCTGCTGCATAAGTAACGGTATCGCCTGCTTTCACTTTAACGGTTTCGTGTCCACCGCTTACGACTTGATCGTCATTTTTCGCTGTGGTGACGTTGAATGATGAGTTATTCACCAAGTTCGCCACTTGTGAAGCGTTCAAGATTAAGTCAGGGTTCTCCACACTTACGGTACCGTTCGGGTTGACAGAACCGGTTGTCACGTTCACTTTCACGCCTTCAGGGGTAACCTGAATAGTGTTATCACCGGCTTTCACATCGTAGCTCACGTTAAAGACATCTTTACCGTCTGTACCTTTGCTTACGGTTACATTCGCCGTTGTGCCGTTACCATCCACATAATTCACAATATCGCCCGGATTGATTTGAGCCGTGCTGCCATTGGTTAATGTGGTGTTCCAACCGCTACCGTTGATTGCATTTGCAACATCATCAACACTTGCAAGTGTACCGGTTGTTGAATTAGAACCTGCAGTACCATTCGCATTGTTGAATACTTTACCGGTGATTTGACCTGCAATTTGTGTTGCATTCACACTGATGTTGATATTACGAACGCCATCAGCAGTCGTATTACCGGTTACAGTTACCGCATTATCACCATTGAATTTCACACGGTTAGCGTTTTTCACGGTATCAACATAATTATTGTCTTCTGCTTCAACAACCCAGCCCATATTTTGGAGATCACGCACGGTTGCCGCTGAATCAGGGGTTGTTGCATTGGTTAAATCAACCAATTTATCGCTACTCACAGTACCATTAGGGTTAGTCACAATGTCTGTGGTATTTAAGGTTGAACCCACGCCTGTGATTTGCGTTACATTGCCACCGGTTGTAATGTTCAATGCAAATTGTGGTGCATTGCTTGCATTATTATTGGTTGCAGGTTTCGCATTTTCCGCATTGAAACCCACTTTTGGACCGGTAGGGTTAGAAGTGTTCCCCACAGTCAATGTCGTGGTATTCACATTATTCACGGTAATATTGTTAGATAAACCGTAAGTAATGTTGTGACCGTCTTGAACGATTTCCAAGTTTTTCGCTGCAGTAAATTGAAGCGTATCACCTGTTTTCACTTGCGTACCTGTCGAATTTGCACTTGAAGTGATTTGTGTATCAACTTTCGTGCTATTAACAGTGTGGTACACATTGTTAATGGTATTCACAATATCGCCAACGGTTGCGATCTTATCGCTGTTATCCGTTGTTGTGACTGTTGACGGATCTGCAACGTTCGTACCATTTGCATACACATAGGTATCACCTTGTTTAGTGACCGTTGTGCCGTTTGCATCGGTGTAAGTGTTTGAATCCGCTTTACCATCGGTGACGGTTGAGTTACCGGTATTCACGTCAAAGGCTACATTTAATGTACCGTTGTTATAAGTTACATTGGCAGTCGTACCTGTGCCATTGTTATAACTTACATTATCAACATTGCTACCGGTTGCATTGGTTATATCGCCAGTGCTATTCGTACCGTTTGTCACATTATTATTGGTTTGATAATTAATTTCTTTACCTTTAATTGTGATAGTACGCACATCACCGTCATTAGAACCTTCTACCGTCACACCATTTGCACCCACGAAGTTCACTTCGTTCGCATTTTTCACGGTGTTGCTGTAGTTGTTATCGGTGGCTTTTACAACCCAACCCATATTCGCAATATCACGAACCGTTACTACAGAATTCAATGTTTCTTCCGGTAAGTTGGTTAAGTTCACTAACGTGTCTGAACCATTTGGACGTGTTACGTTATTCACATCACCCGGATTAGTGGTTACATTGGTTAGATTCAATACTGAACCCACACCCGTAATTTGAGTCGGTTTACCCTCTGTAGTGATATTCAACGCAAATTGTGGTGCATTGGTTTCATTATTGTTGGTTGCCGGTTTCGCCTCTTCTGCATTGAAATCTACTTTCGGTGCAGTCGAATTAGAAACATTACCAATCGTTAATGTTGTGGTGTTCACATTGTTGAAGGTGACATTTTCATCTGTCGCATAGGTAAATATACCGCCATCTTGTTTAACGATTAAGTTTTTACCTGCGTTGAAGGTTAATGTCTCACCCGCTTTCACTTTGTGGTTTGTTTTACCGGCTTGGTCTGTAAACGCCGCATCATCACGACCAATTGTCGCATTGAATGATGAGTTGTTCACCAAGTTCGCCACTTCCGTTGCGTTCAAGAATGAATTTGGCTCTGTAACACTCACTGTACCGTTATCATTCACCGTACCATTGGTGGTATTAATATCAAAGGCAACATTTAATGTACCGTTGTTAATGGTTACATTTGGTGTTGTGCCTGTACCATTCACATAGTTCACATTGTTCACTACGGTTTGGTTAGGTTCAGCTTCACCGGTTGTTGAATTGGTTAACGTTTGGTTGTTAGAAGTATAGTTCACTTCTTTACCGCTTACGGTGATGTCATAAATGCCGGTAGTCTCATTCGCTTTACCTGTTACATTCACACCATTTTTACCAATAAAGTTCACGGTATTCACATTACGTACTGCCGCAGAATAGTTATTACCATCCGCTTTTACAATCCAACCGTAATCTTTCAAATCTTTCGCTGTTACGACTTGATCAGGGTTTGAACCGGTCAGATTCAAGAAGGTATCGCCGCCGCTGGTTACCTGAATAGTTTGGTTCGGAAGACTACCATTCGAGAACACGTTATTCGCAGTAACATTGGTCACATTAATGCTTTCGGATAAACCAAATGCGATATTTTTACCTGTTTGATTTACAACGAGGTTTTTACCCGTTTCAAAACTTAATGTATCGCCTGCTTTGACAGTTGTATTGCCATCACCCTTGACAATCTGAGTGTCGCTATTGGTGCTGTTTACGGTGTGGAATGCATTGTTGATCGCATTGGTGATTGTGGTTGCATTTACCAAGTTGTCACCATTGCCGCCATCAACAACTTTAATTGTACCGTTATTGTTGGTGATTAAATTGGTTACATTGGCTTTTACTTCACCTGTATTTGGATCTGTTGTGATAGTACTGTTATCAACTTTCACATCCACTTTCACTTTTGAAACGTTACCGTTTTCAGTGGTGATGTTGACGGTTGTGCCTGTGCCGTTCTCAAAGTTTACGGTGTCATAAGCCGCAACGAAATCTTTCGCCGTGCCGTTTTCTTGCAAGTTCCAACCTGCGTTCAATACATCGTTTACAGTAGCTGCATTTGAGCCGTTTACCGTTGTCGGTGCCTCTTGAGAAACAACGTTGGTATTACTGTTTGTTGCCACATTGTTGGTTGGCGCTAATTCGCTGTTTAATCCGCTGATTGTGCCATTTGTAATGGTGGTGTTGCCTACGGTGATATTGCCCGCCGTGATATTGGTCACGTTAATATCTTGCGATAAACCAAACGCAATATTTTTACCAGTTTGGTTTACAACCAAGTTTTTACCTGCCACGAAATCAAGGGTATCCCCTGCTTTCACGGTGGTTGTGCCATTGGTTTCTTTCACCTGTTCATCACTGTTGGTTGAATTTACCGTATGGAACGCATTATTGATCGCATTGGTAATCGTGGTTGCATTCACCAAATTGTCACCATTACCGCCATCAACAACTTTAATTGTACCGTTATCGTTGGTGGTCAAGTTGGTCACATTGGCTGTCACTGTACCGTCAGGTTTCGTTGTGATAGTCGCATTATCGACCTTCACATCTACTTTCACTTTTGAAACTTTGCCGTTTTCAGTGGTGATATTGACCGCTGTACCTGTGCCGTTCACAAAGTTTACAGTGTCATAAGCCGCGATGAAATCTTTCGCTGTGCCATTTTCTTGCAGGTTCCAACCTGCATTCAACACGTCATTGACGGTGGCGGCATTTGAGCCGTTTACGGTTGTCGGTGCATTTTGAGAAACTGCATTTGTTTTATTGCTGTTTGTTGCCACGCTGTTGGTTGGCTTCAATTCGCTATTTAATCCGTTGATTGTACCGTTTGTGATTGTGGTGTTGCCTACGGTGATATTGCCCGCTGTGATATTGCTTACATTAATATCTTGCGATAAACCAAATGCGATTGTTTTATTGGTTTGGTTTACCACCAAGTTTTTACCCGCTACAAAATCAAGGGTATCTCCTGCTTTCACGGTAGTTGTGCCGTTAGTTGCTTTCACCTGCTCATCACTATTAGTTGAATTTACAGTGTGGAAGGCATTATTGATCGCGTTGGTGATCGTGGTTGCATTGACAAAATCACCACCGTTACTCGGCTCATCAATTTTACCTGTTGTGGCATTTGGCGTTAAATTTGTGATATTTGGTGTTGTTGCATTCGAGCCAGTTGAAGAAATCGTTACATTATTACCTTCTTGCGTAATCGCAATATTAGTACCGTTAATAAAGGTTAAATTCGGTACATCCACATTGACAGTCGTGAGGCTGTCGCTGTTTTTAGTGACAGTTACATTCGCCCGACCTGAACCGGTGAAATTAACTTGGTTGGTAAAAGCAACGTTATTTACGACCGCACTTCCATTACCGATTTTCCAATAGCCATTATTCATCACTGCATAAAGTTGCGAACCATTAATCGCATCGGTGGAAGTATTAGAAATTTGACCGGCTGCCACATTTTGGATTTGACGTTCTTTACCTGCTGTCCCTACAGAAACCACACGGTTAGTCGCAGCCAACGTACCACAGAAACCACCATAGGTTACACCATTAACCGTAGCACTGCCTACCGCTACACCACTTCTGGTTTCAGATTCAGAACCCAATGCCACCGAATCTTGTAACGCTGCTTTTGAATTATTACCAATAGCGACCGCACTTTGTCCCGTTACATTAGTGTCACGCCCCATACCAATCGCATCTTTACCGGTAACCAGCGTACTGTAACCAATCGCAATACTTTGCAACGCATTTGTAGTGGCATTACGACCAATTGAAATACTGTCATTCAAATAAGATTTAGATTGTGGACCAATAGCCACCGCAGCATCACCACTTGAGTTTGCCTGCCAACCCATTGAAATTGCAGAATTTTTGCTGGCTGTAGCCGCCCACCCAATTGCAACAGTTTGCTGTTCAGAGGCGTTAGCTTGCGTACCAATTGCAATACCATTATTACCAAGATCACCGCGAGAAACCTTAGCGTCAAAACCAATCGCAATACCTTGTTGTTGTTCTGCAGATGAATTTTCACCAATCGCAATACCACGAGTGCTTGTTGCATTTGCACTTAAACCCATTGCGATACTGCTTACACCCGAAGCCTTCGCATTCACACCGGCAGTGGTGGCATTAACACCGGTTGCACCGGCT
Source organism: Rodentibacter myodis (assembly GCF_001999305.1). Lineage (GTDB taxonomy): Bacteria > Pseudomonadota > Gammaproteobacteria > Enterobacterales > Pasteurellaceae > Rodentibacter > Rodentibacter myodis. The sequence goes on along the minus strand of NZ_MLHQ01000013.1, from coordinate 11,077 downwards.
TTAGAATCTACCGATCCTTTATTGGTGGCTGCATTGCCTGCTGTTTGATTTGTCGTGCCATCATTCACATGGAAATAGTTTTCTACTGTGCTACTTCCTGAGCCGCCGGTTGTTGTGGAGGAAATGGTAACATTATTGCCTGTTTTATTAACCACAATACCGTTGATACCAGTAAAGTTAAGTTCAGGCACATGAATATTGACTGTAGTTCTGCCATTTGCCGTTCCACCAGCGTCTTTGGTGATATTAACCAAAGTAACATTTGCTGCACCACTACCCGTAAAGTGAACTTGATCGCCAAAATGAACATTATTTTGTACCGTGCCATTACCAATTTGCCAAAAACCTTTGTTTACTGCTGTAACAACATCATTAGTGGTTGCTAAACCATTAGTCCCATTATTTAACATACCGACAGATTGCTCGGTAATTGGACCAAAAGTCCCGGTGATTGCGTTAAAGGTAACATTTGCCCCTTTTCCGTTATCACTTACCACTGCTTGAGTGTGTGTACCATTTAAGAAGCGTACGTTATTGGTGGCGTTGATCGTCCTAACGGATGCTTTGGAATCATTACCTACATTGAAAGTATATGCTATATTATTCGCATTTATTTTCGCCATCACGGCATACAGCTGAGAACCGTTAATCGCATCAGTTGAAACATTAGAGATATTACCAGGCGCCACGTTTTTGATTTGGCGTTCAGCGCCTTCTCTCCCCACACTTACATAAGCACCGGCATTCTCAACCTTACCGGCAAAACCGGTATAGTTAATGCCACTTACGTTTGCATAGGTTATATTTTCAACTTTAACCTTACTGCTATCAGTCACTTCAGTGGAGTGGTTACCCAAAATAACAGAACCGGTGGTATTCACACTCACGTTGCTACCTAAAACAAAGGTATTCGTACCGGTGTTGCTGCTGTTGGCACCAAATGTACCTGAACCCGGTGCATTGACAATACGGATGTTAGGACCAACAGCCACCGCAGCTTGTGAAGCATTAACTGTTGCATTTCCACCAATGGCAATACCTTGTCTGGAATCACTCACTCCACTAATTGCACCGATGGAAATACCCGCTGATGAGTTATTAGTCACGTTACTGCCTGCACCAACAGCCGTACCTCTCGCAGATTCTTGAACTTTCGCTTTAGCACCAATTGCTGTAGCAAGATTACTATCTCTTGCCTCTGAATTAGAACCATAAATAGAGGCTGCGTAAGAGCGTAAGACATAAAGGGTTGAGCCCCCGACTGCCGTACTTTCTCTACTTGTATTAGTGGTAGCATTACTATCTTGAACCCTCACACTTACATTCGCATCGCGATCTAACCCATCCATAACACGGGCATTGTAACCGATAGCCAAGGCAGCTGCGGATTGAGTACGAGCGGCTGACCCCATTGCATAAGAATAGTCACCGCCGGTGGAAGATTTAAAACCTAATGCAACCCCTTGGTCACCATATACATCATTAGAATCCCCAAACGCTAACCCATTCCCAATGCCGGAAACCGTATTTCTACGACCAACAGCAACAGAACCTTCACCACCCGATACTGTAGAATTAAAACCGATAATCACATTATCTGTATCCTGAGCATTCGCATGAATACCAATCGCAATGGACCTTGAGCCGGAGGCTGTTGCATTTTGACCCATCGCAATAGCTTGTGTCCCAGTTGCATTGGTGTTACAACCGATAGCAATACTAGCATCCCCAGAAGCTTTGGTATTACAACCGATAGCAATTGATGCTGTGCCGTTTGCCCCTGTTCCACGTCCAAGAGCCACACTGCGCTCACCACTAGCATGTGCATCATTACCAATCGCCACACCTTCTGTTGCATGTGCGGACGCACTAGTAGAGCCTGAAATAACAATGTTCGAACCACCGCCAGTCATCGTGGCTGTCGCCGCTAATACCGAACTACCAATTAAGGTAGAACCTGCCGCAGCTAAAGAAATTGCCACCAAAGAAAGTTTATGACCGGTTCTTGATTTGGTCTTTCCTTTGGCTTTCTGTAATTCAGAAACCGCCACCCACGACTGCGTAGCATGATTCCAAATCACCTTAAAAATTTTGTTCATTTCAACACTCCTAAAATAAACTTTAAATGAAGAGAAATTTGAGTTTATTTCCAACCGAGACATCTCATTTTACTGCGGTTGAAAAACTCAAATTTCGCTCACATTTTATAAAAATAGGAGGTAAAATCACAGATAACTTGCCCAATCTTTACCATAATTTACATTTCTAGGTGATTTGTAAATAGATTGTTATAAAAAGCGTGGGTGCTATAAAAAAACACAGCAAAAAATGACCGCACTTTTCCCCTCACTTTTTAATATCTCTCAACAAATAAAAAACAGATAGAAATTTTCCCCTCCTAATCTTCCATTTTTACTGATGTTTTATGATAGAATGCCCGCCTAAAAAATCTTGATTTTATCTCTCATTATTGAGCTATTTATGAATACACAACTTGAACTCATCAAATCTTCCATTAAATCCATTCCAAATTACCCGAAAGAAGGGATTGTTTTCCGTGATATTACCAGCCTATTAGAAGTGCCGGCGGCGTTTAAAGCGGCGGTAGATTTGATCGTAGAACAATACCGTGACAAAAAGATCACCAAAGTATTGGGGACGGAATCCCGTGGATTTATTTTTGGTGCGCCCGTTGCCCTTGCCTTAGGACTGCCTTTTGAATTGGTGCGTAAACCGAAAAAATTACCCCGTGAAACCATTTCCCAATCCTACCAATTAGAATATGGCGAAGATACTTTGGAAATGCACACCGATGCCATTTCAGCCGGAGATAACGTATTAATTATTGACGATTTACTTGCCACCGGCGGTACGGTTGAAGCCACGGTAAAATTGGTAGAACGTTTGGGCGGAAAAGTCAATCACGCGGCATTTGTGATTAATTTGCCTGAATTGGGCGGTGAAAAACGTTTAACCGATCTTGGTGTGGCTTGCTACACCTTAGTGAATTTTGAAGGTCATTAATTACAGCAAATGAGCTACCAAGTCTTAGCCCGAAAATGGCGACCTCAAACCTTTGAAGATGTGGTGGGACAAGGACATATTCTCACCGCACTTTCTAATGGATTAAAAGAACAACGGCTACATCACGCTTATCTCTTTTCCGGCACGCGTGGCGTGGGAAAAACCTCTATCGCCCGCCTATTTGCCAAAGGTTTAAACTGCATTAAAAATGGCATTACGGATCATCCTTGTGGTGAATGTGAAAACTGTAAAGCCATTGAACAAGGCACGTTTATTGATCTCATTGAAATTGATGCCGCTTCCCGCACAAAGGTGGAAGACACGCGAGAACTGTTGGATAACGTGCAGTACAAACCGGTGGTAGGGCGTTTTAAAGTGTACTTAATCGATGAAGTGCATATGTTATCCCGCCATTCTTTTAATGCTTTATTAAAAACCTTGGAAGAGCCGCCCGAATACGTCAAATTTCTGCTTGCCACTACCGATCCGCAAAAATTGCCGGTGACGATTTTGTCCCGTTGTATGCAATTTCACCTAAAAGCATTGGATGAAACGCAAATTTCACAACATCTTGCACACATTCTTAACCAAGAAAAAATTGACTTTGAACCTTTGGCGTTGGACAAATTGGCAAAAGCAGCACAAGGCAGTATTCGTGATAGTTTAAGCCTGACGGATCAAGCCATTGCAATGGGGGATCGCCACGTTACCGTGGAGGTGGTAAATGCAATGTTGGGCTTAATGGATGACAGCCAAGCCATTGAAATTATTTATGCCTTACACCAAGGCAATGGCGAACGCTTGATGAAAACCCTGCAAACCGTTGCCGAAAAAGCCGCAGATTGGGACGGATTATTGTCTGAAGTGGCGGAAAAACTTCATCAAATCGCCTTAATGCAATTATTGCCGCAGAATACCACGGGCGAGAATGAACATCTTTCATTTTTGGCAAAACATATCGCACCGGAAGACGTGCAGTTTTTCTACCAAGTTGTGGTTTCCGGCAGAAAAGAATTAAGCACCGCACCAAATTATCGTGTGGGGGCGGAAATGACATTATTGAGGGCGTTGGCATTTCACCCAAAGTTCCTTACGGCAACACCTCAGGTTAATACACCTGAAAATCGTCCAAGCGCAGAAAAAAGTGCGGTCGAAAATCAGGGAAATTATATTGATGTCCCGGTGTTGTCGCAAAATATTCAATCGACCTACAAATCTATTAGCGGATCGAAAACCACGCGCCCTTCTTCCTCAAATGGCGATCTCAATCTTGCCGGATTAGCGGCGTTAGATGCCCTAAAACAGCTTAACCAAATTGAAGCAGGGGAACGCCAAGCCCATCAAAAAGAAGTGAATGAGGCGGTGGCTGAAGCCTTACATCGCGTGCAAGCGTTGGATGAACAAAAAACGCAACGAAAAATGACCGCACTTCCCGTGCGGGAAATGACCCCACCGAAGAAAAATCCTTCATCACAGGCGGTATCGCAAACGCAGAGTGTTCCGCCAAATATTCAAACCGTCACCAATACAATGGAAGACAATGCGGAGTTGGAACAGGAAGATCAAGAAATCTTAGATGCGGAAACCTATCGTTGGGAATGGAGTAATCCCGAACTTGCCAAAGTCGAGACCGCAATTCGCCCTTCCGATATCAAACAGGCGATTTTAAAAGATATTACGCCGGAACTGCGTTTACGAATTATCGCTATCACACAAGAACGTGATGAATGGACGGATATAGTAGAACGTTCCGGCATCAGTGGTTTTGCCAAAGAACTGGCGTTAAACTGCTTTTTGTTGGAGAAAACGGAAAGTAAAATTCACTTAGGACTACATTCTGAAAAAGCCCATTTACGTCAAGCCCGTAATATCAAAATGCTGGAAGAAGCCCTCAGCCAACTTTATGACAGCCCGATCAATATTGACATTCAATTGGATGATCGCGAAGTCACCACTCCAATGGATTATCGCAAACAGGTTTATCAAGATCTACGGGAACAAGCCTGCAAAGAACTGGAACAAGACAAAAAACTTCTTCTCTTACAAAAAGAATTTGATGCCAAATTAGATAGAGAGAGTATTCGGCCGGTGTGAGAGAACAAAAATTTCCAATGCAACCCCGGCAATGCCAAGTGCTGATTTCCGATAAATTGCCCGAAAATTTACCTCCGCAAGTATTGGTGGTGGGGGAGTATGGTGTGCCTTTTTCTAAAGCGGGGAATTTGCTTGGGCAGGAATTTGAGCATATTTTGTTTGATGGGCGAAAGGGGATTCATTTGGAAGCCCTTGCCATTGCGGCAGGTACGTTAAAAATGGGGGGGACGCTTTGCCTGTTATTATCGGATTGGGATAATTTGGCACAGCGGTCTGATGGGGACAGTTTTCGTTGGAATGGCAATAGCTCGGCAATTTGTACGCCCAATTTTATTCATTATTTTCAACAATGTATTGCACATTATCATTTCCCTATTTTGAGCGAACCAAGTGCGGTCAATTTTTCCCCTAATTTTCATCAATCGGAAACCCAAAAACAAGCCACCCCTTCACAACAACAAATTATCGAACAAATTTTACAGCAACAATCGGATCTTTATTTCTTAACGGCAAAGCGGGGTCGGGGAAAATCCGCTTTACTTGGTTTTTTAATAAATCAAATTAAAGCACCGATTTACCTCACCGCGCCCAATAAAAATGCGGTGAAAACATTGTATGATTTTGCCGAAGGGGAGATTGAATTTATCGCACCCGATGAACTCCACGCACGACTACAACGCAATCCGACATTTAGTAAAAAGGCGTGGTTGTTGGTGGATGAAGCGGCGATGATTCCCTTGCCTCTATTGCAACAATTTTCACGCTATTTTCGCCATATCATTTTCAGCACCACTCTTCATAGCTACGAAGGCACAGGGCGGGGCTTTACGTTGAAATTTAAGCAAAAAATTAACCGCACTTTTCAGCACGTTGAATTACAACAGCCCCTGCGTTGGCAGGAAAACGATCCGCTTGAAGCCTTTATTGATGAGCTTTTAATGCTCAATGCAGAAGATAAATTTAAGCAGATTGCCTATCGGGCGGATGCCAAGATTCAAATCAGTGAAATAGCTCAAACACAACTTATTCCTACCGCCGAAACCTTCTACGGTTTAATGACATTGGCACATTACCGCACCTCGCCCATTGATTTACGCCGTTTATTTGATGGTGAAAGACAGCGTTTTTACCTTGCCAAATGGCAACAACATTTGCTTGGTGCGGTTTGGGCGTTAGAAGAAGGCGGAATGAAGGATGAAAAACTGATTACACAAATCCAACAGGGAACACGCCGCCCAAAAGGCAACCTTGTTCCGCAAGCACTTTGTTTTCACGCCCATCTTCCACAGGCGTGCCGACTACGTTCTCTGCGTATTTCCCGCATTGCCGTGCAGCCGAATTGGCAGCAACAGGGCATAGGGCAATCTTTGATACAATCCTGTTTGCAGGCGGAAGTGGATTTTCTGTCCGTGAGCTTTGGTTATACGGAAGAATTAGAACATTTTTGGCAAAAGTGTGGTTTTATTTTGGTGCATTTGGGGGAACATCCGGAAGCAAGCAGCGGTTGTTATTCGGCAATCGCTTTGCGGGGAATATCGGAAAAAGGGCGGGAATTGGCACAAATGGCACATCAACAATTTCAGCGTAATATTGGCTTATCTTTTCATCCTTTTGCCGAGAAAATAGCCGCTGAAAAAAGGGATTGGTCGCTAAATGAGGAAGATTGGCAAAGCCTCAAAAACTTCGCTAATTTTCACCGCACTTTGTTTGCTGCCACGCCTTCAATTCGCCGTTTGTTAAAAGAACAAGGGGAGGCACGTTTTCCACACCTTTTTGCCTATTTCACGAAAAAACAATTTCCCTTTGATAAGAAAAAAAGCATAGAATGTTTTCGTTTAGAAATTAAACGTTATTTGGAGGAACATTTATGACGGAAAAAGCACAAACCGAAAAAACAAAAGGCTGGTTTAAACAGGCATTAGAAAAATATGACCGTTTTTTAAAAAGCTACGATCTTGATTCCCCGAAGTGTTGTGGGCTGACGAAAATGCGTGAAGATGAAAATGGCAATCTCTGCAAAGAAGATTCCCTCTTTAAAAAATAGCCTGTTTTTTTATACAGATCTTAACTTGAATCCCCCTTTTTAATTCAGTAAACTATGCGCCAATTTTTACAACAGATTGGCGCAGTTATGAGCAGTAGTTTTTTCCAACCCGATATTCCCACCGAAGCAAAAGATCACAAAATTTTAGGTAACGTATTACAGGGTGCAGATGCCCTTGCCGTGCGTGAAATTGCCGAACAAAATCAAGGGCTAACCGTTGTGGTCACCCCCGATACCCGAAGTACGGTGCGTTTGTCGCGCGTTTTGTCGGAACTAAGCCTTCTCGATGTACGGATATTTCCGGATTGGGAAACCCTGCCTTATGATACGTTTTCGCCTCATCAAGAAATTATTTCCTCCCGTTTAAGTGCGCTTTTTTATTTGCAAAATGCCAAAAAAGGTATTTTTCTCTTACCCATTTCCACGCTAATGCAACGTCTTTGTCCGCCACAATATCTGCAACATAATGTATTGCTGATTAAAAAAGGCGACCGTCTCATTATTGACAAAATGCGTTTACAGTTGGAAGCGGCAGGCTATCGTGCAGTGGAACAAGTATTGGAACACGGCGAATATGCGGTGCGTGGATCATTGCTCGATCTCTTTCCAATGGGGAGCAACGTGCCTTTTCGATTAGATTTTTTTGATGATGAAATTGATTCCATTCGCACTTTTGATGTGGATAGTCAACGTACCCTTGATGAAATTCAATCGATTAATCTGTTGCCGGCACACGAATTTCCTACAGATAATAAAGGCATTGAATTTTTCCGCACGCAATTTCGCGAAACCTTTGGCGAAATTCGCCGTGATCCGGAACATATTTATCAGCAAATTAGTAAAGGCACACTGATTTCCGGGATTGAATATTGGCAGCCGCTTTTCTTTGCAGAAATGGCAACCTTGTTTGATTATTTACCGGCACAAACCCTCTTTGTGGATATGGAAGGCAATCAGGCTCAGGCTGAACGATTTTATCTTGATGCCAAACAACGCTACGAACAACGTAAAGCCGATCCAATGCGTCCGTTGTTACCGCCGGAAAAACTTTGGTTGAATATTGATGATGTGAATCATCATTTGAAAAACTATCCACGCATTACACTGAAAACAGAAAAAGTGCGATCATCGGTACGTCAAAAAAATCTGCCGCTTTCTCCTTTGCCGCCAATTACCATTCAATCGCAACAAAAAGAACCGCTCGGACAGTTGCGTCAGTTTATTGAATCGTTCAACGGTAATGTGATGTTTTCCGTTGAAACGGAAGGACGGCGTGAAACCCTACTGGATTTACTGCAACCGCTTAAACTCAAACCAAAACAAATCAAATCACTCGATCAAGCAGAAACGGAAAAATTTAGCCTGCTGGTCAGTTCCATTGAGCAAGGATTTATTATTGATCAAACACCGCCATTAGCGATTATCGGTGAAGCCAATTTACTTGGTGAGCGGGTGCAACAACGCCAACGGGATAAACGTAAAACCATTAATCCCGATACCTTGGTGCGGAATTTGGCAGAACTCAAAATCGGGCAGCCGGTGGTTCATTTGGATCACGGTGTAGGACGGTATGGCGGTTTGGTCACTTTGGACACCGGCGGTATTAAGGCGGAATATTTATTACTGAACTATGCCAACGAATCGAAACTTTATGTGCCGGTGACCTCATTGCACTTAATCAGTCGTTATGTGGGCGGCTCGGATGAAAGTGCGCCATTGCATAAATTAGGCAATGAAGCTTGGGCAAAATCCCGTCAAAAAGCGGCGGAAAAAATTCGTGATGTGGCGGCAGAACTGCTTGATGTCTATGCGCAACGAGAAGCCCAAAAAGGCTTTGCGTTTAAATATGATCGGGAAGAATTTCAACAATTTGCGGCGACCTTTCCTTTTGAAGAAACGCACGATCAGCAAATGGCGATCAATGCAGTAATTGCCGATATGTGTCAGCCAAAAGCAATGGATCGCTTGGTTTGCGGTGATGTAGGTTTTGGTAAAACAGAAGTGGCAATGCGTGCGGCATTTTTAGCCGTGATGAATCATAAACAAGTGGCAGTGCTTGTGCCAACGACATTATTGGCACAACAGCATTATGAAAACTTTAAAGATCGCTTTGCCAATTTACCGGTGAATGTGGAAATGCTATCCCGTTTTAAAACCGCAAAAGAACAAAAGCAAATTTTGCAAAATCTTAGCGAAGGCAAGGTGGATATTCTGATTGGCACGCACAAACTGATTCAATCGGATGTGAAATTTAGCGATCTCGGCTTGTTAATTATTGATGAAGAACACCGTTTTGGCGTGGGGCAAAAAGAGAAAATCAAACAGTTACGTGCCAATATTGACATCCTCACCCTCACCGCCACCCCCATTCCACGAACCCTTAATATGGCGATGAACGGCATTCGGGATTTATCCATTATTTCTACGCCACCGGCACGCCGTTTAAGCATTAAAACCTTTGTTCGTCAAAAAGATGATTTAACGGTGCGGGAAGCAATTTTACGGGAAATTCTGCGTGGTGGGCAGGTTTACTATTTACACAATGATGTCGCGAGCATTGAAAATACGGCAGAAAAACTGACCGCACTTGTGCCGGAAGCCCGTGTGATTGTGGGACACGGACAAATGCGGGAACGGGAGCTGGAACGGGTGATGACCGATTTCTATCATCAACGTTATAACGTATTAGTGTGTTCAACCATCATCGAAACCGGTATTGATGTACCAACTGCAAACACCATCATTATTGAACGTGCCGATCATTTTGGTTTGGCACAGCTACATCAGTTGCGTGGACGGGTTGGACGTTCGCACCATCAGGCTTACGCCTATTTACTGACACCGCCGCCCAAAATGATGACAAAAGATGCCGAACGCCGTCTTGATGCTTTGGAAAATCTGGATAATCTCGGAGCTGGCTTTATTCTTGCTACTCACGATTTAGAAATTCGTGGTGCAGGGGAATTGCTCGGCAATGAACAAAGCGGACAAATTGAAACAATCGGTTTTTCCCTTTATATGGAATTGCTTGAAGCGGCGGTTAAAGCCCTTAAAGAAGGGCGTGAACCTTCTTTAGAAGAATTAACCCAACAACAGGCGGAAATTGAACTTCGCGTACCGGCATTACTGCCCGATGAATACCTTGGTGATGTGAATATGCGTTTGTCTTTCTATAAACGCATTGCCGCCGCAAAAAATAAGCAAGAATTGGATGAACTAAAAGTGGAATTAATCGACCGTTTTGGTTTGTTGCCGGATGCCACGAAAAACTTACTCCAAATTGCCGAACTTCGCTTGTTGATAGAACCGCTTAAAGTGCTACGCATTGATGCCGGCACGCAAGGTGGTTTTATTGAATTTTCCCCAACGGCAAAAGTTGATCCTGAAAAATTTATTCAGCTTATTCAAAAAGAACCGATCACCTACCGTTTTGACGGTCCATTAAAATTCAAATTTATGAAGGATTTATCCGACAATAAAGTGCGGTTAGCGTTTGTGGGGGATTTAATAAAATTTCTAGTTGATTAAGTTTTTATAACTTTTTATTCTAAGTAGAGAAAGGAGTATTAAAGTAGAAATGTAAATTAATGTCAGTAATGTATTGCTCAAAGTTCATCAAGTTAAAAAAATGCAATAACTCGTTGTTTTTATTGGGAATGGTATTGTTACTGTTTATTTCATTATTTACATTCCATTTACAAAAAGAGTTTGTCTTTTTAACAGAGATATTATAGAATACACAAATTCTTCTTAGATTAAGAATAATTAAAAATAAGACGTAGGGGTGTTTATTTTGTAAGCATATAGTAAAAACTTCTTTTCTTTTTAGAGCATGAAACATACACTGCCAAGCACAGCACAGCACAGCACATTAGGCTTATTCTCTAATTTAATAGAATCCAAGCCCGAATATTT
>NZ_MLHQ01000012.1 GCF_001999305.1 Rodentibacter myodis | reverse complement strand
CACTATAAATCAAATCAAAAATCCTAAAAGATTGAATGGTATCATCGCGCCATTCAAAATCCCGCATTGCGGAATGCGATAAAAAGTAAGGATATTTATCATCATTAATTTCGATAGTTTGATCATTAAAAGAAAGGATTCCTTCTCCAAAAAGCTCAGCGATAAATGCATCATAATATTTAGATTTTTTATTTCTTGTGTATTTATCCGCCACAAACCCCAACGCCTGCCGCACACCTGTATTTGTCGCCATCCCGTTAAATAACGTATCACAAAATGCTTCAACAATATGCGCCAAAATATCCGGATAAAAATAACGGTAATGGCTCCAAGGTTTGAGGTAATGATAACTGTCTAATGGCGGAATGACTTTTTCATTCGCTTGTCTATTGATTTCATCGGCTTCCGTTAGAAAAAGATGACGGATTTTCTCTTTAATGCCTCTGGCATAAACCGAGTTTGGGTGGATGGGCAGTCCACCGTTATAACGGCTATCTTGATAAATAAGCCCGATATATTGGGCCATATCATTATCACGATAGTAATCCAACAGGGCAGACAAACCGCCGCCAAGAAAGAAGCTATCGGAAGCTAAATGAGTGTATTTTTTCGGGTAAGCCCCGCCTAATAAACCGCTAAAGGAATCCATTTTGGCACGTTTAAAGTCATAATCCCCACCCAATACGCCATCTTCATCGGAGGCAATCACGCTAATGTGCTTCGCCGCACGATGGGCAAAAGGAAAAAGCTCCATGGCAATAGGGTTGTGTTCTTTGGTGTAATTTTCCGTCAGGGCATTATCTGCCACCGCAGCTTCCCACATTATCAGGTTATCTATCGCCTCTTTAAAGGTTGGGTGGTTACCTAAAATATTTAATGCAGAAAGTGCCACCCTCGCCCCCAATGAGTGGGTGATTATATTAATTTGAATATCTTTCTTAATTAAGTCTTGCAAAATCAACGCGAATTGATGTCCTGCTTCATTGGCATACATTTCAGCCCGAAAGAACACCATGCTGGGGTCAACACTGCCGGACCAAGTGACACCGACAATACGGCTGTAATCTTCCCAACGGGTAAATTCACGCAGTTCGTCTTGTCCGCTTGCGGCAAGATTCAAATAGTACTCCACATTGGGATACCAAGAAAGGGCATTTTTTCCATTAAGCTTTTCATCAGCTTGTTTAATAAATTGTTCTTTCGGCAGCCTATCCGTGGATTTCCAGTGAGGCGGATGAGCGGCAAGTTTTGTGTTGGCATATTGCTCAATATCATCGGCTAAAAAATGAAGATAAGGGCGTTGCACCTCTTCCGGTTTGGGGGCATTAAAATAATAAGCGGGCTTATTACCTAATTCCTCCGCGCTAGGAAATTGCCCTAAGTGACCTAACCCCACATTGTAGCCGTGAATAAAGAAGGTTACCGCATCACCATAACGTTTGATTTGATTAATATAAGCAGCAGGCAATTTGGCTTGCCGATTAGGTTGACGCACACGCAAATTACAGAGCATAGGCGGGGGTAAATATTTAGCATGAATTTCAGGTTCATTGACGGAAGCAAAGACCTTTAA